>NZ_JAGPOX010000184.1 GCF_019038435.1 Nocardia alni
GCGCTGGATCCAGCGTAGGGTGGCGGCGGCGATCATGGCCAGGACGATCATGGCTACGGCGATGTATGCGGCGGTCTCGGTGACGTCGATGTGCGGGAACAGGGTGGTGGCCATGAGGATTCCCGACAGCAGCAGGAGCACTGCCACGATGACGCCCGCGACGATATTGAGCCACGTGCGATTCACCCACGGGCCCAGCACTTGTCGGTCGTTGCACAGCAGGAGCAGGAATACGCTCGCGCTGGGGAGCAGCAGACCGGCCAGGGCCTGTACGGCGGTGGTGATCAAACCCAGTGGCGCCCCGGGGATCAGCACGATCGCCGCGGCCAGTGCGACCATCGCGATGTAGGACAGGTAGAACTGTTTCGCGTCCGAGAAGCCGCGGTGCAGTGAGTGTTTGAGGCCGAAGACGTCGCCGAACGCGTAGCTGGTCGCCAGCGTTACCGCCGCCGCGCCGATGATCGAGGCGTCCAGCAGCACGATCGCGAAGAACGAGCCGAGTACGCCCTCCACGTGGCCGAGCAGGTGGGCTATGTTGCCCGCGTCGATGAACTTGCCGACGGTGCCGGTCGAGCGTGCGGCGTAGTCGGCGGTCATCAGGATCGCCGTCGCACCGATGACCACGACGAACGCGCCCAGGGTGGTGTCGGCGCGCTCATAGCTGATGAACCGCGGGGTGATGCGCTTGTCCACGATGTTGGACTGCTGGAAGAACAGCTGCCACGGTGCGACGGTCGTGCCCACGATCGCGATGATCAGCAGCACCGCATCGGAGCTGAACCCGCCCTGCACGCCGGGAACGACGAAATCCCTTGCCGCGTGCGCCCAGTGGGGATGCGACATGAGCACCAGCGGGACCTGCAGCACGCTGATCGCGATGAACACGAACATCGCGCGCTCCCAGCGGCGGAAGCTGCCGGACGCCATGATCACCACCAGCGCCACCGCCGCGACCGGCACCACGATGTATTTGGACACACCGATGTAGTCCGCGGCCAGGGAGATACCGATGAATTCGGTGACGATGGTCAGGAAGTTCAGGATGAACAGGTCGCCGACCGAGAACCAGCCCCAGCCGCGCCCGAACCGCTCGTTGATCAGCCGGGCGTGCCCGATGCCGGTGACCGCGCCCAGGCGCACCACCATCTCCTGGTTGACGATCAGCACCGGGATCAGCAGCAACAGCACCCACAGCAGGCTGTATCCGTAGTTCTGCCCGGCCTGCGCATAGGTGGCCACCCCGCCCGCGTCGTTGTCGCCGACCATCGCGATCAGCCCGGGCCCGACGATCGCAAGAAGCGTCAGCATCCGGGTACGCAGCGTGCGCGGGCGGTCGGTGTCGTTGACGCTGATCCGGCCGAGCGCGCCTTCGATATCGCCCAGATGCGCCGAATCCAGCACGGCCGAACGTCGTGCCTCCGAACGAGGTGAGGCGCTCGATGCGGGCGCGGTTGCCGCAGTGTGGGATCGACCGGTGTCGGTGGTCGACGAGTCGGGCGCAGGCGTCGAATCGGATGCACCCGAACCGGATCGGCCGGCGCCGGTGGCGCTCGAATCGGACGTGGATGCCGAACCGGTTGTACCCGAACCGGACGGGCCGGTCGATGCCGTGTTATTCGTCGCCGACCCAGGCACTGCTGCGGGATCTGCTGGCGTGGAACGTGTTCCGCCGGTCTCGGTCATCGTAACCCCGTTCCGTCGAACGCCGTGATGGGCGTCACGGATGTGTCTGCGGCCATGGTCGATACGCCGGAGGGTGAGCAGCTTGCGGCAGGAGTGTGGGCGGATTCTGCTGTGCGTGTGGTCGCCGCGAGTGGGATGAATGCCGCGATCGATGCCTTGGGCGCCGCGAATTCCAGCAGCGTGGACTGTGGGTCGCGGACCGTGTTCATCACGAACCTGTCCCGTCCAGCGCAGCCGAAGCCGGTTCCTCACGAATCGGGCGGGGCGCGGGCTCGCGGCGGCGCCAGTCTTCGGGGATGGTCGCTTCCAGTATGTCGTCGACCGTGACGACGCCCAGCACTCGGTCGGTGTCGTCGACCACAGGGATGGTGTACAGGTTGTAATCGGCCATCAGCAGCGCGACGTCGGGCAGGTCGGCGTCGGGCGTCACCCGGACGGGGTCGTCGTCCATGACGTCGCCGACGCGCGCGTCCGACTCGGCCTGTAGCAGCGCGATCACGGAGATCACCCCGACGAGGCGGTTCTCGTCGAGCACGTGCACCTTCAGCAGTGCCTCGGGCTGCAGTCCGCGTGACGTGCTGACCACCGAGAGTGCCTGCGCCACGGTCGCATCCGGCCCACAGGTGGCGAAGTCGACGTTCATCAGGCCGCCCGCGCTGTCGGGGTTGAAGCCCAGCAGCGTGATCACCTTGGTGCGCTGGCCGGCGGGCATGAGGTCCAGGACCCGGCGGCGGCGGGACTGACGCAGATCGGCGACCGCGTCCGCGGCGTCGTCGGCGCGCATGCGGCCCAGCAGGGCGGCGGCCTCGGCATCGGACATGTCGTTGAACAGCCGGCTGGCCTCCTCTGGATCCAGCTCCTCGAACACGTCGGCCTCGAGCTCCGGGTCATCGTGCACCTGGCCCAGGATCTCGCCGCGCTCGTTCTTGTTCGCCTCCTCGAGCAGGTCGGCGATCTCGGCGGGCTTGAGGCCGCGCAGCCGGACGCTGACACCGCGGGTGGTGAGCGATCCGCTGTGCCCGATCAGCGGCTCGAAGGCCTTCCAATCCCGTGCGGCGTGCCCGCTACCGGCCTTGATGAGCCCGAAAAGCCGGGCCGGACGGCGTGTGTCGAGGCGCGCGAGCACCCAGCCGGACTCGGTGTCGTCGAGTTCGACGTCGTAGGCGCGCACCAACTCGGCCGCGGCGACGTCGATCAGCCGGTGCCCGAGGATATCCTGGCGCAACAGCACCTCGCCCTGCCGCCGCTCGAAGCCGCGCAGGTCGACCTTGCTGTGCGACAACACGATCCGATCCGCCCCGAATTCATCGACGCGGTCGGCGGAGACGAACACCGCGCGCCCGCCCATCCCGACGACGACACCGGTCACCGGCGGATACGCATCGCCTCCGGGTAGCCGCACGATCAGATCGTCCACCCGGCCGATCGCCTCCCCACTGCTCGCCACGACCGGCGATTTGAGCAACTGCGACAGATGGACGGTCGTGCGTTGGACGGTCGATTCGCTCATGTGCGCTCCTGATCGGTATCCCGAAAGCCGGTGATCGCAGGCTTACCTTGCACCGCGATCGGCACTGGTCCAAGAATTATCGACCGACATTTGGTGACTGCACGGTAAACACCCGGGGTGTCTACGCGAGTTGCCCGACTTGTGCTGTGCACACCCGACCGTAACAGCAACTCGGCTGGTGAGCGGCCGGAAGCCGGACAGTCCCGGGACGCCGGTCGGGGCAGGGCCGCGTCCCGTGGATCACCCGCTGAACGACGGGTGATCCTCGTCAGTGCGTCGTCGATCTCGCCCCTGCGCCCCCGGGAGACGATCGACCCCGGCCAAAAGCGCGCCGGGGCGACGCAATTGGGGTTCGGTCCCAAGGTGACGCGATTCGGGTTGGGGCCCAGGGCGACGTGATCCGATTCAGTCCCACTTGTCCCGCACGTGCGCGAACTCCTCGGTCTCGCGATCCGCGGTGATCTCGTCATCATCGGCGTCATAGTCGAACAGCTCCGCATAACGACCCCAAGAGATGGCGATGTCCAGCTGGCGGCGCGCGTCGTCGGGGGAGAACCCGCGCCGCAGCAAATCCAGGAAGAAGCTCGCGCGCAGCTTGCCATCCGAACTTCCGGCCAGCCCCTTGCAGATGGTGCGCACCAGCGGAGCCCGGTGGCGCGCCTGTTCGGCGAAGATCTTCTTGGACTCCTGGATGTCGGCGGTGGTGAAGCGGGTGCCGATATCGGTCAGGGTGATATCGCCCGAATCCACGGTCAGGAACCCGAGCATCGCGGCGGCGTCCACCAGCGGCAGCAGGTCGTCGATCTCGAAGTTCAGGGTGTCGGCGATATCGGGCAGGTCCGCGCGGCCGCCGCCGGTGTAGACCAGCTCGATCAGACCGGCCATCCCGCCGACGGTGGCGTCGGGCAGCGGATGCGCGGTCGGGGTGGCCTTGGCCGGTTCGGGCTGGGCGGGGGTGGTGTCGCGGCCGGTGAGCAGGCCGTAGATCTCGTCGACCAGGGCCTCGAAACCGGGTGCGTGCCGGTCGCGGGGACGCGCGGAGGTGACCGGGATGTCGGCGATGATCCGGCCCGGATTCGCGCCCAGCACCACCACGCGGTCCGCGAGCAGCACGGCCTCCTCGATGTTGTGGGTGACGATGCATACGGCCTTGGTGGGGAAACCGTCTGTCTCCCACAGGTTCACGAGCTCGGTGCGCAGGTTCTCCGCGGTCAGCACGTCCAGCGCCGAGAACGGTTCGTCCATGAGCAGCAGGTCCGGCTCGAGCACCAGGGCGCGCGCGAAACCCACGCGCTGGCGCATGCCGCCGGACAGCTCCTTGGGGTAGGCGCTCTCGAACCCGTCCAGGCCGATCACGTCGATGGCCTCGAGCGCCCGCTTGGCCCGCTCGGCCGGCGCCACCCCGCGCGCGGCCAGGCCCAACTCGACATTGTCCTGCACGGTCAGCCACGGCATCAGTGCGAACGACTGGAATACCAGCGCCGCACCGGGATTCGCGCCCTCGAGCTGTTTGCCGCGATAGCGGACCGCGCCGGTGGTGGGCGCGATGAGCCCGGCGATGGTGCGCAGCAGCGTCGACTTGCCCGAACCCGAGCGACCCAGCAGCGCGACGAATTCCCCGGAGCGGATCGTCAGATCGATATTCTCCAGCACGTGCAGAGAGTCGCCGGCCGCGCCGGTGAAAGATTTTCCGACACCGTCGATCTGGAGTAGTACCTCGCCAGAGGTGGTGGTGGTCATGGAATTTCCTCTCACAACGAGTAGCGGCGCTCGGCAAGGGCGTACAGGCGACGCCAGAACAGACGATTGACGCCGACGACGTAGACGGCCATCACCACGACGCCGACCAAGATGCGCGGCCAGTCGCCCGCCCCGGTGGCTTGGGCGATGTAGGTGCCCAGGCCGTGTGCGCTGAGTGTGTGATTCTTGTAGGTGACCACCTCGGCGACGATGGAGGCGTTCCACGCGCCGCCCGCCGCGGTGATCGCGCCGGTCACGTAGCTGGGGAAGATCGCGGGCAGAATCAGCTTGCGCCACCACAGGTTTCGGGTCAGTCGCAGATTCGCCGCGGCCTCGCGCAGGTCGCCCGGCACCGCGCTGGCCCCGGCGATCACGTTGAACAGGATGTACCACTGCGCGCCCAGGGCCATCAGCAGGACGGCCGCCCAGTTCAGGCTCGAGCCCGTCGCCACCAACACGGCTGTGACCAGCGGGAACAGGAAGTTCGCGGGAAAGCTCGCCGCGACCTGCACGATGGGCTGGGCGAACCGCGATACGCGCGGGTTCAGCCCGATCCACACCCCGATCGGCACCCAGATGGCGCTGGCGATGATCAGCAGCACGATCACCCGCAGCAGGGTGAGCCCGCCGAGCCCGAACGCGTGCGCGACCTGACCGAATCCGCAGGTGCGGTGGATGTAATCGACGATCTCGTAGCAACCCCACACGATCACCGCCAGCATCACCGCGGAGAACACCACGTCCCCGGCGCGGCGCCGGCCCGGGACCACGCGCAGCGGGTACTCGGCCAGGCCGAACACCGACATCGCCCGGTCGACCGGATGCACGATCGGGCCGAAGACCCGGCCGAGCAGTTCGGGCACGTGCGAGCGGCGCAGCAGATCCAGGGTGATGCTGCGCGGGGCCTCGGCCGGTTCGGATTCCTCGAACCGGAACCGTTCGGCGAATGCCGTGAGCGGCCGCCAGAACAGCACGTTCACTGCGATGACCAGCACGATCATCACGCCGATCGCGATCAGCACCTTACCGGTCGCGCCCTGCTCGGTGGCCGCGGCGACGTACGAGCCGATGCCCGGCAGCACGTACTGATGGTTGTTGACGCTGATCGCCTCGGACGCGGTGAGGAAGAACCAGCCGCCGCCGAAGCTCATCATCGCGTTCCACACCAGCGGTACCATGCCGCCGGGCAGGTCCACCCGCCAGAACCGCTGCCAGCGCGACAGACGCAGGTTGCGCGAGGCCTCGTCCAGGTCACGCGGCTGGGAGACCAGAGAGTGGTAGAACGCGAAGGTCATGTTCCAGGCCTGCGAGGTGAAGATCGCGAAGATCGACGCGCACTCCAGGCCCAGCGTGGATCCGGGGAACAGGGCGATGAAGGCGGTCACCGTCACCGACAGGAAGCCCAGGATCGGCACCGACTGCAGGATGTCCAGGATCGGCAGCATCACCAGCCGCGCTCGCCGCAGCCGCGCGGCGGCGATCGAGTAGACGAACGTGAACAGCGTCGAGATGATCAGCGCGATGAACATGCGCAGCAGCGAGCGCGCGGCGTAGTAGGGCAGGTTCGACGGGTCGGTGTTCACCGGGGCGCCCTGGGCGTTCTTGTCGAACGGCAGGTTCAGGCCCTGGGAGATGTGCAGAACGATCCAGATCAGCACCGCCGCGCCGGCGAACACCGCGACGTCGGCCAGGCGGGAGCGTGGTCGCTCCAGGGCGCCACGGGACGGGAAGGCACGTGCGGTGCTCACTGAAACTCCTGGGTCGAGCGGTCGCTGCGATGGTGCTGAAGGGGCCGAGGATGGTCGGCGACCGGGGAATCCGCGGAGCTCATCGGTCCTCCTCCACTTCGGCGTTCTGCTCGATGCTCCACCCCACGCTGGTTACCGACGGTTCGAGGCTCAAGCGGCTCACGGCCGATTCCATTTGCCGGTCGTCGCGTTCCTCACCGATCAACTCGGCGCGGACCTCGACCTGTGCGGGCACGCCGGTATTTCGGCTGGAGATGGACACCAACCGGAAATCGGTGCGAGTCAGGGCCTGCACCAGCAGGGCACGCACATGCGCCTCGTTCGGGTCGTCGGTGACCGCGGCGAACAGATACCGGGTGACCTGCTCGGTCCCGGCCGCCGGGTGCCGGTCGATCGTGCGGCCCAGATACCGCATGGCCGTGTTCACCACGACCACCACGACCGTGCCGGCCAGCGCGGTGCCGTACATTCCCGAACCGCACAGCGCGCCCACCGCGGCCGAGCACCAGAGCGTGGCCGCGGTGTTCAGCCCCCGCACGCTGAGGCCCTCGCGCATGATGACGCCCGCGCCCAGGAAGCCGATACCCGAAACGATCTGTGCCGCAACACGTGTCGGATCGGCGGAGGCGCCGTGGAAACCATGGGCGGACAGCAGCACGAACAATGTGGCCCCCGCGGCCACCAGTGCGTTGGTGCGCAGACCCGCCATGCGGGCGCGATACTGCCGCTCCACGCCGATCACCGCACCGAGGCCTACACCAGCCCCGAGGCGCAGCAGCATCTCCACCGTCGTCATGACGAACTCCCAGATCTCGCGATGCGCGCACTCCCGTGCCGCAGGCTACCGGGTGGTCAGTCGTGCGGCGGGCATTGGAAGTGGTCGCAGGGTGAATAGTTGGCTAATGAGTCCGTACTGTCTCCATCGGGCATGAGACCACCTCCTTCGGTCGCAGTCGCGCGCATCGGCGGATCGCCCGCCGAGCCTCGGTCATGGTAGCCGAAGCTCAGCCCCGGTACATGGTTCGGTAAGCGGTGATCGTCTCGACCACGTGATCGACCAGCTGGGCGCGGCTCGCGCGCAGGGTTCCGTTGAGCCAGGCGGCGAGCATTCCCGCATTTCCGGCGGCCATAGTGAGCGCGGCCACACGTCGTTTCACGGGGTCCTGAATGTGAGTGAACAGATGATCCTGGATCAGCCGGGTGAAGGAGGGCATGACCGCGATCGAGGTTTGCCCGAGGCCGGTGGAGGAGTAGGGCTCGACCAGGAACAGCCGGGATTTGCGCGGATCGTTCAGCACCGCGTCGATGAGGGCCTCGGCCAGCGCACGGATCCGGTCCGGATCGTCGGCGTCGGCGAACGCTGTCATCGGGTCCAGGAACTCCGCGGCTACCTGCCGGTACAGGGCGTCCAGCAACGCGTCCCGGTCACTGAAGCTCTCGTAGAAGTAGCGGTCGGTCAGCCCGGCCTTGCGGCACACCGCGCGCATCGTCACCGCACCGGCCCCGGCCTCCCCGATCAGATCCAGCGCCGCCTCGAGCAGCGCGACGCGGCGAGCCTCACGCCGCGCGCTGAGGGTGGTACCGCCCCAAAGGCGGGCTTCGGCCGGGTCCTGCTCGGTGTGCACCACGACCAGGGTACTGAGCCCGCGCCGGCGGCGTCGGATGCTATCCCAGGAGTTCGTCCACGTAGCACCAGCGCCATTTCTCGCCGGGCTCCACGCTGCGCATGACCGGATGGCCGGTCCGGTCGTAGTGGCGGCTGGCGTGTGTACCCACGGAGGAGTCGCAGCAGGCGACGTTGCCACAGGTCAGGCACATGCGCAGGTGGACCCAGAACAGGCCCTCGGCGAGGCATTCGGCGCAGACCTCGGGCAGTTCGGTCAGGCGCACGTGCGGCGCCTTGCGCAGATGGTCGCACGCGCTGGTGACCGGGCCGCGCAGCGGATCGCCGGAGGTGTCCTCGGCTTCGGAGACCCGGTCGATGGTGGATTCCTCGATATCCAGTGTGGCCATGACCTGTTCGAGCACCTCGTGGTCCAGGGCGCCCGAATCGCGCACGCGCAGCACGGTTTCGCGTTCGGCGGCGAGCATGGCCAGGCGCAGGCGGCGATACTCGCCGCTGGGGGTGATGCGCACCGACTCGTCGCGGCCGAGCTGTTCCCATGCGGTGTTGGCCCGGCGGGCGACCCGATCACGCAGCGCGGTAACGATTTCCGGTGGAGTCTCCGGCACGACGTGCTCCTCCAGCGCGGCCAGGCCCGCGGTCGTGGCCTGCTGCAGCAGATTCGCCTGATTGAGCGCGTCCTCGGCGGCGCTGGGGCCGCGCAGCCGCAGCACGCGCACCAGCCATGGCAGCGAAAACCCCTGTACCAGTAGTGTTCCGCCGACGATTACCAGGGCCAGCAGCTTGAGCGTCGCCAATTGCGGTGTGCTCGAGGGCAACAGCAGCGCGCCGGCCAGGGTGACCACGCCACGCATTCCGGCCCAGGACACGATCGTCGGGGCGGTCCAGGCGGGCTTGGGTTTACCGCGCGGGCGGGACTCGATCCACCACGCGAAATAGGTCGACGGGTAGACCCAGATCGGGCGTACCACGATGACGGTGGCCAGTACCGCGACACAGGTGAGCAGCAGGGTGGTGTGGTCCAGGCCGCCGGACCACGCCTGCTCCAGGATGTGCCGCACCTGCAGCCCCATGAGCAGGAATACCGCGTTCTCGAGGATGAACTGGATGGTGCGCCAATTGGTGCGCTCGGCGACGCGCGAGGCCGCGGTCTGCCACTTCGGCGCGCCCTGTCCCAGGATGAGCCCGCACACGACCGTCGCGATGACACCGGAGGCGTGCGCGGCCTCGGCGGGCAGGTACGCCACGAACGGGGCCAGCAGCGACAGACTGGTGTCGAAGACAGGATCGGTGATGCGGCGGCGGACCAGCGCCAGCAGCGCCGCGGCGACGATGCCGATCGCCGCGCCGCCGACGGTCGCGAGCAGGAAGCTGCCCCCGGCCTGCCACACGCTGAACGCGCCGGTCATCGCGGCCAGCGCGGTGCGCAGCGCCACCAGCGCGGTCGCGTCGTTGAACAGCGCCTCACCCTCGAGCAGCGTCACGATCCGCCGCGGAATGCCGACCCGGCGCGCGATCGATGTCGCGGCCACCGAATCCGGCGGCGCCACGATCGCCCCGATCGCGACCGCCGCCGCGAACGGCACGTGCAGCAGCGCGTGCACCACCCCGGCGACGGCGAACGCGGTGAACAGCACCAGCCCGACCGACAGCAGCGTGATCGAGAGCTTCTTGGGCCTGAACTCCACCAGCGAGGCGCTGATCGAGGCGGTGTAGACCAGCGGCGGCAGCAATCCCAGCAGCACGATCTCCGGGTTGATGTCGACCTCCGGCACGAACGGCACGTAGGAGGCGGCGATACCGACCACGGTCAGCACCAGCGGCTCGGCCATGCCCACCCGCCGCGCCAATGCGGCCATCGCGACCGCGACGGCGACCAGCGCCACCAACCCGAATGCTATTTGCACACCCGTATCGTGCCAGCCCGGCGTGTCGCGGGTGCGCGGGGTTCGCGCGTGGCGATCGGCCCGGTCCCCTGCGCATCGGCGCGTTCGCCGCGCTCGCCGGCCCGAATTGCGGTATACCCGTACTCCGTCAGGCGAAGGAGACCCGAATTGTCCGTGCCGGTGCGACGTCTCGAGGTGTCCCGCGTCATCGACGCACCCGCCGCCGTGATCTTCTCGTTTCTGAACACACCGGCCAACCACGTCGCGCTGGATGCCAGCGGCATGGTGCGTGAGGCCGCCGGCCCCGGTGCGCTCACCGGCGTCGGCGCGGTGTTCGTGATGACCATGCACCGTGCGCCCGTCGGCGACTACCGGGTCGAGAACCACGTCGTCGTCCACGAGCCGGCCCGCGCGATCGGCTGGGCGCCCGCCAGCCCGGGCCGCACGCCGGCCGGGCACACCTGGACCTGGACCATGACCCCGATCACCCGGGATCGCACCCTGGTCGCCGAGATCTACGACTGGTCGAAATTCGGCAACCACGACCTGATCGATCGCCTCCCGCTGATCAACCGCAACCAGATGCGGGAATCGCTCGACCGGCTGGCCGAGGCCGTCACGGCCCTTCGTTCCGATGCGCCACCGGACGAGGCCCGCTGATCGCTCGACCTCCGCGGGGTCGGTCGGGAGCCGCACATGTGCCGGTGGCGTGCGTGTGCTGTGGGGGTGTGGGTCGTGTCGCCTGCGCGGGGTGAAATCGGGTTCCCGCATACTTGTTGGCGTGAGGGAGCCTGCGAGCGAACCAGGGATACACCGCGCGTCGTGCACGACGGAGCCGAGCGTCAGCGAGGCGAGGGCATGAACGAGTGTGCGAGCGAGCCCTGGATTCGGGCGTGTGTGGCCGGGGGCCGGTGGGGGATGATCGCGCGTGGACTCGGCGGCACGCGGCGAGCGCATGCGGGTGAGGTGGTTGTGTGAGTGCTCCGCGGGAAAGTTTGTCCTCCGGGCCGATCGTGACGGTGTCGGGGCCGATCGGGCGGCCCAATGCGCGGCGGACCGAGTTGGTTCTGGTCGTCCTGGCGGTGGCGCTCGTGGCCATCGCGGGGGCGGTGATGGCCACGGCGACCGGTGGGGGCGCGCAGTCGCTGTGGGGGTCGCTGACGGTGTTCGCGGTGCTGGCGCTGCTGGCGCATCTGGCGGTGCGGATGTTCGCGGCCAAGGCCGATCCGGTGATCCTGCCGTGCGTCGTGCTGCTCAACGGGATCGGGCTGGTGCTGATCAACCGGTTGGACCGGGCCGAGGCGACGGAGGCGGCCTCGGAGGGGCAACCGGCGCCGTCCTCGGATTCGGCGCACCAGATGATCTGGACCGCGGTCGCGATCGCGCTGTTCGCGGTGGTGCTGGCGGTCGTGCGCAACCACTCCCAGCCCGCCAAATACGCGTACACGTGCGGACTGGCCGGTGTCGTGGCGCTGCTCGTGCCCGCGGTGCTGCCCTCGCGGTTCAGCGAGGTCAACGGCGGTAAGAGCTGGATCATGTTCCACGGCTTCTCGATTCAGCCCGGTGAGTTCGCCAAGGTGCTGCTGCTGATCTTCACCGCCGGATTCCTGGTCACCAACCGGGACCTGTTCGGCGCCGCTGGCCGCAAGGTGCTCTGGTTCACCGTGCCGCGGCTGCGAGATCTGGGGCCACTGCTGCTGGTGACGTTCGTGTCGGTGATCGTGCTGGTGTACGAGAAGAACCTCGGGTTCTCGCTGCTGGTGTTCGGCACGGTGCTGGCGATGGTGTACATCGCCACCCGGCGCGCGTCCTGGCTGCTGATCGGGATCGTCATGTTCGCCATCGGCGCGATCATCGCGTACAACCTGTTCGCACACGTGCGGGTGCGGGTGCAGGTATGGGAGGACCCGTTCGCCAGCTACTACACCAACGGATACCAGATCGCGCAGGGCCTGTTCGGGCTGGGCACGGGCGGACTGTGGGGTGCGGGGCTGGGCGGCGGTCGCCCGCAGGTGGTGCCGTTCGCCAAGACCGACTTCATCGTCGCCACGATCGGCGAGGAACTCGGCCTGTTCGGGCTGACCGCGATCATCGTGCTGTTCACGATCATCACGCTGCGCGGATTCTCCGCCGCGATGACCACCCGCGACTCGTTCGGCAAACTGCTCGGCGGCGGCCTGGCGTTCTCGCTGGGCTGGCAGTTGTTCGTGGTGGTCGGCGGCGTGACCAAACTGATCCCGCTGACCGGTCTGACCACCCCGTTCATGTCCTACGGCGGATCCTCGCTGCTGGCCAACTACATCATCATCGCGCTGATGATCCGCATCTCCCACGACGCCCGCTCGGTGCCCGCGGCAGCGCCACCGGCGCCCGTCGCCCCCATCGCCGAGGCGATGACCGAACATATCGCCAAGCGCTCCCTGGGCGGTGGGGCCGGCGCGGGGCCGGACTCGCCGGGATGACGTGTGCGTTCGCCGGCGCCGACCCGGTCGAGGTCCGTCAGGTGGCCGCCCTGCTGCCGCCCGCCCTGCGCGGCATCACCTCCGAACGCACCCTGGGCGCCTACGGCAATCTCGACGACTGAATGGGCTGATCGGCGCCATCGGCGCCTATCTGGGCCACTGAGCCGTCCGTGAGGCCTGCCGCCGATCAGAGGCGGGGAGCGGATTCCAGGGGTCTGCCCGTGTCACGCCAGGCGGTGATGCCGCCGTCGAGCGTGGTGGCGTCGTATCCGGCGCGGCGGGCCAAGGCGGCGAAGCGGCGGGACAGTTCGCCCACCGGGCAGACGAAGACCAGGGGATGGGTGCGGGAGAAGGGGATGCCCTGGGCGAACATGTCGTCCAGTTGGTCGTCGCGGATGTTCAGGGCGCCCGGGACGTGGCCGATCCGGTACGCCATGGCGCCCCGGGTGTCGACGATCACCGGATGTGCTGTGGTGATGAGGGTTTCGAGGTCGTCGGGGGAAAGCGCCGGTACGGTGGACAGTTCGCGCTCGTCGGGGGGCGCCGGGCGGGAGGCGTTGCGGCCGAACAGGTCCGGGCGGCGTTTGCGGATATACGACAGGTACGGCTCGATGCGGTCGCAGACGATCATCACCGCGGTCGCCGGCTGGTCGGTGGCGATGCTCGAATAGTCCAGGGCGCCCAGGAATTCCAGAGCGGCGGAGTAGGTCGCGCCGCTGGTCGGTCCGGCCAGCACGCCGTAGCCGGTGGCCAGCTCCAGGGTCGCGTCGACCGCTGCCGCGGCGGTCACGGTCATGATGCGGTCGTAGAAATCGGGCTGGAACAGGCCCACGTCCCACATCTCGGTTTCCGAGCGGATGCCGGGGATGAAATCGCTGCGCTCGGACACCACCGCGATGGTCCGCAGCTCCGGATTGTGTTTGCGCAGGAAGCTCGCCGCGCCCCGGGTGGATCCGGTGGTGCCCAGGCCGCCGATCAGATAGTCGATGCGCGCGCCGTCCAGGTCCTCGTGGATCTCGCGGCCGGTGCCGTGGTAGTGCGCCTCGATATTCTTCTCGTTGGTGTACTGCGAGGGATGGTGGTACGCGCCAGGGTTTTTCGCCATCGTGGACTCGATCACCGAATACACGTCGTTGGGGGTGGTGGGGTCCGGGCATTCCGAGAGCCCGGGCAGCTCCTCGATCTCGGCGCCGAACAGCTGGAGCAGCTCGCGGACCTCGGTCACCTTGATGCGGTTGGTGACCGCGCGCAGCCCGACCCCGCGCATCGCGCCCAGGATGCGCAGCGCCTTGGCGGTATTGCCGCTCGAGGCCTCGATCAGGGTCTGGCCGGCCGCGACGATATCGTCGAACTCGTCGCGGATCATGCCCCAGGCCACCCGGTCCTTGACCGAGCCGAACGGGTTGCAGGACTCCAGTTTCGCGTACAACTCGACATTGGCCAGCCCGTGCACCGCGGGGTCCAGCCGCAGCAGCGGGGTATTGCCGATCAGGTCGGTGATGTGGTCGTAGCGCATCAGGCGATCCCCTCCGTAGGCGGCGCGTCCGTGAGGTGGTGTCGGTCCGGGTGGTGCGATGGTTCGTAATCGACGTCGCGGCAGATCTGGAACGCGCCCGAGCGATGCGCGACGGCGAGTTTGGGCGGCAGCGGATGCATCGAGGCCGCCGCGGCCGACAGGTCCATGTGGTAAGCGCCGGTATTGGGGAACACCACCAGATCTCCGGGCCGCGGGCACCGCGCCAGCCACACCTTGTGGTTGGTGATCAGATCCCGCTCGAGGCACAGCCGCCCGGCGAAATACACGCCGACGGGCCCGGCGTCGGCGGGATCGGCGCCCGGGCGCAGGGCCGGGAGGGTGTCGCCGGGGTGGTACCGATTGCCGGACGCCGGTGCGGTGTAGACGGGTTGGGCCGCCTCGAGATGCGCGACGCTGGACAGGACGATCGGGTCCACCATCACCTCCTGGTCGGCCGGGGTGACGGTATCGCGCGAGAGGTCCAGGTTGACCAGCACGCTGCCGTCGGCGGCCCGTTTGACGAATTCGACCCGGGCCACGGTGATTCCGGCGTGATCCACCAGCGCCTTACCCGGTTCGAGCCAGATCTCCAGCATGTTCTCCGCCACGACCTGCGCGAGAGTGCGTCCGCCGTGCGCCTCCAGCGGCGCGGTGAGCAGCTCGCCGAGCATGCGGGTGGCAGGCACGGTGTTGGCGTACTTGTGGAAGATCGGGGTGCCGTGCACGCCGGTATCGTCCAGATGGAAGCCGAAGGTGTTGCCGCCCCAGGTCATCGGCTCACCCCGGCCCAGTAGCGCCTCCCGCAACGCGGCGACATACCCGTCGAACCGGTCGGCGTCGGCGGTGAACACCTGCCGGAATCCGCCGCCGATATCCAGCACCGACGGCGCGAGCCCATACTCGTAGGCCCGCTCGATCAGCTCCAGACACTCCTGGACCGCCCGCAGCCGCTCACCGGGCTCACCGGAGTCGATGTGAAAGGCCATGCCGCGCAGCGTGACCCGGCCACGATGCGCCGACAGCACCCGCAGCGCCTCCTGCGCCTCGCCCAGCGCGATCCCGAACCGGCTCACCGCGCTCCCCGGAAACCCCGAGATCCGCAGCAGCACCGGCACATTCGCGCGCTCACCAGCCAGCTCCGCGATCCGTCGCAACTCCCACACATTGTCCACATTGACCGTGACCCCCGCGTCCACCAGATCGCGCAGGAACCCCTCACCCTTGGGACCGGTCACCTCGATACGCATCGGCCCGAATCCGGCGTCCACCGCCGCGGTCAACTCCTGCGCCGAGGCCACGTCCACCGAGATCCCGGCATACTCCGCGGTACGCAGCAGCGCCCGGGACCGATTCACCTTGTGCGCGTAGCAGATTCGATACCGAGACAGATTCCGTTCCAGCACCGCCCGCACCCGGCTCAAATTCTCCGCATAGACCTGCGGGAACAGCAGATGCGCGGGCGACCCGAACCGAACGAGCGCCTCCTCGGCGGCGCCGGGCGTATCGAGAAACGCCCGGACGAGGGGATGAATCTTCGCCGGAAGGGTCGGCGCCGATGCGGCCGCGGGGCGTTGGGAGCCGGCGGAGTTCGCAGCCGGACCGGGGCCGTACGACGGACGTTCGGGAATTTCCGAGTGGGCCTGGGCCGAGCGTCCGGAGACGAAAGGACGACTGGCGGCAGTGGACTGGGAGAAACCAGGACGCGACGCTCGGTGAACGTCGGCGGTGCGGCGCGTCACGCCGGAGTACGCGGGGCTGTCGGCGGTCCGGTCCGAGCGGTCGGCGCTCATCGTGTTGTCCCGGGTAGTGACAGGGGCGTGAGCTCCAGAGGAGGAGCCGATATGCGCTGCGGGGTGACTGTCGCCAGTGCCGGAGTGGCCCGCGTCGTTGCTGGCATCGGCCGCGTGGGCGGTAGCGGCGATCAGGTCGGTGTCTGCCGAGTGGTCTGTGGCGCCGTCTGGCGCCGGGGTGGGGTCGTGAGCGCCGGGGATGAATTCGGTAGGCGCTGCGGGGCGAGTGTCGGCGCTGCTGGGTGTTGCGCCAAAGGGGCCGGGGTTGTTGCTGGCGTCGGTGGGGCTACGAGTGTTATCGGCGGCTTGGTCCGGTTTGTTGGAGTCGGAGTTGGCGGGG
>NZ_JAGPOX010000185.1 GCF_019038435.1 Nocardia alni
GTTTGGGTCTGGATGGTTCGCACCGGTGCGGCGGGGGCCGGAGGGGTTGCCGGGATCTGCGGCGATCCGGCTGTGGGTGGTGTTGGGGGGCGGTGAGGGCGGTTACGCTCTGGCCTTGATCGGCTGCGCTTGGGCGTGGCATCGGGCGAATCCTGGGACGGAGTGCGGTATGGCTTTCGGGGACTATCAGAACGAGATCTATTTCAATGGTCTGCGTGGGATCGTGTCGGTGCTGCCCGTGGGGGCTGCTGAGCTGGAGGAACGGGCGCAGGCGGCCTTGCCGCCGTCGGTGTGGTCGTATGTCGCCGGTGGGGCGGGGGACGAGTACACGCAGCGGGCGAATGTCACGGCCTTCGAGCGATGGGGGTTGGTGCCGCGGATGTTCGTCGGGGCCAAGGAACGCGATCTGTCGGTCGATGTGTTCGGGGTGCGGCTGCCCACGCCGGTGTTCATGGCGCCGATCGGGGTGATCGGGCTGTGCGCGCAGGACGGACACGGCGATCTCGCCACCGCCCGCGCGGCGGCGCGTACCGGGGTGCCGATGGTGGCGTCCACGTTGTCCGTCGATCCGATGGAACAGGTCGCGGCCGAATTCGGTGATACCCCTGGCTTTTTCCAGTTGTACACGCCCACCGACCGGGATCTGGCGGCGAGCCTGGTGCACCGCGCCGAACAAGCAGGTTACAAGGGCATCGTGGTCACCCTGGACACCTGGGTAACCGGTTGGCGGCCAAGGGATCTGGCGACCGGCAACTTCCCCCAGCTGCGCGGGCACTGCCTGAGCAACTATTTCAGCGATCCGGTGTTCCGGGCGAGCCTGGCCGCGACCCCGGAACAGGATTCGCAGTCGGCCATCCTGCGCTGGGTCCAGACCTTCGGCAACCCGCTCACCTGGGATGATCTGCCGTGGCTGCGGTCGCTGACGGAGCTGCCGCTGATCGTCAAGGGCATCTGCCATCCCGAGGACGTACGCCGTGCGAAGGACGGTGGCGTGGACGGTATCTACTGCTCGAATCACGGTGGGCGCCAAGCCAATGGCGGCCTCCCGGCCCTGGACGCACTCCCGGGTGTGGTCGCCGCGGCCGACGGACTGCCGGTCCTGTTCGACTCCGGAATCCGCAGCGGCGCGGACATCATCAAGGCGCTCGCGCTGGGCGCGACCGCGGTCGGCATCGGCCGCCCCTACGCGTACGGCCTGGCCCTGGGCGGCGTGGACGGCATCGTCCACGTCCTGCGGACCCTACTCGCCGAAGCCGACCTGATCATGGCGGTGGACGGCTATCCCACGCTGAAGGACCTCACCGGCGACACGCTCCGGCCCATCGCACGATAGGGCTGAGGTACCCGCCGTGATCGCGGTTGAGGTGGGTCCATTTGCGCTGTTTGAGCCACGGTAGGGCCGAGTTGTCCTGCCGTGGTCTCAGTAGAGGTGGGCCGTTCTTCGGGGAGTCTGGCGGCTATGCGCTGCGTCCCTGTTCAGCGCTCTGGCTGCGAACCGTGCGGTGGGTGGGTGTTGGGTCCGGCGAGCCAACGGTGGGTTGTGTCGCCGCTGCGCTGGCGGGGGTTGCCAGGATCTATCTGCCCTCGGGCGACTGGCTTTCGGTGAGGCAGGTGGGGTTGTGCAGGACTGCCTGGATGGTGTGCAGGGCTGCGCCGAGGATGGGACCGCGGCGGCCCAGGGGGGAGGCGGTGACCTGGTTGGGGGCGAAAGGTCTTACGGTCAGGCGGGTTTCGAGTTGGTGTCGGATTCGGGGGAGTAGCCAGACGCCCAGTTCGGCGTAGGCGCCGCCGAGGACGACGGCGGCGGGGTCGATGAGTCCGATCGCGCCGGCCAGGGCGATGCCCAGGGCGTCGCCGGCGCGTTCGATCGCCGAGAGGGTGCCGGGGTCCGCGGCGTTGGCGCGGTCGGTCAGCAGGGCCACCGGATCGGCGCCGGGAGGGTTGTGCAGGCCGGCTGCGCTCAGGACCGCATCCTGGTTGGCGTACAGCTCGAGACAGCCGCGCGCGCCGCACGCGCAGCGTGGGCCGTCGGGATGTACTGCCATATGTCCGAGTTCCCCGGCGTATCCACGGGCGCCGCCGTAGAGCCGTCCATCGATCACCAGGGCCGCGCCGATGCCCGCCTCGGCGGAGACGTGCAGGAAGTTGCCGGGCGCGTGTGCGCGCCAGAGTTCTGCCAGCGCACCGAGATTCGCCTCGTTCTCCGGTCGCGGGGCGTCGGGGCCCGGCCAGATGTCCTCGATCGAGACGTCCTGCCAGCCGAGATTCGGTGCGTGCGCGACGATTCCGGGCCGCTGATCGAGCAGACCCGGTACGGACAGCACCGGAGCGAGCGGGTTCAGGTGCAGCGCTTCGGATTCCGCGCGCGCGTCGGCTGCCAGGTCGGCGAGCTCGGCGGCGACCTCGGCCGGATCCCGATGCGCATTGGACTGTTCGATTCGCCGCCATACCCGCACCTGCCCGCGCAGATCCACCACGCAGGCACCGAGATGTCCGACCCCGATCTCCAGCCCGAATCCCGCCGGTCCACGGTCGCTCAGCGCCAGCGTGCGCCCGGGCCGCCCGGCCTTGCCCGAGGCGGTGACCGGCCCTTCCTGTACCAGCCCGGACACGATCAACTCATCGACCAGACTCGACACCGCCGCACGCGTAAGTCCTGTCCGGCCGGCCACATCCGCCCGCGACAACTCATCCTGTCCGGCCACGGTCCGCAACACCAGCGCGAGATTCTGACCCCGCATCCCCCGTTGCGATGCGGGGCGTCCGGGGGAGCGCCTCACCTCTGTACTCGTCGTTTCGCCCGGATGGGCGCCACCCGCCGTGACGCCATGCGGCGACCTGTCGCTCACCTGTGCCTCCGTCCAGTGCTGTTCTGTCGCTGAACGAGAGGTTCTGTGTGGCCCAGGACGTGCTCGTCGTTTCGCCGGGATGGGCCCCCACCCGCCGTGATGCCGTTCGGCGACCTGTTGCTCACCTGTGCCTCCGTGCAGTGCCGTCCTGTCGCTGAACAGGTGCCAGGACGTGCCCAGATGCTGACCCGCCACCGCGTCGCGACACAGGTGCCGCATTGCGGCTCGGGTTGCTCGGCGCGGTGAGGGACACGGTTGGCAGTGCTCGGTCCGAGAGACGGTCGGATCCGGCCTCCCGCTGCACTTTTCCGCCTCGAAACTCCGGTTTCCGACAATTCGACCCGAAAAATGTAGCGGGAGGCCGGTTCTCCGAACCGCTCACTGCGATACCAACCCCGCACCGCGCCCACGACCCGCCGAGCCTCAGTGCCCGGCCGCCGCAACGAACCGTGCTCTGCGAGCTGACTCCCCCACTTCCATGCGAATGGCAACCCGGCCTTTCGCTGCATTCTGTGGGCTAGAAACTCCGGCTTCGGACAAGTCTGCCGCAAGAATGTAGCGGGAGGCCGGTTCTCCGAGGCGCGGGCCGTGAGGCCGATCCGCTGCCGTGCCGATGAGCCACCGCGCGTCAGTGCACGGCCGTCGCGCCGAACCGTGGTGTGCGAGCCCACTTCGCGCCGCCACGCGAGTAACAGTCCGGCCTCACGCTGCATTCTGTGGGCTGGAAACTCTGGTTTCGGACGAATCTGCCGCAAGAATGTAGCGGGAGGCCGGTTCTCCGAGCCGCTGGCCGTGAGGCCGATCCGCCACCTCGCCCATGAGATACCGGGCGTCGGTGCACGGCCGCCGCGCTGAACCGTGCTGTGCGGGCGGACTTCACACCGCCATGCGAGTGGCAGTCCGGCCTCACGCTGCATTCTGTGGGCTGGAGACTCTGGTTGCGGACGAATCAGCCGCAAGAATGTAGCAGGAGGCCGGATCTTCGAATCCCGGACAGCCGCGTCGGCGGGAACGCAGTGGCGATCGGTCATGCTGGGTGCGTCCTGTGGTGGGCGGGGGTTCTGTGGTGCGGCGCGGTCATAGGGTGCTCGCGGTTTTGAACAACGGCGTCGTGAGCAGGGGGTCGGCGGCGTGGAGGGTCGCCGCGATGCGCTCGCTGGCTGCGGTGTCGCGCGGGATCGGTTGCAGGAGGGGGCCTTCGGCGGTGCGCCAGCGGCGGGCGACGGCGTAGGGGTCCTCGCCTGTGAGTAGGGCGGCGGCTTGGGCGGCGGCTCCCAGGGCGACGAGTTCGGTGGCGGGCGGGATGCGGATCGGGCGGCCGGACAGGCGCAGCACGGTCTGCTGCCAAGCGGTGCCTCGCGCACCGCCGCCGATCAGCAGGATGGGGGCGTCGGGATCGGCGGTATTCAACGGCAGCTGGGAGCGGTGACCGCTCGCTTCTCCAAGGCGGGACACTTCCATGTCCGTGGAGTCCGTCGGACTGGTCGGGGTCGAGGCGGAGCCGATCACGCCCGGAGTACCTGCCCCGCCGCGGGTTCCGATCGGGGTGTCCGCCGAACCGGTGGAGTATGTCGGACTGGTTGGGGTTGAGGTGGCGGCGATCGCGCCCGGAGTGTTTGCCGTGCTGCGGGTTCCGATTGTGGTGCCTGCCGGACCTGTGGAGTCTGTCGGACCGGTTGGGGTTGAGGTGGCGGCGATCGCGCCCGGAGTGTTTGCCGTGCCGGGGGCTCCGATCGAGGCGCCTGCCGAACCGGTGGCCTCCATCAAACCGGTCGGGGGTGCGGCGGTGTCGGCAGTACCCGGAGTGTTTGCCGTGCTGCCGGTTCCGGTTGCCGCACCGGCTGAACCACCCGAGTTCAGCACCCGGTCCAGCGCGTCCAGGAGCGAAAAAGCAGCCCCGTCGTACGCGGCCTGAAGGATCTGCCCGGGGGTGGTGTCGTGGCGCAGGCCGTGGATCAGGCCGGTGGCCAGGGGGAGTTGAGGGGTGCGTTCGCCGTCGAGGTAGGGGAGTACGACCGCGTCCCCGCCGGGTTCCACCGCCTCGCGGTCCAGGCCGAACAGCGCGGCGATGCGGTCGATGGCCTGGGTGCAGTTGAGGGTGCAGGCCAGCGGGAGCCAGTCGGTCCCGGCGTCGGCGAAACCGGCGACGACGCCGGTGGGGTCGTGCGGCCGGGCGCCGGTTCGGGCGTAGACCGTGCCCGAGGTGCCCAGGCTCAGCACCGGCGTGCCCGGTTCCAGGCCGAGGCCCAGGGCGGCGGCCATATTGTCGCCGGTGCCGACGCCGACCGGAATACCCTGTCGCAGCGGGGTGCCCGCGCGGGTATGGCCCGCCGCGCGATCCGAGGGGGCCAGGGTCGGCAGTGCAGAGGAGTTCAGTCCGATCGCGTCGAGCACCTCGGCCGCGTATCCGGACGGCGTCCACCACGCGGTGCCGGAGGTATCGCCGCGGTCGGTGACTCCGACGCCGGTCAACCGCTCGGTCAGATAATCGTGCGGAAGGCGAACGGCGGCGACACGGTCGGCGTTGCGCGGTTCGTGCTCGCGCAGCCAGGCCCATTTGGCGGCGGTGAACGAGGCGTTGGGCACCGACCCGATCCGCTCGGCCCACCACCGCTCGCCGAACCGCTCGACCAGCGCGGCGGCTTGCGGTGCGGAGCGTACGTCGTTCCACAGCAGTGCCGGGCGCACCGGCTCGCCCGCGGCGTCGAGGGTCACCAGGCCGTGCTGCTGGCCGCCGATCGAAATCGCCTCCGCCCGTTCGGCATAACCCGTCCGCTCGATCGCCGCGCACAGCGCCGACCACCACAGCGCCGGATCGCTCTCGCGCCCCGGCCCGGCGCTCACCGTATGCGGCGCGCGGCCCTCGCCCAATACCTGTCCGGTATCGAGGTCCACCGCGAGCGCCTTGGTGGCCTGGGTCGAACTGTCGACGCCGATGACGACGCGTTGCACAGCCATATCTCGCACTCTCTCGTAGGAACGGCCTTCCCATCCCGGTGGTAGCACAGTATATTTGTTTTCTGAGTTAACAAATCAAGATTCGACTGTTGCCGCGATGAGCGGGGCATGGAGTAGGTCCGACGGTTGCGTGGCGTACTCCCCGGTCGGCTGCGTCCGATGTCGGACCGTCCGACAGATCGACTCTCGGCATACCGTGCAGAGTTCGGAGTAAGAAATGAGCAGCTTCACCCCCACCCCCGCCGACCGATTCACCTTCGGTCTGTGGACCGTCGGCTGGCAGGGGCGCGATCCGTTCGGCGACGCCACCCGGCCCGCGCTGGACCCGGTGGAGTCGGTCGAGCGGCTGGCCGAACTGGGCGCCTACGGTGTCACCCTGCACGACAACGATCTGGTCCCGTTCGACGCGTCCGAGTCCGAACGCGCCGAGATCATCTCGCGCTTCCGCACCGCTCTGGACAAGTTCGGCCTTGTCGTGCCGATGGCCACCACCAACCTGTTCACCCATCCGGTCTTCAAGGACGGCGCGTTCACCGCCAACGACCGCGACGTGCGCCGTTTCGCCCTGCGCAAGACCATGCGCAATATCGATCTGGCCGTCGAACTCGGCGCGCATACCTATGTCGCCTGGGGCGGTCGCGAGGGCGCGGAATCCGGTGCGGCCAAGGATGTCCGGATCGCGCTCGACCGGTTGAAGGAGGCGTTCGACCTACTCGCCGACTACGTGGCCGAGCAGGGGTACGACATCCGCTTCGCCATCGAGCCGAAGCCGAACGAGCCGCGCGGCGACATTCTGCTGCCCACCATCGGCCACGCCCTGGCGTTCATCGAGGAGCTCGAGCGCCCCGAGATCTTCGGCCTGAATCCCGAAGTGGGGCATGAGCAGATGGCCGGGCTGAACTTCCCGCACGGCATCGCCCAGGCGCTGTGGCACGGCAAGCTGTTCCACATCGATCTCAACGGGCAGACCGGCCCGAAGTTCGACCAGGACATCCGCTTCGGCGGCGGCGACCTGCGCCAGGCGTTCTGGTTGGTCGATCTGCTCGAGCGCAGCGATTACGACGGCCCGCGCCATTTCGATTTCAAACCCGCGCGCACCGAGGATTTCTCGGGTGTGTGGACTGCCGCCGCGGCCTGCATGCGCAATTATCTAATCCTGGCCGAACGGGCGAAGGCATTCCGTGCGGATCCGGAAGTGCAACAGGCTCTGAAGGATTCGCGTTTGGACGAGCTGGAGATTCCGACGGCCGCCGATGGTTTGGCCGCGCTGCTGGCCGATCGGTCCAGCTTCGAGGATTTCGACGCCGATGCGGCCGGCAAGCGTGGTATGGCGTTCGAGCGCCTGGATCAGCTGGCGTTGGAGCATCTGCTCGGCGCACGCTGAGTTCGCCCGCGTCTTCCCGGCGGTGGCAAGTTTCCCCGCCGCCGGGAAGCATACGGGTTTGCGGGCGGATTCCTGAAAACTCGGGCCGGTGGGCCCGCATGGCCTTGGGTACCTGCGGTGATCCGTGGCGTGGCGTCGTCGACCGGGCGCCGATCCGCGGTGACTCACGGCGTTGACCGGGAATTCATATGCCGCTGAACAAGATCGAGAGGTTTATCGCGTGCCGATTCCGGGAAAGTATCGGTCACATCTCAATAGACGTGCGCATGCGTGCTTTTCCAAGCAATGCGCAATGCTCGGACGTAGCCCGATGTGATCTCCGTATCTCGGGTAGCGTTGCCGTGCCGTGGACGCTATGCTTCCGGGCGAGTTGAAACCAGCTGTCTGCCAGTGAATTCGCCTGTTGTTTCATAGCAGGCAGGGGGCGGTTTCTGTGATGTTCAGCTACGAGGCGGAAGTGCAGAGATTGGCCGTGTCAGTGAATCCGCCCAACGGCCAGGTCGCAGATTCCAAGAAACAGGATATTCGTTCGGTCACCACTGTATTCGTCGCATGCGCGGTGGTGTGCGCCGTCGCGGTGATGGGCGCGGTGTTCAGCGCGCCCGCGGATCTGCGGATTCCGCTCGCGCTGAGTTGTTCCGCCGCGGCCCTCGTGGTCTGCGCGATCGCCACCGTCGGCGCGTACTACGCCGCGCAGGCCCGCCACTTCCGTATGCAGGCCGCGCAGGCCGAGCAGACGCTCGCGCTGGTGCATCGGGAGGCCCAGACCCGCCTCGGCGCGGTCCACGAGGAGCTTTCGGCCCGGCTGGCCGCGGTCGGCGAGGACGCGGCCCTGCGTATCGGCGCGGCCCAGCAGCTCGTGCACGAGCGCACACAGGAGATCAAGCTCAGCGACGGCCGCCGCGCCTCGGCGCTGGCCGCCTTCGCCGCCGCGTCGGCCCGCATGCAGGCCATGACCACCAGCATGCTGGCGGAGCTGCGCGAGATGGAGGACCGCCACGGCGATCCGAACGTGATGGCCGATCTGCTGCACCTGGATCACCGCACCGCGCAGGCGGGCCGACTGGCCGACAGCATCGCGGTGCTCAGCGGCGCCCGCACCGGCCGCCGTTGGGCCAAACCCATTGCCATGGAATCGATCCTGCGCGGCTCGATGGGCCGGGTCGCCGGATATCAGCGAATCCGACTGCGCGCCGTCGCCGATATCGGCATCGCCGGGCACGCGGCCGAGGGCGTGATGCACGCGCTGGCCGAACTGCTCGACAACGCCTGCAACTTCTCCCCACCCACCACCGAGGTGCACGTCTACGCCGCCGAGGTGCCCGCGGGCGTGGTGATCACCATCGAGGACAGCGGCCTGGTGATGAGCGAATCCGCCCTGCGCCGCGCCGAACAGGCCGTGGCGGGCGGCAGCCCCGGTGAACGCGGCGGCTCGGATCTGTCGTCGCTGACCGGCACCCGCCTGGGCCTGGCGGTGGTCGGTCACCTGGCCCGCAAGCACGGGCTGACCGTGTCGTACCGGCCCTCGGCGATCGGCGGCACCGCGGTGGTCGTGGTCGTTCCGCGCGATCTGACCGCCCGGGTGGAACGCCAGACTGCCGCAGCACTGTCGATCGAGTCCTCCCGTGCCGATCTGCAGCAACTGCCCGCCGCGCGGACCGGTGCGTCCACCGATGCCGCGACGCCCCCCGTCACGACGCCGGCCGAGTCGCCCTCCCGCGCGGTGTCCTCCGACACGATTCCTGCCATGGCGCTGCCCAAGCGGCGCCGGGGCAGCACGCTGGCCGCCGTCCATCCTGACGGCCTGGCCGAACCCGATGCGCCGCGCGAGGCGATGCCGCCCGTGAAACCGTCCGCGCTCGGGGCCTTTCAACGCGCGATCTCCGGTCGCGACAACGCGCCCACCACCGCCCAGTCCCCTGCCGTGGAGAACGAACTATGACTACATCTGCGCCGTCCCAGCTGGGGTGGCTACTCGAACAGTTGCTGGACCGCACGCCGCAGACTCGCCACGCGCTGCTGCTGTCCAGCGACGGCCTGAAGATGTGTCATACCCCCGAGTTGACGGTGGACAAGGCCGATCAGCTGGCCGCGATCGCCGCGGGTATCCAAAGTCTTTCGCACGGCGCCTCGGTCGAGTTCGGTGACGCCAAAGGCGGTGTGCGCCAGTCGATGACGGAGTTCCACGGCGGAATCCTGTTCATCGTCCAGGCCGGGCTCGGCGCCCATATCGCGGTGGTCGCCTCGGAGGAGGCCGACGCGGGCCTCGTCGGGCACAACATGGCCGAACTCGTCGAGCAATTGGCCCACCATATGGTGGCGGCGCCGAGAAATGGCGGGTTATCGTGAGCCGCGGTCAGGTGCGGCGATGAGCCGCTCGGTTCGTGACGAGGGGCCCGACCGTCTCTATACCCTGACCGGCGGCCGCAGTAAGCCCGACTCCGACGCCTTCGATCTGGTCACCCTGGTGGTGAGCGAATGCGCACCCGCACCGGGCATGCAGTCCGAGCACGCGGCGATCCTGGACATGTGCCGCGCGCCGACCGCGGTGGTCGAGATCGCCGCGGAGCTGCGACTGCCGGTCGGCATCACCACGATCCTGCTGTCGGACCTGCTGCACGCTGGTCGAATCACCGTGCGCCATCCCAACTTCGCGTCCGCCGTGCCCGGCGGGGGCTGGTCCGGGGCGGCGGACCCCTCCACCCTCGAGAAGGTGCTCGTTGGACTCCGCAAACTCTGACACCGACAAGACTTCCGGCACAGCGCAATTCGGTAACGTACGATTCGAAACGTACGAGCGTGTCGAATCGTACGGCTGGACCACCAGCGACGATACCGCCGAGGAGCACGCGAAGGCGGATCCCGCCGTCGACGATCGTCCCGCCCGCGCCGACGCGCCCCTGGAGGGCACGGTGCGGCGGGGCCTGAAGATCGTGATCGTGGGCGGTTTCGGCGTCGGCAAGACGACCATGGTCCGGGCCGTCAGCGAGATCCGCCCGCTGGACACCGAGGCGGTGATGACGAATGCCGGTGTGGGCGTTGACGATCTGTCCGGCATCCCCGGAAAGACCACTACCACCGTCGCATTCGATTTCGGGCGCATCACCATCGATGCCGAACACGTGCTGTACCTGTTCGGCGCGCCGGGGCAGGAACGGTTCTGGTTCCTGTGGGATCGCCTGTTCACCGGCGCGCTGGGCGCCATCGTCCTGGTCGATCCGCAGCGCATCTCCGACTGCTGGTACGCCATCGATCGCCTGGAATATCAAAAAACGCCGTTCGTGGTGGCCTGCAACGACTTCGGCCCCTACACCACCGATCCCGAGGAGGTCCGCGCCGCACTGGACCTGGATTCGCATGTGCCGTTGCTCGAATGCGACGCCCGCTCGCGCGAGTCGAGTAAGCAGATCCTGATCAGCCTCGTCGAGCACCTCCATGCCGCCGCGACCCCGGAGCCGACCGTATGACCTCACCCGAAATGGCCTCGTCCGCAGACGGTTCCGATCAATCCGGTGGTTGTCCCGCGCATCCCCGGTCGGCCGTGGTCCCGCTGAGCGGTCCGCGGTTCCACACCGATCGACTACGGCTGTACAACGAGATGCGCCGGGAGCACGGTCCCGTGGTGGCTGTCGAGCTGGCGGGCGGGATCCCGGCCTGGCTGGTGATCGGCTACCGCGAGCTGCATCAGGTGACCAGTGATCCGAATCTGTTCACGCGCGATGCGGAGCTGTGGAATCAGTGGCCGAACATCCCGCCGGACTGGCCGCTGCTGCCGATGGTCGCCCAGCGCGTGCCGTCCATCTACTTCACCGCCGGGGCCGAGCACCGCCGCCACAAGGCGATGGTGGAGGCGGCCCTGGAATGGGTGGATCCGTTCGCGCTGCGCCGTGTCTGCGAGGAGCTGTCCGACCAGCTGATCGATGGTTTCTGCGGCCGCGGCGAGGCCGAACTGGTCGAGGAATTCGCTGTGCGGCTGCCGGTGCTGACATTGGCCCGGGTGCTGGGCTTCCCCGACGCGCAGGCCCCGGAATTGGCATGGGCGATGAAGACCCTCGCCGACGGTGGCGCCGACGCCCAGGGCGGCTACGCGCGGTTCGCGGAGCTGTGCCAGGCGCAGGTACGCTTGGAGTGGGGTGTACAGGGCCACAAAGTGCCGGGGGACAACATGATCGCTGAGATGATGAACTTTCCTCGGCCGTTCACCGAGGCCGAGTTCACGTTCAACGTGCAGGCCGTCCTGGCCGCCGGTCACCTGACCACCACCGATTGGCTGAGCAATTCGCTGCGGCTGATGCTGACCGACGAGCGTTTCGCCGTGGCGTTCGGCGGCGGGCGGCGCAGCGTATCCCAGGCGATGAACGAGGCGCTGTGGGAAGACGCGCCCAATCAGATCCTGGTCGGCCGCTGGGCCGCACGCGATACTCGATTGGCGGACAAGATGATTCGCTCGGGCGACATGGTGCTGCTCGGTCTGGCCGGCGCGAATGCCGATCCGCACGTGCGCGAGCATCTGGCCGACGGCGCCGAACTCGTACACGCCGGTAACAGCGCGCATTTCGCGTTCAGCCACGGCGAATACCGCTGCCCGTTCCCGGCACAGCAGATCGGTGAGATCATCGCGCTGACCGGTATCGAGGTGCTGCTGGACCGGCTGCCCGATCTGGATCTTGCGGTGCCGCCGCAGAACCTGGTCCGCCGACCCTCGCCCTTTCTGAGCGGAATGACTTCTCTCCCAGTTCGTTTCACACCAGTAAGGGCCGTCGGAGGTACCCCGTGAACCAAGCATGTCCCATCGCCATCGATCCGATGATCGGCGATCTGGCCGGGGAGACCGCACGGTTGCGCGACGCCGGGCCGATCGGTCGCATCGAACTGCTGGGCGTGCCCGCGTGGACGGTCACCGATCATCAGATCGCCCGCCAACTGCTCGTGGACACGCGGCTGGTCAAGGATGTGAACGCCTGGTCGCTGTGGACCTCGGGCGTGGTCACCCGGGAGTGGCCGCTGATCGCCATGATCGACGCGGGCCGGTCCATGTTCACCGTCGACGGCGCGGAGCACCGGCGGCTGCGGGCCAAGACCACCCAGGCGCTCACCCCCCGGCGGCTCGAGGCGCTGCGGCCGATGATCGAGCGGTTCACCAAGGAACTGCTCGACGATGTGGCGGTTGCCGGTGAGGACGACGCGGTCGTCGACCTGAAATCGGTCTTCGCCTATCCGCTGCCGATGCGCGTGATCAGCGCGCTGATGGGGGTGGACGCGGCCGACCAGCCGATGATGCTCGAGCGGTGGAAGGCGTTCTTCTCGCTGCTCACCCCGCAGGACGAGCGGCTGAAGATCATCGAGGAGATGATCGGCTACTTCACCACGATGGTGCGCGATCGTGTCGCGACGCCTACCGACGACCTCACCTCCGCGCTCATCCAGGCCGACGAGGGCGGCGAGCCGTTGACCGAGGAGGAGGTCGAGGGCAATCTGCGCGCGCTGGTCGCGGCCGGGCACGAGACCACGGTCAGCCTGATCGTCTCGACCGTGCGGGCGCTACTGAGCCATCCCGGCCAGCTGGCGAAGGTGCGCGGCGGCGAGATCGAGTGGAAGCAGGCGATCGAGGAGACTCTGCGCTGGGACGGCCCGGTCATCCACCTGCTGATGCGCTTCGCCACCGAGGACATCACCGTCGGTGACGTGAGGATCGCCAAGGGGGAGGGCGTGGTCATGTCGTACCGCGCGATCGGCCGCGACCTGGCCGTGCACGGCGAGGACGCCGACGAGTTCGACATCACCAGGCCGACCGCGTCGCGCAACATCTCCTTCGGCTACGGCCCGCACATCTGCCCGGGCGCGGCGCTGGCCCGGATGGAGGCCGCGATCGCGGTGCCGGCGCTGTTCGAGCGGTTCCCGGGGATCACTCTGGCCGCGCCGCTCGAGGAGTTGCACAATCTGCCGGTGCTGACACAGAACGATGTCGAAGCGCTTCCCGTCCGGCTGAGTTGAGGCCGGGACCGGCCCCCGCGTGTTCCCTCCGCGCGGGCCGGTCAACGGGGGAACGCACGGCGTAGTCCGCCGTCATCGCCGCAAGGCTCGGCTGACCCGGCATATTGCCGCGTGCCCGAGACAGGTTCCGGTGCGGTATTCCAGCCCTCAGCGCTGGTCGCGGCCCGCATCCGGGGTGTGCGCTAGGAAAATACTGCAACGTGTTCTAACTTGGAGTGTGTTCGGTGGTACCCAGCGAAAGGCGCATGACCGATGGCCCCTGTCATCTCGCAGCACGAGCTCGATTCCCTGTACAGCGATCCGCTGCCGGTGGACATCCTGATCCGATCCCTGGACCTGTACGCCGACCGCACCGCGATGTACATCGGTGACGACGAGCTCACCTACGCGCAGGTACGCGACCAGATCAGCCGGTTCGCCCAGGCGTATGTCGCACTGGGGATCGGCTCGGGCAACGCGATCGCCGTGCTGTCCGCGAACCGTCCCGAGGTACTGATGGCGCAGGGCGCCAACGCGCTGTCCGGGGTCCGGTCGATGGCGCTGCACCCGATGGGCTCGCTGGACGACCACGCGTACGTGCTCGAGGATGCGGCCATCGACACCCTGGTCTACGACGCGGCCACCTTCTCCGAGCGCGCCGCGCAGCTGGCCGAGCGGGTGCCCGGACTGAAGAACCTGCTGGCCTTCGGCCCCACCGAGGTCGGCACCGATCTGCTGGCCGCCGCGGCGAAATTCGAACCCCAGCGCCTGGTCGGCCCGACGGTTCGCCCGGGGGACACCTTCAGCCTCGCCTACACCGGCGGTACCACCGGCAAACCCAAGGGCGTGCAGATGACCCACCGCGGCGTCAGCACGATGCTGCGAATCCAGATGCTCGAGTGGGAATGGCCCAGCGAGACAAGGTTTCTCGTGTGCACCCCGCTGAGCCACGCGGGCGGCTCCTTCTGGAACCCGACCAGCATGCAGGGTGGCTCGATCGTGGTGCTGCCCGGGTTCAACCCCCAGAAGCTGTGCGAGGCGATCGAAAAGTACAAGATCACCGCGACCATGCTGGTGCCGACCATGCTGTACGCGCTGCTGGACTATCCGGACCTGGACAAGTACGACCTGTCCAGCCTGGAGACGGTGTTCTATGGTGCGGCGGCGATTTCCCCGGCTCGGCTGGCCGAGGCGATCGGAAAGTTCGGCCCGATCTTCTTCCAGTTTTACGGCCAGGCCGAATGCCCGATGGTCATCGCGGCGCTGCGCCGGGCCGACCACGATCTGGCCAAGCCCGAGCGCCTGGCCAGCTGCGGCCGTCCGGTGCCGTGGCTGCACGTCGCGCTGCTGGACGACGAGGGCAACGAGGTGCCCGACGGCGAACCCGGCGAGATCTGCGTGCGCGGGCCGCTGGTCATGGCCGGTTACCTGAACAAGCCCGAACAGACCACGGAGGCAACCAAGTTCGGCTGGTTGCACACCGGTGACGTGGCCCGCAAGGATGACGAGGGTTTCCTCTACATCGTGGACCGTAAGAAGGACATGATCGTCTCGGGCGGCTTCAACGTCTTCCCGCGTGAGGTCGAGGACGTGCTGTCGGCGCATCCGGCGGTCGCGGCGGTGGCGGTCATCGGCGTGCCGGACGAGAAGTGGGGTGAATCGGTCAAGGCGGTCGTCGTGCTGCGCCCGGGCCGCACGGTCGAGGTCTCGGAGCTGCAGGCGCTGGTGAAGGAGGCCAAGGGCGCGGTGTACTCGCCCAAGACGGTCGACTTCGCCGAGAGCATTCCGGTGAGCCCGCTGGGCAAGCCGGACAAGAAGGCCCTGCGTGCCAAGTACTGGGACGCGTCCGGGCGTCAGGTCAACTGAGCAGCGGGCTGGATTGTCCCGGCGCGTACCCTGCCCCGCTTCCCCCTGTGTCATGGGGTCCGTATCTCCGTCATCCCGGCGTGCTTGTGGCCGGGATCCACGGTGCCCCAACGGGCGCCGGTTGGATTCCCGCCACAAGCGTGCGGGAATGACGGGCGGGCATGCGTGCGAGTACGACGGACAGGCGCGCGTGCGGGCATGACAGATATGCGCGCACCCCGGGATAATACGTATGCGCCCGGGGACAGGTGAATTCACTTGGCCCCGGGCACTTTTCATCCCTCCATCAACACAGCTCAGATCATCATGCGCAGGTGGCCCTCCGGCTCTACGCCCATCGAGGTGAGCGCGACCGAGTGGTACAGCGTGCCGGGGGTGTGGATGGCATGTTGCAGGCCGACGTGTGCGTCCCGCCAGAAGCGTTGCAGCACATTTGTTCTGCGGGCGGCGTTACCACCGGAGCGGGCGAAGATCTCGTCCACCGCGGAGACCGCGCGCCAGGCGGAGCGAACCTGGTTGCGGCGCACGAACGAACGGTCCTCGAAGGTGACGGACTCTCCCGCATCGATCTTGTCGTACAGGCGGCTCACGCCGTCCAGCAGTTGGGTGCGCGAGGCGGCGATATCGGCCGCGTTCTCCGAAATCGCCGACAGCACATAGGGATCGTCCTTGATCCGCACGCCCATCGCGCTGATCCGGTTGCGCTGATAGTCCAGATGCGCCGCCAGCGCGCCCTCGCAGATGCCGATCACCGCCGCGGTGATGCCCAGCGGGAACATCGCCCAGAAGGGCATCTTGTACAGGGTTTCGGTGCGTCCGGCCCGCTCGGCGGCCACCTCGCCCTCGGCGACCTCATCCGCGCCGATCGTGCGGTAGGCGGGGATGAACGCCCCGTCGACGATCACGTCCTTACTTCCGGTGCCGGACAGGCCGATCACGTCCCACGAGTCGTCGACGATCGTGTAGTCCTTGCGCGGGATCACCACGTGCATCATCGTGGGCGGCTGCACCGGCGCGCCCTTCTCGTCGCACACCAGCGTGCCCAGCACGACCCAGTCGCAGTGGTCGGTGCCAGAGGAAAAGTTCCAGTGGCCCTTCACGATCCAGCCGCCGTCGGTGGGTACGGCCGTACCCTGTGCGGCATAGGGCGACGCCATCCAGGTGTCCGGATTCTCGCCCCACAGCTCCTGCTGCAGTGTGCGATCCATCAACCCCATCTCCCACGGGTGCACC
>NZ_JAGPOX010000186.1 GCF_019038435.1 Nocardia alni
CCCAATTCGACCAGTACCGCGACGCGCACCCCGTCGGGCGCCTGCGCGAGATGCCGGTCCATCTCCTCCACCGCCGCGACACCGTCCACCCAGCTGACGAATTCGAAACTCGGATCGCGGGCGAGTTCGGCTGCCAGCCATCGCAATCCGACAGGATCGACGAGCGCGTTGGCCAGCAGTATCCGGGCCACTCCGAACGAGCGTGCCACCTGCGCCTGCCACCCGGTCGCCAGGGTGATCCCCCACGCTCCGGCGGCAAGCTGCTCGGCCCACAGCTGCGGGGCCATCGTGGTCTTGCCGTGCGGGGCCAGACGCACCCCCGCCTCCGCGGTCCAGTCGGCCATCACCGCCAGATTCGCGTCCAGCGCGGCACGGTCCAGGGTCAGCACCGGGGTGTGCAGATCGTCCAGATGTGGTGCGGTGGCGAGGTATTCATAGGCGGTCCGGCCCCACGCCGTGGGCGGCAGCGATTTGTGCTCGGGACCCAGGATCCGCTCGCGCAGGGCCGCCACCTTCGCGGTATCGATCGCCCGTTGGGCGATGTCGACGGGCCGCACGTCACCGTTGGTCGCCACGAAAGTCCCTTCCCGCGATCACGCTTCACACAGCATCATCGTTGCATATTACGCAACGCATATTGCGCATTGTGTTACCGCTGGTTATTCTGCACTCGATGTCCGATAGCCGCAAGAGCTCCGAGGAGATTGGTGTGATCTGGCCTACTCCGCCCCGCATCAGGGCGGTCGCCGTGGGTGAGGGCCTGGCCGTCATGGTCGCCCGACCGGGTCCGCTCGAGGATTCCCCCGTCTTCGAACGCACCGCGGGCGGCGCCGAGCTGAATGTCGCGACCGTGCTTGCTCACCTGGGCATCGGCACGGCATGGATATCCCGGGTCGGCGACGACGGCTTCGGCCGCTATCTGATCCGCCATCTCGCCGAGCGCGGCGTGGACACCTCCGGGGTGTTCACCGATCCCACCCGATCCACCGGCCTCTACATCAAGGAGCGCGGCGGCGGATCCTCCCGGCCGGATGATCTGGCGGCGGGAACGAGCCGAATGCTGTACTACCGCAATGGATCCGCAGCCAGTGCCCTGTCCCCGGCCGACCTGGCCGCCAACGCCGCACGACTGGAGCAGTGCGAGCTGATCCACCTCACCGGCGTCACCACCGCCCTGTCCCCCACCGCGACCGAACTCACCGACGCGCTCACCACCGCTCCGCGACGCGGACGGCTGATCAGCTTCGACCTGAATTACCGGGCGGCGCTGTGGATCCGCCGCACCGAGAGTGCCGCCGACATCCTGGCCCGGCAGCTGCGCGGCAGCGATGTGGCCTTCCTGGGCGCCGACGAGGCGGCCGAGGTGTTCGGTACCGGCGATCCGGCCCGACTGCGCGAGATGTTCCCGCAGCCAAGGCATCTGGTGGTGAAGAACAGCGGACATTCGGTCACCGGATATCTCGGCACCTCCCGACGTGAGGTGCCCGCGCTGCGCCTGACGGTGACCGAGGCGATCGGCGCCGGCGACGCGTTCGCGGGCGGCTACCTGGCCGCTCTCCTGCGAGGACGCCCGCACGAACAACTACTGCGCTACGGGCACCTGTGCGCCGCGGCCGCTTTGACCGGCACCGGTGACGTGGCCGAGCTACCCCCGCTCGCACAGCTCGAATCCCGGGCCACGACATCCGATTCGGAGTGGGCCGCGATGAGCTACGCCCCTGCGGAGGCACGGTCGTGAGCCAGAGTCTGCAACGCGCGTTGACCATCCTCATCGAACTGGGCGAGGATCCGAAGACATTGGACCAGTTGGCCGCGCGGCTGGGCGTGCACAAGTCGACCGTGCTGCGGCTGCTGCAGACCATGCAGAGCGACCGTTTCGTCACCCACGACGCGAGCCACCGGTACACGCTCGGCTCGCGGCTGTTCGAACTGGCCAACCAGGCACTCGAGCGCCGCGACGTGCGCACACTAGGACGACCGCACCTCGAGGCGCTCAACGCGGCCACCGGCCAGACCGTGCACCTGGCGACCTACGAGTCCGGCGAAGCGGTGTACATCGACAAGCTCGACGCCATCCAGAGCGTGCGGATGTATTCGCGGGTCGGACGGCCCGCGCCCCTGCACTGCACGGCCGTCGGCAAGGTCCTGGTCGCGGGGCATCCGCACGCCCAATGGCGGGCCATCGCCGACCGGCTGGACTACCGCCCACTCACCGAGCGCACCATACGCACCCCCGAGCAATACCTCCGAGAGCTGGAACTCGTTGCCGCACAGGGCTTCGCCGAGGACCACGAGGAGCACGAGAGCTTCGTCAACTGCATCGGCGTCCCGGTCCGCGACGGCACCGGCACGGTGGTCGCCGCGGTGTCGGTGTCGGTCCCGGACATGCTGCTGGACCACGACCAGGTGCGCGGCCTACTGCCGCGCGTCCTGGCCGCGGCCGAGGCCATCTCCACCGAACTCGGGTGGAGCCCCGCACCCGTCACGAACAGCACAGCGACATCCGAGATCCCGAAAGGCGCCGTATGAGTGAGAAGATCGCCGTCCGCACCACCGAGGCCCCCGCGCCCGCGCACACGTTTTCCCAAGGCGTGCGCAAAGGTCCGTTCGTGCAGGTCTCCGGGCAGGGCCCGGTCGATCCGGCCACGAACGAATACCTCTTCCCGGGCGATGTCGCCGCGCAGACCACCCGCACCCTGCGGAACGTGCGGGCGATCGTGGAGGCCTCGGGCGCGAGCTTCGACGATGTGGTCATGCTGCGGGTCTACCTCACCAAGCGGGAAGACTTCGCGGCCATGAACGACGCCTATGGCGCCTTCGTCGCCGAGCACACCACCGGCCACGTCCTGCCCTGTCGCACCACCGTTTTCACCGGACTGCCGCGCGAGGAGATGCTGGTGGAGATCGACGCGGTCGCGATCGTCACGAGCTGAGCGCCCGAGTCCTCCTCGTGGACCTCTGTCCGAACGCTCAGCCCGCGGCGAGGATCTCCAGAACCGTGTCCGAGGTGTAGAACGGCTCCAACCGCTCGCGAATCAGCTTGGCCAGCACACCGTTTCGCTTCGCGGCCTCGACCACCCCGGGCCCGTAGCGCAGGATCTCGACGCGGAGATCATCGGCGGACAGGCTCAGTTCGGGCAGCATCCCGGCCAGCGTGTGGTCGCCGTACTTGGTGAAGAACACCTCGACGCATTCGTCCAGCAGCAGGCCGAAATACGGCTTCGGCCGGGTGGTGGTCACGATGGTGTGCACAATCTGAGCCAGCTCTCGCAGATCCTGCTGGCTCAGATAGTCGCGCAGGCCGCTGACCGGTTCACCGGCATGCAGATCCCAGAATTCCATCGCCGCGCCCTGTACCGGGGCCTCGCGCAGCATCTCGCGGATCGCGTTGTTGGTCCGCCGCAGCGCGTATTGCGCTCCCTTACCGGCCATCTCACCGATGAAGGTGCCGTCGGCCGCCTTCTCCGCGGCCCGGCGCGCGGACTTGGCGGCCGAGGTGCCCAGGGACACCAGCGATCCCACGCCCGGGATCTTCGCGGCCATCCGCTGGTTGGACTCCATGATGTCGTCGACCAGCTTGTCCACGAATTTCGTCGCGACGGTGGCGGTGAGTGGAGATTCGGTGAGCCGCTCCAGAATTCGCTCCTGGGCCTGGTGCATGCCGAGGATTTTCCGCAGCAGCGCCTCCAGCGGCTCGCGCTCGACCACGTCGCCGAGGGTGTACCGATCCCCGCCGGCGTCCTGCTGGGTGATGCGGTCGTAGATCGCGTCGGCGAATACGCCGACCGAATCCTCGATGATCGGGCTGCCGCCGATGCGGTCCACCACCGTGCGCACGGTCTGCTTCGCGGCGTCCACCCCGACGACGTCGCGGAAAACGATGGTGTCGGCGACCCCGATCACCGCCTCCACATCGCGGGCGACCACCTCGGCGAACCGATCGCCGCTCACCTCCGCGAGCAGGAAGTCCACTTGGGCATCGAGCAGGCGCTCGGCGATCTCGCGCGGCTGGGCCATCGTTCCCCTGGTTCTATCCGTTGGATCGCCCGTCCCCGGAGTCGTCGCGGCGCATCGACTTCCGAATCTCGTCCAGGCGGTCCCGCGCGGACTTCGCCCGCGCCTGCCACTGGTCCTGTATGCCACGGCCCGCCGGTGTCTGCGAGTCGAGCTCGCCCATCCCCTGCGCGGTGCCGAAGCGTCGCTCGACCTTATCCCGAACTGACTCGAAAGTAGGGACCCCGGAATCGGAGTAGCTCCCCGTCTCGGGGATACCCGCCGGCGGTATCGGCATCGCGGACAGCGGGCCTGGCTGGTCGAACGGGGTGGACGGCACGCCGCCCAGCGCCTCGCCGACCGAGCCGGTGGTGGAAGTCACATCCGGCTCCAGGTCGACATGGGCGTGCTGCGCGGACAGCTCCACCGCCACCAGATGCAGCGGTTCCAGGCCGGGCCGCGCCGTAGTGGCCGCCATCACCACGCTCAGCAGGTCCTCGTCCGGCAGCGCGGCGAGCAGCGTCGCCAGATCGGTCACATCGGACATGGGTCCAGGCTACGCAGGCTTGCCCGGTAGCGGCCCGATCCCCCTAGTCCCGAGCCGCGGCCTCGCCGGCGGACGCCAGAGCCGAGGACACCCACTCGGTCACGGTCTGCGCCCAGCCGGGATGCAGGACCAGATCGTTGTGGCGACCCCCGGGATAGATGTGCAGCCGCTTGGGTCCGGCGGCGGCCTCGTACAGCGCCCGGCCCATCCCCACCGGCAGCAGTTCGTCGTCGTCACCGTGCATGATCAGTACCGGGCTGCGCAACGAGGCGATCCGCCGCAGGCTCGGAAAGGCATCGGGCACAATCGGTCTCGGCAAGAACGGATAGACGGCCCGGGCCGCGTCGCGCAGGCCGGTGAAGGTGGACATGAGGATCATCGCGGCGGGCGGACAGCGGGTGGCCAGTTCCAGTATTACCCCGCCGCCCAGCGACTTACCCAGGTACACGATGTGATTCGGATCCACCCCGGGCCGGGCGAGCAGCGCTTCACGGGCCGCAGCGGCATCCAGGTACATCCCGCGCTCACCCGGCCGACCCGCACTGCGCCCGAATCCCCGGTAGTCGAAGACCAGCACATCGAATCCGGCCGCCGCCAGCAGCGCGAGGACCACCGTGCGATCCCCGATATTGCCCGAGTTGCCATGCGCGAACAGGATGTGCGCCACCGGAGGTCGCTCCGGCGCCCGCACGAACCAGCCATTGATCCGCGTCCCGTCCGCGGCGGTGAAATACAGGTCCTCCCACTCGACCCCGAGCCGCTCGGGTGTCATCGTCACCTGCCGCACCGGATGGAAGGTCAGCGCGTTGAGGATCGGCGTCGCCGGATGCGGCATATGTCCTTCCTTTCAGTGAGCGATATCCCGATTCTCCCGGACGGCGTCCGCGGGGGCCGTCAGCGGTATCCGATGGTGATCTGCGGATGCTGGTCCGGGTTGAGCCATTTCAGCAGCGCGACCACCTTGTCACGCGGTGTCTCGACGCATCCCGCCGAGGGGATACCGGCGTCCACGTGCACGAAGAAGGCCGATCCGGCGCCCGCCACCACCGGTGCGGTGTTGTAGCCGATCATGATCGCGTAGTCGTAACTGGTCCCGGCCTCGCCCAGATTCTCGCCGTCCTTCTCGTTGAAGGGGCATGTTCCCGGGGCGCAGTGCTGATAGGTGTTGTACTGCGGGCTCTTGGGATCGCTCACCCACCAGTCGCTGTCGCCGATCTGCCGGTACAGCATGCGCGTCCCCGGATTCGCCTCCCGCCCGAACGCCGAGGGCAGCCCGAACGTGCCCACCGGCGTGCGATTCAATCCCTCGTGCGTCGGACCGACGCCGGCCGTGCCGACCCGGACGGATACGGGCCCGATCGGGCTGGTCCAGCCGCCGGGCGAGCGCTGCCACGCCTGCAACGTCCCCGTCGTGGCCGCCGGGCCCGAAACCTGCACCGTCACCAGCTGATCCGTACCCGCCGGTGGCACGCCGACCCCGGCCGGAAGCCCGGTCCTCGCACCGTCCGTCTGATATCCCGCAGGCCGCTCCGTGACCTGCAGCGGCGTGGATGTCGGACCGGCATCGGACCGCACCTGCTGCCCGCATCCGGCCGAAACCAGCAGGACAGCGGCGCACAGCACCGCGCGGCGCACGGGACCCCAGGAGATATTCACCCGCCCGAGCTTAACCGCAACGGGTCCGCGGGCCGCCGCCCGAGGGATTTGTCCACATCAGATGTCGGAGAGTTCCACGATCATGCTGTGAATCTCGGCGTACCGGGTCAGATTCGGCACATCCCTGCCGGTGGCGCGCCCGGCGTCCGATTCCAGGGCCGCGTCCAATGCCGCTCGGTCCTCCCAATCTAGCTGGGCGACAAGGTAATACGATTCACCATGGACAGACGTAGGCGCGTGACTCAGGGTGTATCTACGCAATCCGGGCATCCGCTTCGCCACGGGTATGTGCACGTCCCGATAGTGGCGTTCGAATGCCTCCACATCCGACGGCGTGCTCCACATGATGATCAGGCGTGCCTTGGTTACGACGTCGTCGGGCCTGGCTGTGGTCACCGGTCGACCTCCTCATGGATACGCCCCGCGAAGGTCGCCGGGCTCTACAAGATCCGACGAACAGAACTCCACTGGATCGACACCGCCGACCGGATGTGCGGCCCCGCGCGACGCCGTTACCTGCACCGGGCCGACGCTAAAGACCGAACCGGCGTACCGTCGGCCGGAATCCAAGACTCCAGCCGACGGTATGCCACGGGCTCCGATCCGCTCCAGCGTCCGGGGATACCAACGCGTCAACGGGCCGGAAGCCAGCCGCTACCCGCGCAGCACGGCCCCTACAGACGACGCCGCCACGGCCACCGCCGCATCGCGCGCCGCGCTGGCCTCGTCCTCGGTCAAGGTGCGGTCGGTGGCGCGGAAGCGCAGGGCGTAAGTGAGGGACTTGCGCCCCTCGCCCGCCTGGGCGCCCTCGTATACATCGAACAGCGCGATATCTTCGAGCAGTTCACCCGCGCCGGACCGCAGCGCCGACTCCACCGCGGCGGCGGGCACCGATCGGTCGATGCTCACCGAAACGTCCTGCAACACCGCCGGGAACGGGGAAACCGTTGGTACCGGCAGAGATTCGCGCAGCGGCAGTGCGTCCAGATCCAGTTCCAGCGCACAGGTGCGCGGCGGCAGGCCCGAGCGCTCCAGCACCGCCGGATGCAATTCGCCCGCATGCCCGACCACGACACCCTCGACCACGAGTTCGGCGCAGCGGCCCGGGTGGTACGGCAGGTAGGCCGCGGCACGGCGCTCGATGCGCACCCCGGCGGCGTCGGCGACCGCGTCGGCCAGCGCGAACGCGTCGGCGGCCTCCGCGGCGCGGCCCGGCCCCCACGGACCGCGCGGGTCACGTCGGCCGGTCAGCACGCCCGCGACGTGGACCGGCTGCGCGGGCAGCGATTCGATCAGCTCGGTGATCTGCTCGTCGGTGGGACGACGGTCGACCGGCAGCTCGGCCACCGGACGGATCTCCGGTCCGGGCAGCACGACCTGGCCGATCGCGTAGATCGACAGATCGCGTTCGCCGCGAGAGATGTTGCGCGCGGCCACTTCCAGCAGTCCGGGCAGCAGGGTGGTGGCCAGTTCGGCCCGCTCGACGTCCAGCGGATTCAGCACGCGCATCGTGGCGCGGCGGGTGTCGGCGGCGTCCAGACCCCAGGTGTCGAACGCCCCGACCTGCAGGAACAGCGGCGCGGGTACCTCGACACAGCCGGCGAACGCCAGCGCCCGGCTGACCGCGCGGCGGCGGCGCTGGGTCGCGGTCAGGCCGCGGCCCGCGGGCGCGGCCGGCAGCACCGACGGGATCTGCTCGAGCCCTTCGAGCCGCAGCACCTCCTCGACCAGGTCGGCGGGCTGGGCCAGGTCCGGCCGCCAGCTCGGCGGGGTCACCACGAGCTGACCGTGGCCGGACTCGGTGACGTCCACGTCGACCGCGCAGCCGATCTGCGCCAGGCGCCGCGCCGAGGTGCCGTTCGGGTAGACGACCCCGGCGGTGCGGTCGGGCAGGTCGAGATCCATCCGGATCGGGGCGGGCCCGGGTGTCGGCAGCCGGATATCGGTGAGCGCGGGTTCGACTGTGCCACCGGCGATCTCGACCAGCAACGTGGCGGCGCGGTCCAGTGCCGCGACATTCACCTCCGGATCGACCACGCGCTCATAGCGTTTCGCGGCCTCCGAACTCAGTTTGTGGCGGCGCCCGGTGCGATAGACCGCGAGCGGGCTCCAGGTGGCGGCCTCGAGCAGGATGTCGGTGGACTCGGTACCGACCTCGGTGGAGGCGCCGCCCATGACACCGGCCAGCGAGACGACGCCCGTGTCGTCGGCGATGACCGTATCCTCGGCGTTCAGGGTCCGCTCGGCATCGTCCAGGGTGCGCAGCGTCTCACCGGTATCGGCCTTGCGCACCACCAGCGGACCGGTCACCTTCGCCGCGTCGAACGCGTGCAGCGGCTGCCCCAGCTCGAGCATCACATAGTTGGTGACGTCCACCGCGGGCGAGATGGGCCGCACCCCGGCCAGCAGCAGCCGCCGCTGCAACCACCACGGACTGATCGCGGCCGGATCGATGCCGGTGACCCGGCGCGCGGCGAAACGTGTACAGCCGGACTCGGATTCGACCGTGATCGGCCAGGCGTCGGCCTCGTCGTCGGGCAGGGTGCGCACGGCCGGATCGGCGAACTCGAGGTCGAATCCGCAGGCCAGCTCGCGGGTCAGGCCGCGCACCGAGAAGCAGTAGCCTCGGTCGGGAGTGATGTTCAGCTCGATCACCGAATCATCCAGGCCCAGCAGCTCGTTGGCGTCCGCGCCGGGTTCGGCGGTGCCCGGCCGGAGCACCAGGATGCCCGAATGATCCTTGCCGATACCGAGTTCGGCGACCGAGCAGATCATGCCGTTGGACACATGCCCGTAGGTCTTGCGCGAGCTGATCGTGAATCCGCCGGGCAGCACACCGCCGGGCAGCACCACGACGACCAGGTCCCCGACCGCGAAATTGCGCGCGCCGCAGACGATCTCCTGCAGTTCGGGCTTACCGATGTCGACCTTGCAGAACCGGATCGGCTTCTTGAACTCGGTCAGCTCGGTGATCTCGGCGACGCGGCCGACCACCAGCGGATGGTCGATATCGCCGTCGATGCGCTCGAGCCGATCGAGCTCCTCGACCTCCAGCCCTACCCGGACGAAGCCCGCGTCGAGCTCCTCCGGGGTCACCGACCAGCCGGGGGTGGTGCGCTGCAAGATTTCCGTCAGCCAGGTCTGCGCTACTCGCACTGGATGTTTCGCTTTCTCGTGTGCCCGGTTGTCGGGGGTGTACGGGGGCCGGATCGCGGAACACGGCCCCCGCAGAAGGGTCAGGGGATCAGGACTGGATGCCGAAGGGCAGGGTGAACCGGACGTCGCCTTCGACGATGTCACGCATATCGGAAATCCCGTTGCGGAACTGGAGGGTTCGCTCGAGGCCCATGCCGAAGGCGAAGCCGCTGTACACCTCCGGGTCGATCCCGCTGGCGATCAGCACGCGCGGGTTGACCATGCCGCAGCCGCCCCACTCGACCCAGCCCGCGCCGCCCTTCTTGTCCGGGAACCACACGTCCACCTCGGCCGACGGCTCGGTGAACGGGAAGTAGTTGGGCCGCATGCGGGTTCGCGTGTCGGGACCGAACAGCGCCCGCGCGAACGCGTCCAGGGTGCCGCGCAGATGCGCCATGGTCAGGCCCTTGTCCACCGCGAGGCCCTCCACCTGGGAGAACACCGGGGTGTGGGTGGCATCGAGTTCATCGGTGCGGAACGTGCGGCCCGGGCACACCACGTAGATCGGTAGCTCGCGCTCCAGCATCGAGCGCACCTGCACCGGGGAGGTGTGCGTGCGCAGCACCTGGCGCGATCCCTCGGGAGCGAGGTGGAAGGTGTCCTGCATGGTCCGCGCGGGGTGGTCGGGCAGGAAGTTGAGCGCGTCGAAGTTGAAGTGCTCGGTCTCCACCTCGGGACCTTCGGCGACCTCCCAGCCCATGCCGACGAAGACGTCGGCGACCCGCTCGGAGATCGCGGTGATCGGATGCCGCGCGCCGACCGCGCCGCGCCGCGCCGGAAGCGTCACATCGATGGCCTCGGCGACCAGCACCGCGGCGTCCCGCTCGGCGAGCAGTTCCGCGCGCCGCGCCTCGTACGCCGCGCTGACCCGCCCGCGCGCGACGTTCACGCGCTTACCGGCCTCGGACTTCTCCTCTTTGGGCAACGAGCCCAGCGCCCGCTGCGCCAGCGAGATCGCCGACTTACCGCTCATATGCTCGGTCTTCGCGGCCGCGAGCGCATCCAGGTCCGCGGCCACGGCAAACGCCTTCTCCGCCGCCTCGGCCGCCGCACTCAGCGATTCCTCGCTCAGCGCCACCTGCTGCGGTGCCGGATTCTGCTCGGCGTGTGCGTTGTCCTCGGCCACGATGGTTCGTCTCTCCCTGGGGCTGGTTCGGTCGATACGCATACTTCTGCACTGACATTGTCGCTGGTCGAATCGTAAGCGATGCGCCCGGCCCGCTTCACATCCATTTATCCCACCGATATCGGCGGGATAAATGTCGCTGTACGCACGGCCGACCCGTTCGATTGCCGTCTGCGCCGAAATTTCGCATGCACGCGGGCCGCCCTGCAAACTGGTCTGCACATGGAAACGCCCGGACTGAAGCTCCCCGAACTCCCCGACCTGCCAGTGCGCGGGATGCTCGACTCGATAGTCGAGGCGCTGGTCGAGCGGGGTGCTGCCGTGTTGGTCGCGCCGCCCGGTACCGGGAAGACGACGCTGGTGCCGTTGGCGTTGGCGGCCGGGACGAGCGGGCGGGTGCTGGTGGCCGAACCGCGGCGGCTGGCGGCGCGGGCCGCGGCCGCACGGATGGCCTCGCTGCTGGGTGAACCGGTCGGGCGGACCGTGGGGTACTCGGTGCGCGGGGATCGGCGGGTGAGTGCGGGCACTCGGATCGAGGTCGTCACGTCGGGACTGCTGGTGCGGCGTTTGCAGGGGGATCCGGAGCTGGCCGGCGTCGGCACGGTCGTGCTGGACGAATGCCACGAGCGGCACCTGGACGCGGATCTGTTGCTGGCGCTGCTGCTCGACGCCCGGGCCGGGCTCCTGCCCGATCTGCGGGTGCTGGCGACCTCTGCGACCGTGGCCGCCGACCGGCTGTCCGAGCTGCTGGGCGGCGAGCGACCCGCGCCGGTCCTCGAGGCGAGTGCGCGGACCTACCCCATCGACATCACCTATCTACCCGCATTGCCACGCGAGCGGGTCGAGGCACAGGTGGCGCGCGCGACGCGGGCCGCGCTCGACGATGCCGACGGTGACGTGCTGGTCTTCCTGCCCGGTGCGGCCGAGATCCGCCGCACCTCCCAGATGCTCGGTGGCCTCGACGTGGATGTGGTCCCCCTGCACGGCAGGTTGTCCGCGAGCCACCAGGACGACGCCCTGCGGCCCGGCTCCCGGCGGCGGGTGGTGCTCGCCACGGCCGTGGCCGAATCCAGTCTGACCGTGCCGGGAGTTCGGGCGGTGGTGGATTCCGGGTTGGCGCGTGTGCCCCGCATCGATCGTGGACGCGGCCTGTCCGGCCTTGCGACAGTTCGGGTTTCGCAGGCGGTGGCGCAGCAGCGGACCGGACGCGCCGGACGCGAGGCCCCCGGGCGGGCCTGGCGCTGCTGGCCCGAATACGAGTTCGCCACGCTCCCCGCATATCCCGAACCGGAGATCCGCACGGCGGATCTGACTCGACTGGCATTGGAGCTGGCCTGTTGGGGCACCCCTGACGGACACGGCCTGGCGTGGTGGGACGACCCGCCCTCCGGGGGTCTGGCCGCGGGCCGAGAGGTGTTGCGCGCGTTGGGTGCGGTGGATGACGACGGCGCGGCCACCGATCGCGGGCGGGCCCTGGCCCGGATCGGGCTGCATCCACGGCTGGCGCGAGCGCTGCTCGACGGCGCGGCCGAGGTCGGCGCGCGGGCCGCGGCGGAGGTGGTCGCTCTGCTCGACGACGATTCACTCGCTCCCACAACCGATCTCGTTGCAGGTCTGCGCACGCTGCGGCGCGAACGTCCGCCGCGCTGGCGCCAGGAGGTGCAGCGGCTCACCCGGATGGTCGATGCCCCGACCTCCCGCTATGACTCGACCGCCGCAACACCAGCCGGCCCGGCGCCATCCGACACTGCGAAGTCGGTCGGCCCAACCGGTTCCGTCGATGCGATACCAGCGGACACACGCTCGGGATCACCGAACCCGGGACGCCCGGCCAACGCAGCCCCGGACGCATCCGCCCCGGCCGGCGGCAGGCCACCCCAAAGCACATCCGACGACCCGTCTTTCATTGTCGCACTGGCGTATCCAGAACGCCTGGCCCGTCGGCGGGGCCCGGGGTCGGCGAGCTACCTCATGGCCGGCGGCACGGCCGTGACGCTGCCGCCCGGTTCCGGTCTGGGTGATGCCGAGTGGCTTGCGGTCGCGGTGGCGACGCGTGACCCAGGCCGGTCCGAGGGCCAGATCCGGTTGGCCGCCGTCGCCGACGAGACACTTGCCCGCCACGCCGCACCGAATCTGCTCAGCACCCTCGACGAGGTCGAATGGACCGATGGCGACGTCGTCGCACGCACCGTCGAACGGTTCGGGGCGATCACACTGTCCGAGCGCCCGACCCGCAATCCCGACCCGCAATCGCTCAGCGCGGCACTGCGTTCGGGCCTGCGATCCACCGGACTAGATCTGCTGCACTGGAGTCCCGACGCCGCCGGACTGCGCCAACGCCTGGATTTCCTGCACCGCACCCTCGGCGATCCCTGGCCCCGCGTCGACGACGAGACCCTGCTCGCCGATGCCGAAACCTGGCTCGGCCCAGAACTTTCCATCGCCCGCCGCCGCACCGACCTCGAACGCATCGACGCCGGCCAAGCACTACGCCGCCTACTCCCCTGGCCCGAAGCGACCCACCTGGACACCCTCGCCCCCGAACGCCTGGAAGTCCCCTCCGGTAGCCACATCCGCCTCGACTATTCCGCCGACCCCCCGATCCTCGCGGTAAAAGTCCAAGAAATCTTCGGCTGGACCGACACCCCCCGCCTGGCCAACGGCCGAGTCCCGATCATCCTCCACCTTCTGTCCCCCGCCCAACGCCCGGTGGCCGTCACCGCCGACCTCCCCTCCTTCTGGCACACCGGCTGGCGCCAGGTCCGCGCCGACCTCCGAGGCCGCTACCCCAAACACTCCTGGCCGGAAGACCCCACCACCATCCCCGCCCACCGCGGCACCGCCCGCAACGCCAACCGCCGATAGGTCATACGACCAGGTAAAACGCGTGTCCGAAACGGCACGCCGATCATCACCCGGCAAGCCATCGGACACTCCGGACATTTCAGACTAATCGAACGTACGTGTGTACGGTCGGCCCCATGGTCAGCTCCAATCATGAAGCGATGCACCGCCTTTTCCAACACGATCCGGGCGTTTTCGCCCGCGCGGCCCGGGCCCTGGGCCTCCCCTTCCCCGACCCGATCTCCGTCGAAGTGCTGACGACGGATGCCACCGAGATCAAACCCCTCGAACGCCGCATCGATACGGTGCTACAAGTGACGACGCCCGAAGGGGCATATGTTCTACCGATCGAGGCCCAAGGCAAGAAAGACCAGGACAAGGAGAGCACCTGGCCATACTGCGTGGCCTACCTGCGGGCGAAATACGGTCTACCGGTAGTTCTCTTGGTCATCTGCCAAGACGAGGCCACTGCCGTCTGGGCGGACGGTCCGTTCTCGACCGGTCTCTCCCAGTGGACCTCCCAAACCACCTATCCCCTCGTCCTGGGCCCAAAGACCGTCCCCGCCATCACCGACCCCGAAACCGCCGTCGCGGATATCCCCCTGGCCACCCTCTCCGCTATCACTCACGCGAAGGACAAGGTGATAAATGCGATACTGGATGCACTGGCAGCCGCGCTGAAAATGGTCGATGCCGACAACCGGGAGCATTTCGCCGTCTACACCGAACTCGGCCTGGGCACTACTCCGGCCGCTGACTACTGGAGGAAACTCGTGACCGTCGACACCTCGTTCTATCGCTCCGAAACCTTCCAACGCGTCCGGGCCGAAGGCGAAGCCAAGGCCCTGCTCCTCATCCTCGACCAGCGCGGTATCGCCATTCCCGCTTCAGTCCGCCAGCGCATCGCCGCATGCACCGATCAGAACCAACTCGAGATGTGGCTCACCAAAGCCATCGATGTCGATACCATCGACGGCCTCTTCACGTGAGCGACTCCTGGGCAGAACGATCATCAGTCAAACCGCACGATCCTCTGGTTGTCGCCCTCGTGCTTAGGTTCGCGAAAAACAGTCCGTCGGTCGGCCGCACAATACTTCGCGAGTACTTCCATGCCGAAGGCTATAGACAGGCACGCGTCGAGTCGATCCTTCGGCTACTCGACCTTCGCGGCATTGCGGTACCCGATGACATACGAAACCACATCACTGATTGCAGGGACTACGACCAATTGGCCCTCTGGCTCGACCGGGCCATCGACGCCGACAGTATCGAGGACCTGTTCCGTTGAGAAAGCTGTTCGATCGAGCAGCGGATCTAGCCTGCGGTGACGGATCTGAGTTCGTTCAGGGCGTTGCGGACCTCGGTGGGCAGGCCGTGGTCTTCGGGGGAGGTCAGCCAGGTGGTGAAGCCGACCTTGAAGGCGGCCATGCCTGCTTCGGCGGTGAGGGTGGCGGCGGGGTCGGGGACGCCGCGGTGGCGGAGGGATTCGGCGCTGACGTCGGCGAGAGTGGCCAGTTTGATCAGTTCGCGTTCGCGGAGGGCAAGGTTCGCGTCGATGACGGTTTGACGGTTTCGGGAGAAGTCTCGGTTCTGGCCGATCATCTCGCACAGGGTGTGCAGGGCCGCGCCTATCGCCTCGATCGGGGAGGCCGAATCAGGTGCTGCCGCAAGGGCTTTCGTGATCACTTCGTGCAGGAGTTCTTGGCCGCCGAACAGGACTTCGCGCTTGTCGGCGAAGTGGCGGAAGAACGTGCGTTCGGTGAGTCCGGCGCGCTGGGCGATATCCGCGACGGTGGTCTGGTCGAAGCCACGCTCGACATACAAATCCATCGCCGCCTGTCCTAGGCGGCCTCTCGCGTCCGGTTCCCATCGACCCATATCTCCATCATAGGCCCCGACGACATCGACTGACCTCATACGATGACAGCTACTGACATCGCTGCTACAGTGATGTCATCAACTGACATCGGCTACAGGATGCGTTCCTGCGGCCACGCGAAAGGGATCTCCCATGCGCATCTTCGTCACCGGCGCCTCCGGCTTCATCGGCTCCGCCGTCGTCCCCGAACTCATCGCCGGCGGTCACGAGGTCGTCGGTCTCGCGCGCTCGGACGCCTCAGCCGCCGCGCTGACCGCCGCGGGCGCCCAGGTGCGCCGCGGCGACCTGCTCGATCCGGACAGCCTGCGCGCGGGCGCGCAGGACGCCGACGCGGTCGTCCACTTGGCGTTCATCCACGACTTCTCGAAGTTCGAGGAGAACCAGCGCACCGACCGCCAAGCCATCGACCTGTTCGGCGACGTGCTCGAGGGTTCGGATCGCCCGCTGGTCATCGCCTCCGGCCTGGTCGGGCTCGACACTGGGAAGCCCGGCGTCGAGGACGGCCCGATGACTCGCTGGGCCACCGCCGCCGCGACCGTCCGGCTCGCCGAGCGAGGCGTCCGCTCGGTGGTACTCGGCCTGCCCACCACAGTCCACGGCGAGGGTGACCATGGATTCATCCACTCCGTCGGCCTCGTCGGCCGCGAGAAGGGCGTGTCCGGCTACATCGATGACGGTGCACACACCTGGCCCGCGGTGCACCGGCTCGACGCCGCTAGCCTGTTCCGTCTCGCGGTCGAAAAGGCCCCCGCCGGAACCGTCCTGCACGCCCTCGCCGAACCGGCCATCCCGACCCGCGAGATCGCCGAGGCCATCGGCCGCAAACTCGACGTGCCCACGGCCTCGATCCCCCGCGACGCCGCCGCCGCCCACTTCGGCTGGGTCGCCCCCTTCTGGGGCATGAGCGTCACCGGCGACAGCGGCCCGACCAGGGAACTGCTGGGCCTGTCTCT
>NZ_JAGPOX010000187.1 GCF_019038435.1 Nocardia alni
CTCCCACCACGGGCCACCCGCCGCCCCCACCTGTCTTCGGCGCACCTGTGCCGGGTCCCGGCGGCGCGCCGATTCCACAGCCGGGATACGGGCAGCGGCCCGGATACCCGCCCCCGCAGGGTTGGGCGCCCTCGACGGGAGCACCGCAGCCGGGGATGGCCCACCCCGGTGGACCGCCGGTCGGCGTCACCCAGCCCGGAATGCCGCCGAGCGGCATGCAGCAGGGAATGCCGCAACAGGGGTATCCCGGCAATCAGCCCTATCCCGGCACCCAACCCGCCGGGCCGCCCGGTATGCCACCGGGCGCTCCGCCCGGAGCGACCCAGGCCCCAGGCGCTCCACCCCAAGGATTCCCGACACCCGCACCCGCCGGGCTGAGCGTCGGCCGCGCGCTGGGTTACGGCTGGGACCACTTCCGCACCAATCCGATTCCGTGGGTGTCCATCACCCTGGTGGGTTTCGTCGCGTATCTGGCGGTCACTTTCCTGGTCCGGGTCGCCGGGCTGAATTCGGTACTGCCGCTGATACTGATCTTCCTGGTCGTCTCGGTGGTGGTATGGCTGTTGCAGGCGGCCATGATCCGTGGCGCGCTCTATGAAAGCGACGGCACCCCACCGGATTTCCAGGCGTTCTTCGGATTCGTCAACGCGGGCAACGTCCTGCTGGTGGCGCTGGGCATGTTCGCCGGAACCGTGCTGGCCATGGTCGTGGTGTCGGCGATCGTCGCGATCGTGTCCAAAACCCTGGCAACGATTCTGGGCCTCGTCGCGGCCATCGCGGTCGGATTCCTGTGCATGTTCGCCCTGCACTTCGTGATCGATCAGGACCTGAAGCCGATCGCCGCACTGCGATCCAGCGTGCAGCTGGTCATCGCCAATGTCGGGCAGATGCTGCTGCTGGCACTGGCGATACTGGTCGTGACCGCGATCGCGATCCTGTTGTGCGGCGTGGGATTACTCGTCGCCGGACCGGTCTGCGTGATGGCGCTGACGTATTCGTACCGCACGCTGATCGATGGCTTGACGCTGTAAGTCCGCGGATGCTGCGGCACAACCGGTGCCGCGGCATCCCCCGGGAGTCAGTCTTCCGTGACCCACCATCGCTCGATTCGATTCATCGGTCCGCCCTCCGCGCGACGACGGGGACGCAGCTTCAGCACGACCGCGCCCGCCGCGACGATCCCGACCATGTTCACCACGAGCTGCAGGATCGACCACAGCACCTTGTCCCACTCCCCCAGCGTGGCCGCGACCACGGCGAATCCGGCCGCCGGAACAGTGGTCACCGAGATGAAAACCCCAACCAGCGCAGCCGATTTCGAAGTCATCAGCGACAACATTCCGGCCGCGCCCGCCAGCAGCGCCACCACCAGCGAGAACGGCCCCACCTCGTAGATGAACCGCACGTTGCGAATGTGGTCCAGATTGTCCACGGTGAGCCAGCCGAAATGACGCCACGCCAGCGTCGCCACCACGGTGATCGCCATCGCCACCGGAAATCCGACCAGCAGCGCCAGCGCCGAGCGCCGCGCCAGCGCGAAGTTCTTGCGCACCAACGACACCGCGAGCGCCGCCAGTGGCCCGAACTCCGGCCCGACCACCATCGCGCCGACAATCGTCACCGGCGAATCGGTGGCCACTCCGACCGCCGCCAGCAGGCAGGCGATGGTGATGAACGCCAGAAACGACGGACTGAGCGTCGACTCGTCGCGAGTCTGCGCGAGCAAGGACTCCCAGACCACCGCATCCGACGACTCCCCCGGCGCCGCCGCGACCGCATGCCGCACCGACTGTGATATCGCGGTGTCGATCGGCCCGAGCAGAATGCCGCCGTCCTTGGCGATCCCCAGCGCCTCGAGGGCGTCCACCAGATCGTTGACCGACTCCCGGGCCACCTCGGCCTCGATCACATCCCCGGCCGGTTCGACCGCGGCGCCGCGCTGCACGGTGATGAGCGTGGCGCCCGGTTCGGCATGCAGCGCGGCGAGCGCGGCCTCGGTCGTCTCCGCTGGGCAGACCGCCCGAACGTGCAACACCCGCAGCCCCTTACGTCAGCAGTCTCCCGGCATCAGCCGATGCCCTACTTCGGGTCGCCCTTCTCGCCCTCGGACTTCTTGCCGCCCACCGGCTTCCCGTGCTCGTCCAGGATCACGTCCAGCCCGGCCTCCTTGCGCTGCTGCGCGGTGATGGGGGCGGGAGCGTCGGTCAGCGGGTCGACGCCACCGCCGGACTTCGGGAAAGCGATGACGTCGCGAATCGACTCGGTGCCTGCCAGCAGGGCGATGATGCGGTCCCAGCCGAAGGCGATGCCGCCGTGCGGGGGCGCGCCGTAGGAGAAGGCATCGAGCAGGAAGCCGAACTTCTCCTGCGCCTCCTCGTGGCTGATGCCCATGACCTTGAACACCCGCTCCTGCACGTCACGGCGGTGGATGCGGATGCTGCCGCCGCCGATCTCGTTGCCGTTGCAGACGATGTCGTAGGCGTAGGCCAGCGCCTCGCCCGGATCGGTGTCGAAGGTGTCGAGGAATTCGGGGCGAGGCGAGGTGAACGCGTGGTGCACCGCGGTCCAGGCCGAATGGCCCAGTGCCACATCGCCGCTGGCGGTCGCGTCGGCGGCCGGTTCGAACATCGGGGCGTCGACGATCCAGACGAAGGCCCAGGAGTTCTCGTCGATCAGGTCGCACTTGCGCGCGATCTCGCCACGCGCGGCGCCCAGCAGGGCGCGCTGTGCTTTGGTCTCGCCCGCGGCGAAGAACACACAGTCGCCCGGCTGCGCGCCGACATGCTTGGCCAGGCCCTCGCGCTCGGCCTCGCTGAGATTCTTCGCGACGGGACCGCCGAGCGTGCCGTCCTCGTTGAACAGGATGTACGCCAGGCCCTTCGCGCCGCGTTGCTTGGCCCAGTCCTGCCACGCGTCGAGCTGGCGACGAGGCTGCGACGCGCCACCCGGCATCACGACCGCGCCCACGTAGGGGGCCTGGAACACCCGGAACGGGGTCTCTTCGAAATACTCCGCGCACTCGGTGATCTCGATGCCGAAGCGCAGATCCGGCTTGTCGCTGCCGTAGCGGCGCATGGCCTCGGTGTAGGTCATATGCGGGATCGGCGCGGGAATCCGGTAGCCGATCAGCTTCCACAGCGCGGCCAGCACGTCCTCGGCCAGCAGGATCACGTCCTCCTGCGTCACGAAGCTCATCTCCACGTCGAGCTGGGTGAACTCGGGCTGGCGGTCGGCGCGGAAGTCCTCGTCGCGGTAGCAGCGGGCGAGCTGGTAGTAGCGCTCGACGCCGGAGACCATCAGCAACTGCTTGAACAGCTGCGGGCTCTGCGGCAGCGCGTAGAAGGTGCCGGGCTGCAGGCGGGCGGGCACCAGGAAGTCGCGCGCGCCCTCGGGGGTGGAGCGGGTCATCGTCGGGGTCTCGACCTCGACGAACGCATGCTCGGACAGCACGGCGCGGGCGGCGGCGTTGGCCTTGGAGCGCAACCGGATCGCGTGCGCGGGGCCCTCGCGGCGCAGGTCCAGGTAGCGGTACTTGAGCCGCGCCTCCTCGCCGGGATGCTCGTCCAACTGGAACGGCAGCGGCGCGGCCTCGTTGAGGACCACCAGCTCGGTGACGTTGACCTCGATCGCGCCGGTGGGCAGGTTCGGGTTCTCGCTGCCCGCGGGCCGCAGCTCGACCACGCCGGTGACCTGCACGCAGAATTCGGCGCGCAACCGGTGCGACTGCTCGGCCGGGGCGCCCTCGCGGAATACCGCCTGCGCCACACCCGACGCATCGCGCAGATCGATGAAGATCACGCCACCGTGGTCTCGCCGACGAGCAACCCAACCGGTGAGGGTCACGGTCAGACCGGCGTGTTCGCTTCGCAGCGAACCTGCCAAGTGGGTGCGCAGCACGAGGGAGATCCTTTCGACGACATCAATGCACCGACGGGGATGGGCGGATGCGAGACCATCCTAAGCGGCGGCACGGACAGCTTTTGCACGGGCAAGCAGGAGCGACCGAGCCCGCCGGTGCCCAGCCCGCGCAGAGTCGAGTACACCGGACACGACGGCCCCTGGAAACCGATTTCCGCGGCGCCATGTCAAGCTGAAGGTTGCAGATGGTTTGCTCTGAGCTGATCGTGCGACGTTCTCCCACGCTTTTCCCACCGACGTACGGGCGAGAGGGCCGAGGATGACCTTCAACGAGGGCATGCAGATCGATCCGGGCCGGGTGTCGTCGGGCGGCGGACCGGGCCGGGGCGGCAAGATCGCACTCGGCGGCGGCGCGGGTGGGCTGATAGTGCTGGTGCTAGCCCTGTTGCTGGGCGGGGATCCGGGCTCGCTGCTCGGCGAGTTCACCGGCGCGGAGTCGACCGCGACGCAACCGGGCTCGGCCGCCGTGCCCAGCCACTGCAAGACCGGCGCGGACGCCAATCGCTACGTCGATTGCCGAGTTGTGCTCACCGCCCAGAGTCTCGACGCGGTCTGGGGCGCCGAACTGCCCCAGCAGACCGGCCGCAGCTACGTGCCGCCGAAGGTGACGCTGTTCAGCGGCGCGGTGTCCACCGGCTGCGGGCGCGCCACCAGCGAGGTCGGCCCGTTCTACTGCCCCGCCGACCACACCGCCTACTTCGACACCAGCTTCTTCCAGGAACTAGTGGACAAGTTCGGCGCCAGCGGCGGCCCGCTTGCGCAGGAGTACGTGGTGGCGCACGAGGTCGGCCACCACATCCAGAACCTGCTCGGCGATTCCGGCCGGGCCCAGCGCGATCCGAAGGGGCCCCAATCCGGTTCGGTGCGAATGGAATTGCAGGCCGACTGCTATGCGGGCCTGTGGGCGCACTACGCCGACAAGCTGCCCGCACCAGGCGGGACGCAACCGTTCCTGAAACCGCTGTCCGACAGCGATGTGCAGGACGCGTTGTCGGCCGCCGCGGCGGTCGGCGACGACCACATCCAGAAGTCTGCCACCGGCCGGGTCAACCCCGAGTCCTGGACGCACGGCTCCTCGGCCGAGCGCCAGAAGTGGTTCCTCAGCGGCTACCGCACGGGTCAGGTCAAGGCCTGCGACACGTTCAACGCGAGCGATCTGGGCAATCCGTCGGGGCTGCGCTGATCAGTTGGCTCAGCGCACGACAGCCGCCCGTGACACCCAGGCGCATTGTCCGGACGCGGTCGCGCTGCGTCGATCAGCTGGTTTAGCGCACAAGCCGTTCGTCCGCACGCCAAGTTCGGCGCGGCGAGCAACACGCAGATGATCTTCGGCGCGTCTTACAAGACACGCCGATCAATCCACCACCAACGACAGTGCTCCTCGGCGCGTCGCTGCTGGTTCGGCGGATAGCGCAGTCCACAATCACCCCGAACAGCGTCGGTAACCACAGTCGGCATACGGGAGAGGGAACGGCAATGCGAGGGTTCGGAGCGAGTAATCGGTCCAGGCTTGTTGCGGCACTGGCGGCGTCCACGCTGGCAGGTGCGCTGTACGGCGGTGCCGGGGTGGCCGCGGCGGACAGTCCCGGTAGTACGGCGCCGGCCGTCGTGAGCCCGTCCCCCAAGCCACCGGCCCCGCCGTCACCCACCGCACCCGCACCCTTCGCGCCCGGGACCCCGGACGATTCCCCGACGCACGCGCCCGCACGGTCGCAATCCGATCCCGCCGCGCGTAACAGGCCCGTCTCTCCGCTCGGCCGGCACGTCGCGCCCGCGCCGGTGGCCTTACCCGTATCGCTGGTCCTCACCGACATGCCTGGCGGCGCGCACTACGGTGTCACCCCGACGCTGAACCTGCGGGCGGACGGGCACGGCGTCCGGGCTGTCACGAACTCCGGAGGCGCCACCGCCAACGGCCGTATCCCACCCGAGGTCATCGCCGCCGCCTTCACCGAGGCCAAATCCCTCGCCACCCTGGACATGGGCACACCCGACGACGCCACCGGCAGCACGCTGCTGGACTTCCTGGGCCCGTCCCCCAGCCAGGACGTCCACCTGATCGCCTACGGCTCCGACACCGCCGACACCCTGAGCGCCGCCCAGAAGGCCAACCGCACACGCTTCGCGGCCCTGCGCGACAAGCTCACGAAGGCCTTCGTCGCCGACAGGTGAGTCCCCGGCCCGGTCTTTATCCGACCGTCCAGGTTTCCTTCCCGGTGAGCAGTTGCTGCAACGAGTCTTCGCCCACCGGCTTGCGCTCGCGGGCCGCCACGGTCTGAGTGCGGACGCCGTCGTCGTAGGTGGGCCGTGAGACGCTGCGGAAGATCCCGACCGGAACATGCGAAAGATCCTGGGCCGTCAGCCGGGATAGCGCGTAGGCGTATTCGGGATCGTCGGCGTACGCGTCGTGCACGATGATCTCCGACTCCTCGACGCTGTCCGCAGGCACCGCCGCGAGCCCGAAACCGCGTGCCACGACGGCGAATTCGCCCTCGGCGCCGAACCGGATCGGCTCGCCGTGGCGCAGCCGGATCAGATGCGATTCGGCGTTGTCGCGACGCAGCACATCGAACGAGCCGTCGTTGAAGATCGGGCAGTCCTGCAGGATCTCCACGAACGACGTCCCGCGATGCTCGGCCGCCGCGCGCAGCACCTCGGTCAGCCCCGCCCGGTCCGAATCCAGCGCCCGCGCCGCGAAACTCGCCTCCGCGCCCAGCGCGACCGACAGGGTGTTGAACGGGTGGTCCACCGAACCCATCGGCGTGGACTTGGTGACCTTGCCCTCCTCCGAGGTCGGTGAATACTGCCCCTTGGTCAGACCGTAGATCCGGTTGTTGAACAGCAGGATCGTCATGTTCACGTTGCGCCGCAGCGCGTGGATGAGGTGGTTGCCGCCGATCGACAGCGCGTCACCGTCACCTGTCACCACCCATACCGACAGATCGGGCCTGGTCACCGCCAGACCGGTCGCGATGGCGGGCGCGCGGCCGTGGATGGAGTGGATCCCGTAGGCGTCCAGGTAGTACGGGAACCGGCTGGAGCAGCCGATGCCCGAGACGAACATCAGGTTCTCCCGGCGCAGCCCCAGATCGGCCAGGAAGCTGCGCATCGTGGCCAGGATGACGTAGTCGCCACAGCCCGGGCACCAGCGCACCTCCTGATCGGAGGTGAAGTCCTTGACCTTCTGCGGTCCATCCGCGCCCGGCACGCCGCTCAGGCCGGTCAGGCCCAGATCGGTCCCCACGAGCGAGGTCTCGATGATCGTCATCACTTACCCCCTGCGGTGCGATAGGTGGCCTGCGCTCGGGCGGCGAAGGCCTTGTCGTTTTCCAGCTCCGCGAGGGAGCCGTCGAGGGCCGCGTCGATCACCCCGACCAATTCCTGTGCGGAGAAGGCGGTCCCGGCGATCTTCGTCCACGGCTGCACGTCCACCAGGTAGCGGGCGCGCAGCAGCATGGCCAGCTGGCCGCCGTTCATCTCGGGTGCGACCACGGTGCGATAACGGCGCAACACGCCACCGGTGTTGGCGGGCAGTGGATTCAGGTTGCGCAGATGCGCCTGGGCGACAGGCACGCCACGCCGCCGCGCGCGGCGCACGGCCTCGCCGATCGGCCCGTAGGAGCTGCCCCAGCCGATCAGCAGCAGTTCGGCCTGGGATCCGGGATCGTCGACCTCGAGGTCGGGCACCGCGATGCCGTCGATCTTCGCCTTGCGAATGCGGACCATGAGTTCGTGATTGACCGGATCGTAGGAGATGTTGCCGGTGCCGTCGGCCTTCTCCAGGCCGCCGATGCGGTGCGCGAGCCCGCGCGTGCCCGGTACGGCGAGCGGGCGGGCCAGGGTCTCCGGATCGCGGGCGTACGGCAGGAAGGGTTCGGCCGCACCGTTTTCGGAACCGGCCGAATCATCCTGACCTGCACCGGCTTCGAATCCCGGATCGATCCGCTCCAACTCTGTCACGTTCGGAATCGACCACGGTTCCGAACCGTTCGCGATCGCGCCGTCCGACAGCAGCAGCACGGGCGTGCGATAGACCAGCGCGATCCGCGCCGCCTCCACCGCCGTGGCGAAGCAGTCGGCCGGTGAGCGCGGCGCCAGGATCGCGACCGGCGATTCACCGTTGCGCCCATACATGGCCTGGAGCAGATCGGCCTGCTCGGTCTTGGTCGGCAAGCCCGTGGACGGCCCGCCGCGCTGCACGTCCACGATCAGCAGCGGCAGCTCGGTCATCACCGCCAAGCCGATGGTCTCGCTCTTGAGGGCCAGACCCGGCCCCGAGGTGCTGGTGACCCCGAGCGCGCCGCCCAGCGAGGCGCCCAGCGCCGCACCGATTCCCGCGATCTCGTCCTCGGCCTGGAAGGTGGTGACGCCGAAGTTCTTGTGCTTGCTCAGCTCGTGCAGGATGTCCGAGGCCGGGGTGATCGGATAGGTGCCCAGGAACACCTGCAGGCCCGACAGCTGCCCGGCCGCGACGATCCCGTACGCGAGCGCGGTATTGCCGGTGATCTGCCGATAGGTGCCCGCCGGCAGCGTCGCGGGGGCGACCTCGTAGGTGGTGGCGAACGCCTCGGTGGTCTCGCCGTAGTTCCAGCCCGTCCGGAACGCCAGGATATTCGCCTCGGCGATATCGGGTTTCGCGGCGAACTTCTCCCGCATGAACTGTTCGGTGCCGCCGATCGGCCGCCCGTACATCCACGACAGCAGGCCCAGGGCGAACATGTTCTTCGCGCGCTGGCCGTCCTTCTTGCCGACGCCGGTCGGCTCGGTGGCCCCCAGCGTCAGCGACGTCATCGGGACGCGGTGCACGACGAAATCCGACAGTGTGTCGTCGGCGAGCGGATCGGCGGCGTAGCCGACCTTGGTGAGATTGCGCTTGGTGAACTCGTCGGTGTTCACGATCACCGTGGCCCCGCGCGGCAGCTCGGCCAGATTCGCCTTCAACGCAGCGGGATTCATCGCGACCAGCACGTCGGGCTGGTCGCCCGCGGTGAGGATGTCGTAGTCGGCGATCTGGATCTGGAACGACGACACGCCCGGCAGGGTGCCCTGGGGCGCGCGGATCTCCGCGGGGAAGTTCGGCTGCGTGGCCAGGTCGTTGCCGAACGCCGCGGCCTCGTGGGTGAACCGGTCACCGGTCAGCTGCATACCGTCGCCGGAGTCGCCGGCGAAACGGATGACGACCTTTTCCAGTTTTTCCGCGGCCACACTACCGCCGTCCTGGGAAACCATGCGCCACATCACTTCCTCGTCGGTATCGGATACCACACGCCAAGTTACTCCGCCGTTCCGGGGCGCACCCGAGCCACAAGCGGTCCAACATGTTTCGCACCGCGCCGATTCCCCCGGGCGTATGCCGAAACACTTCCTACGCTCCGCTCCGGAGCCGCGCCCTCGTGACCCCGGTCCTTCCCTCCTCCGCTCCTCCGCTCCGCTCCCCCGCTCCGTCAGTCCAGGCCCGGGGCGGGCGCGGCTAGGCGAACAGCGCAAGCTGCGAGGCGGGCTGCGACGGAGGCGAGGGTGGCGCCTCGGGCTCCGACGGCAGATCCCGGTTCAAGCCGTATCGTTCGAGCAGGGGCTCGAGCCGACCGCGCAGCCACACCGAATACTCCGGTGTGACGTACGCCCCACGACCGTACAACTGCCTATAGCGACGCAGCAGCGCCGGGTGGTGCTCGGCGACCCACTGCAGGAACCAGCCGCGCGTACTGCCGCGCAGATGCATCGGAAACGCGACCGCACTCACCGCGCCGGCCTGCGCGATCCCGCCGAGCAACGCATCCAGATGGGCCTTGCCGTCGGTGAGGTACGGAATCACCGGCGCGGCCATCACATTCACCGAGAAACCCGCGTCGGCCAGCGCGCGCACCAGTTCGAGGCGCGCCCGCGGGGACGGTGTGCCCGGTTCGAGACTGTGGTGCAGGTCCGGATCGGCGATGGCGATCGATACCGCGATGTGCACCGGCACCTGGCGCGATGCCAGGGTCAGCAGCGGCAGATCGCGACGCAGCAGCGTGCCCTTGGTCAGGATGGAGAAGGGGGTGCCCGAATCGGTCAGCGCGCGGATGATGCCCGGCATCAACCGGTATCGCCCCTCGGCGCGTTGATACGGATCGGTATTGGTGCCCAGCGCGACCGGTTCGCGATGCCACGAGCGGCGGCGCAGTTCCCGCCGCAATACCGCGGCGACGTTGGTTTTCACCACGATCTGACTGTCGAAATCGTGGCCAGCGTCCAGTTCCAGGTATTCGTGCGAGCCGCGGGCGAAGCAGTAGCGGCAGGCGTGCGAACAGCCGCGCATGGGGTTGATGGTCCAGCCGAACGGCAGGGTCGAACTCGACGGAATCTTGTTCAGCGCGCTCTTGCACAGCACCTCGTGAAAGGTCACGCCCTCGAATTCCGGCGTGACCACGCTGCGCACGAGACCGGCGCGGGTGAGCCCGGGGAGGGCGCCGTCATCGGCATCCAGGGTCTGGCTTTGCCACCGCACCCTCCCAGTCGAACATCTGTTCTATAAACTGTCAAGCAACGCTGTGCGGGGCGGGTTCCAGCAATTCGCCGTTGTAGAAGGCGACGAGGTCGCGGACCGTGTCGGCCTTCGGGCGCGGCTGGTAGCCGAGTTCGGTGCGGGCCTTGCCGCCGTCCACGATCGGGGCCGACAGCAGCGCACCCATCGCGGCCTTGGAGACTCGGTCGCTGCCGAACAGCTTGCCGATCGGTTCGAGCACGGGCAGGGCCGCGGTGATCACCTTGACCGGAATCGCGAACCGCGGACCGCGCTTGCCGTTGATCGTGGCGGCCAGCTGGGTCACCTCGAGCATCGAGCACATCTCGCCGGCCAGCAGGTAGTTCTCGCCGGTGCGGCCGTGTTCGGCGGCCAGGATCAGACCCGCCGCGACGTCGCGCACGTCGACCAGGTCGAAGCCGCCGGCGATCATGACCGGCACGCGGCCGCGCGCGGCGTCCCACAGGGTGGTGTTGATGCGGGAGTCGGAGTGGTCGATCGGGCCGTACACGCCGGTCGGGTTGCAGATCACCGCGTCCAGGCCCTGCTCGATGACCTTGCGCAGTTCCTGCTCGCCCTGGAACTTGGAGCGGTCGTAGACGGGCAGGTCGGGATGGGTCGAGCGGGAGGCGCTCTCATCGATCCGGCCACCGCAGTCGTACTGGTTGAACGCGTGGATGGAGCTGGTGTGGACCATGCGCCGCACGCCCACCGCGAGCGCGGCCTCGGCGACGATGCGCACCCCTTCGGTGTTGACCCGCCAGGCCAGATCGTGCTTGTGGGCGAGGGTGATCATGGCGACCAGGTGGTACACCACCTCGTGCCCGGCCAGGACCGTCCGCATCGACTCCGGGTCGAGCACATCGCCGGTCACCCAGGTGACGTTGGAGTGAGGGACCTCCTGCGCACCGATGGCGGGCCGGACCCGGTCGATGGCGGTCACCTCGTGACCATGCTCCACCAGACGGCGAAGCAGATTCGTGCCAAGGAACCCGGCTGCGCCGGTGACTGCGACCTTCATATGATCGAGGATATAGAACACGTTCTAATTTGCAACAAGTTCTAGAAACTTTCCATTCCCGCGCTTCGAATGATTGTCGAATCGTGCCGATGGACTCGAAACCTGTCGTGCCGGTCGGCTATATTGAGGCCCAAGTACAGGCGCTGGTCGGCCGGGTGAGGGCGCGTATCGCCGGACCGTCCAGTCTACAGGTGACAAGGATCGGGGGGAGACTCGATGAGTGGAAATCTCTCGGTGGAGACGGATGCGCTGCGCGCGTTCGCGACCACCCACGAGGGCATCGCGGCGCAGATCGCCGGGGCCGGAAATATGGACACCGTGAGCCACGTCGCCGCGATGACGCCGGTGTTCGGCATCATCGGCGCCGACTATCTCGCGATGTTCGCCGCCGCGCAGGTGCTGCACTGCCAGAACATCAACGATCTGTCCCAGCGGGTCGGCGATATCGGTCAGGCCGCTTTCGGCTCCGCCGCCACCTACGACAGCACCGATACCGACTACTCGGCCGCGGTCAAGTCCGTCACCGGCAAGATCGGGGGCTGAGCGTATGGATTCCGGAATCATCGGCGGTGCGCCCGCCGCCCCGGCTCCGCCCCTGCAGGACACGGTAACGCAGGCTGCTCAGCACGTCGCCCAGGCGGTCCAGCACGGCCCGTTCGCGAACGTCTCGCTTCCGCAGCTCCCCGAGGACATGCCCGCACCGCAGCCACCCGACCTGCACATGTCGCAGCGAGAGTTCGATGACGGCCACAATGGGGTGCTCAGTGGCGGGCATATGCCCGGCGGCCTCGGCGGCGCCCCGTCGCATGCCGCCGACGCGGCCAACCCGCTGCTCGGCGCGGCGGGCGGTGCGCTCGACCACGCGCACGCCGCCCTCGGCAACATTCCAGGGGCGCAGGGCGTCTTCGACAACGCCCATGCCGCGCTGAACAGCGCGCCCGCCTCACTCGCCGGTGCCGTGGGCGCCGTGCAGCAGGCCGCCGCGCCGATCAGCGCCGCACTGGGCTCGCCCGACCCGATCTCCACCCTTGCGGCGCACGGCATCTCGTTGCCCGCGATCCCCGGCATCGAGCAGCTGGCCCAGCCCTTCGCGAGCCTGCTGCAGAGCTTCGGCACCGGCATCATGGGCGCGCTCAACCCCACCACCCTTCTGAGCGAGTCCTCCCAGGTCATCCAGGCGGCCATGTCGATCGGCGAGGGAGCACTGAAGACGGTCTCCCAGGCATGGCAGGGCAAGGCGTCCGACAGTGCGCAGCAGGCCGGCCAGCAGACCCAGGCGAAGGGCCAGGACACCAGCCAGCGCGGCTTCGACATCTCCAAGCTCACCGCCGATGCCGCCTCGGTCGTGCAGAAGGGCAATATCCAGCTCACCGGGGTGGTGCAGTCCTTCGCCGCGCAGGCCACCGCGCTCGTGCCGGTCATCTTCACCCCGCCCGCCCAAGCGTCGCTGATCGCCACGGCCACAGAGCATCTCGGCACCGCCGTCAGCGTTGTCAACGCCACCCGCGGCGAACTGGGCGGCTACACCGGCCAGCTCAGCGGCGTGGTCAACCAGTTGCTGGGCCAGAGCGGCATCGGCCAGCAGGCCGCGCAGGTCGCGCAGTCCGCCGCGCAGAACATCGCCCAGCCGATCATGGACCAAGCCCAGTCCCTGATGTCCAACGCGGGTAGCAATAACAGCAACACCGCCGACTCGTCCTCGACCGACCCGGGCGCGAGCACCCTCACCGCTGGCTTCGGTGGCGGCGGAGGCATGGGCGGCGGTTTCGGTGGCGGCGGAGGCGGCAGCTTCGGTGGCGGCGGAGGCAGCCTCGACCTCGGCAGCGGTGGCACTCCCGGCGGCGGAGGCCCCGGCACCTCGGTTCCCGGCGGCGGCCTCACCGGCAACCCCGCCGCGGCTGCCGCCGCAGCAGCAGCCACCGCGCCCGCGGGCATGTCCTCCCCCGGCTTCATGGGCGCGGGTGCAGGCGGCGCTCACGCCCGCGGCGGCTCCGACGAGGACCACGAACGCACCGTCCAGCCCTACCAAAGCCTCACCGGCGATACAGAACTCGGCAACGTCCTGGGCGCCATCGCCCCCGACGTCATCGGCCAGGTTCACTCCGACGAGGAGATCAACGGGTACAACACGGACGTGCACCTGTAGACGCGACCGACCTCGACGTTGGCCCGCATTTCACCAGAGGAAATGCGGGCCAACGCATTTCAGTGTTCGAGCACCTCTCGCCCAGTTCCGCACGAAGGCTCCCGCATAGAGTGCGGCATCGGCGGCTTCACCGATACGAAGGTCGCGATCCTGCGAGCACCGTCCATCGCGCAGGCCGTTCGAGCCGAGCGCGACGTGTGAGCCCGCCTCGACAACGACGTAGGCCCGCCATCATCTAACGGAATGCGGGCCAACGCATTTCAACTGCCGGCCATCACACGTACGCAGTTGCGCACGAAGGCGGCCGCATAGAGTGCGGCAGATGATGAACCCGGAGATGCTTCCCGGGTGCCTCCGCGGAGGCCATCGCCGATATGGGCGCCGAGGTTGCCAGGCATGCTGGGACAGATCCCGGCCTACAGCTGCATTCTCGGGTCATATTCGACGGTTTTCCGACACTCGAGGCCGAAGAATGCAGCGATAGGCCGGGTTGTCCTTGCGGGGTCGTCCGCGGAGTGCAGTTTGGTGTGGCGGCTATGCGCTGATGCCTGGCAGGTGGGGGGTAGGTGTGGGAGAACCGGCCTCCGGCTGCATTCTTCGGGCGGAATCGTCGGGAACCAGAGTTTCGAGGCGGAAGATTGCAGCGGTAGGCCGGATCTCGCGTGGTGGTGTGGAGTCGGCCCGCAAACGTGCAGTTCGGCATGATAGCCGTGCCCTAGCGCCTGGCGGGCCGTGGGCGCGGTGCCGGGTCGGTGCCGGAGAACCGGCCCCCCGCTACATTCTGTGGGCGTAATAGTCCGAAACCAGAGTTTCGGGGCGGAAAAATGCGGCGGTAGGCCGGGTTGTCCTGCGTGTAGTGGCGTGCAGTCGGCTCGTGCAGTGCTGGGTGGTCGTGGCCATGCGCTGACCGGTCTTGGACGTGGTGTCGGGTCGGCATCGGGGCCAGTGGCTGGGAGAACCGGCCTCCCGCTACATTTTGCGGCCCGATTTATCCGAAAGCGGCGTACCGAACCGCCGAAATGCAGCGATAGGCCGGATTTGCGGCATCGATGCTCTCAACGGCACACGGGCGCTGGATTGTGGTTCCGGCTGGTCGAGGGCGGGTCGGGTCGGCCAGTGGGACGGATCGGGCGAATCGCTGACAGGAGGGTGGCGGCGTGGATACGATCCCGACAGAAAATAGAATCTGTTCTAGTTTTGTCGGGCGAGGGTACCGGCGCGAGAGGATGGGCGATGCGGTTCACCTATGCGGAGGCGATGACCGATCCGGCGTATTACGTTCCGTTGGCGCGGGCCGCCGAGGCGGCCGGGTTCGACACCATGTCGATCGCGGACAGCATCGCGTATCCGGAGGTCTCGGACTCGACGTATCCGTACACGCCGGACGGGTCGCGGGAGTTTCTGGACGGGAAGCCGTTCATCGAGGCGTTCGTGTTGTCGGCCGCTCTCGCGGCGGCGACCACCACGTTGCGCTTCGTGCCGTTCGTGATCAAGTTGCCGATACGGCCGCCGGTGCTGGTGGCCAAGCAGACCAGCTCGCTGGCGGCGTTGAGCGGTAACCGGTTCTCGCTCGGGGTCGGGATCAGCCCGTGGCCGGAGGACTTCGACATCATGGGTGTGCCGTTCGAGAAGCGCGGTAAGCGCATGGACGAGTGCATCGAGATCGTGCGCGGCCTGTGCACCGGCGAATACTTCGAATACCACGGCGAGTTCTACGACATCCCCAGCATCAAGATGACTCCCGCCCCAACCAAGCCGGTGCCGATCCTGGTCGGCGGGCACAGCGATGCCGCCCTGCGCCGGGCAGTGCGACTGTGCGACGGCTGGATGCACGCGGGCGGCGCACCCGAGGACCTGGACCGCATGCTCACCCGCATCGCCGAATTGCGCAGCGAGCGTGACAATCCCGGCCCCTTCGAAATCCACGTCGCCTCCCTCGACGCCTACACCCCGGACGGCATCAAACGCCTGGAGGACCGCGGCATCACCGACGTCCTGGTCGGCTTCCGCTACCACTACACCCCCGGCCCGGACACCGAACCCCTCGAGAAGAAGCTCGCCGCCATCGAACGCTACGGCGAGTCGATCATCGCCAAGCTCCGCTGACCCGCCCGGTCGGGCTGCGCCGGATGCGGTCGGCGGATCCTGATGACTGGAGATGTATGCCGACGTGGACAGGTGAGAGCATCGCCCGACGCCGGTGCGAGAACGGAGAAGTGGGCAATCGTCGGACGGGTGCGGATCCCGTAGGAGCACACTTCTCGGGCGACGTCTGTGGTCAGCGGGACGGGCCAGCATGTCATCGACAACACTTGGCCCCGGGGTGATCGGACGACGCCAACCCTGGACCGGAACCATCACGTAACCGTGGCGCTTCGGCAAAGACCGATGCCGGTTGGGACAGAAGACTTTCGATGGCATGCCCGTGCGCCGCCCCTTCCAGCGACACCAAGCAACCCTATCCCCACTTCGGCAGTGCGGCATCATCTTTCATCGGTGAGGTAGCAGCCGGACTGGCGTCGGCTCAAGGGAACGAAGTCGTCATGCCAGAGCCGGCGAAGTCGGTGTCGGTCAGGGGCACAGGCTGAACCGCGC
>NZ_JAGPOX010000188.1 GCF_019038435.1 Nocardia alni
CGGTGTGGTCGCGGCCGTGCATTGAGACCGGTTTTGGGTGTGGTGTCGGGGCGGGTGGCGGGGAGAACCGGCCTCCCGGTGCATTTTTGGGGCGTATTCGTCGGACACCAGGGTTTCGTGGCGGAAAAATGCGGCGGGGAGGCCGGGTATCGCGTGGGGGGTGCGGGTCTGCACGCACCGTGTGGTTCGGCGTGGTGGTCGTGCACCAGCGCGTGGCGGGTTGTCGGTGTGGTTTCGAGTCGGTGCCGGAGCACCGGCCTCCCGCTGCATTCTGTGGGGGTGATTGTCCGGGACCGGAGTTTCGGGGCCGAAAAATGCAGCGATAGGCCGGATTGGCGTTCGGGATTCGCCGAGCTTGGCGATGATGTACGTGATATTCCCGTACGAACCCTCCATTGTTCTGCACGTTGGGGGCGGATCCACTGGGGGATAGTGGATCCTGGCGAAGCGCATGCCGGAACGGCGGGGCTCCGAGAGCATGGCGGCGTGATGGTGTGCCGAGAGCGTGCCTGGCTAGGACGGCGAATTCGGACGGTATTCGTCGGGCTGCCGGACGGCGCCGCCAATCTCTCCGGCGCGATCCGGGATTGGTGAATTCCGACGGCACCGGGCACGGCGATCACCACGCTGGACCTGCCGATCTGGTTGCGACCTGCGCCCGATGCGGCATTGTCGGCGGCGCTGGATTTGCGGTCCGAATTCGTCGGTGCGATAGGGGCTGTCGAGGCAGTGTCGTCCGAATCCACCGTTCTAACGCGTCCGAATCTACCGATCTAGCCACAGGCCGGGGTGACGGGTGCCGAATGTGTGCCTGTCCATTGCCAGCCGACTGGCATATCCGCCACGTGCCTGGCGCACCGCAGGTCACGGACCATTCTGCGGCACCGCTTCAGACGGACCGACGTTGCCGAACACCTGACGCACCGCACGCTCATCCGCGAGAATCTTTCGTCGGCTCAATTGGCAACGGACAGTGCCGGGGTGACAGGGTCCGTGCGGATGCCGCGTAGGCAAATCGGGATCGCGGCGCGCTCAGCGGAGGGCGGGGATTACCTCGCGTTCGAACAACTCGATGCCGGAGGTGTCGTATGCGGCGTCGGGGAAGTTGACGATGGTGTAGTCCAGGCCCAGATCGCGTATTCGCTGGAGGTTTTCGATGATCTGCTCTGGTGTGCCGACGCCGGGGGCGACACGGTATTGCTGTTCGACTTGGGCCGCGGCCTTTTCCGCGCCCAGCACCGGGGTCCAGCGGGCTTTCAGGGCCTCCAGGCGCTCGTCGATCTCGGCGCGGGTGGAGCCGGTGACGACGTGGATGTTGGCGCTGCGGGTGATGGCGTCGAAGTCGGTGCCTACCGCGGCGCAGTGCTTGCGCAGCAGTTCGGACTTGTGCGCGAAACCCTCCGGGTCGATGGTGAAGTTGGTGTACTTGGCGTACTTCGCGGCGATGCGCAGGGTCACCTTTTCCCCGCCGCCGGCGATCCAGAGCGGAATCCCGCCCTCCTGCAACGGAAGTGGGCGCACGATCGCGTTGTCGACCTGATAGTGCTTGCCGTCCAGGGTGGCCTGGCCGGTGGTCCAGGCCTGGCGGAAGATCTGCACGCCCTCGTCCAGGCGTCCCAGACGCTCACCGGCGGAAGGGAATCCGTAGCCGTAGGCGCGCCACTCCTGCTCGTACCAGCCGCCGCCGATGCCCATTTCGACACGGCCGCCGGAGACCAGGTCGACCGTGGCCGCGACCTTCGCCAGATAGGCCGGATTGCGGTAACTCATCGCGGTGCACATCTGGCCCAGGCGGATACGATCGGTGCTGGCGGCGAACGCGGACATCAGCGTCCACGCCTCGTGGGTGGCCTCCGTCGTGGGCTCGGGCACGGTATGGAAGTGGTCGAACACCCACAGCGACTCCCAATCCGGGTTGGCGTCGGCGCGCCGGGCCAGATCGCGCATCACCGTCCACTGCTGTGCGGGGTCGATATCGACCAGGTCGAGCCGCCAGCCCTGCGGGATGAAGATGCCGAAGCGCACGGAGTTACTCCTTGCCTGTTGATCGGGGCCCGCGGGAGTAGGCGGGCTGTCGCAATACTGAATCTACTGTCCGGTTTGGAGACGTCGGTGACAACGTCCCGTCCGGCCGGTGGATTCCCGCGTGCGGCCCCCGAAAAATCAGGCGTCAGTCGTCATCGGTCGGTGCGGCCCGGGGCCAGGCGCGCCCGCTCGAGGGCAGTGCCGTCGGGTCGGTGGTGAGCACCTGCGGTTGCCTGCCGCCTGCCAGGGGGACGGCCACGGCCGCATCGGCCTTGCCGCGGTCGTCCAGTTCGGCGACGCCGACCAGCACGATCAGCATCATGGTGACCAGGGTGACGGTCATGATCAGCGGGGTCAGCAACTGCATCGGGTCCACGCCGCCGGACATGGGCATACCGCCCATATCCTGGGCGGGCCTGGTCGCCGACAGCGACGCCATGCCCGTGTAGTGCATGCCGGTGACGGCCACGCCCATGATCACCGCCGCGCCCATGGTGGCGGGGAAGCCCTGCACGTGCAGCATGAACCAGAACGCCGCGGTCGCCGCGACGACCGCGATCAGCACCGACAGCACCACGGTGCCGGTGTTGTAGTGCATGGTGACGTCGGATTTCATCGCGGCCATGCCCATGTAGTGCATGCCCGCGACGCCGATACCGGTGATCGCGCCGCCGATCGGCAGTGCCAGCATCTCCCGCCGCCAGCGCACCACGAGCGACAGCCCGACCCACACCACCGCGATCGCCAGGACCGCACTGCCCAAGGTCAGCGGGATGTCGTAGCGAATCGAGGCGCCGTGAATGGAGAAGCCGAGCATCGCGGTGAAGTGCATGACCCAGATGCCCGCGCCGCCCAGCGCGATCGCCGCGGCGACGAGCCAGCCGCCGGGCCGCTGCGAATTGCGCGCGTGGAACGCACACCGTAGTCCGAGTACCGAGCCGATGACAGACATGATGTAGGCCAAAACCGGTGTCACCCAGCCGTAGCTGAAGTGATCAATTACAAGCACGTGGTACTCCGTCTGATACTGAACAAGCGATGCAGGGACCCTAGTTCAACTAGCGAGGTATGTGAAGCTGATCATTTACCCGAGCAAGTACGCCGGGGTGACGATCGGTTTGGTGTTTCGTACGAAATCGCGGCGTGCCTCGTGGTAGGGCTCGTTCGGCGCGTAGAAATTGCGATGCATCTGCGTCAACTCCTCTTCCCGGTACGCCGCAAGGGGCTTGACGGCTTCGTCGGCGCTGCGGCGCTGCTTCTTGGCCAGGAGACGTTCGGCCAGTTCGGGTGCGGCGGCCAGGGCGGCGGCAGCCTCGCGCGCCCAGTCCCAGAATTCCTCGACGCTGCCGGGGATGGCACGGTCGACCAGGCCGAGCGCGACGGCCTCGCGGGCGCCGACCGGCAGGGTGGTGCGGGTGAGGCGCTCGGCCTCGACGGCGCCGACCCGCCGGGGCAGGCTGTAGGTCCAGTACTCGGAGCCGTACAGGCCCATCAGGCGGTAGTGCGGGTTGAGTACGACCGCCTCACGGCACCAGACCTCGTCGGCCGCCAGCGACAGCATCACCCCGCCCGCGGCGGCGTTGCCGGTGATGGCGGAGATGACGAGTTTGTCGGTGGTGGTGAGGATGGCCTCGACCAGGTCGTCCATGGCGGTGATGTTGTGCCAGGACTCCTGCGCGGGGTCGGCGGCGGCCTCGATCACGTTCAAATGGATTCCGTTGGAGAAGAAGTCGCGGGCCGGGCCCAGGACCAGCACGTCGATCGGGCGGCGGCAGGCCTGGCGGTAGGCGTTCAGCAGCCGGCGGCACTGGCGGGTGTCCATCGCGCCGCCGGAGAACGCGAATTCCAGGTAGCCGACCGAGCCGTGTTCGCGGTAGCGCAACTCGGACCAGGTGTTCCGGGCCGCGGCCTCGGCCGGGGTGACCGGGACCTCGACGACGTCGGCCAGCGCCGTGCCCAGCACGTCGGCGGCGGGACGTTTGAACGCGGCCGTTCCGGTCGCGACGGCGCCGGGAACCTTGCGCGGGCGCAACTGCGGGATCCACACCGCGCCGTCGACGGTGGCGCGGCAGATCGCGCCGTCGCGGGTGGCGATGATCGCGCCGGGCACGCCCCGCAGTTGATCCTCGAAATGCCCGCCGTGCAGGAAGTATTCGCGGTCGAACAGGGTATCCACGATGCCGGGCTGGGAGTCGGCGGCGCGGAGTTTGCGCAGCACCGTCTCGGTGGTGTCGGTGGACCAGTCGATGCGGCGGAACTCCTGCGAGTGGTAGGGCCGCAGCTGTCCCCGCACGTCGGGACGGTCGTAGTCGAGGGGTTCGGGGGTGTAGGCGCCGCCGGCGAAGCGCTCCACGGCCAGCAGGACCGCGCGCACGGCGGCGTCGGCGACCTCGTTGCGGTAGAGCTCGCTCTTGCCGCAGGGGCGGATCGGGAATGTCTCGGTGGCCCAGATCGGCCCGGCGTCCATCTCGGCGACCGCCTGCAGGACGGTCACCCCCCACTCGGTGAAGCCCTCGGAAATCGCCCAGTCCAGCGAGGACGGGCCGCGGTCGCCCATCGGACCCGGATGCACGATCAGGACGGGGTGCTCGCGCCACACGTCGTCCGGGATCGCGGCGGTGAGCATGGGGCACAGGATCAGATCGGGGCGGAAGTCCGCTACGCGGGCCCGCAGCGAGTCGTCGCCGAGGGCCAGTTCGACGCCGATCTGGTGTCGGTCGTGCAGCTCGGTGTGGACGCGCTGGGTGAGGCTGTTGAAAGCACTGGCGACCAGCAGGATGCGCACGGTACTCCTCCATCAGGGCTGTTTCGTCGAGGTCGCACCCGATGTGGGTGTTGGTTCAGACAGAAACTAGCCAAGTGGCGCGCAAGATGCATCTTTGCGAATGCTATACGGCGTACGCATGACTGGCGTGTCGGACGGGTGAGTTCGGTTGGCCGCCAAGCTATCCGAGGGCGACCAAGATCGCATTTCTGGCATCGGTTATTGGCAGGTTATCGGCGATCGAAGGGTTGATGTTGTCACATAAGGGAAGTCCGGGCGTATTTGCGCGGGCGCCACAGGGTGACCGGATGGTTGGGTTGGGTCGATGGCATCCTGTCGGCAATCGGCAATGGCGCAATCGGGGCGTTAATTTTTCGCTGAGGTCTCCAGCAGTGAGAACAACCTGCACGGTTGTCCCGTTTTGCGCGGCCGCGCATTTCCGGTGTACCGGTTGTGAACTGCGGTTTCTCTGGAATTCGCCAAGGGCTGGTCAGGTAAGGCGTGCGGTGGTGATGGAGCGGGCCAGAGACACTACGCTTGTGATGGCATCTTCGGGGGATAATCCGCATAAATCGGTGAGTGTGAAGAACGCCTCGGCGCTCATGATGACTGCGAGATCTTGTCGCAATTGCGTCAGCGACGTAGGCGTGAGCTTCGCAACGGTGTGTGAGTCCGGACCGGGCGCTTCGGTGGGGTTCGCCGGTGGGGTGAGCGGGGCGAGCGCGGCATCGATGAGGCCGAGTCGATAGGCGGGCCGAATCGCCTCGGCGGGGCGGGCGAACGCGGCGGCTATCGTCGCGCGAACCGCGGGAGTGTGCGCGTGGGTGTGCCGCAGCAGGACCTCGGTGGCGTGCGCGACGCGGTCGGCGGGATCGGTCACGTCCGCGATCGGAGCCATGACATACGCTGCGCCGGGCCAGGATTCCTGCATCGCCTCGCGCAACAGCGAGGGCAGATCGGGGAAGTAGCGGTACGCGGTGGCCTCGGAGACTCGCGCGGCCCGCGCGACGGCGGGCATGGTGGCCTCTTCGCCGGAGTCGATGAGTGTCCCGGCCGCGTCGAGAATTGCCCGGCGGGTGCGCTCCTTCTGGTTCGAGCGGCCGTTCGCGGGTCCGCGGGCTGTTTGGTTCTCAGGGGCGGTTGTCTTGTCGGTCGCGGGCTGTCCGGGCATGTGTGCACCTCCGTTGCTGGTTTCTGCGAGCTTACTCTCTTCATGAGAGAGCACTTGCATGAGATCGGGCACGGGTCTACGGTTGGTGAGAGTTCACTCTTACGAACGAGGAGTTATCCCGAATGATCACCTATTCCATCCCGGTTCCCGGGCTCGGCATCGTCCCGGTCACCCTCACCGAGGCCGGTCCCGCCGACGGGCCGGTGACTCTGCTGCTGCACGGCGGTGCGGGCCCGCAGTCCGTCCTCGACTTCGGCGCACGCCTCGCCGAGGAGCGGGGCGCGCGCGTGCTGACCCCCGTCCATCCCGGATTCGGGGGCACCCCCCGGCCCGAGGCGCTGCACACGATCGGCGGACTCGCCCGGCTCTACGCGAGCCTGCTGGACGAACTCGACGTCAGCGAGGTCGGCGTGATCGGCAATTCGATCGGCGGATGGATCGCCGCCGAGCTGGCCACGCTGGGCAGTGCGCGGATCGACCGCGTCGCACTGGTCGGCGCGGTCGGACTCGAGGTGCCGGGATATACCCCGGTCGATTTCTTCTCCCTGCCGCTGAGCGAGGTCGCCGACTACAGCTACCACGAGCCCGACAAGTTCCGGATCGATCCGTCGAGCTTCACACCCGAACAGCAGGCGATCGGGGCCGCGAACCGGGCCGCGCTGGCCACCTACGGCGGGGCCGAGATGGTCGATCCCGCACTCGGCGGGCGACTGGGTGCGGTCAAGGTTCCGGTTCTCGTGATCTCCGGCGAGAGCGACCGGATCGCGCCGCCGGACCTCGGCCGCGCGTTCGCCGCCGCAATACCGGGCGCACGATTTCAGCTGTTGACCGAGACCGGGCACCTGCCCCAGCTGGAGACGCCCGACGCACTGTCGGCGGCACTGGCGGCGTTCGACAAGGAGACAGCGGCGCACGATGCATGAGCACAGCGAAAATACCGTGGGCACAGGTGATTCCACGAGCGACCCGGGACGCGCGCACGACGGGGCCCCGCGGCGTGAGGTGACGATCGTCGGCTCCGAGAATGCCGAGGTCGCGCTGTCCGGGCCGGTGGTCCTGCGCATCCTCGAAGACGGCGAGAACACCGGGCATCGGCTGGGAGTGGCCGAGATCGAGATCGCACCGCACATCGAAGGGCCGCCACAGCATCGGCACGCCCGGCACGACGAGGGTTTCTACGTGGTGTCCGGGAGGGTGCGATTCACCGTCGGCACAACCGATTACGACGCCGGCCCGCGCACCCTGGTCATGGTCCCGCCCGGCGCACCGCACACCTTCGCCAATCCCTTCGACGAGCCCGCGGTCATGCTCAACACCTTCACCCCGGATCTGTACGTGCAGTACTTCCGCGACCTGCGCACCATGATCGAAGCGGGCCACCCGCCGACCCCGCAGGAGGTGATCGGGGTCATGGCGCGGTATGCGACCGAACCCGCCACCGATTACGCGCACTGACGGTGGTGCGCTCTGCAGAGTCCGGCCATGCGATCCGATCTTGAAGCGGTGTGTGTCCTGTACGGCGCACACTGCCGGGCACGGTCCTCGGAGGGATCGCACAGCCCGCCGGAAGGCATATCGCTCTGCTCGAGCGATATCGGAAATTGCATCGTGACCTGCCTGGTTGTGATCGGGGAGGGTCTCTGTACAGTCCCGGATGGTTGGAATTTGCTATTCTGTCCCGCCGAACCGGGTTGTCGCCGAACAGTTCTCCGCTAGGTGCCGTCTCCGGGTGTGCAACACGACTGCTGCCGCCACGGATTCTGTTGGCGGACCCGAAGCGTCGCGGTCGGTTCGATGGAACGATGAGGCGCAACCGACGCGAGGATGTAGATGACGCACGACGAGCACGGAACCGGGAGGACTGGGGCCGTGACGGTCTCCGATCTCGCGCCCGTACAGACTGAGCCGGCAGAGAATGCGGCGCCGCGAAAGGTGAAGCGACCGTACCTGTATCAGGCCGATCTGTTCCGCGTCGTCACCTTCGCCTGCGTCATCGCGGACCACGTGATCAGTGGTTGCTCCGCACCGGACACGGTGCCCGCGAAGGGCTTGGAGATGCTGCTGCATTTCACTCGCCTGGCGTTCTTCGCGCTGACCGGATTCGTGCTGGTCTATCAGTACGCGCGCCGGCCTTTCACGGCGACCTCCTTCTGGCGGCGGCGATTCGCCCTGGTCGGAATCCCGTACGTGGTCTGGTCGGTGTTCTACTGGGCGTACGCGCTCTACCTCGGAATATGGCATCTGTCGATCGGGCAGGCCCTGTGGCAGCTGGTCGTCGAGCTCGCGACCGGCAACGCCTGGTATCAGATGTACTTCCTGCTGGTCACCATGCAGGTGTATCTGCTGTTCCCGCTGATCATGAAGCTGCTGAACGCGACCGAGGGGTATCACAAGTGGGTGCTGGCCGTCTGCGCGGTGCTGCAGGTCGTGTTCATGTGGTTGTTCGTGCATCCGCCGGTGCTCACCGGATTCCTCGCCGACGTCTGGGGCCGCATCTATGTCGTGGTGATCGCCTATCCGCTGTTCGTGATGCTGGGCGCCGTCGCCGCGTGGCATCTGGACGCGGTGAGTCAGGCCGTGCGCCGGTTCGGTCCCTGGATCGTCACGGCCACGGTCGTGGCCACGCTGCTGACGGAGCTGGACTATCTGCGCGGGACCCACAACGGCATACCGCCGATGCAGGCCAGCAATATCTTCCTGCCACACATGATCGTCTTCTTCGTGCTGGTCATCGCGGGACAGTACACAGTGAGCTGTTGGTGGGCCTCGCGGCGGCGGCCGGACTCGTTCGCCTCCCGCGCGGTGTCCTACGGCTCCGACCGGTCGTTCGCGGTATTCCTGTTGCACCCGTTGGCATTGCAAATCCTGGCGCCGTACATCCTGCCCTGGGAGGCCGGCATCGGAATGCTCTGGACCACGGCTATCGTGTACCTGCTGGTCCTGGCGATGTCCCTGGCGGGCGCGGAGATCACGCGCCGGGTTCCCGGCAGCATGTGGCTCAACGGGCGTCCGATGATCCGCACCGACTACGCCGGTCTTGTCCGGCGGGCCTTTGGCAAGCCCGCCGCCAGTGAATCACGCGGGTGACGCGGGCTCCCGGGAAATTCCCAGGAGGGTGTCGTGCCGTTCGTGCGCGAGATCCGGGGATCGACCTCGAGGTTGTCGACCGGGCCGATCTACCGGGTGCGGATAAGGTTGAGGTCCTATGACAGCACACAGTGATTCTGCGGACCTGTCCGGACGGTCGGCGCTGGTGACCGGCGGTGCGGCCGGGATCGGGGCGGCGTGTGCGCGGGAGCTGGCCGCGCGCGGTGCGGCCGTCACCGTCGCCGACATCGACGGCGACGCCGCCGCGGCTCTGGCGCGCGAGATCGGCGGCGCCGCCTGGGCGGTCGATCTGATGGATGTGGCCGCGCTCGAGGATCTGCGCTTGGAGACCGACATTCTGGTCAACAACGCGGGCATCCAAACTGTCAGCTCCATCGAGGATTTCGTCCCCGCCCGGTTCCACGACATGCTCATGCTGATGGTCGAGGCGCCGTTCCTGCTGGTGCGCGCGGCGCTGCCGTCCATGTACGCGAACGAGTTCGGGCGGATCGTGAACATCTCCTCGGTGCACGGGATTCGCGCGTCGGCGTACAAATCCGCGTACGTCACCGCCAAGCACGCCCTCGAGGGGCTGTCCAAGGCGACCGCGCTCGAGGGTGGCCCGCACGGCGTGACCAGCAACTGCATCAATCCCGGCTACGTGCGAACCGCGTTGGTGGACAAGCAGATCGCCGATCAGGCCGCCGCGCACGGCATCGCCGAGCAGGAGGTCGTTGAGAAGGTGCTGCTGACCGAGAGTGTGATCAAACGGCTCATCGAACCCGGCGAGGTCGCGTCCCTGGTGGGTTGGCTGGTCTCCGCGTACGCCGGCATGGTCACCGGTTCGTCGTATGTGATGGACGGCGGTTGGAGCGCTCGCTGAGCGGTTGGCGGGTTCTTCACGTCAGCGGGGGAGCCGATGTCCGTCGAGGGTCTGGACCGGTGGCTGCGCTCTGACGCATATGCCGCTGATTTTCGCGCGGGATTACCCAATGCGGTGGTGGCGGGGCTGCTGGCGGTGAGATCGCGCTGGTCGTCGCGTCGACCGTCGGAGGTCATGCGATCGGCCCGTGCGGATCGCCGGCGCCGGTTTCGATACCTGCGGCACATGGGGTTTCGCGGTGGCCCCTACTGGTGCGCGTAGCTGCGGAACAGGTATTTGTCCTTGCCGTTGCTGGAGGTCTTCAGGCCGGTGGTGAAGGCCATGATGAAGCTGTTCGGGATCGCTGGGGCGTACGCGTCGCCCTTGGTCTTCACGTATACCTCGGTGATCGAGATGACCGTCGCGAACTCCAGGGCCTCGGCGAAGATCTCCGCGCCGCCGAGTATCCACACCTCGTCCGGGTCGGTCAGCGCCAGGGCCTCGGGGATGGATCCGGCGCGTTCGGCGCCCGGGGCGTACCACTCGGGGTCGCGCGTGAGTACGACGGTCCGGCGATCGGGTGCGTTGCGCGCGGCCTCGGGCAGCGCGTCCCAGGTCTTGCGGCCCATGATGACCGTGCGCCCGCCGGTGATGGCCTGGAAATGCCGGACGTCCTCGGGGATCTCCCATGGGATGCCGCCGTTGGCGCCGATCACCCGGTCGGGGGTCTGCGACCAGATCAACCCGATCGTGCGCTTACCGGAGCCTGTGTCGGTGGTGCTGTCGCTCATCGAAGCTCACCTCCCTGGTACGCGATGCGCCCGTGGGCGCGCTCACCGAATAGTTTACCTTTGCTAACTATCTGAACGCGTGTCGGAAAGATCACCCGGGCCGCTCACCACCAACCCAGGATCGGCCGCAACGTCCGCTCCAGCGCGGGCGCCAGCGAGCGCGAGTAGGTCGCGGTCAGGTGGTGTTCGTCGTGGTAGATCAGGATATTGCCCGCAGAGACCGGACACACGTCCGGCGCGCAGACAGCGTCGGTGAGATCGATCGGGACCACGTTCGGGAATCGGGACGCCGGCGCGATCTCCGGGTCGACCGGATCCAGCGCGTAGTCCCGGGGCAGCCCGCATCCGCTGCTGGTGCCGCCGCGCGCGAGGCAGTCGGTGGCACGATAGCGCACCCCGTCCCTGCGCAGCCACGGCGTGTCGCGCATGGCCAGCACGTTCAGGCCGCGCTCGGACAGCTGCGACCACACGTCCAGGTAATCCTGCGGGGTCTCGTCCCCGACTCCATCGCGGGGCCGGGTGCCCGTGGTGAACACCCAGTCCGGGCGCTGCCGGCCGAGCAGATCGATCACCTGCCGGGACCAATCGCGGCAGTCCGGGATCGTCTGGCCCTTGTAGGAGACGTTGTCCGACACCGTCAGCGGACATCCCATCTTGAACATCACCCGCAGCCGGAACCGATGCCGGTGCGCCAGGATGTCCAGGGCGGGCAGCCAGTGCTCGGCGTGCGAACTGCCCACCACCGCGAGGGTGCGCGTCGCGGAGGTGTCGCCGTAGTCGCAGGTGATCAACGTGGTGGTGTCGAAGTCGGAGATACACCCGTCGGCGGTGGACTGCGGCACATCGTCCGGCGCTTCGAGCACGCTGGGCCGCATCCGCGCATGCGGCACCCGCACCCCCGAGGCCAGTGCCTCCCCACCGGGATACTCCAGGGGATTCAGAGACGTCGGCGGTCGCGGCGGATTCGCCCCCATGGCCACCCGCCATCCCCCGCTCACCGCGATCGCGAGCACGCCGAGCGTGGCTACCAGCGCACCCACTCGCCGTCGGTAGCGGATGTTCCCGCGACGAACTCCGGCTCGGCGGGCTGCCCCCGCGGTCGCCCGCGATGCGCGCTTCGAGGCACCGAAAGTCGCTGTGCTCGAAGCGGATTGCTCGTCAGGGATGGCGGACTCACGGAGCGCGCCGCGCGCGACGGACTGGATGGGCTTCTCGAGCGTGACGGACTCGACGGGCGCACTCGGGTGACCGTCGAGTACCTCTGTGCCGCTGGAATGTTCGAAGGAACTGGCTCTGCCGAACCGAGCAGACGCGGCTGGCTCGATATGCCCGCCGGGTGTGCCGGGCCGATCGGCGCCGACAGGCTCGACCGGGGCGGGCACGGCAGACTCGACCGGATTGGCATCGAACGCGTCTGCGGTACTGGCATGTTCGATCAAACTGGGCGTGCTGGGCTCGAGGGGCGCGGTGGATTGGACGTGCTCGACCGGTTGGGGGTCGAATGAGTTTGTGCTGCTGGAATGTTCGATCAAGCTGGGTTTGCCGGCCATGAGGGGGGTAACCGACTCGCCGGGCATGCCGGACTCGAGACGTGCGGCGTGCTCGATGAGTGCGGAGGGCACGAGGGCTGCGGTCGGCTGGACATGCTCGACTGGGCCGCTGGCGAATGCGTTTGTGCTGCTGGCATGTTCGATCACGCTGGACGGCGCGGACTTCAGGGACTCGGAGCGTTCGACTGGGTGGGTGTCCAATGGTTCTGTGCCGCTGGAACGTCCGATCGGGTTGTGTGTGCTGGAGTAGCCGGCGGATCTTGTGTGGTCGGGTGAGGTGCGCGTGCTGAGGGTGGGTGCGGCGTTGCTCGGCGAGCGCAGGCGCAAGGGTTCCTCTATCAAGTGGTGGGTGGCGTACGCCAGGACCAGTGATATTGCGATGACGGCGATGCCGCCGGCGAATCCTGCTGTGGGCGTGTCGCGTTCGGCCAGGAAGAAGATCAGGAATGGCCAGTGCCACAGGTACAGCGCGTAGCCCAGTGCACCCAGTTCGACTGTGGGGCGGGCGGCCAGATACCGCAGCAGGCGTGGGCGCGCGGGCGGGGCGAGGTTGTTGCCCGCGAGGATCAAGGCGGCGGTCGCGCCGACCGGGATCAGCGCGTACGGCCCGGGGAAGACCGCAGCGCCGTCGACCAGCCTGCCGCATACCGCCACCACCGCGAGTCCGGCGAGCGCCAGTATCGAACGCACCAGCCGAGGCGGTGAGAGCCACGGCGCCGCGAGTGCGAGCAGGGCGCCGGAAAGTAGCTCCCAGGCGCGCGCGAACGAGTCGTAGTAGTTCCAGCCCTGCTGGTTGTCCACCCCGTGCCTGGCGTACAGGAACGACGACACGGTCAGCACGCCCAGCAATACCAGCAGAGCCGGACGCAACGCCCCGGGCCGCCGCATCCGTCGACAGACCCACGCCGCCCCCGCCAGCAGCACGGTGATCGCCAGATAGAACTGCCCCTGCACCGACATCGACCACAGATGCTGCAACGGACTCACCGACGGATCGGCGGCCAGATAATCCGACCAGCCCATCGCCAGATGCCAGTTCTGGTAGTAGAACAGCGAGGCCAGCGTCTGATCGGCGACATCACCCCACTGGGTGATCGGCCGCAGCGCCACCGTCGCGACCACCACCGCGGCGAGCACAACCACCAGCGCCGGAAGCAGCCGCCGCAGCGTGCGCAGCACAGTGAACCCGACCCGCACCGAGCCCGATTCGGCCTGCCGCACCAGCAGCCCGGTGAAGAAATACCCGGACAACACCAAAAACACGTCCACACCACCGGACACCCGCCCGAACCACACGTGAAAGACCACAACCAGCGCGATCGCAACACCCCGCAATCCATCCAGATCGAGGCGATACACATTCGCGCGAGCCACCGGCGCACGTCCGACTCCGATAGACCCCACCGAGCACTCCGCCCCCGTGGACGGGCCGCCCGGACTGCTTACCGGGCCGCTCGAGTCGTCGGCAGTACCGCGGGAATACACGCCCGGAGGAATGCGCCCCGTTTCCCGAGAGCTCTCGCCCCTCGCGCCCGCCGCTGGGCCACCTGTGCGCCGATACGAGGTAACCAGATTTGCGTCCGCCCCGGCTGGTATGCCGCACGTGCGTCGATCCGAGTCGACCGCATGACTTTCCGGTCCGTTCAGGATTCCGATGTACCGAGCTGAGTCTTCTGCCGCTGCGTCCGCCTCGGCGGGCGATGCGCTGGGGTGCTGGTCCAAGGTGGCTGAACCGCTTCCCAGTCCGTTCGGGTCTTCGTCAGGAACGCCGGAATGCGGGGTCGCGGCAATCTCGACAGTATGTGGGTCCGGGGGAGTGCAGCCCGTTCCCGAGGGGCTCTGGGTGTCCGCATCACTCGCGCTCACCGTCGGGCCGCTGGAACGTCCATCTGCCGCATCGCTCGAGGGCTCGGATGGGGCGCTGAAATATCGGCTTGGGACAGTACGGTCGTTTGCCGGGCGACTGTCGGGTGGTGTATCCGACCTTTTCGCTGAGTCGCTCCACGACGCTGGCCTGTCGTTCCCTCCGGTCGCGGGCGGTGCGGTGCGTGGCGTCTGTGATTCTCTCGAACGACGCATCACCGCGGATGACACCCCCGTGGCCGCACGGTGGATTCCCCACGTTGCGCGAGGGCAGCGTCGTGTCGTGCGGTAATTCGTCGACGGGTCGCGATGATTCCGAGAGGGACAGACCTGGGGTGCTCAGGCTCCCCAGGGGGCGTGGCAACTCTCCAGCATCGGGAGCGTGCGGGGATCTCCGGTAGGTGCGCAGTGGTTGCCTCGGACGCGAGGTGGGGCATCCAGGCTGCACACATCATCGAGGGAACCGGCACAGCCATTCTCTTACCATGCTGCGGGAAGGCGGGTCCAGCAGCCGCGCGACCCGCCAGCGCATCGACGGCTATTCGATGCGGCCGGCGGGTCGGGTGTGGATCAGCTGTTGGCGTTGCCTGCCTGCCAGGTGGACCACGGGACTTCCCAGTCACCGTAGGTATCCCAGACGGGCAGGGAGGGACCGCCGGAGTTGGTGACCTCGACGACGTCGCCGATGCCGAAGTGATCGTAGAACCACTGGGCGTTGGCGGGTGAGAGGTTCACGCAGCCGTGTGAGACGTTGCTACTGCCCTGCTGGCCGACCGACCAGGGCGCGGAGTGCACGAATTCACCGTCGTTGGAGATCCGTTCGTCCAGGTAGACCGTCTCTTTGTAGTAGCCGGCCTGGCCCTGGCAGGTGCCGTACGTGCACGAGTCCATGACGATCGAGGGCTGCTTGTCGGAGATGATGTGCGGGCCCTCGTGCGACGGGAAGCCGGGCGAACCCAGGCTCATCGGCATCTGGTTGATCTGCTTGCCGTTGTCGAAGATGGTCAGCTGATCGCTGCTGCCGTCGGCCTTGGCCACCATCGCGTCGTGCACGGTGTAGTCGGCGCTGTTGTTCTCCGCACCCAGCACCCCGTCACCCAGGTCCAGGCCCACCACATCCGCCTCGATGTGGATCTTGGTGCCCGGCAGCCAGTAGTTCGGGCCGCGGTAGTGCACGTCCTTGTCGTCGACCCAGTACCACGCGCCGGGCTGCGGCGGAGTAACGGTGACGTGCAGGTGCTTCTGCACCTCGGCCTTGTTGCTGACCGGCTTCGTGAACTGGAACACCATCGGCTGACCGACGCCGATTCCGGTCTGGGAGACCACGTCGGGCGCGGGCACCACGTTGGCGTAGGCGGTGTGCCCGGCCGGGGCCGGGATCGTGGCGACCGTGAAGGTCTGCTTGTTGTGCGTGCCCTGGGGGTTCACCGCGTCGGCGGTGACGGTGTAGGTGGCGCCGAACGTCAGCGGGTCGGTGTTGGTCCACGACAGCTGATCGGAGGTGAGCGCGCCGGCGATGTTGTTACCGCTGCCGTCGGCGACTGTCACCGTGCTCAGGTGGCCGTTGCTGACATGGACGGCGATCGGCTGACTCGGGTTGATCGGAGTCGTGCCCGAGTTCTGCACGGTGATCGCCGCCGGAGGCGGCGCGGGCGAGGTGGTGGCATGCCCGCCGGCCAGGCTGTTCGAGCCGGAATGACCCAGTAGCGCCACCGCGCCGCCCGCGATCACCACGACGATGACGATGGCCGCGGCGATCAGAATCCACTTCGTCCGGCCACCGCCCGAGCCGGAGCCGCCCGAGAGCGTTTTGGGCGGGGGTGCGGCCGGGGGGACCGATCC
>NZ_JAGPOX010000189.1 GCF_019038435.1 Nocardia alni
GTCCAGTGGCGAGGGGTGGTTCCCGCGATGCGGTGGTGGGTTGGGCATGCGAAGGTGAGCTGGTCCGCGTCAGTGCTGCCGCCCTGGGCCCACTCGATGCTGTGGTGGGTTTCGCACAGGTAGCCCGGCTTGGCGCAGCCCGGGAAGGTGCAGCCGATATCCCTGGCGTGCAATATAATCCGTTGATCGGCAGTGGCGATCCGCTTGGTCCGGGCCAGATATAGGGGGCGGCCGTCGTGGTGGTCGAACAGGGCCAGGTAGTGGTGGGCGTGCCCGGCCAAGCGCAGGGCGTCCCGGATCGGCAGCAGCGCACCACCGGCGGTGGCGACCGGCGGCCCGGACAGATCCGCGGCACCGATCCTGCGGCGCGGGGTATCAATCGTAGGCGCGTTCGTGTCCGCTTGTGCGACAGCGTTTTCCAGCTCTTGCAGGGACATGGACACGATCACGGTGACCGGCAGGCCGCGGTGCTGACCCAACCGCCCCGAGGACAGGGTGTCGCGCAGGACGGCTTTGAGCGCGTCGTGCTGGCGTTGCGTCGGGCTGCGCGGATCGCGGTACTGCGCCTCGAGATCAGGGCCGACGTCGGCGCTGGCGTCGGTGGCGTCGGGATCGGTTGCGGGGGTGGCGTCATCGGGGTTCAGGACGCCGGGCTTGGCATACTTGGCGAAAATCGCTTCCATGTAGGCCCGTGTCTCCGGGTCGAGCATGCCTTTGATCGGGCTCATCAGGTCGGGGCCTTGCGGGCCGAGCGACAGGGAACGCCGCCGCGCCCGGTCGGTGTCGGTGAAGATGCCGTCGGGGTTCAGGATCGCTTCGAGCTTGTCGGCGACCTTGCGTAGCTGGTCGGGGCGCATATCCCGGGCGAAGCCCGCGAGTTGGGCTTCGGCCTGAGTGCGGGTGGCGGTGTCGATCGCGCGTGGCAGGCGGTGGCAGGCATCGCGCACGATCTTGACGTGTGCGGCGCCGATCGCGCCGTCGGCGAGGGCTGCGGCGGTGGCGGGGAACAGCGGGGGCAGAGCGTCGCCGAGCAGGGTGGTGCGGTGGGCCAGGTCGTCGGCGGCGCGGGTGCGGGCACGGGCTTCGGCCGGGGTGATGTGCAGCCGGTCGGCCAGTACCTGGGCCAGGGGGCCTGCGGTGTGGTCGTTGGTGGACCAATTCCGGTCGAGCTGTGCGGTCAACTCCAGCCCGATACTCGGGAGCGCACACTGCATGGTCTCCACACGTTCGAGCATCGCGAGCCGATCGGCATTCGACAGTCCGTCGGCGCGGATCTTCGACACCTGCGCCAGGGCGGCTTCCAACGCGGTGACGGCCGCCTCCGCGGAGGGGTCGCTCAACACGTCGGATATCGAATGCATGTGCTAATTCTATCTCGCGGCGAACCCGACACGCTAGCGAGATCTACTGCCTAACAGCACTTTCGGGCGTGTCCGCACCCCCAATCCGCACTCCCTCGCAAACCTCTCGCCGGCATCGTCCGGCAATGCTCGCGAACCACGATCCCAGAGGTCGAACACGAAGATCCGGCCTGCCGACTAATGTTTCGACAGGCCGGATTCATTCGTCAGGCCCGGGCGAAGGCGAGGGTTTCGCCCTCGACACCGCGCAACCACAGGTTGTTGCACGCGGTGGCAAGCTCGGGCAGGCCCTCTTCGATCGTCGCGAAAACGCTGCCGGGCACCCAGCCCATATCGCCGTTGATGAGCAGATTGTTGCGGCCGTAGAACAGGGCCAGATCCGTCGCGCCCTGGGCGTGGTGGGCCTCGGAGCCGGGTTCGTAACCGTAAGCGGGGTTGCCGATCTCCCAGGGTTCGAAGTCGAACAGGCACACGTCGCCGGGAATCGGTGTGATCGTGGGGTTTTCCCGATGCGGGGCGGCGGTGATGCGAGGGACCAGGGTGTAGACCTCGTTGCGGGCGTACTTGGCGTGGAAAGCGTCGCCCTCCTGCGGCAGGGCATCCCAGACCGCGGCGCAGGTGCGGGGCGCCTCGTCGTCGAGAAGCCGTGCACGGCAGGTGATTCCGGCCTTGGTCAGGGTTATCGTGAGATAGCGGGCCATGGCGTTCTCCTTACGGATTGGGATCTACAGTTCGTCGAGTACCTCGGACCACAGGCCCAGCGCGTCGTCCACCTGGCTCTCGGAGACGATCAGCGGCGGGATCATGCGTACGACATTGCTGTACGCGCCGCAGGTCAGCAGCAGCAGCCCCTTCTCGCCGGCCAGGCGCTGTGCGGCGCTCGCGGTCGCGGTGTCGGGTTCGCCTGCCGCGGTGGTGAATTCGGATCCCACGAGCAGGCCCAGCCCACGTACGTCGCCGACCGCGGCGGTGGCGGACTTGCGTACACCCTCGAGCAGTTGGGTACCGCGCGTGGCGGCGTTGTCCACCAACCCCTCGGACTGGATCACCTCGAGGGTGGCCACGGCCGCCGCGCAGGCGACCGCGTTGCCACCGTAGGTGCCGCCCTGGGAACCGGGCCACGCCTTGGCCATCAGCTCGGCCGACGCGGCGATGCCCGAGAGCGGGAAGCCGCTGGCCAGGCCCTTCGCGATGGTGATCACATCGGGTCGCACGCCGAAGTGCTGGTGGCCGAAGAACTTTCCGGTACGGCCGAACCCGGTCTGGATCTCGTCGATCACCAGAAGGATGCCGTGCTGGTCCGCCCGCTCGCGCAGGCCCTGGAAGAACGCGGTGTTGCCCGGGATGTAGCCGCCCTCACCGAGCACCGGCTCGACGAAGAACGCCGCGGTCTCGGCGGGCGAGGTCAGGGTGGCGAAGAGGTAATCCAGTTCCCGCAGAGCGAATTCGGTGGCCTGTTCCTCGGACCACCCATAGCGGTAGGCGGTCGGGAACGGCGCCACGTGCACCCCGCCCATGAGCGGGCTGAAACCGGCCGAGAAGCGCGTGCCGGAGGTGGTCATGGTGGCGGCGGCGACCGTGCGGCCGTGGAAACCGCCGTGGAACACGATGACGTTCGGCCGTGCGGTGGCCTGGCGCACCAGGCGCAGCGCGGCCTCGATCGCCTCACTGCCGGAGTTGGCGAAGAACAGCGAATCCAGGCCCTCGGGCAGCACCGCGCCCAGCTTCTCGGTCAGCTCCAGCAGCGGCCGGTGCTTGACGGTCGTGTACTGGCCGTGGATCAGGCTGCCGACCTGCGCGCGAGCCGCCTCGACCACCTTCGGGTGGCAGTGGCCGGTGCTGGTGACTCCGATTCCGGCGGTGAAGTCGAGATACCGGCGGCCGTCGGTGCCGTAGATGTAGCAGCCCTCGCCGTGGTCGACGGTGACGGGAGTGGCCTGCTTCAGGAGGGGGGAGAGATCGGACATGGTCGTCCTCTCGGAATTGTCTATTGTCGGATTGTTGACAATATGCATATCATGGCGGGCAGGGCGGCAGCAATGGTTGTGCCGCACCCGACCACGAATCGAGCCAGATCAAGCGTGAGGAGCGGGGCAGTGACGACAACCGGCACGAGCCTGGATTCGACCGAGCAAGCCGCCATCGATAGCGTCCCCACCGGCCTGTTCATCGGTGGGGCGTGGCGCGAGGGCACGGCGCGCATGCCGGTCCTGGACCCGGCGACCGGGCAATCGCTGTGCGAGGTCACCGACGCCGCGCCGGAGGACGGCCTGGCGGCGCTGAGCGCGGCCGCCGAGGCCCAGGCCGCCTGGGCCCGCACCCCGGCGCGCGAGCGCAGTGATCTGCTCATGCGCGCCCACCGCATGCTGCTGGACGAGACCGAGCGGCTCGCGCTGATCATGACCCTGGAGATGGGCAAGCCGCTGGCCGAGGCGCGCGGCGAAATCGCCTATGCCGCAGAGTTCTTCCGCTGGTTCGCCGAGGAGGCCGTGCGGCTGGACGGTGGCTACATGCCCGCGCCCGGCGGCGGCTCGCGCTTCTTGGTGACTCGCCAGCCGGTCGGGCCCAGCCTGCTCATCACGCCGTGGAACTTCCCGATGGCGATGGGCACCCGCAAGATCGGCCCCGCGCTGGCCGCCGGCTGCACCTGTGTGATCAAGCCCGCCGAGCAGACGCCGCTCTCGATGCTGGCCCTGGCCGACATCCTGAACCGGGCCGGACTGCCCGCGGGCGTGGTCAACGTCGTCACCACCACCGATCCGGGCGCGCTCATGACGCCGATGATCCTGGATCCGCGCTCGCGCAAGCTCTCGTTCACCGGGTCCACGGCCGTCGGCAAGGTGCTGCTGGAGCAGTGCGCCCGTACCGTCATGCGCACCTCGATGGAGCTCGGCGGCAACGCGCCGTTCCTGGTCTTCGAGGACGCCGATCTGGACGAGGCCATCGAGGGCGTGATGGCGGCGAAGATGCGCAATATCGGGCAGGCGTGCACGGCGGCAAACCGAATCCTGGTGCAGCGCAGTGTTGCCGAGGAATTCGCGCGGCGATTGTCCGAGCGGATGGGTGCGCTGCCGATGGGGCGGGGCACCGAACCGGGTGTCGTGGTCGGGCCACTCATCGACGCCGACGCCGTGGCGAAGGTGACCGAGCTGGTGTCCGACGCACAGCGGCGCGGATCGCGAGTCGTGCTGGGCGGCACGGCCTTCGAGGGGCCCGGGAACTTCTATCCCGCGACGGTCCTGGTCGACGTCCCCGCCGACGCCGAGATGTGCCACACCGAGATCTTCGGTCCGGTGGCCGCGCTGTCGGTCTTCGACACCGAGGACGAGGCGATCGACCGCGCCAACGACACCCCCTATGGCCTGGTCAGCTACGTGTACACCGAGAACCTGCGGCGTGGTCTGCGTGTCTGCGAGGCCCTGGACACCGGTATGGTCGGGCTGAACCAGGGCGTGGTGTCCAACCCGGCCGCGCCCTTCGGCGGCGTGAAGGAGTCCGGACTCGGTCGTGAAGGAGGGTTCACCGGAATCGACGAGTTCCTGGAGACCAAGTACATCGGCATCAAGCTGTGAGTGAGGGAGATTCGTTGAGCACCCACCGGATTGCGACCATCCCCGGCGACGGAATCGGCGTCGACGTGACCGCCGAGGCGGTACGGGTGGTGGACGCGGTACTGCCCGGGATCGAATGGACCGAATTCGATTGGTCCTGTGAGAATTACCTGCGCACCGGTGCGATGATGCCGCCGGACGGCCCGGTGCAGCTCGCGGGATTCGACGCCATCCTGCTGGGCGCGGTGGGCTTTCCCGGTGTGCCCGACCATATCTCGCTGTGGGGCCTGCTGATTCCGCTGCGCCGCGCCTTCACCCAGTACGTGAACCTGCGCCCGGTGCGGCTGCTGCCCGGCACGGAGTCCGCGCTGCGCGACCGGACCGCCGAGGATCTGGACATCCTCATCGTCCGGGAGAACTCCGAGGGCGAGTACTCCGAGATCGGCGGCACCCACAACCCCGGCCGTCCCGACGAATTCGTGCTCCAGGAGTCGGTTTTCACCCGCGTCGGCTGTGAGCGCATCATCCGCTACGCCTTCGAGCGTGCCGCCGAGCGCAGCGGCCGCCTCTGCTCGGCCACCAAGTCCAACGGGCTGATCCACTCGATGCCCTACTGGGACCGCGTCTTCGACCGCATCGCCACCGAATACCCCACGGTGACAACCCGGCAGATGCACGTCGACGCCCTCGCCGCCGAGATCGTCCTGCACCCCGATCGCCTCGACGTCATCGTCGGCTCGAACCTGTTCGGCGACATCCTGTCCGACCTCGCCGCCGCCGTCACCGGCGGCCTGGGCCTTGCCCCCTCGGGCAACATCAACCCCGCCCGCGAGGCCCCCTCGATGTTCGAGGCCGTCCACGGCAGCGCCCCCGACATCGCCGGCCAGGGCATCGCCAACCCGGTAGCCCAAATCCTGGCCGCCGCAATGATGCTCGACCATGTGGGCGAGCATGCAGCCGCCAGGGCCGTGGACAAGGCGGTCTGCGAGATCCTGGCCGAAGGGACAGTCCTCACCCCTGACCTGGGCGGTAAAAACACCACCACCGAACTCGGCACCGCCATAGCGAAGCGCGCCGCCGAACTCGTCGGCTGACCCGCCGACGCTCCATCAGGGTTGGTCATATCCGCCCATAGCCCGGGCCATCGTTCCAACCTTGGAAGCAGAAAAGCTCGGCCCGCCAATCGTGTTGGCGGGCCGAGCTTTTCTTGCGTGCACAGCGTGGCGTCAGGGACTGTGCACGCGGTCTAGGACCCCAGCACGGTCTCCGCGAACCTCGCGGCGGCCAGCACCAGATCGTCCGAATGCCGCGGCCCGACGATCTGCAGGCCGACCGGCATACCGTCGGCGGTGGCGCCCGCCGGGATGCTGATCGCCGGCTGCTGGGTCATGTTGAACGGGTACGTGAACGGCGTCCACTGCGGCCAGCTGTCCAGTCCGCTGCCCGGGGGGACGTCGTGTCCGGCCTCGAACGCGGTGATCGGCATGGTCGGGGTGATCAGCAGGTCGTAGGCGGTGTGGAACGCGCCCATCACGATGCCGATCTCGGCGGCGATCGCGCGGGCGTCGAGATAGTCGACGGCGCTGTAGGCTCGACCCTCGTCCCAGACCTTGCCCAGGCCGGGATCGACCCGTTCCCGGCTGCCCTCGGGGAATTTCGACAGCATCGCGGCCGCGCCGGTCGCCCACAGCACTTCGAACGCACCGAGCGGATCGGTGAAGCCCGGCTCGGCCGCCACCACCCGCAGTCCCGCCTCGTCCAGCTTGCGCACCACATCGTCCACGACGGCCGCGACCTGCGGGTCCACCTCGGCGAACCCGAGTGTGGGCGAATAGGCCACGGTGCAGCCGCGAACATCCCGCGCGAGTTCGCCGCGGAACGCGGTCAGCGTGGGCGCCAGCGCGCTGGGGTCGCGCGGATCGGGCAGCGACAGGATGTCCATCAGCAGCGCCGCGTCCTCGACGGTGCGGGTCAACGGTCCGCCATGCGCCAGCGGCCCGAACGGGCTCGCCGGATACATCGGGATCCGCCCGTGCGTCGGCTTGAATCCGACGATTCCGCAGAACGACGCCGGAATCCGCACGCTGCCGCCGCCGTCCGAGCCGATCGACAGCGGTCCCATCCCGGCCGCGACCGCCGCGGCGCTCCCGCCGGACGACCCGCCGCTGGTCTTGGCCGGATTCACCGGATTGCGGGTGATGCCGGTCAGCGGGCTGTCGGTGACCGCCTTCCAGGCCAGTTCGGGCGTGGTGGTCTTACCCAGGAATACCAGGCCGTCCTCGCGCAGCCGCGCCGTCGCCGGGCTGTCCACCGGCCACGGCATGTCGGCCTGGATCGAGGTGGAGCCGCGCCGGGTGGGCCAGCCCTCGGTGAGGTAGGTGTCCTTGATCGACATCGGCACGCCGTCGAGCAGGCCCTGCACATGTCCGGAGTGCCAGCGCGCCTCGGATTCCTTGGCCTGCACCAGCGCCCGTTCCGCATCGACCAGACAGAACGCGTTGAGTTCGCCGTCGCGCTCGGCGATAGCGTCCAGCATCGCCTTGGTCGCCTCCACCGGCGACAGCACGCCCGCCGAATACGCGGTAACCAATTCGACGGCGGACATCGCGGTCGGCTCGGTCGGAATGTCGATATCGGGGTGGGCCATAATTGACTCCCTTCAGGCAGGTACGTACCCCAACCTCTTGTCGACCACATTCTCCAGCGGCCGACCATCGATCCAGTTCCGGAAATTCGTGGTGAACGCCGCGATGATCTCGCGGCGCCACCCGACGAAATCGCCGGAATTATGAGGTGTGAGATGAACGGTGGGCAGATCCCACAGTGCGTGCCCGGCAGGCAGCGGTTCGGGATCGACGACATCAAGGGCCGCGCCGGCAAGAGCACCGGAGCGCAGGGCGGCCACGAGATCGTCTGTCACTACTAGTTCCCCACGACCGACATTGATGAAACGTGCATGTGGTTTGAAGGCCGTAAATGCCTGTGCATCGAACATATTCCGGGTCTGCGGCGTCAGCGGGGCCAGGGCCACCACGTAGTCCGCCGCCGGGAGTTCGGCAAACAGATCGGTGCCGACCGTGCCGAAGTCGGGATCCTGTTCGCGCGCGCGCCGACCGAGGCCGCGCACGTGCATACCCGTGGCCCGCAGCAGGCGCGCGGTGTTCCGTGCGATCGGCCCGGTGCCCACGATCAGCACCGTCGCGCCGGAGATGCGCTGCGATTCGCGGTGCCGCCAGATATGCTCGCTCTGCAGCCGCAGGGATTCGGGCAGATCCTTGGCGAAGTTCAGAATCTGCGCCAGCACGTATTCGGCGATGGCGGTATCGAATATGCCGCGGGTGTTGGTCAAGGTGACGTCGCCGGCGATCAGCTCGTCGAACAGCACCGAGTCCACCCCGGTGGCGCCCACGTGCACCCAGGACAGCCGATCGGCCGCGGACCACGCGTCGCGCAGCGCCCTGGTGCGAAAATCGCACACGAACAGCACGTCCGCGCCGGGCAACGCCTCGGCGAGCCCGGATGCCGCGCAGTAGCGGATCTCGGCCCGATCATGGACCGACCGCATCAGCTGCGCATCGGGCCGGGCGCCATCGTGTAAGACGGTGACATTGAAGGCCTTTTGCACATTGACAGACTAGAAACATATCGTATGATTGTCAACAATCCGATCGTGTGCGGAGAACGTCAAGCTGGACGCGAGAGGGGCCTCGTGGAACTGAACTTTCCCGGCATCGATGGGCCCGTAGCCCAGCGCAGCATCGGCATCATCGCGCCCTTCGACCTGGCGTTGGAGCGCGAGCTGTGGCGATGGGTGCCGTTGGAGGTGAGCCTGCACCTGGCACGCACACCCTACGAACCGGTGCCGGTCTCGGTGGAGATGGCGGAGCTGGTCTCCGACGCGGTGCACCTCAGCGCCGCCACGCGCAACGTGCTGCACACCGATCCCGAGGTCATCGCCTATCTGTGCACCTCGGGCAGTTTCATCAAGGGCTTGGAGTACGAGCGATCGCTGGTCGAGGCCATCTGCCGGACCGGAGCCGCCGACGCGGTCACCACCTCGGGTGCGCTGATCGAGGCGATCCACCATCTCGACATCACTCGCATGTCGGTGATCACACCGTACGACGAGATCCTCACCGGAAAACTGCACGAATTCCTGGACGAGGCCGGATGTGCGACGGTCCGATCGGACCATCTCGGCCTGGGCGGCGGTATCTGGAAGGTCAGCTATCGCACGATCGCCGAACGCATCATCAATGCCGACGATCCCGAGGCCCAGGCCATCTTCGTCAGTTGTACGAATCTGCCGACCTACGATTTGATCGAACCGCTCGAGCAGGTACTGGGAAAGCCGGTGCTGACGGCGAATCAGCTCACCATGTGGGCCTGTCTGGGCCGGATGAAACTGCCGATGATGGGGCCCGGCAAATGGCTCCAGAACGTCTTCTGACCAACCCCGCCCGATTACCCCGCGAAGGAGGACCCTGTGGCACCGACCATCGGCTTCATCTACCCCGACCACGCCGCCGAGGACGACTACCCGCGCGCGGCGGAGCTGCTGGAGGTGGACCTGCGGGTCGCCCATATCTACGGCACCGACCTGCACGCGGTACCCGAACTGCTGGATCTGGGCAGCCCGGACAAACTGCGGCACGGCGCGGGGTTGCTGGCCGAGCACAAGCCCGCGGCCGTGGTGTGGGCATGCACGTCGGGCAGTTTCGTGTACGGCCCCGACGGCGCGCGCGAGCAGGTGCGCGATCTCGCCGAGGCGGCCGGTGTGCCGGCGTCCAGCACCAGCTTCGCGTTCGTCAACGCCGCGCGGGAGATCGGCGTGGCGCGGGTCGCGGTCTGTGCCAGCTATCCCGACGAGGTGGCGAAGTTGTTCGTGGATTTCCTTGCCTCCGAGGGTATTCGGGTGGTATCCATGTCCAGCGCGGGCATCGACACCGCGGCCGAGGTCGGCACGCTCTCGCCCGAGCGGGTACTGGAACTGGCGGTGGCCAACGACCACCCCGAGGCACAGGCGCTGCTGATCCCGGACACCGCGATGCACACCCTCGAGGTATTGCCGAAACTGGAAGCGACACTGGGTAAGCCGGTGCTCACCGCCAACCAGGTGACCATCTGGGAGGGATTGCGGCTGGCCGGACACACCGTCGCGTCCGAGCAACTCGGGAAGCTGTTCGCGGAAAGGCATATACATGTCGGTCATTGAGTTCGAGCCGGTCAATCGGCAATCGACCGCGGAGATGATCGCCGACCGGCTGCGCGATGCCATCATGCGCGGCACCCTGGCCCCCGGCGCCCAGTTGGTCGAGGCGGATCTGGCGGCACAGTTCGACGTGTCGCGCGGGCCGGTGCGAGAGGCCATGCAGCGCTTGGTCTCCGAGGGACTGCTGCACAGCATCCGGCACCGCGGCATCTTCGTCATCGAACTCACCCCCGTGGACGTCATCGACGTCTACCGGGCGCGCACCGCGATCGAGGGCGGCGCGCTCGAGCTGATCTTCGACGGTCGCCGCGCGATCGCCTACGAGGCGCTGGGGCCCAGCGTCGGGCAGATGCTCGCCTGCGCCGAACTCGGCAACGCCACCGGGGTCGCCGAGGCGGACCAGGGCTTCCACGAGGCGCTGGTGAACAGCGCCGACAGCCCCCGCCTCACCCGGGCCGCGCGCACCCTGCTGATCGAGACCCGGATGTGCCTGGGCGCACTGCAATCGGCCTATGCCGATGTGCGGGAGCAGGCCCGCGAACACGTCGAGCTGCGCGAGGCGATCGGCGAGGGCTCCCCCGCCCGCGCTCGCAAGCTGCTGATCGAGCACATGCACGACGCGGTGGAACGGTTGAGCGCCCAGATGCCGGTCGTCACGGAGTAATCGCCGGACGGCTCAGTCGATCAGACCCCGCGGCCGCACGACGAGCACGGGCGAGGATCGCTTCCCCTTCTCCTCGAGCAGCGCAATGGCTTTGCCGTCCTCGGTGAGCGCCGCGTGCACGCCGGGGATGCCGACCGGGTCGAGCCACCGACCGTCACGCAGGGATTCGGCCTCGGTATCGGTGATCGTGCGATGCGGGAAGGCAAGGCGCGCAGCGGAATCGATGCCGAGATTCAGAACCGGGTCGTCGGCGAGCCGGTCCAGTGTGCGGGCGTGCTCCAGGGTGAACGGCCCGACCCGGGTGCGGCGCAGGGCGGTGAGGTGCCCGCCGACACCGAGGCTTTCGCCCAGGTCGCGGGCCAGGGCACGGATGTAGGTGCCCGAGGAGCAGTCGACCTCCACGTCCAGATCGATGAATGTGGTTGTGCCGGTCTCGATATCGCGGCGCTCCAGGATATCGAAGCGGGAGACGGTGACCGGCCGGGCGGCCAGCCGCACATCCTGTCCGGCCCGGGCGCGGGCGTAGGCACGCTCCCCGTCGACCTTGATCGCGCTCACCGTGGCAGGCACCTGCTGGATGTCACCGGTCAATCGGGCTACGCCCGAGGCGATCTCGGCATCGGCGAGGTGCGCGGCCGCGGTCGTGGACAGGACCTCGCCCTCCGCGTCGTCGGTGACGGTGGCCTGACCCAGGCGGATCGTCGCGGAATAGGCCTTGGTGGTCAGGCTGAGCAGTCCCAGCATCTTCGTCGCGCGTTCCACGCCGAGCACCAGCACCCCCGTCGCCATGGGATCCAGCGTCCCGGCGTGCCCGATCTTGCGGGTGCGCAGTATCTTCCGGCATCGCGAGACGACGTCGTGGCTGGTCATGCCGCCGTCCTTGTCCACGACCAGCAGCCCGCCCAGGGCGTCCACCAGAGCCGGCTCCCTGGTCCTGGGTTCGCGGCCCATCAGCCCACCGCGATCGCGGTCAGGATCAACCCGTCGGTGATCTGCCAGCGCCCGTCGAACGAACTCAGCGGCGTGCCACCGTCGGTGGTCTGGCCCGGTACCAGCAGGTCGCTGTGGAACGTGCCGGACTCGCCGTCGGTATCGATGGTGAAGCTGATGTGCGCGTCCTCGAATCCCAGCCAGCGCAACGTCAGCGGGAACCACGCCTTGTAGGTGGCCTCCTTGGCGCAGAACAGCAACCGGTCCAGGTGCAGGCCCGTGGCCGGAAGCGCACCGGCGAGCCAGGTGCGTTCGGCCGGCAGACTCACCGAGTCCAGCACCCCCTCGGGCAGCTCATCGTGCGGTTCGGCATCGATCCCGATCGAGCGCCAGCGCAGCCGGTGCGCCAGCGCCGCGGCGCGGTACCCGTCGCAGTGCGTCAGACTCCCGACGACCCCGCGGGGGAACAGCGGCATTCCCCGCTCGCCTTTGCCGATCGCCACCTGCGGCTCCCCCAGCTGCGCCAGCGCCTGCCGCGCGCAGTACCGCGCGCCGATGAAATCCCGCCGCCGCTTCTCCACCGCCTTCTCGATCAGATGCTCCTCACCCGGATGCACCTTCAAGCCCTCCGGATACCGCACCAGCTCCGCCGAGGCCACCGCGGCCGGGAGGATTGCGCCCAGCAGCAGCGCCCGCCCCGAATCCGCGTCCCCTGCCCCGAGACCACTACCCCGCTCCTCGATGACCGTCTCCTCCAGTCGTACCTGCGTGCGGGTCGAGCCTAACCGAGCCTCGACGCGCGCCCGGATCCCCGCCCCCGGTCCCCCGGGGCGGGGTTCCGGAGGGACCTCACCTGTTCCGGTGGGAGGCGAAATACGCCAGAGAAATCAGATCGTCCGCCTTCGCGTGGCGCGGAATGACCGCGACGGCGGCCTCGGCCTTCGCGTCCGCGTACTGCTCGGACCGCCGCTTGCCCCCGGCGGTCTCGACCAGTGCCGCGGCGGAAGTCGCCTGCGCCGCGGTGATCGGCGCGTCGGAATGGAACAGACGCGAAAGTTCCGCTGCCGCAGGCGTTTGCGACATCAGCGCCGCGACGACGGGAAACGAGCGTTTACGGCGTATCAGATCGCCGCCGACAGGCTTGCCCGTCCTGCCCGAGTCACCCCAGATTCCGAGCACATCGTCGGTGATCTGAAAGGCGAGCCCGATCTGACGGCCGAAGGCGTCCAGGCCCTCGACGGTCGCCATGTCGGCCCCCGCGCACACCGCGCCGAGCGCGCACGCACAACCGATCAGCGCACCCGTCTTACCGGCGGCCATGCTCAGGTATTCCTCGACGGTCACACTCGACCGGGTCTCGAAGGCACAGTCCTCGTATTGGCCGCGACACACCTCGACGACCGCCGACTCGAGCAGGGTGACGGCCGTACCGACGGTCGCGCCGGGCAACGCGTCCGACAGCACCCGAATCGCCAAGGCGTGCAAGGCGTCTCCGAGACAGATGGCGTTCGACGCACCCCACAGGCTCCAGACCGTCTCCCGGCCGCGGCGCATCCGGTCCGCGTCCATCACGTCGTCGTGCACCAACGTGAAGTTGTGTGTCAGTTCCATGGCCACCGCCGCCGGAACCGCGATCAGCGGATCGGCGCCGACCGCGGAGGCCGCGGCCAGCGCGAGCGCGGCACGTAGCCCCTTGCCCCAGCCCGTTCGCACCGCGGCTCCGTCCGGATCACTCCAGCCGAGATGATAAACCGCCATGCGGCGCAACGGATCCGGTAACGATTCGATCGCGGCCCGGAGCGCGGGCTCGCATAAGCGCCGCGCGTTCGCGAGAGTTGCCGTGGCATGGGTGAGGGTGGTCGTCTCGCTCATCGAACTGCTCGCTCCCGCGTTCGAAGGACAGACCGGCGGGATTCCGCGGGCGGCCGCGGCTTGCGTTGAGCTCCAGCGTCTTTGCGAGCCACGCCCGGCCCGAGGGGACCGCGGTCGGTACCGGCTTGGATTCCGGTTGGTTCTATGATGCTGCCTGCCGGGGGACTTCCGGCAGGGTTTCAGCAGAATCCATGCACGCACACCTGTTCTTGCACACGCACGCACACACGGGCAGGCTCAGCGCAGCCCGCGGCGGCGTTCGGCCTGCTCGCGCATCTCCGCGGCGGCGGCCTCCATCTCGGGGGTGATCTTGAAGTGGCCGCCCCAGGCGTTCAGATCGTCGGGGCCGTATTCCGGGACGGGCAGGATCTGACGCAGGAGTTTGTCGGGCAGGCCGCGGCGACGCCATTCACGCGGATAGCCGAGCGACACCTCCTCGTGCCGAATGCCCTCGTAGAAGGTGGTACGCGGGATGTGCAGGTGTCCGTAGACCGAGCACACGACGTTGTACCGCAGATGCCACTGTTCGGTGTGCTCGGTGCCGCACCACAGCGCGAACTCCGGATAGAACAGCATCCGGGTGGGTTCGCGGGTGAGCGGGAAATGGTTGATCAGCACGACCGGGGTATCGGGGGCCAAGGCATCCAGGCGGCGTTCGGTGTACTGCAGGCGCGCGCCGCACCAGGCGTCGCGGGTGAGATACGGATCCGGCGACAACAGGAATTCGTCGGTGGCCACCACATTGCGCTCGCGAGCCAGCGCCAGCGCCGCGGCCTTGGTGTTGGTGCCCTCGGGCATCCACGAATAGTCGTAGAGCAGGAACAGCGGAGCGAGCGTGACCGATCCGCCGAACGCCTCGGCGCCCGGCCCCTGCCACACCGGGAAGGGGTCCTCGGGAGTCAGCACGTCCAGATCCCGGCACATCGCGACCAGATAGTCGTAGCGCGCCGCGCCGCGCATCTGCACCGGATCCTTGGGGGTGGTCCACAGCTCGTGATTGCCTGGCACCCAGATCACCTTCGCGAACCGCTCCCGCAGCGTTTTCAGCGCCCAGCGGATCTCATCGCTGCGCTCGCCCACGTCACCGGCCAGAATCAGCCAGTCCTCGGGGGAATCGGCGCGGATCCCCTCGACGACCGGCTTGTTGCCCTGATGACCGACATGGATATCGCTCACCGCCATCAACTTCGGAACCACCCGGCACGACCCTCTCTGTTCGCCCGCACGCCCTGCGACGCTGCGCGGCACCCGTGTCCACACTCCCATGCCGCCGACCCCTCCTGCCAACCCGGCAGGCCCAGCGGATCGCCGACGCCCTAGGTGGGCACTTCCGCGCCCACCGTCGCCCAGCGACCCGAGCGGGTGCGCATGCCGACCGCGAACAGGCGGCCGAGGATGAATGCCGTCAGCCCGGCCCAGATTCCGGCGATGCCCCAGTGGAATATCAGGGACAGCCAGATCATCGGGAGGAACGCCAGCAGCCCGGCGGCCATCGTGGTGGTGCGCAGATAGGCCGCGTCGCCCGCGCCGAGCAGGACGCCGTCGATGGCGAACACGATCCCGGCGACCGGGATGAGCGGTACGAAGAACCACCAGATCACGTGGGTGCGGTCCAGCACGTGCGGGTCGGTGGTGAACAGGCGCGGTATCAGGCCACTGCCCACGCCGAATATCAGCGCGAGGCCGAGGGCGAACAGCGTGGACCAGACGGTGATCCGCCGCGCGAGCCGCTTGGCTCCGTCGGCGTCTCCCGCGCCCAGCGCCGCACCCACCAGGGTCTGCGCCGCGATCGCCAGCGAGTCCAGGGTCAGGCTCAGGAAGTTCCACAGCTGCAACACCAGCTGGTGCGCCGCCACCGAGGCCGCACCGAACCGGGCCGCGACCGCACCCGCCGATACGAAGCAGGCCTGGAACGCGAAGCTGCGCATGATCAGATCACGCCCGATCCGCAATTGCTCGCGCATCACCGCCGGATCCGGCGCGAGCGGCACCCGATCATCGGGCGATGACAAGCATTGCCGCACAAGCGCACCCAGGAACAGCACACCGCCGCTCAACTGCCCCACCAGATTCGCCACCGCGGATCCGGCGAGCTCGAGCCGCGGCGCACCGAGCAGCCCGTGCACCAGGATCGGGCACAGCACCGCCGAAACGCCGAATCCCCCGATCACGAACACCAGCGGCCGCCGAATCCGCTGCATCCCGCGCATCCACCCGTTACCCGCATTGGCCAGCAGGATCCCCGGCACCCCGAAAACCGCGATCCGCACCCACCGCTCGGCCTGATCCGCGATATCGGCCCCGCCCGCCACCGCCCGCGTGATCGGACCGGCCAGCACCTCCACCG
>NZ_JAGPOX010000018.1 GCF_019038435.1 Nocardia alni
CCCAGGGGGTGGCCGGCGGGGAGGACAACGACCTGCTGGTCGTGCCTGAGTTCCTCGGTGTCGAATCCGGCTGTCGAGTCGAAGGGACGGTGTAGCAGGGCGACGTCGGCGCGGCCGTCGCGCAACATTTGCTCCTGTTCGGCTGGGCCACACAGGAGTACCTCGATGGCGGCGGCGTCCGGTTCGGCGGCGTATGCGGCGAGGAGCTTCGCCAATAGTTCGCTGGATGCGCCGGCCTTCGTCGCGAGGACTATCTCGGATCGAGGGGTCGCGGCGCGGCGGGTGCGGCGTTCGGCGGCCTCGGCCGCGTCCAGGACCGCCCGGGCCTCCTGGAGCAGCACCGATCCGGCCTCGGTCAGGGACACCGCGCGGCTGGTTCGGTGCAGCAGCGTCACCCCGAGCCGCCGTTCGAGCTGCCCGATCGACCGGGACAGCGGCGGCTGCGCCATGCCCAGCCGCTGTGCCGCGCGCCCGAAATGCAGTTCCTCGGCGACGGCGACGAAGTATCGCAACTCTCGCATCTCCACCATGCCATCGTATCCAGCGCTGACCGCGATCAATACCCGCGCGATATCGTTGCGCACCCGGTCGGTGTTGGACTCCTCCTCGGGGCCGGGACGAGGATCGACAACATGAGCGAACAGACGATCGCGCTGGTTACGGGCGCGAACAAAGGTATCGGATACGAGATCGCGGCGGGTTTGGGCGCCCTCGGCTGGAAGGTCGGCGTGGGGGCCCGCGACCAACAGCGTCGCGACACGGCGGTGGAGAAGCTGCGGGCCGCCGGGGTCGACGCGTTCGGCGTGCCGCTGGACGTCACCGACGACGCCAGCGTGAGCGCCGCCGCCGACCTGATCACCGAGCAGGCCGGCGGACTGGACGTCCTGGTCAACAACGCCGCGATTACCGGCAGCATGCCGCAGACGCCCACCACGGTCGACCCGGCGATCATCCGAGATGTCGTGGAAACCAACGTGATCGGTGTCATCCGCGTCACCAACGCGATGCTGCCGCTACTGCGCCGCTCGGCCTCGCCGCGGATCGTGAACATGTCCAGCAGCGTGGGATCGCTGACCCTGCAGACCACTCCCGGCGGCGAAACGGGCCCGATCTCCGCCGCCTACGCCCCTTCGAAAACCTTCCTCAACGCCATCACCGCCCAATACGTCAAGGAACTGAAGGAACTGGGCGACACCAAGATCCTGATCAACTCCGGCTGCCCCGGCTTCACCGCCACCGACCTCAACGGTTTCCGTGGCATCCGCACCCCGCAGCAGGGCGCGGCGATCGCGATCCACCTCGCCACCATCCCGGACGACGGCCCGAACGGCGAGTTCTTCGACGACGCCGGAATCGTGCCCTGGTGAGATAACTCGACCGCGCCGCCTGAGGGGCTAGGAACCCTTCACGCCGAGCAGATCGACCGGCGCGATCACCGGGGCGGAACTGAGCATGGTGCCCGCGATTTCCGTCAGCGCCGCCGCGATCTGGCCGGAGAGGTGGGCGTTGCGGCCCTGCTCGTCCTCGAAGGTGTCGAACACCCCGAAGGTGGTCGCGTCGGTGCGGAACGAATACCACGTGACGGTCTGCTGTTCCTGTTCGGCCAGCTTGGCCGCGTCGCGCAGGAGGGCCTCGACCTGATCCGCGTATTCCGCCTTGGCTTGGATTGTCGCCAGAAGACCGAGCTTCATCGTGATAGCTCCTCGAGGTGCGTTGGTTGTGCCGCCGGTTGCCGCACGTCGACGACGTTACGGACCGAAGAATCCGTACGACAGCGGCGGAAACGCCAAGTTTGATACCATTTCCGACATGGAGGTCGCGGTCCTGGTCTATGACGGCGTGTTCGACTCCGGACTCGCGGCGATGCTCGACGTCCTCGACGGCGCGAACGGCCTGGCTGCCGAGGTCGCGGATCCGCCGACATGGAACGTCGTCACAGTCGGGCTCCGGCCCGAGGTCAGGACCGGTGCGGGTCTCATGGTCACGGCCGAATCCTGTTCCCGCGTCGAGAGTGCGGATCTGCTGATCGTCCCCGCCGTGGCCGAGCGCAGACCTCCGCAGCTCCTGGATTTCATCAGTGGTATCGAGTCGGCGCCGATCCGGGATCTGATCGCCGCTACCTGTGCACGGGGCACCTCGATCGCCTCGGCGTGCACCGGAACCTTTCTGCTCGCAGAGGCGCGCGTGCTGGACGGGCATCGGGCTACGACGAGTTGGTGGCTCGCCCCGATCTTCCGCAACAGGTACCCGTCGGTCGACGTCGACCAGAGCAGCATGGTGATCGCCTCGGGCCGGATCACCACCGCGGCCGCGGCTTTCGGGCATGTAGATCTGGCGCTGTCGATCGTGCGGGACACCAGCCCCGCACTGGCCGATCTGGTCGCCCACTACCTGGTCGTGGACGAACGCCCGTCGCAGTCCGCGTACACCATCACCAGCGCGCTGGCGCAACACGATCCGACAGTCGCGGCGTTCGAGCGCTGGGTCCGCGAACACCTCGCGGACCCGATCAGCATCCCCGACGCCTCACGCCACCTGGGCATCAGTGAACGAACCCTCCAGCGCGCGGTCGGGAGCATCCTGGGCATCTCGCCCATTCGCTTCGTGCAGAACCTCCGCGTCGAGCGCGCCGCACACCTGCTCCGAACCACCGATCAGTCCCTGGAATCCATCGCCCGCAAGGTCGGCTACGAACACCCGAACACGCTGCGTGTACTCATCCGCCAACGCACGGGCAAGACCACAGCCGCCCTCCGCAGCACGTCGAGGTGACCAGCAGCAAACCCCGGAACCGAGCATCCTGGAAGACCGTCTGGAACGTGCAAGTACGGCGCGCTGACACTTGCGCTCGGCGACCCCGCTCGCCGAGATCAGTGGCAAACTTGGGGAGGTTGTGCGGAGCCGGAACTCACCGGCGGCGCGAGGCGCGACTCCGCGGCGATCAGCGCCGAGTCCACACCCGAGTAGCTCGGCAATTTCTCACTCAGACCGGCCACCGTGATCAGCCGCACGATAGCGGGCTGATCGCCTGCCAGATGCAGGGCAATGCCGTGACGTCGGCATCGGTCCGCCTCGTCGGCCAGCACGCCGAGTGCCGTGCAACTCATGAATTCGATCCCGGTGGTGTCCAGGACGATCGGTCCCGGCGGTTCGGCCGCGGCGGACGCCTGACGAATCAGCCGTTGCCAGATTTGCAGGGTGTACGCGTCGATTTCTCCCCGTGGACGCAGTACCACTGCGGTGCCCCGACGATCGGTGGTCGCGGACAGCCTGTCGGCGGCGCTGTCGGCGGCCGTCGTACAGGGGATGGTCACACGCGGGGTACGCGGAGAGATGCGCATCGTGCACTCCTACCGGAGGGGGCGCGTCGGCGCCCTGGCGCCGGGCCGGTCCCGTGGTTTCGAAACTGACCCGTTTGTCTTTCGTAGCACGTGCGCGCACGTCTGGACAAGGTCACCTTGCGTAGGTATGTAACGAGCGGGCCTCGATTCCCACTCGCCGCAGGCGGATTGACTTCCGGTCAGCGGGGTAGAGCGCCACCGGGCGCCGACGGCGCCACGCTGGAAGATTCGTGATCGGCAAGGAAGGAATCTCGCATGCAGCTCACTCGAGGCTCGGTGGTCGCCCGCACCGACGGCAAGGGCGATCGTTCGCCGATGCTTGTGCGGGCCGTCCGTTATGGGCCGATTCCGTACGCGGAGGTCGAGCCCGTCGACGGTGGCGACCGCAGGGCCGTCCTGCTCACGGAGATAGAACGCGATTTCCAGGTCGAATGATCGTTGCGGTCAGCTGTCACGGGTGACGCCCTGGGCGATACAGGCCTGGCGGAGTTCTCGCAGCGCGTAGTGCAGTCGTGATTTGACCGTGCCCGGCGCGATGGCGAGGTCGGCGGCGATGGCCTCGGTGGTGGCGCGGCGGTAGTAGGCGTGCACGATGACCTCGCGATGACGAAGGCTGAGTGTCGCCAAGGCGCGTCGGATGACCAGGGTGTCGGCAATCTGCGCGCACGGGTCGTCGACTGGGCGGTCGAGTTGGGTGTCGGTGGCGAATTCGCGGCGTCGCCGGGCCCGTCGCAGCTCGTCGTAGGCGAGGTTGCGGGCCACGGTGAACAGCCATGCGCGCAGGTTCGAGGCGGGCTGGTTCAATACGGTCTGGCGTTGCCACAGTCGTAGCAGGGTGTCCTGAACGATCTCCTCGGCACGTCCTGGATCGCCGACCAGGCTGACGGCGAAGCGGCGCAGCGGGTGATGGAATTGCCGGTCGACCTGGCCGAGGCGATCCGGCCGACCTGGAGAGACAACTAGCTGATTCATCACACCTCACACTGCCGACTACACGGGCTCAGGGTGCGCAGTACCCGCAATCCGGTCTCGCACACAGGGCCAGCTCTCCAGTGGTGCATGCGATAGCCGGCCGCGTGCTCGATATGTGTGTTCGTGCATGGAAACAGAAAGTGTGGGTAGCACTGGGGAGGTGCGAAGGCGGCATATCCACCGGTGCCCCGCACACTTGGCCCTGTCCGTTCGTGTGATCCGAGGAGGAGTGTCTCGATGACCGCGACACCCGATGACATTGACGACGATCAGCGCAGGCTGACCACTGTCGCGCTGGTGTACACGCTCGAGATGTAGGAGTCGCGCAATGCCACGGCGTTCAGCGGCTGCGTCCGGTGTGGATTGCGGCCCTTGCGAATCCGGCGCTGAGCCCGGCATACATACTGGGGCTCGAGGTAATTCGGCGGTCTTTCCGGGGGTAGGTTGCCGATGAGCGAGCCGGATTCGATTGATCGAGACGAGGCTCTTCGCGACGAGCCGGATCCGCGCCGGTGGAAGGCGCTCGCGGTCACACTGGCCGCTGGATTCATGACACTGCTCGATGTCAGCATCGTCAACGTCGCCCTGCCATCCATTCAACGCGGCCTGCACGCGTCCTCGGCCGGTGCGCAATGGGTGGTGACCGGCTATGCGCTGACCTTCGGCTTGGCGTTGGTCGCCGGGGGACGACTCGGTGATCTGGTCGGCCGGCGCAGGATGTTCCTGATCGCGCTCACGGGCTTCGTCCTGACCAGCGCCGCGGCCGGCGCCGCGCCCAACGAACTGCTGCTGATCGGCGCGCGGCTGCTACAGGGCCTGACGGCCGGGATGCTGACCCCGCAGAACACCGGATTGATCCAGAGCCTGTTCCAGGGCGCCGAACGCGGCCGTGCGTTCGGCATCTTCGGCTCCACGATCGGCGTGTCCACCGCCGCGGGGCCGGTGATCGGCGGCGCGATCCTCACCGGATTCGGTCCGGACACCGGCTGGCGCTGGATCTTCTACGTGAACGTGCCGATCGGAATTCTGGCGCTCGTACTGGCCGCGCGTCTGGTGCCGGGCGCACCACCGCGGCAGTTCGCACTCCGCTCGCAGATCGACTTCGTCGGCGCCGCGCTGCTCGGACTGGCGGTGGTGTGCGTGCTGTTGCCGCTCGTGCAGTCCACCACCGGTGGTACGCCGCTGCTGTGGGCGCTGCTGCCGGTGGCCGTCGCCTGCGGGTGGTGGTTCGTGCTCTGGGAAGGCCGGGTGCGGCGCCGTTCCGGCAATCCGTTGCTGGACCTGCGCCTGTTCACCCAGGCCCCGGGTTACGCGTCGGGGATCGCGCTGGGCACGGTGTACTTCTGCGGGTTCAGTGGCATCTGGCTGGTCTTGGCGATCTTCCTGCAAAACGGGCTCGGTTACTCCCCGCTGCGTTCCGGCCTGACGGTGACTCCCTTCGCGATCGGCTCCGCCGTGACGGCGGTGGTGGCCGGGAGGCTGGTCGAACGCTGGGGGCGTCGGCTGACCATCGCCGGGCTTGTCATGTTGATCGCCGGGCTCGGTACCGCGGCCGCGGTGATCTCGGCGGTAGATCCGGCGAACACCGAATTCGCCATTGCCGCACCGTTGTTCATCGCGGGCGTCGGCGGCGGATGCGTCGTGTCACCCAATATCACGCTGACCCTGGAACGCGTGCCCACCCGAATGGCGGGCGCGGCGGGCGGCGCGCTACAGACCGGCCAGCGCATCGGCACCGCCATCGGCACGGCCGCACTGGCCGCCGGTTATCGTCTGACACTGAGCCTTACCGGCCAGCACTATTCGCTCGCGGCGACGGCTGCGCTGCTGTGCGCGGTGGGATTCATGCTCATCGCCCTGGTACTCGCCGTGCTGGAACTGCGCGCGAGAACCTCACGTGACAAAACCGGCCGCCGCGGACAGGATCTGGACGATCAGGTCTCCGCGTGCGACGTCCAACGCTGAACGCCCCGCGTATCCGCATGATTTCACGAGGAATGACGCACAGGCGATTCGGGAGCAATCGGACGGGTATGCCGATCATGTCGGCCTCGTAGGATTCGATCCGAGGCCGACACGGATGTGCCAGATCACGCCGAAGCGGAACCCGTGCACCATCAACGACGATGGAGTACTCAACGGCGAGTCGCATGCAGGAGACCGAACCGGCGTCGTGAACGACACATCCGGCCGAAAGCGAACGACCGATGTCCGTGATCGGCCGCGGCCCGTACCGGGCCGCGGCGATCCGGCCACGTGAACAGGTGCAGGCAGGGGATGCGGTCGACCTGGCCCGGACTGCTCGAATCACTGCCAGTGGAGGATTTCCGGTAGCAGGCCGTGAGCTGACTACACGTCGAGACTGAGCGCGCGATAGATCGCGACCACGGTGGCCGCGCCGACGATCTCGCCGCGATCGATCATCGCCGCCGCTTCTTCCAGTGGTATCCAGCGAATGTCCTCGGCCTCGTTGATGTCGGGTTCGGTGTCGGTGAGATCGGCGCCATGGGCGAGGTAGATCTCCTGGGGCTGATCCAGGCTGCCGATCGAGGGCTGATAGGTGACCAAATGCTGCATCGAGCGCGGCCGCCAGCCGGTCTCCTCCTGGACCTCACGGGCGGCGGCTGCCGCAACGTCTTCGGCGTCATCGACATAGCCACCGGGCAACTCCCACACCCATCTGTCGATGATGAACCGATGCCGGTACATCAACAGAGCTTCGCGATTCTCGTTGAGTACCAGTGTCATTGCGCAGCGGGGCATCCGCGCCACGTACTGTGTGAATGTCACGCCGTCGGGCAATTCGACATCGACGGTGGACAACCGGATGTGCCGGTTCTCGTCGACAACCTTCTCGCCGTGGATCTTCCACTGAGTGCGTTTCACGGCCCGACCCTACGCCCGGCCGGGGGGCGCACTCAGTCATGTGCCTCCGGTGACCAGGGCCCGCTTGCCCGCCAGGCTCAAGGTCGATGTCATGGCGTTACCTACTTTCCCGGCCGTCCGCTCCTTGTCGGGGCCGACAGTCGTATTAGTCAGTAGTATTTACTAATGTAGGCGTACGGTAGCGCTGGCGACAAACCAGCGGGCACGAAGTCGTTGAGGGGTCGATGGGGCGATGCGGCGCGTGCGTCGACGCGGTCGGGTCGGTGGCGATCCGGCTGGGCAGGGGTGACGTAGGGTGTGAACCTCGTGGATCAGGTGGGCGACGGAGCCGAGAGCGGTATGGACGACGAGCAGCGGGTTGATCTTGGGGTGTTGTTGTTCATCCCTTATCGGTATGCCGAGGATCGGATTTTCCGGGCGTTGCAGGATGCCGGGTTCGACGATTGGACCCTTGTTCAGTGCCGGGTGTTCCAACGCGTCGCCCCGGACGGTTCGCGGCTCACGGATCTTGCTGACCAGGCGCAAATGACCAAACAGAGCGCCGGTGTGCTGGTGGATCAATTGGAACGCCTGGGCTATGTCCGCCGGGTTCCCGATCCTGCGGATGGACGTGCCCGGCTGATCGTGATCGAGGAACGTGGCCGGCGGGCGGTCGAGGTGGCCGCGGCGACACTCGACGAGATCCTCTCGGAGTGGAAGACCTACCTGGGTACCCGCAACTTCGCGTTGTTGCATCAGATTCTGGATCAACTCCGCGAGATCACCGACCCCTACGAGGGGTAAACCCGGCCGTGCCGAGTCGGCCGCCCGCGATCCCGTTCGCCTCGAGCCGACGTCTACCGGCTTCGAATCAGTCTTGACTTTAGTCAGGAATACTGACTAAAGTTGTGGTGGATCGGCTGACCGAGCGCCGCCGATCTTCACTCACACCGCACCTTTATCGACGGGAAACAACCATGTCCACTGTCATCACCGGAGCATCTGGTCATCTCGGCCGGCTCGTTGTCGATCAACTCCTCGCGGCCGGAACGCCGTCGGCTCGGATCGTGGCCACCGGCCGGGACGTCGGCACACTCACCGACCTCGCACAGCAGGGAGTGACGGTGCGGCGGGCGGACTTCGCCGACCCGACCACCCTCGAGGACGCTTTCGCGGGCGCCGACGCGATGCTGCTGGTCTCGACGACGACGGTCGGGGAGCGATTCGAGAACGCCCGTAACGCCATCGACGCGGCGGTCCGAGCGGGAGTATCCCGGATCGTGTACACCAGCCTCGTCAACGCATCGACCGCGCGGATGACGCTCGCGGACGAACATCGCCGTACCGAGGACTACCTGCGTGAGAGCGGTTCGGCGTTCGTCGTCCTGCGTAACGGGTGGTATTTGGAGAACTACACCGACCAGCTCCCGATGATCACTCAGTACCACGCGTTGCTGGGTAGCGGGCAAGACGGTCTCGTGAGCGCGGCCGGCCGAAGCGATTTGGCGGCCGCCGCGGTAGCGGTGCTGACGCAGGACGGGCACCTCGGAGCGACCTACGAGCTGGGTGGAACGCCGTTCACCCTGACCGAACTCGCCGCCACGATCAGCGACGTCCTGGGCACTCCCATCGCCTACCGGGACATGTCGGTCGCCGACTACACCGCCACCCTGACCGCTGCCGGACTGCCCCCGCAGATGGCCGCCGCGGTCGCCGATGCCGATGCGGGTCTGGCGCGCGGCGAGTTGTTCACCGCGAGTGAGGACTTGGTGAAACTTATCGGCCGACCGGCAACCACCGCGTACGAAGCCTTCCAGCACGCCGTGACCGTCGAGCAGTCGTGATGAGCGCCTCCGGATCCCGCGTCGATACCCACGAGATGGTTCTGATTCACCGCGTCATCCGGCGTGAGTTCGGCAGGCTTCCCCGGCTGTTCCGCTCCGCGGCCGATGACCGCGCGCGATCCTCTGCTGCGCGAGCGAGCTGCCCTCGACCCGGAGCTGATGGACCGGATGGATGCGCAGCACGCGCAGGCCGACGACGCCGTCGGGGACTGGTCATGGTCGGCCACATCACCGAGGAAGCCGATGACGCGGAACGAAACCACCGCGATCCGCAGCTGACCCATCTCGTCGCCGTCAACGCCATCGGCAGCCGGGAATCCGGATGTCCGCTGCGGCAATATGATTCGCTCAGGCGGTAGGGCGTGGACGGCGGTGGCCGTTGCCGGGAGACGGCCTATCCGGCGGCCGTTCGCAGGGCGGATGCCATGGCGGTGAGGGCGGCGTCGCGGGGCATCGACAGGAGTTGGCGGAATTGTGCTCGGTAGTGTTCGCTCGGGATGTAAGTGGGTCCGTGGTGCAGGTTTTCCAGGGTGGAGCGGGCTACGTCGTCCGGTGACATCAGATCCTGGAGAGTTGTGGGATCGATGCCTTGGAGGCGGGGGGCCTCGGTATCGGTTGCGCCGGGGCACAGGGTGAGGACTTCGATGCCCGCTGGGGTCAGTTCGGCCCAGAGGGCCTCGCCGAGGGCGTTCATGTAGGCCTTCGTCGCCGAGTATCCGGCGGAGAAGGGGCAGCCGATGAGTCCCTCGACCGAGCTGGTGAAAACGATTCCGCCGCGGCCGCGCTGCTTCAGGTGCGGGATGAAACCGTGCGCCAGCTGGGTGGGGGCGTGGCAGTTGACCGTCAGCATCGCGGACAGCGTGTCGGCGTCGCCCTCCTCGAACGGTCCTTTCACTCCGAAACCGGCGTTGCTGATCAGCAGGCCCACGTCGAGTGTGGCGGCGGCCTGCACCACCTGTTGCGGCGCCGCGGGATCGGACAGGTCGGCCTGCTGCACGGTCACGGCGACGCCGTGGGTCGCGCGCAGTTCATCGGCGAGTTCGTGCAATCGGTCGAGCCTGCGGGCGACGAGTACGAGATCGAGCCCGCGCGAAGCCAATTGGGTGGCGAAGGAGCGGCCGATGCCCGAGGATGCGCCGGTCACCAAAGCCACCGGCCCGTACCGGTGTGCGAAATCGTCCATGTGTGGGTCTGGCCTTTCGAAATCGATTGTCGTGCTGAGACTCTGGGGCTATTTCAGGGTGCCGTCCGCGATCATGGTACGTAAGCGTCGGCGGTCCAGCTTGCCGGAGGGCAGAATGGGGATCTGGTCGCTCGTCGCGGTGATCCAGCGGGTCGGGACCTTGTACACCGACAGTTGGGTGCGGGTGCGGGCGGCGAGCGCGTCGAGGTCGATGTCCGGATCGGCGACAACCACGGCGCATACCTCCTGGCCCCGCGTCGCGTGCTCGATCCCGACGACCAGGCACTGCGCGACCTCGTCGAATCCCTCGACGACCGCCTCGACCTCGCGCGGTGAGACGTTGGCGCCGGCGGCCTTGATCATGTCGTCGGTGCGGCCGACATAGAACAGGCGTGGGTCGTCGGCGATGCGGTAGACCCGGTCGCCGGTGTGGAACCAGCCGTCGGCGTCGAAGGTCTCCCAGCGTTCGCGCTTGTTGTAGCCGGCCATCATCCCGATGCCCCGGATCAGCAGTTCGCCGACCGTTCCCTCCGGGGTTTCGAAACCGTCCTGGTCCACGATCCGGATGTCGGTGTGCGCGAAGCTCCCCGCGGTCTCGGTCATGGTGCGGTGCACGGGAAATCGGTCCGGCACCCCGGCCATCGCGATGTCGAGCGGGCCGTCACGCAATGAGGGGGCGCTCGAAAGGTCACGATCGGCGAAGCCGGGATGCTCGCGCAGGCGCTGGGTGAAGGCCGGCCAGCCGATGACGCCGGTGGCACGTTCTCGTTCGATCAGATCCAGCGCGGCCCCGGGATCCAGGCGGGGCAGCAGCAGGAGGGTGGCGGGTTCGTGCAGCGCTCCGGTGACGGCGAGCAGGCCGCCGACCCAGAACAACGGCATCGCCGTCAGTACTCTCGGGGCGGTGGCGACGGTGGTGACCTGCCGGATCGCGGCCGTCCACGTGCCGGTCTGCCGGACCAGAGTGCCGTGGGTGTGCAGGACGCCCTTCGGATCGGCGGTCGACCCCGAGGTGTGGATCATGATCGCCGGATCGGCCGGGAATACCTCGCCCTCGACCGCGGCCAGAATCTGCGGCGAGACCTCGGGCAGATCGTCGGTCCACGGGGTCGCCCACGCCGGTACGGAGTCCGCCGTCACGATGATCTCGCGCAGGTACGGTGCGTCCGGGCACTGCAATCGCCCGGACCGCTGGGTGCTCAGGCCCTCGAGCGCGGCCTCGAACACCTCGGCGGTATCGACGGCGAGCACTCGGTCCGGGGCCACGAGTACATCGATATCGGCCAGGCGCAGCACCTTCCGGATCTCGGCCGGGGCATACAGGGTGCTGAGCGGAACCGCTATCGCGCCGATGCGACAGACCGCCAGCCACCAGATCACCCACTCGGCGCCGCTGGTGAAGAACAGCCCGACGCGCGTGCCCTTGCCTACGCCGGCATGCAGCAACCGGCGTGCGATGCGGCTCGAATGTTGCTCGGCCGCAGTGTAGGTGAGCCGTTCGCCGGGCGTCACGACGTATTCTTCGAGGCCGAATTCCCGAGCGCTGCGCCGGAGCAGTTCCGGGATGGTCGGGCGGGGTTCTGGATCGGGCACATACGCATTCTAGATTGTAATTCTCAATTGAGGAGAGTGGCATTCTCGCAAATGGTCGCAGAGAGGTATGCGGAGTCGGCCGAACCGTGGGCCTTCTACTGCGCGAGGGCCAGGACCAGGGAACCTACGGCGAACGCGAAATAGGTTGCCGGGAACGCGATGTTGTGGAAAACACGGGCGCGGACGTGGACGATCAGAGCGCCGATGAAGAACAGGACCAGCCCGATCGAGGCGGCGATGCCGAGCGGGCGCCCTCCCAGGAGTCCGAGTACCAGCCCGACGGCTCCCGCCGCCTTCAGAACGCCGGTGATGGGGACCCAGGACGGCGCGACTCCCACCTCTGCCGAGTTGGCGAGGACGAACTCGGCTCGGGCGAAGTCGGCGACGGCTATCGCGCCGTTGAGGGCGATGGTGACGATCGTGACGGTCAGATAGGCGAGGAACACGCGTGACTCCGGTCGGGTTCGGTGGCGAATCGGGCTGGCTGTTGCCGCCTGGTGATTCGAGCGTCCTCGATCGCGGCTTTCGCGTCCAATACCTGCACCTATAACCTGATCGCATGGATGTGGACACGCGGTTGTTGCGATACTTCGCCGCCGTGGCGAAGGCAGGGAGCCTGACCCGCGCCGCGGAGGAGTTGTTCGTATCGCAGCCCGCGCTGACCAAGCAGATCAAGCAGTTGGAGGACCAGCTCGGGGTGCGGTTGTTCACCCGGTCCCGATCGGGCATGGCACTGACCGAACCGGGCCGGGCGCTCGCCCAGCTGGCGCCGGACGTGCTGAACAGCTGGGATCGGGCGCAGACGGAGACGAGGGGCGCCGCGAGCAGAGCGGCGCGCGTGCTGCGGATCGGTTTCGTCGCCAGCGCGGCCAACGAGCTCACTCAGCTCATCATCGCGGATTTCACCCGGCGCAGGCCGGGTTGGCGAGTCGAGATGCGGCAGGGAGCGTGGTCGAACCCGACTGCGGGGCTGATCGACGGGGAAGTCGATGTCGCGCTGTTGCGGCTACCGTTTCCCGGTCAGGAGGGACTTCGGGTGGAGTCGTTGCTGACCGAGCCGCGCGGGGTCCTGTTGCCCGCCACGCACCCTTTGGCCGAGCGCGACCACATCGACTTTCGTGATCTATGGGACGAGCCGTTCGTCGCCGCCCCGGCGGAAACCGGTGTGTGGCGCGAATTCTGGCTGGCAGCAGAGGAGCGCGAGGGCCACCCGATACGGATCGGCGCGGTCACCGATCGTACCGACGAATGGCTGATCGCCATCGCCAACGGTTATGGCGTCGCTCTGGCCCCCGAATCCTCGGCTCGCTTCAACGCCCGTCCCGGCGTCGTCTACCGGCCTGTCAGCGGTGTGAGTCCCACGCGGGTCGGCGTCGCCTGGCGGCGCACCGAAGATGCCAACCCGGTCGTCCAGGACTTCGTCCGCAGCTGTCTGGACCACCGGGAGGTACTGCCCGCGTGACGATTACGATCGACCGGTGCTCAGATGATGGCGCCGACATCCTGTGTCACCAGGGTGTCCAGGGCGTGTTCGGCGATGGCCGCGATACTCATCGACGGATTGCAGGCCGCGCAGTTGCCCGGGAGCAGCGCGCCGTCCAGGACGTACAGGCCGCGTTGGCCGTGGACCCGGCCGTTCACATCGCACACCGGTCCCATGCTCGCGCCGCCCAGTGCGTGCCAGGTCGAGGGCGCGACGGCGTTGGTGTCGGTGAGAATGCCCGCGGGACCGGCGATCCGGTGGGCGAGGGGACCGATCGTGCCGTTCTGGATGACGGCGTCGCCCTCCTTGGGCCAGCGCAGCACCGCGTTGTCGGTGGCGGCGTCGTAGTCGAATCGGCCTCGTGCGTCGCTCACCCCGTAGCCGACCATCATGGTGGTACGTATGTCCATGCCCGCGGGCGGGATGGATGCCTGGATGACCGTGGCGGCCCTCGTCGGGTCGTCCCAGTTGAGGCTGCCGTAGACGACCGGGCCGCCCTGCGGATAGCCGAAATCGGTGTCCAGACTGGTCCAGGTGTAGATCCGGTCGGCGTTGGTGCCCCAGTTCCCGCCGAGGCCCTCGGGCATGTCCGGGATCTTTCCCTTCGCGGCCGCGCGCACCAGAAGCCTTGTGGTGTTGAGGCTTCCGGCGGCCATGACCAGAGTCTTGGTGGTGAGGATCTTGTGTTCCAGGACCTTGCCCGAGGCGTCGGTCCGGTCCACGTAGACCGTCCAGCGACCGTCGGCGGCGCGTTCCACATCGGTGACGTGGTGCAGCGTGGCGACCTGAACGCGGCCGGTGGCCTCCGCGGCGGCGATGTAGGTGACGTCGACGGAGTGCTTACCTCCGTTGTTCACCCCCAGCGCTCCGTCGCCGTTGGTGTACGAGGGCTTCATCAGCCCGCGGATTTCCGCCAGCGCGTATCTCCAGTCGATCGGCATCGGGATCTTCGAGACCGGAAGTCCGGCGCGTTCGGCATGCTGTTTGAAATCCCGGACGACCTTGTAGTTCGGTGTGTTGATCAGTTCGTCGGGTGCGACGGCGATTTGCAGCATCTGCGCCACGCGAGGGTAGTGGACGCGATTCAGCGTGGCCCAATCAAGCTCGCTCGGGAATTGGGTGTAGAAGGCGGCCTCGGTGGGTTGCAGCGTCATTCCCTGGTAGACCAGTGATCCGCCGCCGACGCCCGCCGCGCACAGTGCCGTCATATTGTCGCCGGACACCGTCTCGAGCAGTCCCGCGTAGGGCTCGAGGGCCACGGGCTTTCCGAACAGCTGGGGATCGGATTGGTACCAGAGCATCCGCTTGTCGGGTGCGGACGCGTGCGGGAACGTCTCCATGTTCGGCCCTGTGGGCCAGCGTAATCCGCGTTCCAGCAGCAACACGGGCACACCGGCCCGGGCCAGCCGCAGGGCGGTGACGCCGCCGCCGAATCCGGACCCGATCACCACGACGCGATGGTCCTCGCGGACAACGCGGATGCGGCCTACCTGTGTCGCGATTCCGGCGCGTGCGGTGGCCGAACCGGCACTCGCCAGGGCGATTCCGGCGCCGGCCATTCCGCCGAGCAGGGATCGCCGGGTGATCGTGGGCATATGACCTCCGTACCGCGGGAGTCGAATCCCACGAATCTCGATGACGAACACCACCGACCCACGGGCGCCGGGTTGTGGAAGGCCTCCCGCGAACTGATGGGGTTGGTAGGTATCCGCGGGAGGCCTGAACCCGTCGACGATGGGGTTGGGTGCGTACGAGGGGTCGTCGACGGGGGTGTGTGTGCGGCGGACCGGTGCGTTCCGCCGCGGGTCGGGTTGGTGCGGGCTTCGTCGGCGTCCTGTGTCACGGGTCGCCGAAGCAGTTGGCAGTGTGCCGGTCTAATGCCGTTGTCGCGGAGTGTCTTCCGCTGAGTGGGATGGCGGATTCGCGCGCGTGACCGGAATGGGCATGGTTGTTCGCGAGGTGGGCGGCAGCGGCTGTTCCGATGAGCGGAAGAAACTTGATATCTACTGTAGTGGAACACTATTCGATCGATCTGAGCGCTGTGAAGTCTCACATCCACGGGATCGGCGAACGGCGGCCAGCGCTCCGTGGCTGTTCAGTCGCCAGGGATTTGCGGTTGCCCTTGTCCCGGTTCACTTTCCGGCGCGATGACCAGTAGCGTGCCGTACCCGCGGGCGACGACGACGCCGCGCGCGTCGGCGACTTCACCCTCGGCGAAGGCGACGCGGCGGCCGGGTTTGGTGACACGGCCGATCGCGGTCAGTGGTCCCGATGTCGGCTGCAGTCCGCGCTGGAACTGGACGTTGGTATCGATCGAGGTGTAACCGTGGCCGACGGGCAGAGTGGTGTGTACCGCGCAGCCGAGCACCGAGTCCAGCAGCGTGCAGACCACCCCGCCGTGGATGGATCCGATGGGGTTGCACATGGATTCGTCCACATCGCAGGTGAACGTCGCGGAGCCCCGGGTGACGGCGACCAGCCGCGAGCGCAACAGCGTGGCCATCGGCGGTTGCGGCAGTGTGCCGTCCACGATCGCCTGGAGGAATTCGAGGCCGGGCGCCCGCATGGCTTGGTCGGCGATCGCGGTGGGGTCGGACCATTCGACCAGCCGGCTGCGGGGGATCTGCGATGTGGTCATTCGATGGCTCCCTGATCGGCGGGGCGGGGACTCTGTGCTCGCTGTCGCCGGATGGTGCGCAGCTGCGGGTCGAGTCGCTCCTGGATGAAGTCCTCGGCATGTGGTCCGGGCAGGAAGGCGGCGTTCATCGCGGAGATTCGCCTGCCGGTGGACTTGTCCATCCACACCGGGATGATCGTGTCTCCGGTGTCCTGGTCGGTCAGGACCACCTGGTCGCTTCCGGCGGCCGAGTGCTTCACGCCCCAGGCGTACAGGGCGACGATCACCACGGCCAGGTCTTTGCCCTGCTGGGTCGGCAGGTATTCGAATCGTGGTGGGGCCGTGTCGTATCGGGAGCGTTCCAGCAGGCCCGCCTCGACCAGCTCGCGCAGCCGCCGGGTGAGCATCGTCGGGGCTATGCCCAGATTGCGGTGCAACTCGTCGAAGCGGGTGAACCCGTCCAGTACGTCGCGCATGATCACCAACGTCCACCAGTCGCCGACCAGCTCCAGCGCACCGGCGATGGGACAGCCCATCGATTGAAAACTGGTGCGTCTCATCGGCATTCCCTTCCAGCATGGTCTGCGTCACACACAGAACCAGTAACTTGCATCATAGTAGTCACTCGGCCTACCGTTGGCTAGGGCGCCCATCGATTGCCGGGCTGTCCTCGCTTGACAGCCGAAGTTGGTTCGCCTAACTATATTGAAGTGTAGCTAGAACGGGTGCGCATCTCGGCCGCGCATGCGCACATGTGAGAACCCGGCCCCATAGGGGGACGGAGTTCTCGCGCGGGCTCCTGCCTGCGCGATCCGCATGCAGTCGATCGATGTACGTCCTGTTGGATCCGGAAGGACCATGAGCATGACAACCGATTCGTCAACCACTGCCGACAACCGCTGGGAGCGCCACCTCGCCGAGCTGTACGTCTCCGACCGGCAGGTCCGGGAGGCCAAGCGGCTGCCCGAGCTGCAAGCCGCGATGCGCCGGCCCGGCCTGTCGCCGCGGGAGGTCATGGTCACGGCCATGACCGGGTACGCGGACCGGCCCGCCCTGGGGGAGCGCGCGACGACGCCCGTCACCGACCCGGAGACCGGACGCACCACACTCGCGCTGCAGCCCGGATTCGACACCATCAGCTACCGCGACCTGTGGTCACGGGTCGGCGCCGTCACCGCCGAGTGGTACGGCCACGAACGATATCCGCTGCGCGCCAACGAGTTCGTCGGCATCCTGGGCTTCGCGAGCCTTGACTGCGCGCTGGTCGACATGGCATGCCTGCGGCTGGGCGCGGTGTCGGTGCCGATGCAGTCCAGCGCCTCGCCCGACCGGCTCGCGCCGATCATCGCCGAAACCGGGCAGCGCATTCTGGCGGCCAGTGTGGAACAGCTGGATACCGCCGTCGAGTGCGCGCTGGGCAGCGAGTCGGTGCGGCGGGTCATCGCGTTCGACTATCACCCGGAGGTGGACGACGAGCGGGAGAAGTTCGAGGCGGCCCGAACGCGCCTGGCGGACAGTGCGATCGTGCTGGACTCGCTGGCCGAGGTGATCGACCGCGGCACGGGCGTGGAGCCCGCTCCGGACTTCGAGGCCGACCTCGCCGAGGACAGGCTGGCGTCGTTGATCTACACCTCCGGCAGCACCGGAACGCCCAAGGGGGCGATGTACACCGACCGGTTGATGGTCAATATCTGGTTGGGTTTCATCCCCCGGGACGACGACCTGCCCGCGATCGGGCTGCACTATCTGCCGCTGAGCCACGTGATGGGGCGTGCGATGCTGTACCGCACGCTCGCCGCCGGTGGCACAAGCTATTTCGCCGCGGCCAGTGACCTGTCGACGCTGTTCGAGGATTTCGCGCTGGTCCGTCCCACCGAGCTGCTGCTGGTACCGCGCGTGTGCGACATGCTGTTTCAGCGGTACACCAGTGAATTGGCCAGGCGTACGGACGAATCCGGCGACCGGACCGCGCGCGAGGCGCGGGTGAAGGCCGAACTGCGCGACGACGTGCTGGGCGGTCGCGTGGTGTGGGCGGGGTGCGGATCTGCGCCGCTGTCCGCGGAGATGTCCGAATTCGTCGAGTCGTTCCTCGAGGTTCCGGTGCTGGACGGTTACGGCTCCACCGAGGCCGCGATGGTCCTTGTGGATCACAAGATCCAGCGCCCGCCGGTGCTCGACTACAAGCTCGACGACGTGCCCGAACTGGGGTACTTTACCACCGATTCCCCGCATCCGCGCGGTGAGCTGCTGATCAGGTCGTCGGTGGTGGTCCCCGGTTACTACAAACGGGCCGAGGCCACCGCGGCGATCTTCGATGCCGATGGTTACTACCGCACCGGCGACGTCATGGCCGAGATCGGGCCGGACGAACTGGTGTACGTCGACCGCCGTTCCAATGTGCTCAAGCTGTCACAGGGCGAATTCGTGGCCGTATCCCAGCTGGAGGCGTTGTTCGTCACCAGCTCGCTGATCCGGCAGATCTACGTCTACGGCAACAGCGAGCGCGCGTACCTGCTCGCCGTGATCGTGCCCACCGCACAGGCACTCGCGCTCGGCGAGGATCTTTCGGCGGCGTTGCGCGGGGCGTTGCGTGAGATCGCCGATGAGGCTGGATTGCAGTCCTACGAGGTGCCGCGTGACTTCCTCGTGGAGACCGAGCCGTTCAGCACGGCAAACGGCCTGCTGTCCGAGGTCCGCAAGTTGCTGCGGCCGCGCCTGCGGGACCACTACGGCGAGCGTCTCGAACAGTTGTATGGCGAACTGGCGCAACGGGAGACCGACGAGTTGCAGGCGCTGCTCACCGGCGGCGGTGAACTGCCGGTGATCGATACCGTGCGCCGCGCCGCGCAGGCGGTGCTGAATACGACCGACGGCGTGCCCGCGGACGCGCATTTCGTTGAGCTGGGCGGAGATTCGCTGTCGGCGCTGTCCTTCTCGAATCTGCTGCGGGAGATCTTCGGCGTCGAGGTCCCGGTCAGCGTGGTGATCGGGCCCGCGAGCACCCTGCACCGGCTGGCCGGGCACATCGAGGCGGCGCAGCACTCCGGCGCCACCCGGCCGACCGCCGCTTCCGTGCATGGCGCCGACAGTGCAGTGTGCATGGAAAGCTCATCTGCGTGGTACGCGGTCGTGATGCCGCGAGCGCACGCGCACGCCTCGCCGCGGTGTTCGACAGCGGCGATCCGGAACTCCTGCGCCGGTTCGAGGAGCTTGCCGCCGACCATCTCGAGGTTCTGGCCGGCGATATCGACGAAGCCCGTCTGGGCCTGGACGAGCCGACCTGGCAACGGTTGGCCGATACGGTCGATGTGATCGTGCATCCGGCCGCTCTGGTCAATCATGTCCTGCCGTACTCACAGTTGTTCGGCCCGAACGTCGCAGGGACCGCCGAACTGATCCGCCTCGCGCTGACCAGCCGGATCAAGCCGGTCACCTATCTGTCCACGGTGGCCGTGCTGACCGCGCACACCACGACGGCCGACGAAGACGCCGACATCCGCGTGAGCAGCCCGCAACGCGCGGTGGACGGCAGCTACGCCAACGGCTACGCGAACAGCAAGTGGGCGGGGGAGGTGTTGCTGCGCAACGCACATGACGCCTACGGCCTGCCGGTCGCGGTGTTCCGCTCCGACCTGATCCTCGCGCACAGCCGCTACGCCGGGCAGCTCAACGTCCCCGACATGTTCACCCGGCTGCTGCTGAGCCTGCTGCTCACCGGCATCGCGCCCCGCTCGTTCTACCGCGCCGACGCCGCCCGGGCGCACTACGACGGCCTGCCCGCCGACTTCACCGCACGGCCGTCGCCACCCTGGGCGAACAGACGACCACCGGATACCGCACCTTCAACATGCTGAACCCGCACGACGACGGCATCTCCCTGGACACGTTCGTGGACTGGCTCGGCGCCGCGGGCCACCCCATCTCCCGCATGGACGGCTACCGGGAATGGTTGTCCCGCTTCGAGATCAAGCTCCGCGCACTGCCGGACCGCCAGAAGCAGAACTCGATGCTGCCCCTGCTCGACGCCTTCCGCGACCCGGGCGAGGCGATCCCCGGCGCGGGCCTGCCCACCGACCGGTTCCGAACGGCCGTGCGCGCGGCCAAGATCGGCCCGGACAACGACATCCCCCACCTGTCCGAGCCTCTGATTCGCAAGTACGCGAACGATCTTCAGGCACTCGGCCTCGTGTGATGTAAAGGTGAGGTGATGAGACTCGGCGATTGCCGAGTCCGCTGGTTGTGCCACATCACAGAATCCGAAGTGGACGATGTCGCGAGGCATGTCTCCCGCCGTAGTCTCGGGACATGTCGAGGCTGTCGCGCAGAGCTGCGTTGTCGTTGTTCCCCGCGGGCGCGCTCGCGCTGGGTGTCGGTGGCGCCGCGGCGGCCCGCGCCGATACCCAGCCCCAGGTCAGATACCACGGCTACGCTGCGGCGGACTGGGCGAAGCCCTACGCGCGGTTCATGGCCGCACGTACTCGACCCGCGCCAGATCCGGTGCTGGTCGCGTACGCCGGGCCTCCGACTCCCGCCGACCGGATCCCGGAATTCGCTTCGCTCACCAAGGGTCTCGCACCTACCGGCTACTTTCCGATAGAGACCGGCTACGGGAAGACCACCTCCGGGGCGTCGTGGGTGGCGGTGCACACGCTGATGCCGGGCGTCACGGCGGCGATGTGGGACTGGTGGTTCGGCTGGCATTCGATCGAGGCCGCGCGGTACAAGTTGTGGCATCCGGATGCGCACATGTTCGCAGAGCTTGCCGAGGACCGGACCAATGCCCCGATCCCGGACCGGCAGAAGTACGTCGGCAACATCTCCTACGTCGACGGGTACATCGGCCCGAAGCTACAACAGTTGGCCATCGCGTTCGAGGACCCGGTCGCGCACGGCTTCACCGTGCCGCCCGGGCACACCATCGTATTCGGCCGGGTCGGCAGCAGCGTGGCGCCGACCGACCTGGGCTGGCTGGCCCACCAAGTCCGCCCGATACCCGGCGGCTGCGAAATGCGCAGCCGCTTCTACCTCGACATCTACGGCCTGCACACCCCGAACCCCCGCGCGGCGGCGGACGCGATCGAACGCGGCGCCTCGGTAGACCCGGCCGACCTCGTCCTCGGCTTGGACGTGGCCCGCAACCTACTGATGCACTGCGGGCAGGAGATGCACCACCTGGCAGGCTTCCTCCCCGCCATCCACCAGGCTTTCGCCCGCTAGCCGCCGGGGCTTACTCATGGCATTTCGACGGCGGCGCAGGGCCGGTCGAGCATGGGCGTGCAGTGCGAGGGACGGAAGTTGGCAGGTGGTTCCGGGGGCGTTGGCCGACGTGTGGCTGCTTTCGGGCTGGCAGACTGCCGGAGGTGAACGAATTTCCCGGTCTGGTTCAGCAGTTGCTCAGGGTCGTCGTGGCCTATACGTGGTTCTTCGAGTCGTGCGATGAGGACGTAGTTGATGGCGACACAGCGATCAAGCAGCAGGAGCAAGCCGCTTACCTGCTCGGTCAGCTCTCGGAAGCCGACAAGTCACGGTTGGTAGGCGAGTTGGCCGCGTTGGCTGCCGACGAAACCGATCCCGCGTGCCGAGAGTTCTTGGTGGCGTACTCATCTGCGATGGGGCTTGTGGAAGAAGATGCTCCTGACCGCTGAGGGGGTTGGTCCGGCAGGGTTCGCCTGTGGCAATTCGATGGCGGTGGACCGGGCCCGGGCGTCCCCTCATGACGCCGGGTCCCGGTCCGCCGCTCGCGCTGCCACTGTCCCGACCGGCCGATGAGCGCTGATGCGGTCGGGCACGCGGTCCGGCGTCAGCGGGTGGCGGGGCGCCGGACGTAGCGGCCGGTGGGCTGACCGGTGACCTTGCCGTCGGCGTAGATCTCGGCGCCGCGCAGGAAGGTGCTGGTGACCGTGGAGCCGACCTCGAGGCCGCGGAACGGGCTGTACTCCTGGGTGGACTCGGAGTCTTCGGGCTTCACCACCCACGAGCGGTCCGGGTCGACGAGCGCGATGTCCGCGTCGAAGCCGGGGGCGATATCGCCCTTGGTGTGCAGGCCGTAGCGCTGGGCGGGATTCCAGGCGGTGAGTTCCGCGACCTTGCGCATCGACAGCCCGCGCTTGCGTCCCTCGCCGACCAGGCCGGGCAGCAGGTATTCGGTGCCGCCGAATCCGGACTTGGCGGCGAAGATGTCCGTGGGGTCGTCGCCGAACTTGGTGGCCTCCTTGCAGCACGCGTGGTCGGACACCACCCAGCTGACGTCACCGGCGAGCAGGTGCCGCCACAGCGCCTCGACGTCCTCGCGCGGGCGCAGCGGCGGGTTGACCTTGCCGCCGATGCCGTCCGCGGTGGTGATGTCGGCGAGCAGGTGCCCGATGGTGACCTCGCGCCGGAAATCAACGTGCGGAAAGGTTTTCGCCATCAACATGGCGGCCTCGAGCGCCTTGGCCGAGGACAGGTGCAGCAGGTTGATGTTCGGCAGCTGGGTCTCGTGCGCCAGGTACGAGGCGATGGTGACCGCGAGACCCTCGGAGTGCGGCGGCCGGGAGGCGCTGTAGGCCTCCAGCCCGGACAGTTTTCCTTCCCGCTGAACGATTTTCGTGTACGCGGTCATGATCTCGGCCGTTTCGCAGTGCAGTGACAGCGAAATCGAGTCGGCGTGCTCCGGGAAGCGTTCTCGCGCAGCCTGAATGCCGCGCATCACGAACTCGAAGTGCGCGATGTCGTAGCGCTCGCCCTCGGGGATCATGAGGAACGAGTTCTGGTCGTTGGACGCCCCGTGCAGCCCGTGGCTGCCGTAGAACATGAAGATCTTGAACGAGGTGACGCCGTGTTCGGTGATCAGCTCGGGGATCTCGGCGATATGTGAGGACTGCATGGGCGCCAGGTGGAAGGCGTAGTCCACGTAGGACTTTCCGTCGGACGCCGCGAGCACCTCGGGGAAGACCTCCGAATAGTCGCCGCCCCGGTTGAGGTAGTACTGCCCGGTCCGCATGTAGGTAAGCGAGGTGGTCACGCCGCCCTGCGCGCAGGCGCGGCTCTCGGTGCGGGTGTCCTCGTCGAGCGGGTTGTAGATGCCCCAGTGCTGATGGGCGTCGACGACGCCGGGGAAGGCCAGCTTGCCGCCGCCGTCCACGACCTCGCGGGCCGAGGAGGCGTCGAGCTCCGGCCCGACCTCGGTGATCTTGCCGTCGCTCACCGCGATGTCCGCGAGCGGGGTCTCGTCGACCCCCGGGCGGACTACACGCACGTTGCGGATGATCAGGTCGTGGTTGGTCATTGGTCACCTTTCTGGAGATGAGCCGCGCAGTGTGTGGCCGCGAGGTAGGCGAGGCCGAGTGCGGGCAGGAGGCCGTTGCCGGCCAGGTATCCGGCCGCGCCGTGGCCGGAGATGCCGACGGCCGAGCCGCCGGAAGCGTAAAGGCCTGGGATAGGACGGGTTTCGGTGTCCAGCACGCGGGCGTGGCCGTCCACGGTGAGGCCGCCCTGGGTGTGGAACAGTGCGGGCACGATCCGGACCGCATAGAGGGGTGTGGTCAGTGGTTGCTCGAATCGGTTGCGGCCGAATCGGTCCCGTTGTCGCTCGTCGCCCGCGACGGCGGACGCCTCGGCGAGTTCCGCAGCCAGCGCGTCCGCGGGAACGCCGATGGTGGCGGCGAGCTCTTCCGCCGACTCACCGCGGCGGAGGGCGCCGCTTTCCATGACATCGACGTAGTCGCCGAAAGCCTTGCTGGCCTGATGGATCCGCTCGTCGTAGACGAGCCATCCGGACGCGCCGGGCTGCGCGGCGAGCACCGCGGCGTACTCCGAGTAGCCCGTGGTCTCGTCCCCGAACCTGCGCCCGTCCATCCCGATGACGAATCCCCCGTGCATCACCACGGTCCAGGTGACCAGCGTGCGCGCCTCGGCGGACAGAGCGGCATGCCCCTGATAGGCATCCAGATAGGAGATCGCCGCACCGAAGTCCGCCCCGATGCGCAGCGCGTCTCCGGTCGAGTACTCGCTACCGTGGTAGTCGGCCTCCGCGATCTCGGGCAGGTGCTCGGCGACCAGTTCCCGGTTCGCGCCATAACCATTGGTAGCCAACAGCACCGAGCCGGTGGAGATCTCTTCCGTGCCACCGTCCGGATAGGACACCGTGACCAACAGACCGTTCCCGTCGCGTCGCGTCGCAGTAACCCGGCCGGGCACCAACATATCGATCCCCGACTGCTGCGTCACCGCATCGGCGAGGTAGCGCAGCAGCCCCGAACCATGCCGCCCCGGAATGGAATGCACCCGCTGCACGCAATGCCCGGGGTAGTGGAAATCGGTAGGCAACTCGATCGGCAGCCCGGCGTGATCGTCCAGCCACTCCACAAGTTCCGCGCTCACCCCGGCCAGCGCCTCGGCGACGGGCTTCGCGAAGTCCCCATGAGTCTTCGCCGCGATATCGCCGAGGAACTTCTCGGGCGAGTCATCGATCCCGGCCGCCCGCTGCCACCGTGAACCAGCACCAGGAATCATCGCGGTGGACATCGAGGTGTTGTTACCGCGCAGATAGTTCTCATTCGCCTCGACAACCAGCACCCGCGCACCCAACTGCGCAGCCCGCAGCGCCCCAGCAAGCCCACCACCGGCCCCGGCAACGACCAGATCTACATCAGTCATTGGACCTCCACCAGCGGTCACAACGTGTCGGAGACGGAGTCGATGTCGTGCACCCGCCCACCCGTGCGGTCCCCAGCTCTCGGACAACGACCAGATCCACGGCGGTCCGACCGGGCCGGCCAACCGTCGCAGTTGCACGCTCGGCGCCACTGCCCGCAGCGAGCAGGCCGCGATCGGATCCAGGTCGGTTCATGCCTTCTCCGCCAGCAGTCGCAGGGCGTCCGCAACCGGATCGACGACGAGCGGACCACCCTCCGTCTGGTCGACGTCGACCGCGGAACAGCCGTTGATCACCGCCGTGGCGCCGCGGGCTCCGAGATCGTCGAGGGCGGAGCGCATTGCGGTGTTCCAGCGTGCACCGTCGGCGACCGCTGCGAGATCCAGGTCCAGTACGGCGACGCCGAGGAACGTATCGTCGTGGCCGTATTCGCTGACCTTGCGGGTCAGCTCGTCGGCGATCACCTGGTTGCGGGTGACCGCGGCGACCCGGTGGCCGTCGGCTACGAGCTGCTCGACGACTATCTGGAGCATGCCACGCTCGCCCTCGGGTACGCCGGGGTCCAGGACGCAGTCCGGCATCAGGAAGTCGTAGCCCTCGGCGTCGGCGAAGGCGGCCGCGACGGCCTTTTCCGATGCCTGGAGATCGGCGTCGGAGGCCAGTTGCAGGGGTGCGGACGGTCCGGCGTCCACCAGTTCGACGGTGACGCCGGCGGGGGCCAGTTCGTTGTAGCGGTGACGGCGGCGGTCGAGTTCGTCCGGGTCGACGTGGATCGGCGTCACGGAAAAGATGCGGGGCATCAGGGCCTCCTTCGTGCGGTGGGGCGGTTATCCGGCCAGTGGGGCGAGGAGCGCGCGGGCGCCGGGGGAGACGGTCATTGCGTCCACCACGGCGCCGATCGTGCGCAGTTCGGCCGGCTCGAGCAGCCCGGCGAAGATCGCGGCGAGTCTGTCGCGGTCGAAGGGCTGGAAGTCGGTGTCGCCGACCGGGTTTCCGGCCTCGGCGGTATGCGTGCGCCCGTCGGCCAGTCGCACGGTGATTCGCGCGGCGCGATTGTCGGGCAGTTTTCCGGTGAGGTCTGGGTCTTCGCTGATCCGCACCCGTTCGGCGACCTGCGCGATTTCGGGTGCGTCCGCCGGGAGCAGTGCGGTGTAGCGGGGAGTCACCTCGCCGTGCAGCAGAGCGGTGGCGGCGACGAACGGGACGGAGAACATCGCGGACAGCTGGTTGTGCCAGGTCGTGCGATCGAGCCCGGCAGCCAGTGCGTGGGTCTGTACGTCGATTTCCATTGTCGTGGTAGCGATTTCAGGTGCGTTGGCCGCTGTGCCGAATAGTGCGGCGCGGGCATCGATCAGCAGATCCGCGACGGGATGGGTGTACGAACACGACGAATGCCGCTTGAAGTAGTTACCGGTGATGTCGAACCGGGTGCCCAGCCCCTCGCTCAGCTCCTGCGGCGCGAAGGTACCGAGCAACTCGCCCAGCGAGCGGGCCGCGGTGCCGGTATTGCGTGCCGAACCGGCCACAGCCAGGCGGGCCGCGGCGATCCCGGACGCGTTCGCCGCGCCCATCCAGGCGTCACGCACCGGATTGCCGTCCAGGGCCGAGTCGAAATGCCCGGCCACGGGAAGCCCGGAACCCGCATCGATCGCGGCAGCCATTCGTTCGGCGTCCAGGCCGAGCAGCCTGGCGCAGCCCGCGGCGGCTCCTGCCACGCCCCAGTTGCCGTGCGGATGCGTACCGCGCCGCAGCGATGTCGCCCGACCGAACCGCGCGGCCACCTCATATCCGGCCAGCAGCGCAGCGGCCAGATCCGGGCCGCGCACATCGAGCTCGGCGGCCAGCGCGAGCACGGCCGGAAACACGTGCGCCGCCGGATGCCCCTTGGCGTACTTGTTGCCCTCATCCATCTCCAGGCACACCGTTGCCGGCCCGTTCAGCCAGGCCGCGGTGACCGGGTCGGTCAGCGAACCACCCCCGACGACCGGGCTGTGCCCCGGCGGCGCGGGCCATGCGGCGCGGAACGCACGCTGGCCCTCGGTGCGCGCACCCACGGCATTCGCAGCCAGAACATCGAACAGCACCGTGCCCAGTCGCTCGGCGACCGGCGCGGGCACGGCGTCCCAGCGCAGTCCGGACACCCAGGTGCCCAGTGCCGATACGGATTCGGTGACCGAAAAGGTCATTCTCGACCTCACCGCCTTCCAGAATTCAGTCGTACCGCTGAGCGGACCGACTAACATGTCTTCGATCCTGACACTTGGCCGGGCCAGCCGTCAACCGTGAACTCGACTTTCTATAAATTCGCACTTGACAGGACTGCCACCCCTGGTGGTTACCTAGAGAGAGACAACGCCAATCCGTTCCGCTGAACGGAACGAACTCATCGGAGAGTCGCCATGACCGAACCCACGCCTGGCACCGAGGCCGCCGCGCGGGTCGCCGACGTTCTGCTGCTGTTCACCGACGGCCCGTCCAGGCTCGGCGTCAGCGGGATCGCCCGCGATCTGGGCCTGAGCAAGGCCGTGGTGCACCGCATCCTGCAGTCCCTGGCCACCCGCGGCATGGTCGTGCTGGACCCGGAGAGCAGGCAGTACCGGCTGGGCCCGGCCGCCACCGCGCTCGGCGCCCGCGCGTTCCGCGAGTCGGATCTGCGCGCCTCCGCGCTGGACCTGCTGCGGGCACTGCGCGACGAAACCGGCGAGACGGCGACACTGACCGCGCTGGTCCCCGACGGCCGGATCTATCTCGATCAGGTCGAGGGCACCCACGAGATCAAGATGACCGTGGAGCTGGGCCGCCGATTTCCGTTGCATGCCGGGAGTTCCGGCAAGTGCATGCTCGCGTTCCTGCCGGAGGAGACCCGGCGCCGCACACTCGCCGGTCCATTGACCGCGCTGACCTCCAACACGGTGACCGATCCCGATGACCTCGAGGCGGAGCTGACGCTGGTGCGCGAACTCGGTTTCGCACGCTCCGGCGGCGAACGCCAGGCCGACGCGGGCTCGGTGGCCGCGCCGGTGTTCGGCATGACCGGCGAGGTGATCGGCTCGATCTCGGTGTGCGGGCCGCGCTACCGGGTCACCGAGGAATTCGTGGAGAAGATCGCGCCGCAGCTGGTGGACACGGCCGAGCACATCTCCCGCCGCATGGGCCACCGCGGCTGAAATACCGCTGTACGAAGGGATTTACATTGACTGTGCAAGCGCTGGCCGGGATCAAGGTGCTCGATGTGGCCACCCTGTTCGCCGGGCCGATGGCGGCCACGCTGCTGGGTGACCACGGCGCCGAGGTGATCAAGGTCGAGCATCCCAGGGGTGACCCGTCCCGGACACACGGCGCCAGCAAGGACGGCGTCGGCCTGTGGTGGAAGATGCTGGGGCGCAACAAGAAATCACTCACCCTCTACCTCGGCTCACCCGAGGGGCAGCGCCTGTTCCGCGAGCTGGCCGCCGACGCCGACGTGATCATCGAGAACTTCCGTCCCGGCACGCTGGAGCGCTGGGGACTGGGTTACGACGTGCTGGCACAGGACAATCCGGGGCTGGTGCTCGCGCGGGTCACCGGTTTCGGCCAGTTCGGCCCGTACTCCGCGCGTCCCGGCTTCGGCACGCTCGCCGAGGCGATGAGCGGCTTCGCGGCGCTGACCGGTGAGCCGGACGGTCCGCCCACCCTGCCGCCATTCGGCTTGGCCGACGGTGTAGCGGCGCTGACCACCGCGTTCGGCATCATGACCGCCCTGCGCGCCAGGGACGTCACCGGCCGCGGCCAGGTGTTGGACATGGCGATCATCGAGCCGCTGCTGACCGTGCTGGGCCCGCAGATCACCGCATACGACCAGCTGGGGCTGCTGCAACCGCGCACCGGCAACCGCTCCACCAACAACGCGCCGCGCAACACCTACCAGTGTGCCGACGGCAGCTGGGTGGCCGTGTCCACCAGCGCGCAGTCCATCGCCGAACGCGTGATGCGCCTCGTAGGCCGCGCGGAACTGATCGAGGAGCCGTGGTTCGCCGCCGGCCGGACCCGCGCCGAGCACGCGGACGAGCTGGATGAGGCGGTGGGCTCGTGGATCGCCGCGCGGGGGCGGGACGAGGTGGTCACCGCGTTCGAGAAGGCGCAGGCCGCGGTCGCCCCGATCTACACCGCCGCCGACATCATGGCCGACCCGCAGTACGCCGCGCTGGGCAGCGTGTTGCAGATCGACGATCCGGAACTGGGTCCGCTGAAGATGCCCAACGTTCCGTTCCGGCTCAGCGACACCCCAGGCGAAATCCGCACCACCGGACCGAAACTCGGCGAACATACCGCGGAGATCCTGGCCCGCTTCGGCATCGATGAGCAGGGCTTGGCCGGCCTGCGTGAGCAGGGTGTGGCGTGATCGGCAAGGCGCGCAGCTGGTTGTACGTCCCGGCGCACCGCCCGGAACTGCTGGACAAGGCGATGGCCGGTCCGGCGGACGCGGTGGTGTATGACCTGGAGGACGCGATCGGCGCGCAGGACAAGGATATTGCCCGCGCGAACGCCGTCGCCGCGACGGCCCGGCCCTGGCCCAAGCCGTTGTGGGTCCGCATCAACTCACCGCAAAGCCCATGGGGTGAAAGGGATATCGAGGAACTCGCCGGGCGCGGAATCGCCGGGGTGCGAGTACCCAAATGCGCCGACCCCGATGCCGTCGCTCGGATCGCCGAGAGGCTCGCGGCGCCCGTGCACGTGCTCGTCGAATCCGCACTGGGCGTGGAGAACGCCTTCCTGCTCGCCGCCTCCCACCCGCTGGTCGCATCGGTTTCTCTCGGCGAGGCCGATCTGCTCGCCGATCTGCGGGTGCGCGACCAGGCGGCGCTGGAGTGGGCGCGCCAGCGCACCGTCAACGCCAACCGCGCGGCCGGGCTGCCCAGCCCGCCGCACGCGGTGTGGACCGACGTCGCCGACCTGCACGGACTCACCATCGACAGCCAGACCGCCCGCGACCGCGGGTTCTTCGGCCGATCGGTGGTGCACCCGAAGCAGATCGAACCGGTGAACGCCGTGTTCACCCCGAGCCATACCGAGGTCGACGTCGCCCGCCGGCTGCTGAAGTCCTTGAACGGCAAGGATTCCGCGGCCTGGTTGGACGACGACGGCCGGTTCGTCGACCCGGCCGTCGTCGCCCGCAGCAGATGGGTGCTCGACCTGGCCGAGCAATTCGAAACAGAAGGGACCACACCATGACCGACGCCGTAACCGGCGCCCTGCTCGAAACCGTCGCGAAGGGACTGCGCACGATCGAGCTGGGCCAGCCGCTGTTCACCGGAATGCCGTGCTCGCCCAATCATCCCGGATTCCGGATGACGCTGGCTCGTCGGCACGGCGACATGATGCGCCCCGATGGTGGTTCGGCGAGCAACGAGGTGATCATCACCGGTGGGCACGTCGGCACCCACATCGACTCGCTCTCGCACGTGAGTCACAACGGGAAGCTGCACGGCGGTATCGATGCCGACGAGGCGCAGCGCGGCGGGAAGTTCAGCGAGCATGGCACCGAGAAGATTCCGCCGCTGGTCACCCGTGGCGTGCTGTTGGATGTGGCCGGGGTCAAGGGCGTTGACATCCTCGAGCCCGGTTACGGGGTGACCGAGGCGGATCTGATTGCGGCGGCCGAGCGGGCCGGGGTGCGGCCGGAGGCCGGGGATGTCGCCCTGGTTCGTACCGGCTGGGCACGCAACTTCTCCGACGCGACAACGTATCTGGGCCAGGACGCCGGCGTGCCGGGCATGACGGTGGAGGCCGCCGAGTGGCTCGCCGCACGCGGCGTGGTCGCCACCGGCGCGGATACCACTGCCTACGAGCAGATTCCCGCCGGCGCCGGACACCGGGAGCTGCCGGTGCACCGAGTGTTGCTGGTGGAGAACGGGATCTACATCATGGAACACCTGAATCTGGAAGATATCGCCGCCGAGGGGATTGTCGAATTCCTGTTCGTGGTTGCGCCGCTGCGCATCGTGGGCGGCACGGGCTCCCCGATCCGCCCGGTCGCGGTGGTGGGCGCATGACCGCCACTCCGGCACAGCAACTCGGCGCGCTCGCCGCCGGCGTCCGCGTCGACGGCCTGTCCGCCGATCTGCGGACCGATCTGGCCGGTCGCGTACTGGACCTGCTCGGCAACAGTCTCGCCGCGCTCGGCGAGAAACCGGCCGAGGTGATCCGAAACGTGGTGCGCGACTGGGGCGGTAACCCGGCGGCCACCGCGCTCGGTATCGAGGGCAGGCTGCCCGCCCCGTCGGCCGCGCTGGTCAACGGAACCCTCGCGCACAGCCTCGATTTCGACGACACCCACCTGCCCTCGGTGCTGCATCCCTCCTCGGCGGTGATCCCGGCTGCGCTCGCGGTGGCCGAAAAGACCGGCGCGAGTGGGCCTTCGTTCCTGGACGCCGCGACCGTCGGCATCGAGGTGACGTGCAGGCTCGGCATGGCCGGATACGACGAGGAGAACGCGAACTCGGTGTTCTTCGACCGCGGCCAGCACGCCACCGCGATCTGCGGAGCGGTCGGGGCCGCGGTCGCCGCGGGCATGCTGCTCGGCCTCGACGCCGAAGGTCTGACGTCGGCGATCGGCATCGCATGCAGTATGGGTTCCGGTGTGATCGAGGCGAATCGAACCGGCGGCACCGTCAAACGTGTGCACTGTGGGTGGGCCGCGCACGCCGGGGTGGTCGCGGCGGAGATGGCCCAGCACGGGCTCACCGGACCGCCCACCGTGCTGGAGGGGCGGTTCGGATTCCTCCAGGCGTTCTGCGGGGACCGGTTCGACATCGATCAGGTCACCCGCGGGCTCGGCGAGCACTGGGAGACCCCGGGCATCTTCTTCAAGCCCTACCCCTGCAACCACTTCACGCACGCGGGCGTGGACGCCGCACTCCGGCTACGCGCGTCGGGAATCGATCCGGCCCGGATCACGGAGTTGACGCTCGGTGTGCCGGAACCGGTGCTGCGCACCATCGGCGAGCCGATCGAGGAAAAGCGCCGGCCGCGGTCGGGCTACCACGGGGCGTTCAGCGGCCCATACACCGTGGCCGCGGCACTGCTCGGCGGCGGCGGTCTCGGCGTTTTCCATGAGGACTTCACCGACGACGCCGTGCGGGATCCGGCGCGTCTGGCTATCGCGGACAAGGTGAACGTCGTCGCCGACGCGGAGTGCACCCGGATCTTCCCCCGGCAGTTCCCCGCCGTGCTCACGGTTCGCCTCGACGACGGAACCACACGCAGTGAACGGGTTTCGGAGAATCGCGGTGGTCCGGCCAACCCGCTGTCGGCTGCCGAGCTGACATTGAAGTTCACATCGAATGCGGCGCGGTCGGTTCCGGAAGAGACGGCCGAGCGGCTCGCTGCGGCTGTCTGGCAACTGCCCGAAGGTGGGTCGGTCAAGGACGTTCTGAGCATTGTTCCTGTCAGCGGAACATAGCGTGTGAGCTTCTCCCGGAATTTACACGGGAAATCACGCAAAAACATTGTGCTCGGAAGAATGCAGTTGCATGATTTCAGCATCTTTTATTCATAATGTTCCGCTAAGCGGAACGGTGGACATTTGAGGTATCCCACCATGCGCCAACATTTCCGCTGGGCCACGGTCGCTATGATCGTCGTCCTCGTCGTGATCAATTACATAGACCGCAGCGCGATTTCGTATGCGGTGAAGCCCCTCGAGGCCGAATTCGGCATCGACTCCGCTGATTACGGCGTCATCAGTTCCGCCTTCTCCATCGGGTACATGGTGTTCGCGTTTCTCGCGGGTCCGCTTGTCGACAAGTACGGTCCGCGCCGAATCCTGTTGATAGGCATGGTGATCTGGTCGATCGCCACCGCGATCACCCCGATCTCCGGTGGCTTCACCGGCCTGTTGCTGATCCGCGTCGTGCTCGGCGCGGGCGAGGCTCCCGGCTTTCCCGCGGCTACCCGCGTGTTCAGCCGCTGGCTCCCACGCTCGGAACGAGGTTTCGCACTGGCTCTGGTGGGCGGCGTGGCGGTCTCGGGCAGCCTGTTGATCGGCGGCCCCCTGGTCACCCAGCTGATCGCCGGCATCGGCTGGCGCGGCATGTTCTGGGTGCTGGCCGTGCTCGGCGTGGTGTGGGCGCTGGTCGCGGTCGGTCTGCTGTACAACACCCCCGCCGGATCCCCGCGTGTCTCCGACGCCGAGCGCGCGCACATCGCGTCCGGGCAATTGGCCGAGGAGACCACCGAGCGCCAGGAAAAGGTGAACTGGCACAGCATCTTCACCAACCGCAACCTGTGGATCGTCGGCGCAGGATACTTCGCTTGGGGCTACATCTTCTGGGCGTTCATGTATTGGCTCCCGCAATACCTGTCCACCTCGTACCACCTGAGCATCACGAAGGTCGGCGCGTTCACCGTAGCCCCTTGGGCCGCAGGCGTAGTCGGCGCGATCATCGGCGGCATCCTGGTCGACCGCGTCTACGCCCGCACCGGCCGCATCCGCAGCCGCTTCACCATCATGGGCATAGCCCTACTCCTGGCCGGCGCCGCCCTGATCCCGATCATCGCCGCCCCCTCCCTGATCACCGCCATCGTATTCATCTCGATCGGCGTAGGCTGCGGCTTCGTCACCGGCGGAATCTGGTGGGTAGCAGCAATAGACGCCGAACCCAGCCAACCCGGCAGCGCCGCCGGCTTCGCCGACGCCTGCTTCGCCCTCTCGGGCGTGGTGGCACCCCTGGTAATGGGCTTCATCGTCCAGAGCACCGGCACATTCGCCAGCGGATTCGTGGTCATGGTGGTGCTGGCGCTGATCGGCGCGGGGCTGATGCTGTTCTGCACCCGTGAACCCGAGCGGGCGCCGCTGGAAGCCGACGTACCGACTACCGCGATCTCATAGCACGGCGGTCTCCCGAGATGCTCCCTCGTCGAGGGCCGGCCACTGCACGCCCACACGACACGAACCTGCTCTCGCAGGTTCGTGTCGTCGGCAGGGCACGCAAAACATGGGAAACCGGAGGGGTAGTTCGGGCTCTATAGCGTCGAGATGGGCGTCGAGATGGGTCTCGGTGCCTGCGCTGCCGGGCCCACCGAAGCCTTCCGGTGTTGTCGCACGCTCATGCGATCGGCCTCGCTGATATCCGAAAAGCCTTGTGTCTCCCCGTAACTGCGCTATACATTTGTAAAGCACGCGGTGGCGGCGCACTCGAGGTTTCGGATGTGCACCCGTTCCGCTGTCAATGAGCATCTGAGAGTGGTGTGGACCATGGGGAAAGACGACGGCCGCAAGGCCGCGCACTTCGATTTCGACCGGCACGCGCACGACTACCGCGGCCGATTCGACCAGATCACCGAGCAGATGCACCAGCAATGCCCGGTCGCCTGGACGCCCACCTATGGCGGGCACTGGGTCGCCGCGGACGCCGAGTCGGTATTCGCACTGGCGCGCTGCCCCTACGTGTCCAACGATCACGACCTCCACAACGAGCGCCGTGGTTACAAGGGAATCTCCATCCCCACCATGATCGAGTCCTCACCCGCCCGCGGCGGCATGCTCGAGATGGACGATCCGGAGCACCGCATCTACCGCAGCACCCTGAACCCTTACCTGTCGCCGGCCGCGATCAAGCGGTGGGTGCCGGTCATCGACGAAGTGGTCCGGGCCTGCCTGGACGAGCATATCGAGACCGGCACCATCGATTTCGTCGACGACCTGGCAAACGTCGTGCCCGCCGTGCTGACCCTGGCGATGATGGGGGTGCCGTTGCAGAATTGGGCCCTCTACAATGAGCCCGCCCATGCCGGCGTCTACACCCCGCCGGGCTCGCCGGACGCGCCGCGGGTGGCTCAGTTGTATATGCAGATGGGTCTGGACATGCTCCAGAACCTCAACGAGATTCGCGAGCACCCCCGGCCGGGCATCATCGACGCGTTGACCCGGATCACGGTGGACGGGCAACCCGCACCGGACATGGAGTTGCTCGGCATGCTCAACCTGCTCGTAGGCGGCGGTTTCGATACCACCACAGCGCTGACGGCGCGTTCACTGGAGTGGCTGTCGGACAATCCGGACGAACGCGACCGCCTCAGCCGGGAGCGTGACGACCTGCTCGATTCGGCGACCGAAGAATTCCTGCGCTACTTCACACCGGCGCCGGGGGACGGTCGCACGATCTCCGCGGACTGCGAACTTGTCGGTACCCGGTTCGCCGAAGGGGAGCGGCTGTGGCTGTCGTGGGCCATGGCCAATCGCGATCAGGCGATCTTCGAGGACCCGAACCGGATCGAGCTGGACCGAAGAGGCAACCGTCACTTCAGTTTCGGGCTCGGTAACCACCGCTGCATCGGGTCCAACTTCGCGCGCACCGTGTTCAAACGCATGCTCATCGCGGTGCTGGACCGGGTGCCGGACTTCCGCTGCGATCCGGTCGGCCGGGTGCATTACGACAGTATCGGCGTCATCCAAGGAATGCGTCATCTACCGGCCACGTTCACCCCCGGCCCTCGGCTCGGAGCCGGGCTCGACGAGACTCTGGACAAGCTGCAGCGGGTGTGTGACGAGCAGCAACTCGCCCGACCCGTTACCGAACATCCCGATGTTGGACGAATCGCATGATCGGGGCCGAGTATGCGGGTGAATCCCCGTGGGCGCATCACGAGTGAACTGCTCGTCGCCCGGGTATCGGAGCGGTAGCGAAAACGCCCTTCCACCTTCTACTTCCACGCTAAGCTTTACGTCTGTACAGCGCGCGCCAGTGACCTGAAAGGAGCCGCTGTGAACAAGAACGACATGATCCTCATCAGCGTCGACGACCACATCGTCGAGCCGCCCGACATGTTCGACAACCACTTACCGAAGAAATACGCGAAGGACGCACCACGCCTGGTGCACAACCCCGATGGCTCCGATACCTGGCGGTTCCGCGAGACGGTGATCCCCAACGTGGCGCTCAACGCGGTGGCCGGGCGGCCCAAGGAGGAGTACGGCCTGGAACCGCAGGGGCTCGACGAGATACGCCCGGGCTGTTTCGATCCCGACGAGCGCGTCAAGGATATGAACGCCGGTGGTGTGCTGGCCACCATGAACTTCCCGTCGTTCCCCGGCTTCGCGGCGCGGTTGTTCGCCACCGACGACCCCGATTTCTCGCTGGCGCTGGTCCGCGCGTACAACGACTGGCACATCGACCAGTGGTGCGCGTCGAACCCGGGCCGGTTCATTCCGATGGCACTGCCGGTGATCTGGGACGCCGAGCTGTGCGCGCAGGAGGTGCGGCGCGTATCGGCGAAAGGCGTGCACTCCCTGACCTTCACCGAGAACCCGGCCGCGCTCGGCTACCCGTCGTTCCACAGCGACTACTGGGCGCCCCTGTGGCGGGCCCTGGTGGATACCGACACCGTGATGAACGTCCATATCGGCTCTTCCGGGCGACTGTCCATCCCCGCGCCGGACTCTCCGATGGACGTGATGATCACCCTGCAGCCGATGAATATCGTGCAGGCGGCGGCCGATCTGCTGTGGTCCCAACCGGTCAAGGACTACCCGGATCTCAAGATCGCGCTGTCCGAAGGTGGTACGGGCTGGATCCCGTACTTCCTGGACCGTGTCGACCGCACCTTCGAGATGCACGCCACCTGGACCGGGCAGGACTTCGGTGGAAAGCGTCCTTCGGAGGTATTCCGGGAACACTTCATGACCTGTTTCATCTCCGACCCGAACGGAGTGAAGAACCGCCATGACATCGGAATCGACAACATCTGCTGGGAAATGGACTATCCGCACAGTGATTCGATGTGGCCGAACGCTCCGGAAGAACTGGAGCGCGTCTTCGGCGCCAACGGCGTGACCGACGACGAGATCAACAAGATCACCCACGAAAACGCCATGCGCTGGTACTCGTTCGACCCGTTTCAGCATGTTCCGCGCGACCAGGCCACCGTCGGCGCACTGCGCGAGGCGGCCGAGGGCCACGACGTATCCATCCAAGCCCTCAGTCGGCGCGAGAAGAGCGGCACCACCTTCGCCGAATTCACTGCCAGCGCCAAGGCCGTCTCCGGGGTCCGGGATTGAGAGGGCGTCGCCGGGGTCCGGAACGGCATCGATCTCGGCGACGGCAGCGGTGAATTCGGGTTCAGACGACGGCGCCGCCGTTGACGGCGACGACTTGACCGGTGATGTAGCTCGCGGCTTCCGAGCACAGGAACGCGCACACTGCGGCGATCTCGTCGCCGGTGCCGACCCGCCCGACGGGAATGATCCGCGACATCATCTCCACTCCTGGAACAGCTTTCGCTTCCTGCGCGGCCCGCAGCATCGGGGTGTCGGCGGTGAAGGGTGGAAGGGAGTTGGCGGTGATGCCGAGGCGAGCGTATTCCATCGCGACGGTTTTCGTCATCGCGATGACTCCGCCCTTCGACGCCGAATAATGGCCCTGTCGTAGCGCGCCGACCTGCCCTGCCGCGGAGGAGATGGTGACGATGCGTCCCCATCGCTTTTCGACCATATCGGGCAGTGCGGCCTGCAGGCACAGGAACGAACCCGTCAGATTCACCGCGAGATACCGGTTCCATTCGGCGAGGGTGATCTGCTCGAACGGGGTGAATCCGCCGATGCCGGCGCTGGTTACGAGGACCTCGATGGGGCCGAGTTCGGCACGGACCTTTGCGAACGCATCGGCGACCGCGTCCTGATCGGAGACGTCCACCGCCGCGGCCGTCGCTTGCGCCCCACCGGCGCGCAATTCGTCGGCCACCTGCTCGGCGACCGCACCGTTCACATCGAGTACGCCGACGCGATGGTCACGAGCCAGGTGCTCACAAATCGAGCGTCCCAGGCCCGATGCGCCGCCGGTGACGACCGCTACGCGATTGGATTCATCCATTGTGTCCGTGCACTCCCATACTCAGTGAAACCCACCGGGACCTCTGCCGCGCACCGGATGGTGCGGCAAATACCTTCTGTCCCAACGGAATCGGAATCTCGCTAGCGGACCGCGCCGGACCGCCCGCAATGCTATACTACTGTATGAATTATACAGTTGTATAGCATGGGTGGTTGCGGGAGGCGTCGTGGGATTCCGGTGCGGTGGTGAACGATCCGGTGAAGGGCTTGTACGCGGACCCGTCGAAGGTGCACGACATCAACCACGTCGGGCCGCGCTATCGGGTGGAGGGGTTCAATCTGATGGAACCCCTCACCGCAGCGGACGCCGGTGCTCGCTCAGGCGGGCGGATCTCCCGCCGGGCTCGCTTTCGCTGCCTCGCACGCGGAGTTGATGTTCTTGTCCGCCTACACGCCGGAGGCGATCGCCGAGCAGGTGGGCTCGGTCCGCAAGCTGGCGCGCGAACGCGGTCGTCGCGACGAGGACGTGCGATTCCTGCAGGGGTTGATGTTCATCGTCGGCGCCACCGACGAAGAGGCGCACCGTAAATGGCGAGACCTCGAGCAGTGGCGCGATCAGGACGCGCAGACCGCCTACTTCTCGAGCCTCAGCGGATTGGACCTGGGTCTCCATGATCCGGCCACGCCCCTGGCGGAACTCATATACAAATATATAGCACGGGCTGTACGTTCGTATAGCAACAGTCCTCGGCCGGCCGGGGAGCAGCATCCAATGAAGGAGCAGGCACGGTGGATGATCGTTTCTCACTCGACGGGCGGGTCGCCCTGATCACCGGCGGCGGTACCGGCATCGGCCGCGGCAGCGCGCTGGTGCTCGCCGAGCACGGCGCCGACGTCGTCCTCGTCGGCCGCCGCCCTGATCCTTTGCATTCGACCGCGAAAGAGGTTGCGGCACTGGGCCGCCGGTCGTTGGCGGTGTCGGCGGATGTCACCGATCCCGAGGCGTGCCGGGGCCTGGTCGACCGCGTGCTCGAGGAGTTCGGCACTCTGGACATTCTGGTCAACTGTGCCGGTGGTGCCGAGACGAAGCCGGTGAAGGCGTGGGCGGATGACGAATTCGATCAGGTCATCGCCCTGAATTTCGGTGCGGTGTGGCATCTTTCACGTGCGGCGTCGGTGCCTATGCTGGCCCGGGGTAAGGGGGCGATTGTCAACATCTCGTCGCGGGCCAGCTTGCTGGCGATGCCACAGGCAGCCCCCTACGGCGCCGCGAAGGCGGCAGTGAACAACCTGACCGGATCGATGGCCGCCGCGTGGACGCGCAAGGGTGTCCGGGTCAACGCCATCGCCGTCGGGGCAGTGCGTGCGGCCACTCTGCTCGACGATCTCGCCCGCTACGACATCGATCCGGACTCTCTCGGCGCCACCAACGCTGTCGGCCGCCTCGGTGAACCCGAGGAGATCGGTTACGGGGTTTTGTTCTTCGCCTCCGACGCGTCCAGCTTCTGCTCCGGTCAGACGCTGTCGGTGCACGGCGGACCGGGGCCGGCCGGCGTCTGACACCACGTTCCTGGCTGTCGCGTCCGTGCGCCACGATGGGCAGGTCACTTCGATCGTCGCGACCGGCCGCGCCGGGGTTCGGTCGGACCGGCGGAATCGATGGTGTTCAGGTAGTGCTCGAAGGCGTCCACCAACTCCTGGTGCGCGGTGCGCACGCCGATACCCTCCTCCCCGTCGGCCACCGCCGGCGAGGCCATCGCATCGAGCTGTAGTCGGCGGACCTGCTCGGTGACCTCGGCGATCTCCGCGCGCACGGATTTGCGATGATTGCGCAGCGCCATGAACTCGGTCGTCAGCGCGCCCGATTCGTCCCAGCTGTACTCCCACAAGAAGATCTCGCGTCTTCGACGTCTCGGCGCCCATGCGCCGTGGCGACTGCGTCATATCCACCTCTCCACACCTTGGGCCACCGAATATGGCTCTCGTGTTCACGGACTCGGTGTTACGGGGGGCGCCCGTCGGCGCTTTGCTATACGAATGTAAAGCATACTACTGTACGGTTGTATAGTGCACTGCGGGACGCTCCGCAGTAGCACGTCGAGGAGCGAGCAATGAGTGATCTGTATTACGACCCTTGGGATTTCGATATCGACCTCGATCCCTATCCCACGTATCGGCGACTGCGTGATGAGCTACCGCTGTACTACAACGAGCGCCACGATTTCTGGGGTATGAGCCGGTACGCCGATGTCGACGCGGCGCTGAAGGACACCTCGCGGCTCAGTTCTGCCAAAGGCGACATTCTCGAGGTTGTCATGACGGATCCGGTGATGCCCCTGGGGATCTTCATCAACGAGGATCCGCCGCTGCACACCATCCACCGCGCGATCGTGGCCAGAGCGTTCACGCCGAGGAAGATGCGGATGGTCGAAGACAAGGTTCGGGCCTTCTGTGTCGCGTGTCTGGATCCGCTGGTCGGTGGTGAGCGCTTCGACTTCGTCGAAGACCTCGGCGCCGAACTGCCCATGCGCACAATCGGAATGCTCGCGGGCATCCCCGACGCCGAACAGCCGGCGGTGCGTGCGCACGCGAATCAAGTGCTCCGCAACAAGCCTGGCCAGCCGATGACAATCGACAAGGACCACTACTTCACCGGCGAGATGTTCGGCGAGTACGTGGAATGGCGGGAAAAGCACCCATCCGACGACCTCATCACCGAACTGCTCGAGGTGGAGTTCGAAGACGAGACCGGAACGACGCGGAAGTTGACGAAACAGGAACTCATTGTTTTCCTCGCCGTCGTCGCCGGCGCGGGAGTCGAAACGACGGGTCGCCTCTTCGGCTGGATGGGCAAGGTCCTCGCCGAACATCCCGACCAGCGCGCGGAATTGAACGCGGACCACTCGTTGATCCCGAACGCGATCGAAGAACTGCTGCGTTACGAACCACCGGGGCCGCATGTCGCGCGTTATGTCGCGACGGATGATGTGACGTTCCAGGGGCAGGTCGTGCCTGCGGGCAGCGCCCTGTTGCTGATGCTCGCCTCAGCCAACCGCGACGAGCGTCAATTCGACGATCCCGATCGGTTCGACATTCACCGAAAGCCAGGCGGTCACCTCACTTTCGGCCGGGGACCACACTTCTGTGTCGGTTCGCCGTTGGCCCGCTTGGAGGGGCGAGTGGCGCTCCAGGAGGTGTTGAAGCGGTGGCCCGAATGGGAGATCGACATGTCCGGGGCCCGGCGGTCGCGGACCTCGACAGTGCGCGGTTGGGACAGCATGCCCGCGGTCATCGCATGAGTGAGACGACCAACCGCGTCGCAGTCATCACCGGCGCGGCCCGCGGCCAGGGGAGAAGTCACGCCGTTGCTCTGGCGGAGGCGGGCATCGACATTGTCGCTGTCGACCGGTGCGCCGATATCGACTCTATCCCTTACCCATTGGCGACGGAGGCGGATCTCGACGAGACGGCCCGGCTCGTGCGTGAAGCGGGCGGACGCATCGAGACGGTACTACATCACGGGAACGACGCTGCCCGTCGATGCCGGTTTCGCCGTGATGTAGCGTCGCGGTATCGGCCTACCGGTCGTGCAGGATGAAATCTGCCGCACGCCAGGCCATTGCCATCATGGGCCCGTTGAGGTTGCCGGCCACCATCGTCGGCAACACCGAGCAGTCGACGATGCGAAGCCCCTCCACGCCGCGAAGACGTAGCTGGGGGTCGACGACGTCGTCGGCGCTCGGGCCCATCGCGCAGGTGCCGATCGCGTGGTAACCGGCGTAGCCGCCGCCGAGCGCGGCGTCGGCCAGTTCGTCGTCGCTCCGCACATCGGGCCCGGGATAGGTCTCGTTGCTGATGTGCTCGGCCATCGGCGATTGCTCGAATACGGTGCGCATCGTGCGCAGCAGATCGGCCGTCGCCTCCCGATCCTCCTGTGTACCCAGGTAATTCGGATTGATCCGGAGGCCGGCGTCCGGGTCGCCGGAGGTGATCTCGACCCAGCCCTGGGCGGTGGGCCGCAGGACCATCCCCAGGCACGACACTCCGGCGGTGCGTTCGATTGCGACCGGTTCACCGGTGTTGTACGGCGGAATGGTCCACGGCCCCATCATGATCTGCCCATCGGGCCGGTCGAGTTCGGGCTTGGTCTTGACGAACCCGACGATATCGAACGAGGGGGTGGCCAGCGGTCCCTTGCGCGTCGCGAGATACCGGGCGCCCGACAATGCCTGGCCGACAGTACTGGACAGCTGCTTGTTGTAGCCGAGGTCCTCGTTGAGCCGCAATCTCAAGGTGGCGCAGCGGTGTTCGCGCAACCGGCGCCCGACATTGTCGCGCTCGAGATAGACCGGAACACCGGCTGCGGACAGTACCTCCCGGGGGCCGATTCCGGACAGCTGCAACAGTTTCGGGGTGTTGAGGCTGCCGAGCGAGACGATCACCTCGCGGTAGGCGCGGAACTGCACAGTGCCGCTCTTGCCCGCGGCCACCACGCCGACGGCCTTGCCGCCTTCCAGCAGGAGCCGTTGCACCGTCGTGCGCGTGAGCACCGTGAGATTGGGTCTGCGCAGTACGGGCCTGAGGAATGCGGTGGCGGCGCTGACCCGGCGGCCGTTGCGGATCGTCGACGTGGCATAGCCGACCCGTTCGTCGTCGCACTCGTTGATATCGATAACCCGCTTCAGGCCGACTCGCGTTGCGGCGTCGATCATCTCGTCACAGAGCGGATCCGGGTCGCGCGGCACGGAAATGTGCAGCGGTCCGCCGGTGCCACGGGTCGGTGACGGCCCGAACTCGTTGTCCTCGAGTTCTCTGAAAATAGGCAAGATCTCGTCCCAGCCCCAGCCCTTGTTACCGAGCCGTTCCAGACCGTCGTAGTCCGCGCGCTGGCCGCGGTTGTAGATCATGCCGTTGATCGAACTGGACCCGCCCAATGCCTTTCCGCGCAGCCACTGTTCGCTGTGCGGGTTCGGCCCGAACGGCGTGGTTTCGTAGTGCCACACGTGTTTTTCGCTCTCGAACAGCATTCCCGCACCCTTGGGAACATGGAACAGCGGATTGCGGTCGCCGCCACCGGCTTCGATCAGCAGAACGCTGATCTCCGGGTCCGATGACAACCGGTTCGCAAGAACGCACCCGGCCGAGCCTGCGCCCGCGACGATGTAGTCATAGTTGGTCATTTCGCTGTCCTTCTTCCCGCGCGCGGGCGAGTTCCATCGAGCCACCACGCGAGCGCGTATCGGGAGCGCCGCAATGCCCGTGCGCTTGCGCGATATGCCGAGTCCGCGTAGGGCGGCCTGTGGCGTGCAGAGGTTTTCACCCGCTTTGTACGACTGTATAGCATAGAGGGGTGCCGGCGATTGCGATGGAGAACGCCGAACCCGGACGCGCGGCCGGAGGGGCCTATGGGCGGGGTCGGGCCGATGCGGCCCGACGCGCTCTGGGCTCGGCCGAAGATCCGGTGATATGCGGACCGCCAGGTTCCACTTGGCACTGTCGAGACGATGTCGCATCAACGGCGTGTGGCCGCCTGCCGCGCGGCTGGGTGGCTTCTTCGCCCCCACGTACTCGGGCCCGCAGATCAGTGGACTACGACACTTTCCCTGTCCGCGCGGGACACAGTCCGCGGTAACCCACAGCGGCCCGTTCGCTGTCTTCGCGGTGCACTGCGTCGTATCCGCCGATGCGGTGACGCACGGGGCGAACAACGCACTCACTCCAGCCGCGCGTCGGGATGCCCCGCGGGGCACTCCGTCCGCCGCGCTGCGCGTACTCGGCGTCCAGCGGAGGTCGATGGGCCGCCCGCCTTCGTGGTAAACCGGTGATTCCGAACAGCCTCGATGGTCTTGCGGGTGTCATGCGGGCAGTTCTAGTTATTGGTGACTTATACAAGAAGATGAGCCGTGCGACCTGCCGGTCACTCCGGCTGGACGCCGAAGGTGTTGTACGCCATGGCCAACAGCATGTAGCCGCCCGCGGTGAAAACGAGGTCCATGCACTGCTGCTCGGTGAGGTAGCCGCACAGTGCGCTCCAGGTGCGGTCGCTGACGGCGGACAGTTCGTCGAGTTCGTCGACGGCCTCGATGATGGTCTGGTCATGGACATCCGGTAGGGAGCCGGCGCGGAGGGAATCGATATCGGCGCCGGAGAGCCCCACAGCCGCGGCGCCGGCGAGGTGGTGAGTCCAGATGTAGGCGGACTTGCGACGGACAGCGACGCGCAGGATGACGAGTTCTTTGAGGCGCGCGGGGAGAGTAGAGCGGAAGTTCAGGTGGACGCCGAATGTTACATATGCCTCGGCGAGGTCGGGGTGGCGGGCGAGAGTCGACATGGCTGTCCCGGCGCCTTCGGGATTGCGGGCACTGCGTGGTAGCAGAGCCTTGAACGCCTCGCGGGTCCGGTCGTTCCATTCGTCGGCCGGTAACGGGGGTAACCGCATCTGATCCATTCCTTTGCCGGTGCCGGGTGTATGACCAGTGCTGGTGCGCAACCGATCCGAGGTGGTGTGAAGCCGCGAGCCGGCACGTAGGTCCCGCTGCGATGTGATCGGGCCGATGCCGGTGATCACATGGTCTCCTGGTTGTATGTAGGTGATATGCCGGAGATCGGGATCGGACCGGCAGGGATGCTACACGCGTTACTATACGATCGTATAGCAACGGGAGGTGTAACGGTACAGGTCGACCCGGATCGTGAGGGAGGTGAGTGTGGCGGCATCGCCCCGGCGCATGGGCGCCGAGACGTCGAAGACACGTGGCGTCCTGCTGGATTGCGTCGAGCAGTTGATGCTCGAGGAGGGATACGCGGCGGTGACCTTCCGGGCGGTGGCGGCGCGCGCCAATGTCACCTCGAGCCTGGTTCAGTACTATTTCAGAACTCTTGACGGGATCTTCCTTGCTGCGATCCGACGTTATTCGGACCGCAATGTCGAGCATTTGGAGCGGGCGCTGCAGGTGCCGGCCGACCGGGTGTTGCGGGCGCTTTGGGAGTACAGCTGGGAGGAAGCCACGAGCGAGCTCACGATGGAATTCATGGCTTTGGGCAACCATCGTCCGAGTGTGCGTTCCGAGATCGCCGAGGTCACCGAGCGGGTCCGCAAGATCCAACTCGATGTTCTGGCACAGAGTTTCCAGGAATCGGAATTCCTCGTCGGCAAGCTCACACCCGGCGCGCTGCTGTTGCTGATCGTCGGAATCCCGAAATTCCTCAATCTCGAAGAAGGCATCGGCGTGCGAACCGCCCATCAGGAACTGGTGGATGCGTTCGAGCACTACCTGAACTCCGCGGGAGAAGCGAGTCCGGCAGCGCGGCGCGGTCAACCGCGGAAGAAGTGAGTTCCGACCGCTTCGCCTACCGGCCTCCGTCCCCTGGCGCGGCACGCATCGGCTGACGCCGGTGACGATTCGGTCTGCGTTCAGTTGTTGGCGCCCGGTACAAGATGGATATATTCGATGCTGGAAGTCTTGCTTTCGGGTCGAGGAGGTCGCAGTGATAGCCAGTGTCAGCGGGCTGGTGCCGGTGGCGGTGGCGTATGCGGCCCATGGGGTGGGTCGGCGGACTGCGTGGCTGCTGCGATGAGTGGGCAGCGCGGGGTCGGGTCGCGGAGTTCGCAGACCCGCGCGGATATCATCCGAGCCGCTGGTGAGTTGATGCTCGATCAGGGGTACGCGGCCGTTACCTACCGCAGCGTCGCTACCCGCGCCGGGGTGACGCCGGGGCTGGTGCAGTACTACTTCCCTGTTCTGGACGATCTGTATATCGCGATCCTCGAAGCGGGCACAGACGGTTCGGTACGGCGACTGGAACGGGCCGCGGCCAGCGCCCGACCGCTGCGTGCGGTGTGGGCTTATGCCAACGACAAGGCCGGTGCCGCGCTGCTGTTGGAGTTCATGGCATTGGCCAATCACCGAAAGTCGATCGGACCGGTCATCGGCCGCGGCGGGGAGCGCCTGCGCCGGGCCCTGGTGGACGCGCTGGAGCCGACGCTGGAGCGATATGGGTTGGCGGACAACGAGATTCCTCCCGCAGCCGTGGTATTCCTGATGTCGGCTGTGCCACGTATGATCCGTCTCGAGGAGGCTTTCGGCACTGTCACCGGCCATGCCGAGATGATCGAGCTGGTCGAGAAATACCTCGACGAGGTCGAACCGCAGGACACATGAGATTTCGTGCGGAGTGATCGGCGTCGAGATTTCGGTGAGCTATTCGCCGAACAAGCGGACGGTCGCGCGAGTCGTCAGCCGATTCGCGTTGCCTGCGTCATGGAGCGAGATCCGGCCGAGGTCGTGGGCAAGGGTGGCGGTGGCGATGATCGGCCCGGTGCGGGCGGGCTGCAGGTAGCGCAGCGCGAGCGCGCAGAGTGTGCGGCCCGGTGCCAGCGACAGGGCGGCTTCCTCGGCTGCCAGCGCGATCAGTCCGCCGCTGATGGTGTGGGAGAAGTTCAGTCCGTCCTCGGATCGGGGAAGTAGCACTGTTCCCGGCTCACGATGTCGGCAGCCGACGCGCTGTGCCAGCGGGACTTGCAGTCGTGCAGGGGATGGCGGCAGGCCGATGCTGAGGCGCTCGGGTACTTGAAGTGTCCGGTTCGGCGATGCCATGAACGAGGCCGTGCCGAATCCGAAGAACTTTCCGTCACACTGGAATTCGACGGCGGCGACGAAGACTGTGCGGCCGGTCTTCACTGTTCGGCCCAGGACCCGCACCTGTCCGGCGGATGGTGCCGGACAGGTGAGCTGAATGTCGAGGTCGAGGGTGACCGGGACGCGCGGTCGCAGCGCGAGCGATGCCAGCAGACCGGTGACCGAATCGGTCCATGCGGCCAGGATGGAGGTTCGCAATCGGGTGGTGCCGGGGACGTGCATGTGCGGTGTGATCGTCGCTGCCCCGTGTAGTTCGTCGCCGACCATGGTGGTGGCGAAGCCGAGCTCGCGAAAGACGTGTCTGCGGTGGCCGCTGTCGTGGCTCTGTGTCATCGCCGCTGCCTGTTTCTCGGTCGGCATCACGGGCCGGTGAGCAAGCTGCGCAGCAGCTCACGGGTCCGGCGGGCGGAGGCGGCCCGGTCGGTGCCGACGGGCACGATATTGGCCCAGATATCGGTAGCACCCGCATCGAGCAGCGCTTGCAACTGCTGGGTCACGGCGTGCTCGGTGCCGACGATCGCGGCGTCGGCGGCGGTCGCAGCGCCCCCGGCGTCGAGGATGCGCTGATAGTTGGGCATGCCGGAGTAGACAGCGGAGCTGGCGGCGACGGCTTCGCGTGCGGCGTCCCGGTCCTCGTGCACTGCGACCGGCAGTCCAGCCACGATCCGTGGCGCCGGCCGGTCAGCCGCCGCGGCCGCCCCGGACACGCCTGGCACGATCCGGCTCTCCAGGGCCTTCGCTGTTGCCATCCAGCAGATGGCGCCGTCGGCGAGCTCACCGGCGATCTGCAACAGCCGTGGTGACAATGCCGCCAGCAGCGTGGGCACGGGATAGGCCAACGGGGCGACCACACCTGCGCAGTGTGCGGACCAATCCCGCCCCTGGAAATCCACGTCCCGGCCGTGCAGCGCAGCGGTCAGAATGTGCATGTACTCCTGGGTGTTGCGGGCTGGATGGTCGTAGGACTGCCCGTAGACGCCTTCCACCAGTGCCCGGTGCGAGGGGCCGATGTCGAGCGTGAAACCCGGGCGGTTCATGGCGCTGACGACGGCCGCGACCCGATTGGCTTGCAGCACAGGGTGACACGGGTACGTCTGCAGCACCGCAGTGCCGAGTTCGATGCGATTCGTGCTGCGCCCCGCGATCGCGATCGCGGTGAGCGGATCACCGGCCACCGTGCTCGCGTACCACAGCGAGGTGAACCCTTCTTCTTCCGCGCGCGCCGCCTGGCCGACGATCTTGTCCACCGACGCACCCATCCCGGTCAATCCGATACGCATGCCGCTCCTTCCGTCTGGGGCGTTGCCGCCGCGGTACTGTCGCGGGCCTGCCCGGTGGCCGCTGTACGAGAGTTGCTCACCATGGTGTGAGCACGAGTTTGCCTCGCACGCGGCCTGTTTCGCTGAGGCGGTGGGCTTCGGCGACGTCGGCCAGCGATATCGCCCGATCGATGTGCACACGGGCCTGTCCGGCTCGTACCAGCGTTCCGATCTCGGACAGGTCGGACCGGGACGGTCTGCCGGTGACCTGCGCCGCACGGCAGTCATCGCCGACGTCGGACTGTTGTGCTGTGATATAGCGCCCGCCCGCGTTCAACACCCGCAACGACCGGGACCCGTAGTCGCCGCCGACGAGGTCGAGCACGACGTCGACATCATCGACTGCTGTAGCGAAATCCGTTGTCGTGTAGTCGATCGCTTCGTCGATGCCGAGATTACGCAGGAACGTGTGGTTGACCGCGCGGGCGGTGCCGATCACCCGTGCGCCGCGTAGCTTGGCGAACTGCACGGCCAGGTGGCCGACCCCGCCCGCAGCCGCGTGGATCAGAATCCGCTCGCCCGAACCCAGGCCCGCCAGCTCGAGTGCCTGCCATGCGGTCAGCGCGGCAGTGGGCAGCGCGGCGGCTGTGAGGATATCCAGATCCGCGGGACGCGCGGTGAGGTGGTCGGCGCGGGCGATGACGTATTCACAGTAGGTTCCGGTGCGGCTGTGCACCATGCCGAAAACCTGGTCACCCGAACCGAATTCGGTCACTTCATCGCCGACCTCGGCGACGGTGCCGCACACGTCGAATCCCAGCGTGAACGGCGGCTCACCCAGGAACCCGACCTGCCCGGCACGGAGTTTGCAGTCGACAGGGTTCACCGACGTGGCTGCCAGCCGGATCAGTACCTGTCCCCGCCGCGGTGCGGTGAGGGGCACTTCGATGGTCTCCAGAACGTCCGGGCCGCCCAGGTCCTTCTGACTGACGACTTTCACGGTTCATCCTTTGCTCACTGGTTCGCGGTTCGAGCTGATCGTGGTTATCCGCCTGATCGTTCGGTGGTTGGGTGCCACAGCCCCTGGCGGCCTTGTGCTTTCGCGCACCGTCCGTGGCGGACGGGTGCGGGCAGTCGGCCCTGTCGCCTACGGCCGCGCGCGAGTTGGTCAGGTTGAGGATTCCCCTGATGGCGCGGGTGGGGCGCTCCATCGTGCCGGGGCGGGCGAGTCCGCCTGCAGTGGACGTTGATAGGACAGATCGGTGGTGTCCCGGGTGCCCTTGGGATAGCCCTGTTCGGTGAAGAACCGAGACTGCACAACCCGGGCGTCGGCGGTGAACATGACCTCGACGGTGGAGCGCCGCAACGCGATACGCCAGTGGCCGTCCCGGCGTTCGAGCCGGTCGATGTAGCGGCCACTGATGAACTGCGCGGTGCGGCCATCGCTGCCGAGCAGCACCACGATCGAGTAGCTTTCGGCGTGCGCGCTGTCGCCGTCGATCTCGCAGGTATGGGTGGTGATGTTGTGCGTGTGCACCTGCGAGGTGGCCGCATGGGCAGTATTGGCCCAGTCCGCGTAGTCGGCGCCACTGTTGGTGGCGTTGCCGTGATGGTCGATGGCGTCGGGATGGTATGCGCTGCTGATCAATTCGGCATCGTGGCGATCGCACCCGCGAGCGTGCCGGGCGATGCAGTCGAGGATTTCGGCCCGGTCCTCCAGATAGCGCAGGCGGTGGTGCAGGTCGGCCGAATCGTTGGTGCCGGTGCTCATTTCAGGCGACCGCCTCGACACCGTTGAGCGTGGTGCGGTGCATCAGCCGCCGTGAGGTCAACTCGAACGGGATGGCGCGGTGCAGCATGCCGGTGTTGTCCCAGATCACCAGATCGCCTCGGTGCCATCGGTGCTGGTAGGTGAACTGCGGTTGTGTCGCCCAGTCCAGCAGATGGGTCAACAGGGCCCGGCCCTCCTCGACGGCCCGGCCCACGATATGGTCGGCGGTCGCTCCGATCAGCAGCGACTTGCGGCCGTTACGACGTGTCCACACCAGCGGATGGACCCGGCTCGGAACCCGCGCCCATGCCGCGCGCTCGGCATCGGTGGGTTCGGGGTTCGCCAGCAGTTGCGCCGCGGCGAAGGTGTGCTGCACCTGCAAGCCCTCCAACTGGCGCTTCTCCTGCTCCGGCAGTGCCGCATAAGCCAGGAACGTGTCGGCGAACGCGGTGTCGCCGCCGGACGTATCCACCTCCTGGGCACTCAACAGCGTTGCCTTCTGCGGGACTTCGAGAGTGGCGCCGTCGATGTGCCAGTGGAAGTTGCCCTTCCGGTAGGAGGCCAGCACAGCGTCGGTCTTCGACGGATCGAGGGTGATCGTTTCGATCTCACCGAGCCGATGCTCGCGGGTCCGGGACATCACCGGATCACCGAGCAACCGGGTGAACGTCACCAGATCCTCATCGGCGATGTGCAGATCGCGGTAGATCAGAACGCCGTACTCGTCCAATGCTGTCCGGCAGTGCTCGGCGGCGGCGGGGGCCGTCAGTTCCCCACCGGCCACTCCGGTGATCTCGGCGCCGAACGGATCCATGGGATGAAGGTGCAGGGGCATCGCAGGTCCTTCTTATTGCTCAACTGTACAAGAGCAGACTATACGATATTGGAGAGTGACGTTCTCTTCTTGCTGGTTGAGCATTCCAAGCATCGGGACCACGACACGACCACCGCTTTTCTCGGGGCTGCCGCACGGCGAATAGGGCCGGGACTTCGTCATGCCAGCTCAATGGCCGACATGCTCGGACAGCGCTTCGAGGCCCTCGGACGAGCCCGGCTCAACCAACCGCAACCCTCGCGGCCCGAGGGTAAGCGCAGCCTGCTGACGACCGGACTGGCAGTATGTGAAACGTGGGCGTGCGTGAGAAGAACAACGTCGTGGTCACCGGGGTTCCCGGGGCGCCGCCGATGCTGCTCGCGCATGGTTTCGGGTGTGACCAGAATCTGTGGCGTCTGGTGGCGCCCACGCTGGCGCAGCGGTTCCGGGTGGTGCTGTTCGATCACGTCGGCGCGGGGGGCTCGGATACCTCGGCATGGACGGCGCAGCGATACTCCGATCTGGGGTCGTACGCGCAGGACATTCTCGACTTGTGCGCCGAGCTGGATCTGCGTGAGGTGATACTCGTCGGTCATTCGGTCTCGGCGATGATCGCGGTGCTGGCCGCGAACCGTGAACCCGAGTGGTTCGCGAAACTGGTTCTGCTCACCCCGTCGCCCTGCTATATCGACGACGGTGACTATCGAGGCGGATTCAGCCGCGCCGACATCGACGAACTACTCGAATCCCTCGAATCCAACTATCTGGGCTGGTCGGCGACGATGGCCCCGGTGATCATGGGCAACCCCGAGCGTCCCGAACTCGGAGGGGAACTGACAGACAGTTTCTGCCGCACCGATCCGCAGATCGCGCGGGTATTCGCCCGGGCGACATTCCTGTCCGACAACCGCGACGACCTTTCCCAGGTCACCGTCCCGACACTGATCATCCAGACCTCCCACGACGTCATCGCGCCCACAGAGGTCGGTGCCTTCGTCCATGATCGGATTCCCGCCAGCGAGCTGGTCACACTGGACGCGGTCGGGCACTGTCCGCAGCTGAGCGCCCCCGAACTCACCGCCGCGGCGATCATCGAGTTCGCCGGCCGCTGATGGCTCCCATCGGCGACGAGATCGGAGGCCCCAGCCACGAGCCCGCGCACGGTAGCGAGGCGAACCCGGCCTTCTCGGCTCTGCTGGAGGACAGCGCCGAGGACCTGTACGAGAACGCGCCGTGCGGATACCTGTCGACGCTGATGGACGGCACGATCGCCAAGATCAACGCGACCCTGCTGGGCTGGCTCGGCTACCGTCGCGAGGATGTGGTCGGCCGTCGGCGGTTCGCCGACCTGCTCACCGTCGGCGGGCGGATGTACCACGAAACCCACATCGCGCCCATGCTGGCCATGCACGGTCACGTGGGCGGGCTCGCCCTGGAACTGCTGCGCGCCGACCGGTCGCGCCTTCCGATCCTGGTGACCTCGATCGTGAAGACCGGCTCCGATGGCACCGCACAGCTCATTCGCACCACCGTCTTCGACGCCAGCGACCGCCGTGCCTACGAACAGGAACTACTGCGCGCCCGCCGTGTCGCGGAGAGTGAACGTGAGCAGGTGCAAAAACTCGCCTCCACCTTGCAGCGCACCCTGCTGCCTCCCACACTGCCCACCGTTCCCGGGATGGAAATCGCCGCCTACTACCACCCCGCCTCCCGCGACGAGGTCGGCGGCGACTTCTACGACGTGTTCCCACTCACCGGCGACACCTGGGGATTCTTCCTCGGCGACGTCTCCGGCAAGGGACCCGAAGCCGCCGCGGTGACCTCCCTGACCCGCTACACCCTGCGCGCGGCCGCGGTCTACGATCCAGATCCGGTCGAAGTACTGGGCAACCTGAACACCGTGCTCAACCACGAATACCACAGCAACGACTCACGATTCTGCACCGTCATCTACGGCTCGCTGATCCCCGATGCCACCGGCGCCACGCTCACCCTGGCCAGTGGTGGTCACCCGTCAGCGGTGGTGATCAGGGCCGACGGGACAACACAATTCGTGGCGACGCCCGGCGGAATGCTCGTCGGGCCGTTCCCCGAGGCCGTATTCACCAGCGCCGAAATACATTTGAATGCCGGAGACACCGTCCTGCTCTATACCGACGGTCTCACCGAAGCCCGCATCCGTGGTTCACAACGATTCGACGAGTTCCAGCTCTTCGACATTCTCGCCGCCGACGGGCCGACCGATGCCGCGAAACTGATTCTGACGCTGACCGAACTACTCACCGGATTCGGTGACGGAGTCGAAGACGACACCGCCCTGCTCGCCCTGAGCATCCCGGCAACGACGGCCGGCACGCCTAGAGCGGACCGGCCTCAGCGTTGACGCACTACTGCGGTCCTGTTCTTCCAGCAACGCGGAGACTCGTTCGGTGTCGACCGGCGTAGCGGCGGTGCCGGGTGATCCGCGGGGGCATGGAAGTCCGAGTTGGTATCGGCCAGCAGGAGTTCGGCGTACATGCGGCCCTCGCGGATACCGAATGACTCGCCAGCCACCGGCCTGGGGGCCAAGCGCACAGTGCGGGTCGGGGCAGCGCTCACTTCACGTCGGTCACGGGGATCTCGTAGAACCGGGGACCCGAGCGGGTGAGCCGGTGGCCCAGCGTCTCGTTGACCGCGATCATGTGCTCGTTGTCGGCTCCGTTGCGAGTTCTGATCCGCTTCAGGCGCGGCTCGGTTTCCGCGAGCAACTGCATCATCGCGGTCTTGACCAGTATGCCGAGCCGATGTCCGCGGTGCGGCCTGGTCACCGCTGTGAGATGCTGGTATGCCCATTCCGGCTCGTCCGGGTCGATCGTGAGCTCGGTGATCGCGGCCATCTCCCCGGTCGCCTCCCGCACCGCCGCGACCGAGTAGCCACGCAGGTGGCCCGCGCGCAGCAGCATTCCCGTCCGCTGCCTGACGCGGTCCGCGTCCCACACCTCGGGCTGGACGCCCTCGGCGTGCGGTGCGTCGGCGTAGTACGCGTTGAGCGCCCCCGCGTACCCGGCCGCGTGCTCGTCGGGGACGGGCCCGGTCCAGGTCACCAGCGAGTACCCGGTGGCCTTCCGCTCCGCCTCGGCGCGCATCTCCGCGACCCGTTCGGGCGGGATCTCGCGCAGTTCCTGGACGCGCCTGGCCCTCTCGAACGCCAGCGTAGCGCCGGTGCTCCGAGCGAACGCGTCCCCTGCGGAGTCCGCCGGCGTGACCCCGTCCAGGACCATCCGGCCGTGCGCCGCGGCCCGCTCCGCCGCGTGCCGCAGCAGGGCCCGGCCAGCTCCCTGACGCCGCAGAGCCGGATGGGTGAACAGGTAGACGAACGCGCGGTCCAGGTTTTCCAGGTCCGGCAGATCCAGCCGGTAATACGCCACCGCACCACCGAACTCATTGGGCAGATACCAAACCTCGCCGGGAGCGCCCTCCCAGTCGCCGGTCAGCAGGAGGCGATGGGTGCCAGGGGAGTCCGGCGGCTCGATCGGCTCGTCCACCAGGTGCGCCGCGCGAAACACCTCGTACAGGGCAGAGGCGGTGAGGGTATCGGCTGGCTCCCAAGGCAGAGGGCGCGGGGTGCTGGGCAGTCGGGGTGATCCGTCGGGAGGAAAAGGTCTTGACATAGCCTACCCAGCCCGGGTCACCCGAGTGCCTCGTTGATCGCAATCATGTGCTGGTTGGATTCGGCGTTGCCGGTGTCGATCTGCGCCGTCCGCTGCTCGCCCTCCGCCAGCCACCGGAGCATAGCAGGCCGATTGGATATGGCCATGACAGCGCATCGTTTGGTCCTGAGGGACTGCTGCAGGATCAGGTGACAGTTTGACCTGGCCCACCGATTGGGTTTCGGTCACGCGGCCTGACTGGCCGACGCGGTCATGATTGTCGCGTATTCGATCGGGGTCAAGCGGCCCAGGCTGGCCTGGCGTCGGCGGCGGTGGTAGGTCCGCTCGATCCAGGTGACGATGGCATAGAGGACAGGGCTTCCCTGATCGTTCATGTCCCTATGGTGTCAGTGACCCGATTCCACGCATCACGCGGTAACACTGACAACTTTGTGGTGGCTCTGCAGCCGATAATCGCACCGGCACAGTGGGTTTGTGGCTCTGGTCTGTCCGAGCGTAGGTAGCTTCGCTGGTGCGATATGGAGTGGACTGGCGGGTCTTAGACGTCGGCGAGGTCGGGAAGCAGGTGACCGATATCTTCGCGAAGTTTGGCTGGTTCGGTGAAGTGAATGGCCGAGCCGCCCCATTGGCGGAATATTTCGCAGGTGTCGGCGCAGTCATCGATGAGGATCGCGTCGGTGGGTGCGAGGCCATAGCGTTCGAGGGTGGGGCCGAAGAACCGTTGTGGGTTCTCCTTTTTCAACGATCCCACCGTCGAGGAGACGATCAGTTCGTCGATGCGTAGTTCGCCGGTCAGCACGCGTGGGGCGGCGTGGACGAAGCATTCCATGTTGTCGCTGGCGACGGCGAGGAACGCGCGGGGGCGCAGGGCGCGCACGATGTTGGCCATGGCGGGGTCGATTTGCGCGTTGCGGCAGTCGCGCAGCAACTCTCGCAGGAGGTAGCCGTCGTTGTAGCGGGGTGGCAGGGTCAGGTTGAGTGTGTCGATGACTTGTTCGTCGGTGACCAGGCCCCGCATCCAGGCTCCGACGTATTCTTTGCGGCCCCGGAACAGGTCTTCGAGGGCACCGTTGAGGGGGCCTGCGAGTGGGTGTCGCTGGTTGCCGAGGATCGAGTCCCAGAACTGCGCCGTGGACAAGGTGTTGTACCAGTCGAAGAATATGAACACGTCGAAAATCGGCAGGACGCATTGTTCGTTGGCGCGGTGGGTCATTCGGTCTCCCGGGTCCGGTGTTGGATCGGTGCGCGACCGGTGAGCAGGTCGCGGACCAGGGATACGAGTCCTCGGATCCCACCGGCCCAGCAGCTGAGCGCCGCGAGCGGATACAGGGCCGCTGCGGTGGCGATCTGTCGGCGGCGAGGCCGGTAGTCGCTGGGGAACTCCAGGGCGGGCAGGCCGGTGAGCATCCTGATCAGTGGCCCGTAGAGCGCGATCGCCCACCCGGCGGCTGCGACGGCGCGTTGACGGGGTCCGAGGACAGCCAGTGCCAGGGCTTGGGCGGGTATCCCGAATGCCCATTTGATGCCGCCGTAGGTGCCCTGGGCGGCGATGATCCGGCCTCGGCGGGTGCGGGCGTACTCGATGCTGCACAGTGGTCCCCGGATCCAGGTGCAGCGCTGGCGCTGCAACTCACGCACCGAGCGGGGCGCGTCTGCGCATTCGAGGGTGGCGAACGGATGGATCCGCAGCCCGCACGCCCGCACCGCGACGCCCAGGGCGGCGTCTTCCAGGCCGTAGCGCGGGTGCGGTAGACCGCCGAGTTGCTGGTAGGCGGTGGTGGCGATCAGCAGTCCGTGGCCGACGGCGTGCTGATACCAGATCGACCGCAGCCAGTCTGGGAGCCATCGGACGTGGCCGCTGCCAGCGAGGTAGCGGAATACTTCGTGTTCGAAGGTCCAGCGCGATTGGTAGAACGCCTCGGCGGTCGCGGCCGGGGACAGCTCGGACAGGTTGCCGAAGAACACACTGGACTGCTGGGCGACCTCGACACTGGTGCCGGCGAGTTCGATGATCTCCGCGCAGCCGTGCGGCGAGAGCCTCGAGTCGATGTTCGCGACGTACAGATATTCCGGCGCCGGGTCACGGGTGGTGAGCTGGTCGAGGGCCCAGCCGAGTTGTTCCCCGTAGGTGCGGTTCACGCGCGGGTAGTGCAGGATCTGCGCGCGCTGGTCAGCGGCGGCGCGGCGGAAGCTGGCGGTCGCGGTGACGGTGTCCCAGCTGTGTGGGCCGGTTGGTCTTTCGTGGCGTTCGCGTTCGGTGGTGACCATACACAGTCGCAGGTCGGGCTGGTCACCGAGCAGTTTGCACCAGTGGTCCACGCAGTCGCTCGCGCGGTCCGCCTCGTGAAGCATCGGCACGACGACCACGATATCGCGGGCCGCCGCGACCCGCCCGAGGTTGGTGTGCGTGGTCCGCGTGGCGGCCAGAGCGCTTAGCCCGGTGAGGCTGGCGTGCACGCACCAGGTGCTCCAGAGGCCGTTGGCCACCATGAGCGCGGCCACTATCCAGCTTGCGTGGTCAGAACGTTTCACGGACGCTCTCACACGCCCGGGTGACGACATCGGCGAGGGGCTGGTCGCTGTCGATGGTGATGACCCGGCTGCCGCTGGCCGCCAAGACCTGCTGGTAGGCATCGATGAGGATGGACAGGAAATCCTGGGTGCGCAGGCGGGTGTCGATCGTGCGGGCCAGGCGGTGATGCCGGTCGACCGCGGTCGGCGCTGAGACCGAGAAGTACACGATCAGTGGTGGGATCGGGCGCTCGCACACCGGCATTGGTGCGGTGGTGGCGGTGTCCGGGTCGCCGGGCAGTCCGAATGCGGTGTGCAGGGCGAGCCGGTAGGCGGCGATCGAGAGGTAGCAGCGATCGAAAATAGCTGTCGGGCTGTCGGATTCATCGGTGAGTTTCCATCGCCGGTCATCGAGGTCGCGGTAGACCGCGACGCGGTGGTGCTGGTCGTCGGCTGAGTCGGAGAGCTGCGCGACCCGCAGGCGCTCGGCGGGGGTGAGCATCTCGTGGTAGTCGGGCACGACCATGACGCCCGAATGCTGGTGTGCGACGGCGGTTGCGGCGGTGGACTTCCCGGCGAACGGTAGTCCTTCGAACGCGATCACTCGCTGTCCGGCCATGGGGTCCTCACTTCATCGGTGATGCGCTGGGCAAGGGTGACGGTGGTGTCCTCGGCGCCGACGGGAAACCGGGGCCGCAGCAGTTGGCCGGTGTCGATGCCGGGATCGGTGGTGGCCAGGTGGGTGTAGAGGCCGAAACGTTGGTTCAATGCCAGGGTGGTGGCGTTGTAGCAGCCGTGCGGGAGCACGAACTCCCTGCACGCGCCGGTGAGGGTTTCGAGGTGTTTGGCCTCGACCAGCTGGAACAAGACCTCGTTGTCGGACAGCGGTTCGTGCGCGCCGCCGCCGAGGCGGTCGCGATAGTGGCCCCCGAGCGGGGTGGCCAGCAAGATGCCGGTGCGGTCGTAAGCGGCCAGCCGGATATGGGACCAGCCGTGCGCGGCGATCCGGACTCCGCGCGCAGCAGCGGCGCGCAGGTCGGTGGTGGTGCCGCGCCCGGTGCGCCCGATCGTGGTGACCGGCACCGCGATCACGACCTCGGCGAACTCGGTGACATCGACCCTCGGCAGCACCAGATCGAACACCGAGCGCCGATTGTCGTCGAAATACAGCCGCGTGCGCCGAGTGATGCCCTGATCGCGGCACCAGCCGATGATCCGGTGCAGCACCTCGGTGGTGGTGTCGTAGCGGGACCACAGCTGATCGGCGGAAGCGGCGATGTCGTGGAAGACGATGTTCACGGTGCCGGCCAGGTGCGAGAGCAGCTCCGACAGGCCGGGGGTGCGGTCAGTCGAGGTCATGAGCCAGGAACTCCGTGTAGAACCGGCGGTGCGCCGCCGCCAGGGCCGTATCGCGTATCCGTTGGTTGTGGTGGGCCGGGTTGTGTTCGACGTGGACAGCGGGCACCGAGACTTGCGGGATGACCCGGACACCACAGGCGATCAGCCGGGCGATCAGGCTGGTCTCGGTCCACCCGTAGCCGGTGAACGACTCGTCGAACCCACCAGCGTCGAGCGCGGCTTCGACCGGTACGGCGAAACAGCCGCCGAGCACCATGTTCGGCAGCAGCCACGGGCCCACAGTGCCGTGCCAGCGGCGGAAGAAATCGGTACCGGTGACCAGATCGAAGCGCCGTCCGACATACAGCCAGTCGCCCGGGTCGGCGACCCACGAGGGCTGGAACCGGCACGACCACCGCCAGTCCGCGCACACCGTCGCGGACGCCAGCGCCCGCTCCGGATCGAAGTCGTGGGGTCCGGCTCGGTAGGTCGAGAACAAGGTCGCCACGATCGGTGGCTGCACCGCCGCGTCGTGGTCTGGTGGCCGCCACAGCCCGCAGGTGCGGATCACCTGTTCGGGGTGGACCAGCACGTCGGAGTCGACGAACAGCGCCACGTCGAAGTCCCTGCTGGCCTGCAGCCCGAGATTGCGGGCTGCGACCCGGCCCCGGTTCTCGGGCAGCCGGATCACCGTGACCGGGCCTATGGTTGAGTCGTCGGGAAACGGATGTGTCGCTGAGCCGTCATCGATCACGACGATCTGCGTATTCGGCGGATCAGCGGGAAAGGCGCACTGGTAGGCGTGGAGCGCGGCTGCGAGGCGGGCCGCACATTCGGTCGCCAGCGTCCCGGTCTCGTAGTAGGGCACGATGCACGACACCCGCAGTCGCGGCACCGGCCACCCCGGTGTACGTGGGTCGAACCCGAAGTCGTTGTCGTGCCGCAGAATCGCCGACCGTAGAGCGCGGCGGGGACCGGCCCCAGAGGCGTGGTATCCGAGGAATGTCATGAATCCTCCTGTTGCTCAAAGAAGTTCGATGGTCGACGCGGGCGGCATGACGCCGCAGGCATCGAAGATGTAGTCGGCCATGGCGAGCGTGGCGGTATCGAGCCGGTGATGCCCCACCAGGACGGCAACCGCGGACACCTCGGCCACGAGCTCGGCGGTGACGCCGGCAAGCACGTCCGAGACGCCCTCGGCAAGAGGGTCGTAGGCCAGGACGCGGGCCCCGTGCCTGCGCAGTTGCTCGATTACCGCCAGCGCTCGTGAGCCGCGTACGTCGCTGATGTTGGGCTTGTAGGTGATCCCGGCGACCAGGACCACCGCGTCGGCGGCGGTAATCCCGCGCCGGGCCAGGCCCGCGATGATGCGATCGGCGATCCAGCCGGGCACCGCGTCGTTGATTCGCAGCGCGGACTCGATCAAGTCCGCTGCGGCACCGCTGGTTTCGCTGATCCGCCAGGACAAGTAGCGCGGTGCCACGGGAATGCACTGTCCACCGGCACCGACGCCCGGGGTGAACGGCATGAACCCGTAGGGCTTGCTGGAGGCCAGCGCGATCGCCGCCCGCACGTCGGCACTGAGGTCGGTGGCGTGGTGGGCGATTTCGTTGATCAGCGAGATGTTGACCAGCCGGAAGGTGTTCTCGATCAGTTTCGCCAACTCGGCGGTCCGCATGTCCGGGGCCAGGACCACGGTGTCGACCAGACTTTCCCAGAACTCGGCGACCTGGTCCCGGGAGGCCGTGTCGGCACCGGCCACGATCTTCGGGACCTTCACCGTCGCATCGATGCCGTCGCCGGGGTTGATCCGCTCCGGTGCGTACCCGACATACAGCCCCGCACCGACCCGCAGGCCCGAGGATTCGAGCACCGGCACCACGATCTCCTCGGTGGTCCCAGGCCAGGTCGTCGACTCCACGATCACCACGCACCCGGGCCGGACATGTGCGGCAACGGTTTTCGCCGCCGCCTCCACGCATCGCAGATCCGGCTGACCGGCCGCTAGCGGGGTTGGGACACTGATCACCGCCACCTCGAACCCGTCGAGCCGGGCCGCGTCGGCAGTCAGGGCGAACCGGCCCGAAGACAACGCCCGCACCAGTCTGGCCCGGGAGACATCACCGATATCCCCTTCGCCGCTGTAGAGCCGGAAGATCCGCGAGGGGTCCGTGTCGTAACCGACCACGCTGTGTCCGGCCTCGACCGCAAGAATCGACACGATCAGGCCGACCTGCCCCTGCCCGATCACCGCGACCCGGCGCGCCGCTACCGCCCCGTCCCGCGCCACTGGAGCCTCAGCCCGCTGTGCGGGTAGCGCCTTCACCACGATGCACCTCGAATCCCTTGTCCGACAACCTCGTACCCTCAAGGGTGGGCAGTCGGGGGTGGCACCGGAACGTAGCAACCCGTAGCACGACCGGGGTGATGGACCGGCTCGGGCCGGTACGGTGAGGACATGGCCTCCCCACCCCGCACCGAGGTGCACAGTGAGCGCACCGTGTACGACGCTCCCCCCTGGCTGCGGGTGACCCTCCACGACATCACGACCCCCGACGGTGTAGCCCGCACCCATCACGCGGTCCGGCTCAGCACCGTCGCCTGCACCATCGCCCTCGACGACCACGGCCGGGCACTGCTACTGCATCGCCACCGGTGGATCGTCGTCGGCATCGGATTCGAAGCTCCCGGCGGCATCGTAGAACCCGACGAGGCCCCGGAGGCGGCCGCGCGCCGAGAGCTGCTCGAGGAAACCGGATTCGAAGTCGGCCAACTTGAACTCGTGGCGGTCCTGGAGCCGATGCCGGGGCTGGTCCAGACCCCGCACTACGTCTACCTCGCAAGACAACCGCGCCAGGTCGCCGCACCCACCGACGCCGAAGAAGCCGCAAACCTGCTGTGGGTGCCCCTGACCGAAACACGCGAACTACTGGCGGCCGGACAGCTACTCGGAACCGCCACAGCAGTCGGGATGCTCGCCGCGCTGGGGCTACCCGCTGCCGACGGTCAATTCCCGCACGCGCCGCGCGAGCAGGTCGTGGCGGTGCCGCAGGCGCCGTGACCCGAGGACGGTGATGCTGTGGGCGGCCGAGGACAGCAGGCCAGCGGCCTGATCCAGTTCGCGGCTTCTGAACGCGTGCTCGGCCAAATCGAGCACCTGAGCGGCATGAGCCCTCGCGAATTCGCCGGGCAGCTCACGCAAAGCGTGTTCGGCGATCTGGCCGGCGGCCGGATCGCCGAGCTTGACCAACAGGTGACCTTGCCAACGGTGCAGGTGGATCTCGTTCAGCGCCAGGAACGGCAGCGCCGCCTCGTCCCCGGGACGGGCTCGCGCGAGCGCGGTTTCCGCCTCGGTCATCGCCTCCCGCACCGTTTCCGCCTCGCCCTCGCAGTAGGTGGCTACTTGTGCTCTGGTCGCCGCGAGCCAGGACCGCAACAGCATCGGCAGACCGGGAAAACTCTCCGCGTGCCGCACCTGGGCCAGCGCCAGTGCAGGCTGACCGGTTTCCGACAGCATGACCGCGTGCTCACCGAGCGCATGCGCCAGCAGCGCAGGATCTCCGGACCGTGACGCTGCCTGCCTTGCCAAGCCATAATGCCGGGCCGCTGCGGTGTGATCTCCGACATCCAGGTCCTGCCATGCCGCGAGCGCAGCCGTATCCGCTTGGGCGAGAGCCACGCTGCGCCGATCGGTACCGGAGCTGCTGGCCCACATCGTTTCCAACGCTGACACCTGGCCTGCAGTCTGCGCTCGGACGAACGGCGCGCCCAGTCGCCGATCCAGCAGCCGCAGACTGTTCGTGTGATGAGCCAGGACACCGAAAAGCGAGTCGTCGCAGAGCTGTTCGTCAAGATCAACGTCCACAGGTCCGCTGTCCGACGACAGCTCGAGGACACTGCACAACAGCCGCGTATGCACCGCATCCGGAGCGACGTGCCCATTTTCCCACCGCGACAACGCCACCCGCAACGACGCCGGGCTCATCAACGTGACATGCTCCACCGCGGCCTGACTGCGCAACGCACCCAACAACCGGGTTTGAGACCACCCACGCGCCTCGCGAGCCGAGCGGATCAGGCTTCCGTCCATACACGACCGTCCTGTCGAGCAGGCCCCGCAGCGCGCAGAAAACAGCGGCGGCGCCAAACTGGCACTGTGGAAGGGCTTCTCAGATCCTCACAGTGTGGCAGGAGTGGCCCTTCGACGAAACCGAGTTACGCGACCGTCGGCCGCGTGGACTCAATGCCAGACCTCCGACCAACCTGACTGAGGGGCACATCGACCATTGGAACAGGGGTTTTCTGCCGGCGGTGTGCGGTTCCGGCTGGTACTGGCGTATCTCGTGCTGGTGATCAGCCGCCGTAGATCGATTCGAGTACGAGGTCCTTGAGAACCTTCTGGTACTCGGCGTGGGTGCGATGTTCCCGGGTGTGCCATCCCGCGCCCTCGTGGTGGTGCATGAAGGCCCGATACTCCGGGGCGCCAGGGTATTTGACGTTGTCTGCTACGACGACCGACCCCGGATGCAGCCAGTCCTGGTTCAGGATCCGGTGGAGATCGGGAAGATACTCCTGCTTGACGTGATCGAGGAAGGCGAAATCCAGTGAGCCCGAGGTGAACTCGTGCTTGTCACGTAGGGCGGTCAAGGTCTTTCCGTCGTCGCCCAAGGTGCCGACGATCACGATGACGCGTTCGCCGATACCCGCGTGATCCCAGATCCGCCGGGCCACGGCGGCGTTCGCCGGATTGAATTCGATCGAGTACAGAACGGCATCGGCGGGCATGACCCGCGCGATGCGTAAAGCGCTGTAGCCGCAATAGGTTCCGAGTTCCAGCAGGCGGCGCGGACGCGCGGCGAGGACGGCGCGGTCGAGGATCCGGCCCTTCTCGTCACCGATGTTGATCAGGTAACTCTTGGTGTAGCAGAACTCGTCGATCGCCCTGATGACGTCGTCGATGTCGTTTCTGCGCGCATGCGCGCACACATAGTCGGCCAAGGCTTGTTCGCGGCCGTCACCGACCTGCCAGTTCGCACCCATATGCCGGAGGCCGAACAGAAACCGCACATACGACCAGCGCAGAAACATCACCGGTTTACCGGCGCACTCGTTGGCGGCGACGGCGAAAGCGCCGGCGGCTACGGCGGCCAGCACCGACCGTGGCAGACGCAGACCGAACGCCCTCGGCCGGCTCGCGGTCAGCAGGATCGACGAAGCGAGCGACACCGCGGTTGCCACGATGGCAGCGAGATACTTGCTCACAGATCCTCCTCGTCGCCTTGCCGGCGTTTCAGTTCGCGGTCCAGGATCGGCCCGATGACCGCGAGCGCCTCGGGGTTGGTCATTTGGGCATGAGTCACGTCGACCCAGTGCTGGGTGATCCGGCCGGAGCAGTGCGGTCGCCACATATCGGCGGTCAGGTCGCCGGTAATGCCCTGGCGTGCCGAAAAATACAGCAGATCGCCGTCGTAGGAAGCAGGTCGGTAGCTCGTCGACATGGCAACACTGTCGACGTATCCCTGATGCAGGCGTTCGAGTTGTTCGCGGGTCAGTCCACGCCCCGGTCCGGGGCTGTCGGCGAGCACGTCGACAGCTTCGTCGAGGGTGAGGGGGCGGGTGTCGGGAGTGGCCGACTCGTTGCCCTCCAGATGGGTGACCAGGTCGCGTACGGTCGGCGGCTGCGGATCGGGCGCACCATCGCCGAATACCACGCTGTCGAACATGATGACCGAATCGACGTCGTAGCCTTGCGCGCGCAATCGGATGGCGAGCGCATGGGCGAGTTGCCCGCCCAGGGACCAGCCCAGCAGGTGGTACGGCCCCCGGGGTCGCACGCGGGTGAGTTCGTGCAGGTACGCCTCGACGAGTTCGTCGACGCTGTGACACCCCCCCGATCGCCCGGATACGGCTGGGGACTGCAGCCCGTAGACGGGCCGGTCGGTGACGTATTGCAGCAAGCCCGAGTAACACCACGACAGCGGTACCGCGGAATGCAGACAGATCAACGGCGTCCCGGAACCGTTGCTTCGCAACGGCAGAACCGTATCCAGAGCCGAACTGCCGACCAGCACACCACTGTTCGCGTCGGCGGCTGCCGATTCCATGGCAGCGGCCAAGGTTTGCACCGTCGGGGTGAAAAGCGAGGACACCGTCACCGTGGTGCCGGACCGCTCCGACAGCTGCCTGCACAGCTCGACGCCCAGCAACGAATTGCCGCCGAGCTCGAAGAAGTTGTCGTCCAGACCGACCCGAGTCTGTCCGGTCACTTCGGCGATCGTTTCCGCCACCACCTTCTCGGTCGGCGATGTCGGTGCGCGAAATACCGGGCGCGGTAGCGACTGTGGGTCGGGCAGGGCGGATCGATCGGTCTTGCCGCTGCTCGGATTGATCGGGATCTCGGGTAGCGGTACCAATACCGCCGGAATCATGCCGGGCGGCAGAACTGTCCGTAACCGCGTCAGAACGGCGGTGCGGTCGAAGTGCTGCGTCGCTGCGGCTGCCGGGACGACATAGCCGATCAACCGGTCGCCGAGTGTCTCCGACGTCCACATCCGGACCACGGCCTGCTCGACCGTCTCGTCCGCGGCCAGCGCGCGCTCGACCTCGGACGGCTCGATGCGCTGCCCGCGCAGCGAGATCTGTACATCGCTTCGGCCGAGGTACTCGAGCGTCCCATCGGGTTGCTCGCGGACCACGTCGCCGGTGCGATACATCCGAGTACTCCTCCGCCCGTAGGGGTTTGCCACGAAACAACTCGCGGTGATCCCTGGCCGTCCCAGATATCCTCGCGCCAGCGCGTCACCGGCGAGATACAGCTCGCCGCGTGCGCCGCACGGGGCCGGCCGCAACCGGGCGTCCAGTACGAGAGTCTGCACTCCGGGCAGCGCGCGTCCGATCGTGATCGTCGCGCCCGGCTCGAGCGGTTCGGTTTGGGTTACCACGACGGTGGCCTCGGTGGGGCCGTAGGAGTTGAACATCGGTAGCCGGCCCGCCCAGCGCTCGGCCAGCGCGGGCGGGCACTTGTCGCCGCCGACGGTTACCGTTCGCAGCGACGGCAATCGGTCCGGGTCGAGGGTTGCCAGAATAGCCGGTGTGACCACCAGGTGCGTGACGGCCTCATCCTGCATCACTTGCGAAAGTCGCTGCCCTGCAACGATATCCGGCGCCAGGGTGACCAGCGTCCCGCCGGGGGCGAATGCGGAGAGGTACTCCAGCATCGATGCGTCACAGAAGGGTGAATGTGCTTGCAGCACCACGGATTCCCGGGTGATGCGGTTACGGGTGCGCAGGTCTTCGGCTAATGCTGCCAGACCCTCGTGGGTACTCAGTACCCCCTTGGGCTCGCCGGTGGATCCGGAGGTATAGATGAGATAGGCCGGGTGCGTGGCACGCAGTGGTCTGATCCGGTCCGTATCGGTCACCGCGGCGGTCGGCCGTGCCGCGGCGGCGCGGGTGAACTCCTCGCTGTCGAGCAGCAACCAGTCGACCAGTGCGCCGGCCAGCGGCCCGCACCACTCGGTGAGGGTGATGCCCAGCGTCGCACCGGAATCGGCGAGGAGCTTCGCCACGCGCGCCGGCGGATCGGCCGGATTGATCGGGAAGAAGACCGCGCCGGTACGAGCAACCGCCCACAGCGCCATGACCGCGTCCACCGAACGCGGCAATGCCACCGCGACAACGACTTCCGGCCCAGCGCCGCGCGCGATCAGCTCACGCGCCCACTGGGCGCTCTGCTCGTCGAGTGCGCGATAGGTCGCCGATCGGTCCGGCCCGCTCAGTGCGATCCGTTCACCGGCGCCGATTGCGCCTGTGAGCAACTCCGGTAGCAGCCGCTGGTGGTGGCGCTGCTCTGGTGCGGCGATCGTGTGTGTCCCGGCGACTGCCGCGAACACCTTGTCCGCGCCGTCGGCCTGCACGAACCGGGACAGGCAGTCCACGAACTGCTGTCGATACCCCCGTACCTCGTCTGCTCGGTACAACTCGGGATTGGCATGAAAGTCGATGGTGAAGGGATCGCCGCCGGACCGGTAGCAGCTGATCGCCATATCGTCCACCGGACCCGCGGAAAGCAGATGCGTGCGCCCGCGGACGTCGCCGAAGCCGATGCTGTCGGGCAGGCTGAGGACGTTGATCAACGGGCCATAGCCATGCCGGCCGGCCTGGCCCACGCCGTGGTCGCGGAGCAAGTCCTCGTGCCGATACAGCTGGTGGCGCAACGCACCGATCATGTTCAGGCGCACCTGCCGGACCAGGTCACCGACCGTGCGGTCGGCCACGCCCCGTACGCGCAAGGGCACCACATTCGAGACCATCCCCGCCGATTGCCGTAGCGCGCCGCTGGTCCGCCCGGCGACCGGCAGTGACACCGTCACATCTGTATCACCGGTCATCTGTGCCAGAAACGCGATGGCCGCCGCGACCAGCACCTCGGCGGCGCCGGCGCCGTACCGGTCGGCCACGGCCTCGAGCCGGGCCATGGTCGCCGCATCGATGGGGGCGTGCGCGATATGCGGCCGCGCCGACGGTGCCGCGTACCGATCGCTGAGCCGTGTCACGTGGTCGAGCCCGGCGAGCTGCGTTCCCCAGTAATCCCGATCGGCGGCGAACCGCGGCGAGGACCGATACCGCTGCTCGGCTGCCACGATCTCGGCCAAGGGTACCGCCCGGCACGGTGGCGCGGTGCGGCGTTGCGTTGCGGCGGAATGCAATTCGGCCGTCCGATGCAGTACCTGAGCGGCGCCGAAGCCGTCGACGGTTATGTGATGGCTGCGTCCGTAGCAGCGATATCGGTCGGGGCCGAGGGTGAACAACACCGCCTTCGTGACGTCGGCGCCGGTGAGATCGATGCCGCCGAGATGGTCGTTGCTCATCCACACCTGTGAGGCGTGTTCGGGGTCGGGGTGATCGCTCAGATCGATGCAGTCGAATCCGGTATCCGCGCCGTGGTCGAGGTATTGGCACGGTCGGCCGTCGACGATCGCGAATCGCACATGCGGGGACTGTAATTCGCGGGCGGCGCGCCGGGCGCAATCCTGAAGGAGCCCGATGTCGAGACTGCCCTGCACGTCGGTGTACAGCGAGATGGAAAAAGGAACGCTCGGATGCAATTGCTGAGCCAGCCACAGCTCGGACTGCGCGACCGACAATTCGAAGAAATCCACGTCCGCGTTGCCATTGCGCAGTCCGGTACTCGACAGGTCTACCACCGCAATTCCTTAATTCTCGACGCTCGTCCGGAGGAAACCCTTTACTTCCGTCATCATCCGGCTGACCGAATCGGCGACGAAAAGGACAGGCTGACAAATTCTGTCATCGATGCGGCTGGCGAGTATGTCTTCGACTCGGAACTCTCGCAGATCCGCGTTCACGAACGACTCCATCTCGGTGACCGAGGACAGGATCGCGGCTCCGTACGCTCGCGGGTGACCCCTTTCGGTGACCAGGCCGACCTCCAGGGTGAACCAGAACAACCGCGCGATCGCGGTCCGTGCCTCGTCCGAGGTCGCTTGATTGGCGGCCCGTCCGAAGCAGCGGTACAGCTCCGCGAATTCCGGATCGGCCAGTATTACCGCATGTCCGACCAGTTCGTGGATGACGTCGGGATCGGGTGAGAATGCCTGCTCGGTCACCGGCCGCACATCGGGCGTGGCGTGGAGGATGTTGTCTGCCATAGGGCCGTAGAACAGGCGGCCGGGTTGGCTTCCGATGACCGGCGCCAACTCGAAACCGGTCAGCGAACGGAGGGTGCGGGACACCTCGTTCATTTGCGGAACGCGATCGGCGGGCAAGCGAACGAGGCGAGCGGCACAACGATAGTCCGCGCAACCGAGTTGCTCGTGCATGGCGCGAAGCGTCGCGAAAATACGCGACCACAGCGCGTCCTCGTCGCTGCTGTAGACGAAGTCGGGCACGGGCTGCCCCGGGCGGCACGCGCGGGCGACGCGCTCGCGCTCGGATCGAACGTCGAGACCAACCGTCATCGCAATCAATCCTCTCCTCGAGTTGCCCTACATCGCGCCCGTCACCACCACTCGGAAGCGATCGGCGCTGACAATCGGTGCATTCCGTTTGCGCGAGTACCCGTGCCGATTTTCAGCAAACAAATCGACGAAGACGGCGGGAGTGCTGTAGAAGATGTTTTCCCGCAAAATATTCGGCGTAATACTTGCTCGGATTCCGCTCCAGGTATTCATACGACCTTCACAAATGATCAGGCGCCGATCGCGGCCGCGAACATCGGCCACGAATCGTGCAGGGAGTCTTGCCAATATCCCCATGCGTGTGTTCCCGTCGGGCGGAACACTATTCGCGCCGGCACACCCGCGGCACGCAGGGCCGAGGCGAACCGAGCCGTACATCCGTTGACCACCGACTCGAATCCGCCGCCGATGACGACGTGATCGGCGAGCGCGATCGGGTTGCCCGCGACGTCGCGATCGCCCAGCGACTCGTGCGGGCCGGGAAGGCCTGTTCCCGCCGACACATACACTCGCGTGCCGCGCAGCCTGTCGGCGTGCAACGTCGGGTCGTTGGCAGCCCACTGCGGATCCGACGGCGGACCCCACATATTCATTGGGTTCGCGCCGTAACGGGCGACCATCATCGACACGTACGCCTGAGCCACCGGATCGCCCGTCTGCGCACAACCGCTGTACGAGCCCACCGCCTGATATACCCCCGGCGAACGAACGGCCAGACTCAAGACCGACAGCGCCGACATGGACAGTCCGGCGATCGCATTGCGTCCGGTCGTACCGAACGTCGTATTGATGACCGACGGCAGCTCCCGAGTCAAGAAGGTTGTCCACTTGTTGCGGCCCAACGCCGGGTCGTCGCGCTCCCAGTCCGTGTAATAGCTCGCCCGACCGGCCAGCACCAATACGACATTCACATTCTTGTCGGCGAAGAACTTTGCCACGTCCGTCCGGTCGAGCCACCCCGACCCGGTTTCCCCGCCCTCCACGCCATCGAGGAGATACAACGTCGGATGCGGCGCCGAGGTATTCGCCGGGCGCAACACCCGCACCGGGACGAACCGGTTCATCGACGGCGAATAAACGTTCAGGCCGACCTGCGGCGCGACTGGCGCGATCGGATCACCGCCGGCCGAAACGGCGCCGACGGTCGCCGAAACGAACGAGATGAGGACTGCGGCGAGCCACCGCGCACCGACTGCGGGCAGGTTCGGCATCGACCCCTCCGGTCTTTTCGCCAGCAACGTTGTAGCAACAGTAGACTGCAGATTACTACAAGGGCTGGAGCAATCCGGGACTTTGCTACCACATTGCCAGGCCGCGTCGTCGGTCGATGAATACGATGTGTGGGCCCGTAAATTCTGGTCAGCCGCTCAGCTCGCCGGCCGTGGCCGCATATGCGGGGAGCGTCCTGCCGGGCATACCTCGCCTGTAAAGCTCCTCCAACATCTCGATCCGCTCATCCATGCGCCCAGCATTTCCGCCACCGCTGGGTTCGCTGGTCGTGCAGAAGTCTTTCGCAGGCAAGGTCATCCGTGCCACCGGCCGGGCAGTGAACTGGTGGGTCGGCCTGGCCGTGTGCGGGGTCGGAAGAATGAGCCGTCCATCAGGCTCTGGGCGACGACAGGGTTCGGGAACAGGGCGTACCAGTCGTTCGGTGCGCGGTTGCCGGTCAGGATCAGGGGCCTGTCGCTGAGAGTGCGTTCGCTGGTCGGTCCGTTGGGCTGAGTATGGTCGACACCATGACGGTGTGATCCCCGGCTCTCGGCCGGGTCCTCGGGAGGTAGACAGCGGTGCGGATCAAAAACCCAGGCCCGGGGGCGGAGTTCGCCGAGACACCGTGGAACGAGATCGTTCCAGGATTGTTCATGGGCGGCCACCATCGGCGGGATGAGAGCGGGGATGTGGTCCCGGTGGTCGTCACGGATGAATTCGACGTCGTGATCAGCCTGTACTCCCAAGCCGGGCACGGCCCCGGCCCCGGCGTGCAGCACCACATCGCGCACATGCCCGATGACCCGCTGACCTCCGACCAACTCGGCGAGGTGAGTCGCCTGGCCGACATCGCCCGGGCGGCGGTTAGCGACGGTAAACGCGTGCTCGTCCGGTGCCACGCCGGCTACAACCGCTCCGGCCTGATCACCGCTCAGACCCTGCATCGTCTCGGCTACTCGATCGACGACGCCATTTTTCTAGTCCGTTACCGCAGATCAAAGTACGCCCTGAACAACTCCATCTTCGTCGACTACCTGACCACGGGTATCGACGTCGCGCGCCTGCTGACCGGACTGGAGACCTGACACCGACGTTCGCCACGGTACGGGCGGCCGGCACAGTGGATTGCCGGTGCACTGTCGAGGCGCGCAATATGCCGGAATGTCGCCGCGACAAGTATCCTGCCTGTGAATTTCCGCCTTGTGTCGGCCCGATGTTCGCGTGTCAATCCCGGGCATGAACTGCGTCACATTAAGCGTTCCTCGAAAGCTGCTGATTGGAAGCGATTGCAATTATCTGTTAACGTTTCGCGAATAAAGATTGGGTGGAGATTTCGGTCCAACCGACATTGTTTGCTCGTAATGTGCCAGGTCATTGGCCTAGGTGGGTGGTCACTCTCAGTTCGATGAACGGCTGTAACTATTGATACGATCCGGATCGTGCATTATCTCGAAGTCGACTTGCAGGTGCCGTTCTCATTGGAGGAAATAAACTTCCAGGGTTCAAAAGAATCGATAGCGACATCGAATAAATGCACGTCCGAATTCAATAGCGAAAAGTGAGATCAATGGGTGAAAATCAGATGGGTACGTCGGGTTCCGCGCTGCGTGCGGGCCGGCGGATCGGGGCGATCGCCACGATGGTCGGTGTCGGGGCGAGTGCGGCGATGCTGTTCGGGACGGGCGCCGCGAACGCTGTAGGTTCGGTGCCGTGTACCGATGGGCCGGTGAGGTCCACCGTGGTCGTGGACTGCACGGATACCGACCCCACCGGGGCGACGTTGTACATCGTCGCGTATTGCTCGGACCTCGCCAACATCGGCGAGCAGGCGCGAGTAATGCCGGGTCAATCGGTACACATCGTCCGCAATTGCAGCCCCGCGGCACACCCTGTCATCTGGTGGGTCGGCACACAGACCGACGGGGAAGAGTGGCAGTCGGAGCATGATCAACACGACCATGACCACTCCCACGACGACCACCATGACCACCACGATCACTGACCCGTAGTGCGACCGGGGAAGACGTAAGCACTTCCCCGGTGCACGCAAACCGGCCGCACATCAACCACTTTCATGGGCCGGCGGCGCGGCTGACCAGGACGTTCACGCGTCGCCGAGCGGCGGACGAAACGTTCGGCAGCCAGCACTCAGGCCTGTGGTCGCTGGTCGAGTTCGACCAGCGCGGTGATGTCCGCGGAGTCCCAGCCATTGTCCGCGACGCTCAGGTAGGCGTCGCGGGCGGCCTGTGTGACCGGGAGCGGGGTGTTTTCGGGAGCGAGTCCGAGGAAGTGGCCGAGGTCCTTTGCGCCGAGTCGCGTGGTGAACCAGCCCGCGTGCTGGGGGTCGAACAGGCTGGGGATCCGGTTGCGCAGGCCGGCGGGCATCATGGCCGAGTTCTGAAGAAGGGTGGTCAGTGTCTCGTCGTCGATGCCGGCCGCGCGGGCGACTCGGACGGTTTCGGTGACTACGGCGAGTCCGGTCATCAGCAACTGGTTGTTGAGCAGCTTGATGACCGAGGCGCGGGCCGGATCCGTACCGGCGTTGAACGGCCCGGCGAACAACTGCCAGACCGGCGACAAAGCCTCCAGCGCCACCGCGGCTCCGCCGATGACGAAGGTGGCCTCCCCGGAGGCGACGGCTCGGGGCGCTCCGAGGATCGGGGCCGCGACCAGCCGGTCACCGTAGAGTTCACGCAGCTGGGTCAGCGTCTGCGGAGATACCGTCGAGGTGACGGCCACGATCGAGTGCGGCCAGCCCGCGCGGGCCACGCCCTCGGGCGCCGCGACATCCAGCACGCTGCGGTCGTCAGCGGTGCAGATGAAGACGGCCTCGGTGTCCGAATCGATGTCGTCGGGTGAGGAGAGTTCGGTGGCGCCGCGCGTAATCAAATCGGCCGCTTTGCCGGGCGTGCGGTTCCATATCTGGACCGCATGATCCGCGGCCAGTAGCCGCTCGCTGAGGGCTCGGCCCATATTGCCCATTCCGATCACTGCCACTTTCACGTTGTGTTCTCCCTTCGAGTGCCGTGCTCGATCGTCCGAGAAAACCCGCGGGGCCAGCGATGATCACCGTGCGGGGGTCAGGGCTGTGGTACCCGGCATCCGGGGGAAGCAATCTCGACCGGTGCGATCAATTCGTACCAGGGTCGATTCCCGATCGGCCGCGGCAGGGCGATTCCGGCCGCGGCGGCTATGAATGGATTCCCTCGCTGCTCCCGAAGCTGGCCTCGTCAGGGCTCACGAGGCCCAGCAGCGCCAGTGGGCGGCGGGTGACAGTGTTGGTCAGGTAGGTGAGGGAAATCGCCCAGCGGTTCACTGCTCGGGGCACCGCGTAGAGATGGTAGGCGCGGGTGACGGCCTTGGCCGGTAGGCCGGACAGGTGCACGCCGAGGGGGTTGGCGACCGCGAAACGCGGTCCCAGGTCGACGACCAGGCCCATGTCGCGATGCTTGTAGGGCGCCGCAGTGCCGATGCCGACGGCCGCGGCGACATTCCTGGCGAGGATCTTGCCCTGGCGGGCGGCGTGCTGCGCGGTCGGCGGTGTGATCTTGCCCGGTTTGGTGAGATCCGGCACGGCCGCGGCATCGCCGCCGGCGAAGACGTGTGGGTGGCTCGGTACACGCAGATGGTCGTCGACGACCAGGCGTCCTCGTTCCATGGGGAGGCCGAGCGTGCCCAGCATGGGGGAGCCGGTCACGCCCGTCACCCACGCGACCGTGTGCGTCGGGACGATGGTGCCGTCGGTCAGGACGGCCTGGTCATCGGTCAATTTCTGCAGCGAGGTCTCGAGCCGGACTTCGACTCCTCGTTTTTTCAGGACTTGTAGGGCCTTGTCGCCCAGCCGTTCCCCGACCTCCGGCATCACCCGCTCGGCGGTGTCGAGCAGCAGGAAGCGGATCTCGGACGGGTCGAAACCGCGGCGCTCGGCGTAGTCGTCGGCCAGGGCCCGCAACTGTGCGATCAGCTCGGTGCCCGCGTAGGAGGCGCCGACGACCACGACCGTGCGCCGTGCCTGGCGAAGTTCCGGGTCGTCCTCCCGATCGGCCAGCTCGAGCTGGCGCAGCAGTTGTTCGCGCAGGTACAGCGCCTCGGCGACGGTCTTGAGACCGTGTGCGTGCTCGGCCACACCACTGACATCGAACAGCCGGGTGACCGAACCGGGAGTGAGAACGAGATGATCCCAGGAGATTTCGCGCGAGGTCTGCTGCGGGCTCGTCACCGTGATCGTCTTGTTCTCCATGTCGACCGACTCGGCGGTCGCGATCTCCAAGCGCACCCGCGGGAGGGAATCGGCCAGGGAGATGGCGACGAATCGGGGATCGATCAGTCCGCCCGCCACGTCCGGCAGAAGCGGCGTGTAGAGCATGTAGTCGTTGGGCGTCACGAGCACTATCTCGATGTCGCGATGTGCCCGCGCGAGAATCTTGCACAACCTCTTGGCACAGCAGAATCCCGCGAATCCGCTGCCCACGATCACGATCCTTTTGTCCGCTTTGTCGCTGGTGTCGGCCACAGCCGCCTCCTTCGGATAGGCCCCACGAGGGGCGGTTCCCGGATACGCAGACTCGAAACTCGACAGGCCGACGGTATCGCGACGGCCGCATCGGCTATGATGGCGTTCAGCTGAATTGCATTGGTGCACTGGCGAAGAGAGCGTCGGGCGCCATTCGAGCCCTGCGTCTCCGGGTATTACGCCCTCGCTGACACCTGCCGCCTCGGATGTGACGGAGGACTTCATGGTGATTGCGGAGCTGGACAATGCCGATGGTTTCGACGAGTACGACGGGATAGGTCCCGACGGTGCGCCGGTGGCGCACTGGCCCGAGCCCAGCCCGCTCGCCGGCTGGTGGCGTACGATAATGTCCACCACCGCAACGGAATCCGCTGATCCGCAAGGGTAATCGGAGGTAGAGCGGTCGAAAAGCGTCGGGCCGCGAGATTGTCGCGGCCCGCCATCGGTCCCTGGCTCTCACGCGTCCGGGCGTGAGACGTCGCCGCGCCATGCGCCGGTTTCCGTCGGCCGATTCTCGATGAAGTGCTTGAACCGTTTCATATCGCCCTTGACCCGGTGGTCCAGGACGCCGAACTTGTCGCCGACGTTTTCGACGAATCCCTCCGGATCCACCTCGAGCTGGGCGGTGACCCGCGTGGTGGTGTCGCCGAGGCGGTGAAAGGTGATGACGCCGGCGTGAGTGGGTCCGCTGTCGGATTTCCAGGCGACGCGCTCGTCGGGGTGCTGTTCGGTGATGGTGGCATCGAAGTCGCGGCTGACCGGTCCGACCCGCACCTTCCAGTGCAGATGGGTGGGATCGCGCTGCTCGATCCGCTCGACGCCCTCCATGAATTCGGGGAAGGTCTCGAACTGGGTCCACTGGTTGTAGACGGTGCTGACCGGTGCCTCGACATCGATCGATGCGTTCACTGAGCTCATATACTCCTCCTCTGGCTGCCGGATGGCCTTCGATTCGACGGCCATCGGGTGTCACTTCGGGCGACCTACCCGAGCCCTGTGGGGGCAAACACCCGTCGCCGATCCGACGGCGAGCCGACTCGTCGCCATCGCCGCACATGTGAATCGCGTCCTTCGCTGCCCGCCGTCCGGAACGGGCCTCGGATCAGCCCCTGTTGCTGGGGGCTTGTGCCGACCTGTCTATAGCCTCTAACCTAGCTATAGCCTATAGCTAGGAGTCGGGTACGTGGGGATCGAGCGGCGTAGCGGCGCGGATACGCGGCGGGAGATCGTGGATGCCGCGGTCGCGGTGATGGCCGAGCGTGGTGTCGCCGGGCTCAACCTGTCCGAGGTGGCCAGGCGGGTCGGTGTCCGGCAGCCGTCGCTCTACAAGCACTTCGCGTCGCTGCACGCGGTGTACGACGAGGTGTTCCGCGAGGGGGCCGAGCGCCAGTTGGACGCGGTGGCCCGGGCCGTGCGGGGGAGCAAGCCCGGGCTGCCCGCGCTCGCGGCCGCGGTCGAGGCGATAGGGCGGCTCGCGATGGCCGATCCCGTTGTCGCGCAGTTGTTGTCGTGGCGGCCGGTGCCGGACTTCGTTCCATCGCAGGAGGCTTTCCGGCCCAGTGTCGAGATGGTCGGGATCGTGCGGGCCACGTTGCGGGATGCGGTCGCCGCCGGGGAATTGGATTCCGCGGCGGACTCCGACGAGGGGGTCGCACTGGTGTCGATCATTGTTTCCGGGACGTTGACCCAGCAACTGGCCAACGAACCCGACGCGGGTTACGAGGACGGCCGGTTCAGTTCGCTGATGCCGAGCGTCTTCGCCATGTTCGTCCGATATTTTGCCCCGAAAACGCAGGAATAATCATGCACCGAATTCAAATACAGCAGGCATTGAACATTCCACGACCACGGCCGCGAGAGGCCGCCGTGGAGGGTTCGGCGGAAGTGGCCGCGCTCAACACATTGCTCGCAGAACTGCCCGATGACGAATGGGACCGGCTCACCGCCAGTGCGGGATGGACGGTGCGCGACATTGTCGCCCACCTGGTGGGTCAGCACGTGGAATCGGCCCGGCCGTGGACGATTCCCGGGAAGTTGCGGCAGGCGCGTCACCGCTTTCCCGGCAGCAGCGCCCTGGACGCGCACAATGCCCTGCAGATCCTCGAATACAGCGCCCGGACACCCGACGAATTGCGGCAGTTGCTCGTGCGTTTCGGCCCGAAGGCGGTCCGCGCCCGCCTCCGGTCGCCGGAGTTCATCCGACGACGGAGTTTCGCCCGGTTCTTCCCGGAGGAGCACCTGCCCGACCTGAGTTTCGCGTATCTGTTCGATGTGCTGTCCAATCGAGACACATGGTTGCACCGGCTCGAGATCGCACGGGCCACCGGCCGGCCATTCACCACAGGCGAGCACGATCACGGAATCCTCGCCCAGGTATTGCGCGACCTCGCCCAGGCCTGGACAGGCCCGGCGATCACCCTCGAACTGACCGGAGCGACCGGAGGCAGATGGGCGCTGGGTGACGCCGAGCCGGTCGCGGCCGTGCGAACCCCGACCCTGGACTACCTCTGGCACCTGTCCGGGCGATATGGGCTGCCGGTACTCGAGATCGACGGCGATCCCTCCGCCGGCGCGGCTGTACTGGACGCCCGCGTCGAATTCTGAGCTGTCGACTGTAGGGGATCTCAGACCTCGGGACCGTTACCCGTAGTACTGCAACGGCACGTCCCGTGGTTATCGGAATGGGTGACGTCGTCGCCGTTGCAGGGGATATGAGGATCTGCGATGGGAATATCATTGCAGCATGAGATGGAGCCACTGCTTACCAAGCTTGGACAGGTAGCGGAAACCGCGTTCGAAGATCGAGAGCCCTATGGGGAAAGCCCGGATGTTTTGCGACAGAATCTGAAGATCTTCAATAATGACCTGTCGAGTCTCATGACACGATTCCGCGGATACTATTCCCTGGATGGGCACAACCTGGACGCCTTGGCCGATCGGTTCGCGGAGCACTCGGATCAATGGCAGACTCCGACGGGGAACTCTGTCTACTGTGCCATTGCACGGGCTGCGGACGGCATCGATGAGGTGGAGAAACTGATTCACCTGGGTGAATGGAATGGCACCGGAGCCGATTCCTTCTACCATAATTTTCTTTCGCCATTCAAAGACACTGCGGTGACACATGTCGCTTGCGCGGTGGAACTGGCGATCGGCGCCAAGGCGCTCGGCGAGGGGGTCGAACGAACCAAGGAATGCGTCGTCTGGATCTGCAAAGATCTCATTTCCCTCCTCGGAGGAGATAGTGACCCCGGGCCGCTACCCGGTGCGGAGAAAGAATCGGGGTACAAAGAGGATGCCGGCTTCGCAGCGATCCTTGCCGACACGGTCGCATTGTTGAAGGCGCTTCTCGCACCCGAGGTCGAGGTGTTCGACGCGAGTCTGGCCGCCCTCGGGGTGGGCGGCGGTCTGATCGCCGAATCGAAGTCGTCCGGTCACGGTAATTCCCTTCATATCAACCCGGGGGATTATTCGGCGCTCTCGCTCGTACGCAATACCTGGCTGACACTGGATCGGCTCGACAAGAATATCGGGGCGCTCGACGAGAAGATCGATCAGGGACTCGAAACCGATCTCGGTAAGTCAGGGCCATTCGGCAGCCCGTCCGCCCGGATGAAGAGTAAATCGCCCGTGCAGCCCTCGGCATATGGCCAGCTGAACGATACTGGACACAATGTCCAGGTCGTGGTCGACGTCGTGCAGCTGTATTACGCCGGATATAGCATCCTGCCCGTAGCCGCCGGATGGTACGACTTTGGTACCAAGATCTGCGCAGCGGCACACATCGACGGCGTACAGAAGCAATTCCCCAGGGCGGTCGGGAAATACAACGAGACGGTACCGACTTTCGGCGGACTGCTCGCCACAGTCCGCGATGACATCACCGCTTCGGCAGGCGCGATGGTGAAAGCGGCAACAACCTACCGTGACGCCGACCAAAACGAGGCCGGGCGGATCAAGACGCTCGAGAGCCAGATTCCATCACCGGGGAACTTCTCCGGCGTCGAACATTACACACCACCGGAATGGCTACAACCGTAGAGCTCTTTCATCGAAAGATGTGGGCGCGCAGGCCGACTGCCGGTGCGTACCCTCGGGGGCGGGCGATGCGGGCGGCGAGGGGGAGCAGGGCGTGTCGCTGTAGGGCTATTGGGATGGTGGCGGCGAAGGTTACCGAACCGGGGGTGCCCAGCATCATCAGTAGGTGTAGGAAGGGGAGTTCGTTCTGGGCGTTGGTTGTTCCGTCTCGGAGTGCGTGGCCGAGGGTTTTGCCGAACAGCATGAACCAGACCGGGCCTGGTGAGTAGAGGGTGCGGACGACGATGGGGTGGGTGGAGTCGTTGTAGGGATCGACGTGGGGTGCGCCTGGTGGGATCGTGACGATTTCGTCCGGTTTCAGCAGTCTGGATCGGTGTGCGGATCGGTAGCGCGCCCGGGGGCCGGACAGCAAGAGTGAATGCTGGGTGATTCCGGGGTGGACGTGAGCGGGGGCTTTTCCGGTACCGGGCGGTAGTACGCGGGTGGTTCCGAGATATTGGTGGCCGCCCGCGTAGAACCAGGGGTGTATTTCGAGCCGGGATCCATTGGTGCCCGAGTAGATTTCGAAGATCGGTAGGTCGCGCCGCAGTTGGTCAGGGGCGGTCATGGTTCTCCGGTGCGGGATCGATCTCCGGTTCCGGCACTACGACCCGGCGTGCGTGCCGGATCGTCTTGTGCGGGAACCTGGTTCGTACGTGGTCCTCGGTAGCCGAGTCGGCATCGACGTAGACGTATTCGGGTTTCCGCGTCAGGGGCTGGACGACGTCGCGCGCATGCTCCTGTGGGTCCGCGAGATAGGCGCCGAGTACGTCGGTTCCCGCAGGGCAGACTGCGACGCAGTAGCCGGCGCGGAACTGCGGTGAGAACGACAAGCTCTGCCAGACCGACAGTGTCTCCCCGGGCGTCACTCGCTGCCGGTAGTCGGCCGCGTCCGCGCTGTCCACGACGTCTTCCACCCAGCCCGCGAAGTTGGACAGTTCGTGGTGGTTGTTGTGTGTGTAGCAGGCGTCGAAGTCGAATTCGCCGTCGGCGTGAATGGCTCCGACCGGGCACGTGGTGACGCACAGGCCGCAGTCGATGCACGGATTCGACGGGACGGGCCGGTCGTAGCGGGAGATCGGGCGGTCGACGAGGATCGTGCCCAGCACGATGAAGGTGCCGTACTTCGGGTGAATCACGTTGCGGTGCAGGCCGATCTGCCCGAGTCCGGCGGCCACCGCGACGAGCTTGTGCGAGACCACCCAGCTCCGGTTCGGAAAGCGGTGTATCTCGGACGGCAGTCCGGCCGCCGGATACAGTGCGCGGGCGCCGTGCCGTTGCAACTCCAGGCAGATGCGCCGGGCGGCTTCGTGCGCGAGTTCCTGGGTGGTCGCGACCTCTCGATTGGCGGCGCTGATCGACCTGCTCCGCAGATTGTCGCGACTGGTCCGCAGGCAGAAGCCGATCAGCGCGCGGGTGCCCGGCATCGCCTCGAGGACGTAATCGCGCTCGTCCTCGAGCCCGGGCGTTGTCAGCGCGACGAATCCGACGTCGTCGACACCCGCGGACAGGCACAGCTCGCGCAGCCAATCGGCATCCAGATCACCGGGTTCCTCGTCGGGCGCCTGTGCCCGCATCTGCGCGACCGTGGGATGCGGTCGCTCACGGGTCCCGCGCTCGACCGGTACGTGCAGCGGACCCCACAGCCGTTCGGCGTCGCTCATCTCGCCTCCGGAGCCGGGTCGATATCGTCCGGCGGCATGATCCCGCTGTCCACGTGGCGCACCGTCTTGTTCGGAAACCGTTTGCGCGCATGGGCTTCCGCATTGGACCCGGGGCTCGCGTAGACGTTCTCGGGCTTGCGCTGCAACGGCCGCAGCACCAGTTGCAGATGCTCCTTGCGATCGGCCAGATATGGCCCGATCACCTCCGAGCCGGCCGGGCACACCGCGACGCAGTACCCGGAGCGATACTGCCGCCGCGACTGCATCGTCGTCTCCTGCGGGCTCATGCGCTGGTTGTAGTCGTCGAGGTCCGTGCTGTCGGCCATGACCTCGACCCAATCGGCGAAGTTGTTCACGAATTGGTTGTAGGTATGCGTGTAGCAGCTGTCGAAATCGAAACTGCCGTCGTTGTGTATCGCGCCCACCGGGCACGCGGCCACGCACAGATAGCAGCCCAGGCACGGATTCCAGTCGATCGGACGGGAATACGGCGTGATCACCGCGTCCGTGATCACGGTGCCCAGCCCGATGAAGCTCCCGAACCGGGGATGAATCACGCAGCGGTGAATCCCCATGTGCCCCAGCCCGGCCGCCACGGCGACCGGCTTGTGCGACACCGTCCACCCCCGGCTGGGCAACCGCTGCGCCTCCACCGGGAACGTCACCGACGGATACAGTGCCCGATACCCTCTGTCCTGCAACGCGATACTGATCGTGCGGCCGATCCGATCGAGAACCGGTATCGCGGTATCGATCTCGGTGTTCACGCTGCTGACCGCCCGGCTGCGGAAATTCTCCCGCGCCAGCCGCACGCACACCGAGATCAGCGATCGCGTGCTCGCAAGCGCCTCTCGCACATAGTCGACCTCACCCTCCAGCCCCGGCGTCTCCAGCGCCACGAACCCGGCATCGTCCGCTCCGGCGTCCAGACATATCTGCCGCAACTCCGCGGCATCCATTACTCCAGTCATGCAGTGCCTCCTGGAGATATGGACACCGCGCGACACCGAAATTCATCGGTGGGCGGACGGCGAACAGGAGTTACTTGTGGGGGACCGCCGTGACCAGGCCGCCGTCCACGACGAACTCCGAGCCTGTGGCGTAGGAGGATTCGTCACTGGCCAGGAACAGGATGAAGGTGGCGACCTCGGAGGGCTGGGCGGGACGGCCCAGGGGGATGGTCACGAGGTCGTCGGGAATTCCCTCGGTCATCGGCGTGCGAATCAGGCCGGGGTGCAGCGAATTCACGCGGATGTTGTGCGGCGCCAGTTCCAGGGCCGCCGACTTCGCCAGTCCGCGGACGCCCCACTTCGAGGCGACGTATCCGTGTGCCCAGGGCGCTCCGCGCAACCCCTCGATCGAGGAGACGTTGATGATCGAACCGCCACCGGCGGCGATCATCGAATCGATGACGGCGCGCATCCCGAGGAAGGTGCCGGTCAGGTTGACATCGATGATCTGACGCCACTTGTCGATGTCGAACTTCTGCAACGGCCCGCCGTTGACGATACCGGCGTTGTTGACCAGGACGTTGAGCTTCCCGAAGCTGCTCGTCGCCTCCGCCACCGCCGACTCCCACTGTTCGGGGTCGGTGACGTCGAGGTGCACATAACGCGCGGCGTCGCCGAGCGAGGCGGCAAGGGCTTTGCCCTGGTCGTCGAGAATATCGCCGATAACGACCTTGGCCCCTTCGGCCACGAGCAATTCGGCGTGTGCGGCGCCCATGCCCCGCGAACCACCGCTGATGAGCGCAACTTTGCCGTCTACACGTCCCATGGGCGTCACGCTAACATATGGTCTGGAATACGATCCAGACATCTGTCTGGAAAGTGATGGAATTCCACCGTCTGCGAGGAGAAAACCCTATGCCGATCCGCGTCGCCCATGTCGGCACTGGCAACGTCGGCCGTCTGGCCCTGGCCGGGCTGATCGAAAGCCCCCGGTACGAGCTGACCGGCGTATGCGTGTCGACGCCCGAAAAGGTCGGTCGGGACGCCGGCACGCTCGCGGGCCTGACCTCGACGACCGGTGTCACCGCGGTGTCCGACCTCGATGCCCTGCTGGCCACCGAGCCGGAGTGCGTGGTGTACTGCGCGATGGGCGACACCCGGTCGCTGGAGGCGATCGAGGACTGCCGCCGGTTGCTCGCCGCGGGTGTCAATGTGGTGGGCTCCGCGCCCGGACTGATGCAGTACCCGTGGCAGGTCCTGCCGGCCAAATTCACCGATCCGGTGGAAGAAGCCGCGCGGCAGGGCAATTCGAGCCTGTTCATCACCGGCGTCGACCCCGGGTTCGCCAATGACCTGCTGCCCCTTGCCCTGACCGGAACATGTCAGACGGTAGAGCAGGTGCGCTGCATGGAGATCGCCGACTACGCCACCTACGACGGCGCAACGGTCATGTTCGAGGTCATGGGCTTCGGCAAACCAGTCGACGAGATCCCGATGCTGCTGCAACCGGGCGTCCTGAGCATCGCCTGGGGGACCGCGATCCACCAGCTGGCCGCCGGGCTGGGCGTCACGGTCGAGAAGATCACCGAGAGCTACGAGCGGATACCCGCCGCAGCAGCCTTCGATATCGCCGCCGGCCACATTCCTCGCGGCGGTGTGGCCGCGCTGCGATTCGAGATCCAGGGAATCGTCGATGGCCGGCCCGCGATCGCCATCGAGCACATCACGCGGCTCAGCGCCGACATCTGCCCCGAGTGGCCACAACCCGCGCAGGGCGGTGGGTCCTATCGCATCGAGATCACCGGCGAGCCGTCGTACGCGGTGGACATCTGCCCCAGCAGCCGTAAAGGCGACCACAACCACGCCGCGATCGTCCTGGCCGCGGGCCGGATCGTGAACTCCATTCCGGCGGTCATCGCCTCCGCGCCCGGCATCCGGACCACCCTCGACCTGCCTTTGATCACCGCCCCGGGCGTGTTCGAAACCCCTGCCCGGCAGTAGGTCACACTGCGCACGCGGCGAACAGCATGCGCGCGGTGGTCTCCATCCGATCGGCGATCTCGGCATACGACGCGTAGCCCATGCCCGCGCGCAGCAGTGCTCCGGAATACAGGAGTTCCAGCGACTCGACCAGATCCGGATCGGCCTCGGGCCCGAGTGCGTCGACCAGCCGGCGGCGCATCTCGGCCCCGATCCGCAGCCGCAGATGTTCGACGTCGGGGTCCCCGCCGAGCAATGCGGTGGTGACGGCGTTGGCCATTTCGGGCTCGTCGCCCAGCAGCAGCGCGATCTGGCGCAGCGTCGCCACCGTTCGTGTCACGCGATCCGCGTCCTGCGCGTGATCGGGTGGCGGCGTCTGCGCCAAACGCCGCCAGAACGCCTCGGCGATCAGATGTTCCTTGGAGGAGAAGTAGGTATAGGCGGTCGCGGTGCCGACTCCGGCCTCCGCGGCCACGATCCGGACCGTCAGGGCGTCGTAACCGGTTCGGGCGAGCACGTCGATGGCGACCTTGGTCAGGCGTTCGACCGTATCGGCCTGCTTCTTCTTCAACCTGCGGCGCGTCGACTCGACACCGACGGAATCTGCATCGGACACCTGTCCATCGTAGAAAGGGCCGATAGTCATAGCAAATCCCTGTGACCGCGTGTGTCCGACCCGACACCGCCCGATGAATCAGTCGAAGGTCAGCACTGGCTTGATGACAGCGCCGCTCTCGCTGTCGGCCACCGCCTCGTTGATCTTATCGATCGGATAGGTGCGCACGATCTTCTCCATGGGCAACTCGCCCTGCCGATACCAGTCGACGAGCAGCGGAATGAACTGCCGGGGATCGCCGTCCCCCTCGATCGACCCGCGCAGCGTCTTGCCCTGGCCGATCAGCTTCGCGACCTCGACGGGCAGGGTGGATTCGCCGAGCGCCACCAGCGCCAGCGTCCCGAGCGGGGCGAGCGCGTCGATGGCACGGGCGAGCACCGGCGCGTGCCCGGTCGTGTCGAGCGCGTGTGTCGCACCGCCGCCGAGAGTTTCCAGGATCCGTTCGACGAGGTCATCGCGACCACCGTCCAGCACCAGGTCGGCGCCGACCTCCCTGGCGACCTCCAGCCGCGCGGCCGACAGGTCGACCGCGATCACGGCGCCGACGCCCAGTGCGCGCGCGGCCATCACCGCCGCCATGCCGACGCCGCCGACCCCGAAGACCACCAGGCTCGATTCCCGTTCCGGGCGAAGCACATTGACCACTGTCCCGGCCCCGGTCTGGATGCCGCATCCGAACGCCGCGGTCATGGCCAGATCGAGTTCGCGATCGACCACGACGAGATTGCGTGCGGCGGTGAGGATGTGCGACGAGAAGCTGGACTGCCCGAAGAACCCGGCGACGACTGGTTCCTCGCCTGCCCGAAGCGGCGACTCGGCGCCGAAGCGGCCCGCGTTCAACACGGCCCACTGCGCGCAGTACCCCGGCCGCCCCGCCCCGCACTGTGCGCACGTACCGCAACTGGCATAGGTCGCGAGCACGTGGTCACCGACCCGGATCCCCTCGACATCGGATCCGACCTGTTCGACCACGCCCGCGCCCTCGTGGCCCAGCACGATCGGCATCCCGGCCGGAAAGTTCTGTCTGGTAACCAGATCCGTGTGACACAACCCCGAGGCGACGATGCGGACCAGCACCTGGTCCGCGTTCGGCGAAGCGAGCGTGAGCTTCTCGATCGAGAACGGCTCGCCGGCGCCGCGGGCTACTGCTGCGGTGATCTCCATAGGTAACAACTACCTTCCGCGCGTGTGCTATTCGTAGCGGACCCCCCAGTGTTTGACGCCGTTGATCCACCCCGAGCGCAGTCGTTCCGGCTCGGATACCTGAGCCAGGTTCGGCATCACGTCCGCGATGGCGTTGAAGATCAGGTCGATCTCCAGCCGGGCCAGGTTGGCGCCGACGCAGAAGTGGGCGCCCGTGCCGCCGAATGCCAGATGCGGGTTGGGATCACGGGTGATGTCGAAGGTGAACGGATTGTCGAAGGCGTCCTCGTCGAAGTTGGCCGAGCTGTAGAACAGCCCGACGCGCTGGCCCTCGCGGATGTGCTGCCCGCCGAGTTCGGTATCGGCGGTGGCGGTGCGCTGGAACGCGGTGACCGGCGTTGCCCAGCGGACGATCTCGTCCACGGTTGTGCCCGGTCGCTGCTGCTTGTACAGCTCCCACTGGCCGGGGTTGTCGACGAACGCCTTCATGCCGTGCGTGATGGCATTGCGCGTGGTTTCGTTGCCCGCCACCGCGAGCAGGATGACGAAGAATCCGAACTCGTCCGAGCCGAGGGCCTCGCCGTCGACGTCGGCGTGCACGAGCTGGCTGACGATATCGCCGACCGGATTGTTCCGGCGTTGTTCGGCCATGTTCCAGGAGTAGCCGAGGATTTCGATCGATGCGGTGGTCGAGGCGTCGGTCGTCACGGCGTCCCCGTACTCCGGGTCGTCGTAGTTGAGCATGTGATTGGACCACTCGAACAGCTTGCGGCGGTCTTCCTGTGGGACGCCGAGCAATTCGGCGATGGCCTGCAAGGGCAGCTCGCACGCCACCTGCTCGACGAAGTCGCCGCCGCCCTCCTTCTTGGCGGCGTGCACGATGGCCGCGGCCCGCTCGGTCAGTGCCGCGCGCAGGCTCTCCACCGCGCGCGGGCTGAATCCCTTCGAGACGATGCGGCGAATCTTGGTGTGCTTGGGCGGATCCATGTTCACCAGCAGGGCGCTGGTGACCTCGATCTGGTCCATCGTCACCTGGCCGGGCAACCGGATGATCGAACCCTTGCGCTGCGAGGAGAACAGCTCGGAGTTGCGCGAGATCTCCTTGATGTCTTCGTGTTTGGAGACCACCCAGTAGCCGCCGTCACGAAACCCGCCGGACTGCTCATCGGCCTGCGGGTTCCACCACACCGGCGCGGTCCGGCGCAACTCGGCGAATTCGGCCACGGGTTTTCTGGTTTCCCACAGCGCCGGATCGGTGAAGTCGAATCCGGCGGGAATGGACGGTGCCGAGCGCGTGGCCTGGTGATCCGGTTCCCGGGCGGAGACGTAGTCCCTGGCCCATCGATAGTCGGGTTTGCCGCTGGGGGAGCGGGTGATGACCTCGGCGATCCAGATGCTGCGCGGGACCTTGTACCCGGCCAGATGCTGCCGCACGTGGGCGATCAGGCCGTCGAAGTCGTGCACGCCATCCAAGGGAATCGACACCACCGCCGCGACCTGCTGTCCCCATCGCTCATGGTCGACGCCGACGACGACCGCGTCGAAGACCGAATCGTGAGCCTTGAGCACCCCCTCCACTTCCTCCACGAACACCTTCTCGCCGCCGGTGTTGATCACCATGTTGCCGCGGCCGAGCAGGGTGATGGAGCCGTCGTCCTCGACGCGCGCGCGATCGTCCGTGACGACCATTCGGGTGCCGTCGACGGTCTTGAACAGCCGCTCGGACTTCGCGCTGTCCTTGTAGTAGCCCATCGGCACGGATCCGGTCTTCGCCAGCCACCCTTCGGCTCCGGCGGCGACCGGACGCCCGGCTTCGTCGACGACGACCGCGCCGCGTCCGGTCTGTACTCGCGGACCACGGGTCGGGTCGTCGTTCTTGGTCGCGAAACCCATTCCACCGAAACCGGTTTCGGACGACCCGATGGAGTCCGAGATCACCGCCGACGGAAACTGCTCGAGCAGCCGGTTTTTCACCGGTTGCGACAACAGCGCCGCGCCGGAGGCGATGGCGATCAGTGAGGTCGCGTCCACGTCGCGGTAGGCGTCCAGCAGCGGCCGGGCCATGGCGTCCCCGGTGATCACCATGACCTGGGGGCGTTCGCGTTCCACCGTGCGCCACACCTGCGGAGCGTCGAACTTGGATTCGAATATGACGGCGTTGCCGGTCCACAGTGCGGTGAACGTCGGCATCATCGCCGAGGCGTGGATCAGCGGCGGCAGGACCAGCCAGGTGCTGGGGTCGTTCTGGCTGCCGACGCGGGATTGCTGGTATTCGTCGGCCATCGGTTCGCCGGTGTAGAAGTCGATGCCCCCGCCCAGCACGCGCCACATGTCCTCCTGGCGCCACATCACGCCCTTGGGCATTCCGGTGGTGCCGCCGGTGTACATCATGAACAGATCGTCGCTGGTGCGCTCGACAGACCGGCGTACCTCGGGCCGATCCGCCAGCGCCGCTTCGTATTCCGTGGCCGAGGTTGCCAGGTGCTCGCTGTCGAGATCGTCGTCCACCACCACCGAATGCCGCACCCGGGGAACCTTGTTCAGCGCCTCGGTCACCGGCTTCGCGTAGCTGCGGTGGAATACCAGGACGTCGAGGTCCGCGTTGTCGTACAGGTAGCGCAGTTCTTCGACGCCGTAGCGGTAGTTGACATTGATCGGCGCCGCGCGCAATGTGAAGCAGGCGATGATGGTTTCCATCGTTTCGATGCTGTTGTGCATCTGGAAGCCCACGTGCGAATCGGCGCCTACTCCGATCGAGGCGAGATAATCGGCGAACCGATTCGCTCTGGCCTCGAGTTCGGCGAAGGTGACGCGGCGCTCGCCATGAATCAACGCGATGCGATCCGGCATCGCGTCGACGGCATGCTCGAATAGATCAGCGAAATTACACGCCATGGTAATTCGTCTCTCGGTAGGGGATCAGATCACGGTCAGCGGCAGGGGAATGCCGCGGTCGGCGAAATGGAAATCGGCGCCGGTGGAGAAGCGGGTGATGGCTACTTCTCCGGATTCGGCGAAGGGTTGATTCGTCAGGGGGAAAGCGATCGACAGTTGCTGGTCGTCGTCATCGATGACCTCTGCCGCGTAGCGCGGGTTGACGCCGCGCGCCATGGCTTCCAGGGGCGCGAGGTGTTCCGTGTCGATCAGCGACTGCCACACCTGGTCGGAGACTGCCGGGCTGTTCTTCGGGATCCGTAGCTGGACACCGGAGTCGGTGAGATCGACGCGAGCGCCGGTGTAGCGCACCGGATTCCATGCGGGATGCAGTGTCAGCACGCGCGCCAGCGCCGCGTCGTCGTCGCCGAGGGCCAGGGCGTCGCGGATCCGCTCGGAGGTGAGGCCCGCGATGCCCGCGAACTGCTTGCGGCCGATGTCCGCCGCCCCGTCGGAGTCCGTGCGCGACCGGATCGCGATCAGGAATCCGAGTGCCAGCAGATGATGCTGCAGGCAGACCTCGTCCGCGATGCGGATCAGCGCGGAGCGGGAGAATTCATCGAACCGGATATCGCTCAGCAGGGGACCGCCGTAGTCGTGCCGCCCGGGGTCGGCCGAGTCGATCGGCTCCAACTCCACCTGGGCGGCGTGGGAGGCGGTCAGCAGTTCCGCGTTGGGCGGGAC
>NZ_JAGPOX010000190.1 GCF_019038435.1 Nocardia alni
CGGCAGCGTCAGATGTGTATAACATACAGGCCATATCAAGGTCTCCGGCGCGCCCAAGCGCCCCTGTCGCTGCGGCGATCTGCACTGTCTGGAAACCGTGGCGGGTGGCTGGGCGCTGTTGGAACAGCTTGCGGCACAGGGGAAGCCGGTCTCGGGCCTGCCCGAACTGGTGGATCTGGCGCGCGCCGGCGACCCGGACGCGATACGGCTGGTGCGCGAGGCGGGCCGCCGCATCGGCGAGGTCCTGGCCGCAGCGGTCAACCTGCTCAACCCCGCGATGATCATCGTGCGCGGCGACCTGTCCCATGCCTTCGAACCCCTGGCCGCGGGTCTGCGCGAACTCGTCTACCAGCGCTCGTCCGCCGTGGCCACCCGCTCCCTGCGCGTCGAACCCGGAGCCCCCGACGCACCCTCTGGCGTTGCCGCCTGCGCCGCGATGATTCTCGACGAGGTCCTGGCCCCCACCGCGGTCAACGCCCTGCTCGATGCGTGAGGGCCCGACACGCCGGTAGTGGTGACCGAATCGCGGGGATCGGCCCGGTCCGAGGCTCGAGGCTCTGGAATGCCGAACACCGATATAATCGGTGCCCCGATATCCCTGTGAGATCTGCATCACAGTCCTACGATCTTTGCTATGCCTGCCCCGCGGAACGGTTCGACGATGATCGAGGGGCGGGTGGTGTCCGATGCGCCGGGTGGTGTCTCGATCGTCTTCCAGGGTGGGCCCGGGGAGACGCTGGCGGTGGGAGCCCGGGCGGAGGAGCGCGGGGCCCGGTCGTCGGTTCTGTTGGGGCACAAGAACAGTCGGTATCGGATCGGATATTTCGACGGTGCCGTGCTGCGCGCGGAACCGGTGGACGAGACGGGCCTGACGCTGCGGCGTGGCGACGGGAACGCCGTCGGCACGATCCTGCGCGGGGCGACCGTGACGGCGGTGGCCGCGACCGGGGGCACGCTGTTCCACTTCGTGCCCGATCCGGACGAGGCCAGCACCCCGGATCTGTTCCGGCTGGTGATTCTGGATCGGTCGGGGATCGAATTCGGGCGGATCGATGTCATTCGCGGCGTCGGCGGGTGGGCGTCGCATCGCCTGGCCGACCGGAACGGGGACACCTACCTGTGGTGGGACCGGACCGGCGAGTCTCTTGCGGTACCGATCCTGGGCACCCGGGTCGTCGCCGAACATCCGCTGGATCGGATCGAGCGCGATGTGCTGCTCGCCGCGTGCACCGATATCGCACTCGGTCTGCGTCCGTATATCTCGGCGATGCGGCCGGGATGCGGGGCCTGCCGGTGAGCCCGCACCGTCGGCACTGAGCACATAGTGCGGGCCGTTTCACGGGGCGTTCCGAACAGCGGCTTGCCGCGGCCGCGTCGGCGTCGTGGAGGACCTGAGTCTCTTCAGCGAAGGGCCGGGCACGATCCATGTCGGAGCGCGTGATTCGGTGGGGGATTCGAAGGCGTCCCAGTGCGGTTCCACCGAGATGACCGTGGTGGGGGGCTCCGAATCCAGCGCCGCCCAGGGCGGTAGGACAGGACCGTCGGCCATCTCGGACGGTCGGGGGCAGTTGTAGGCGGCGTGGTAGTGGGACAGTGCTGCCCGATAGGACCAGGCCGCCTCGGCATATTGGTAGCGGGCCAGATATGCCCGGCCCAGCCAGCCCTGGGCTTCGGCTTGATAGCGGTGTGCCAGGTCGAGGGAGTGTATGCCCCCGGCCGGACGAGCCGACACCAGGGTTGGCGGACCGCTGTTCTCCTGCGCCGTCGTGGATTCGGGTACTCGCGCCGCGAGTTGTCCGGGCGCGGAGGCGAATCGGCCCCGGGTCTTCTCGGCCCAGCGCACGACCAGCGGCGTGAGCAACCCCGCGACCAGTATGATCGCGCCGACGATAAACCAGCCCAGTACGCCGACCCGGATGCACAACCAGGTCAGCAACGCCGGGCCGATCGAATCGGCCAGGCGGAATCCGGTACCGAATACGCCGAGGTACTGGCCGATCGCATGCTGTGGGGCGAGCCGGTTGGATACCTCGAAACTGCCTGCGGTCTGCCATATTTCGCCGAGACTGATGATGGCCACGCCAGCGCCGAGCACCGCCACCGCCAGCCAGGAAGGCACCGTGTGCGCCAGCGCGAGCACCGCACAGGACACCATGATCGCCCATCCGGAGCGATGCAGGGCGGCCCCGCCGGTGCGTGCGCTGTCGATGCCTCGACCGGCCCGCATCTGAAACACTACGACGATAGCCATGTTGACCATGTCCATGGTGGCGACGGACCAGCGGGGTGCGGAGGTCGCGGTCAAGATCCACAGAGGAATCGCGACCACCAGGATGCGGGCCTGCAGTGACAACAGGCCGTACAACACTGTCAGGACGAGAAAGGGAGGGTCACGGAACACGATCCAGCGATGGTCCCCCGGCCCGCCGGTGTCCTGGCTCGCGCCGAGCGATGGAAGCCGGCGCAGCAGGACCCCGGCACAGCCGAAACAAGCGAGGCTGGAGAGGATCACTACGTGGTAGACCTTCGACGAATCCAATTGTGCGGCCAGCGCGGAAAGCCCCGCCCCGACCGCGAGGCCGACATTCATGACCGTATAGATGTAGGCCCGGAACTCGTTCGGCTTCTCCAGAACCGTCCGAGCGATCATGGCCGAGATCATCAACTGGATACACGCGTGTGCCGCGGCGATCAGCGGCACGACCGCCAGATACATGGCGAATCCGCGCACGACGATCATCGCGCTGGTGGCAGTTGCCGCGGTGGCCAGCGCCACGACCAGCACCGGCACGGGCCCGCGCCGATCCGATATCTTACCGACCACGATGCAACTCAGCACCGAGCAGACACCGGCAACACTGAGGCCCATCCCGATATGCATCGGTGAGATCCGGACGATTCGCGTGAAATACAGGATTCCGCACGACATGTAGATGCCCGCCGCCGCCGTTGTCGCCAGCGTGATCAACGCCAGCGTGCGGCGAATTCCGCGAGGCGGTATCAGTGCGATCGAACCAGGCATGTCAGGGATTCAGGCGTGTGCCGGTTCGACCGGACGACAGTCCATTCGGAACCCGCCGATGGTCCGCCGCACTGCTTCGGTGACCTCGGCGGTGCTGTGGCCACGGAATCGGAATGTGGCGCCGATCTCGAAATAGCCGTGTGTCTCGGTGATGACGGTGCCGGGCTCGGGCACGCTCGAATGATAGGGCCGATATTCCGCCGGCAGGTCGAGATGTGTATGCACGACCGCGCATGGTGGTGTGATCGGGGGATGGATCTGCAAGTCGGCGGTGATCGTATCGCCGGCGAGCGGGGTCGCGTCCGGTAGTCGGCCCATCTGGCAGTCGATGGCCGCTCCGACCAGGTCGTATCCGTGCACCTCACGCCAGAGATCCGTTACCTGGCCGCCGCTGATTCTGGCGCCCACCTCGAGGAATTGTAATCGCGGCCGATCGGCGCCGTCGCCGGCGAAGAATTCGAGATGAAATACCGTCGGCATGCCCGGACTCAGTGCTGCCAGCACCGCGGTGGTGAACTCGGCCAGCGGCTCGTTCAGTCGATCGTCGTCGATTTCCACGCTCGCTAGGCTGGAATTGTCGGTGATGGCGAAATCCAGACAGTTTCCCACGTATCGGGAAGCCCGCCAGGGCCCGAGCCCGGTACCGGTCCACACGCCGTCCACCGCGCCGATGTCATCGGGGCAGAAAAGCTGTACCAGGTATGGCTCGTTCGTCAGATCGGGGACCAGTGACATGTCGTCCGCAGAATCGATGCGGACGATATCGCGACTCGCGGCGCCGAGCCGGGGTTTGATGATCAGGGGATAGCCGTGCACTTCGGCGAATTTCTCGACGGCGGTGGTATCCGGCGCATCGGCGAAGGGGGGCGCCTGGGTTCCGGCGGACGTTACGCGGGTTCCCATCACAAGCTTGTCCCGGAAACCCAATATCTGCTCCGGCTCATATCCGGCGATGCCGAATTCGGCGCGTAATTCTGCCGCGGCGACCTGATCGAATTCACTCAGGGATACGAGATGTTCCGGCGTGCCGAACGTGTGTATCAAATCTCGCATTATGACCGCGGCCTCGGCCATATCGTCGACTATGGCGACTCGGGCAGCCATGTCGGCCGGAATGCCATCGGTCGCATTTCGCATGCAGATATAGGTGACCGAATTGGTGTGGTGATCGATTCGTTCGAGGTAGGGGACCTCGATTCCACGTACACGATGGAGCACGGTGACGTGTGGAAGCATGATTCCTCCGATGGAGCTGACTTGCAGAGGCCCAGTATGCAGCGGCGGTGAACCTTCTGCAACCCTCCGGGTTTCTTCATGGCTATATGAAGCGCCGGGGGCGGCTGTGTGGGGGAGCGATCGAGTGGCGCCGGCGTATAGGCGGTTAATTCGGGGCCAAGAATTCACCATCGGCCGGTATATCGCCGTACCGCGTGCGCCGAGGCCTGCGACGCTCATATGCTGGTCACGATGGCTTCGGCGGATGTTCCGGGCGGTCGGCGCTCTTATCTATGCCGCGAATAACTCCCATTCTTGGGAAGTGCTCGATCGCAGGTTGGTGGGTACGCTCAGCTCGCTGATATCCCGATGAGAGCCCGCCACTGGAGAGGTTCGGCGCGGCGTACGGCCGACGCGGCATATCGATCGCGCGCCGGTTGGTTCGCTTTCCGCAATCTCGGGTGCCGTCTGTGCTCCGCTATTTTCGAGGTTCCATGCCTGTCGCAACAGATCAATCATCCGGTGCAAGCGCGCGTCCGATCATCCTCGTCGTCGGAGCGCGGGATAAATTCACTCGCGAATTCTGTCTCGAGTGGGCGTCGCGGGACTACCGCATCGTGCTCGTCGACACCGAGGTGACCTGGCAGCACTCACTGATCATCGACCATGAGCTCGCCGATATCCGGGACCCGATCGCGGTTCGCGCCGCAGGGCGTGCCCTGGCCGCGCGGCACCGGATCACCGGGGTGCTGACCTGGGACGAGTACGCGCTGGTTCCGGCCGCGGCGCTGGCCGCCGACCTGTGCTGCCCAGGCAATACCGTGCAGGCGATGACGGCGTGCCGGGACAAGGCGACCAGCCGCGAGTTGTTCCTGGACGCTGGAGTTCCCTCGGCCGAATCCGTGCGGGTAACCACACGGGAGACTGCGGCGGTGGTGGCGGCCCGCATCGGATATCCGGTGGTGCTCAAGCCGAGTGCGCACGGCGGCAGTATCGGAGTGATCCGGGTGGACGAACCCGCCGAGTTGCCCGCCGCGTGGGTTTTCACCGCCGAGGGGGCCGGCGGGCAGGGGCCCGAGGGAATCGGAGTGCTGGTCGAGGAGTATCTGGACGGCCCGGAGATCTCGGTGGAATGCGTCACCGTGGACGGGCGGACGACCGCGCTCGCGGTGACTCGCAAAGAGGTCGGGTTCGCCCCGTATTTCGAGGAGACCGGCCATAGTGTCACCGCCGACGATCCCCTGCTGCCGCAGGTCGGCCCGATCGCCGCGGCGGCAGTGCGCGCTCTGGGGGTCACCCAGGGCGTCCAGCATGTCGAGCTGCGGCTGACTGTGTCGGGTCCACGCATCATCGAGGTCAATGCGCGAATCGGCGGCGATATGATCGGCGAACTGGTGCGCTTGGCCACAGGTCTGGATCTGGTTCGGATCGCGGCGGACGTGGCGCGTGGGGTGAGGCCGCGACTGACCGGGTCGGCGCGGGGATGCGCGGCGATCCGGATGATCTATCCGTCGCGCAGCGGGACCCTCGCCGCACGGGAATTCCCTGTGCCCCAGTCCGATCGACCGCAGTGGCTGCACCGGGTCGCCTGGCAGCGCGAGGTCGGAGAGCAGGTGAGCGTGCCGCCGGAGGGCAATCTGTACACCGCGCGAATCGGGTACGTGATCGTTACGGCCGCCGATCCGGATACCGCCCGTGAACGCCTCGAGGAATCCGTCGGGCGGATTGTGCTGGCGGTGGACGATTCCGTGGACCGGCGACAGCCGGAATTGCTGAGCCACAGCGCCTGAGTCCGTGGTCCAGTATATTGCGCCGTTGAACAACGGCCCATTATATTATCGTCAAGCGTGATTCTCGGGGCTGGGAACATAGTGGATAGCAGTTCATCGCGGCGGCACGAATAATCGGGATATGTGTTATGCGTATCGCCTGGAGTATTTCAGGGTGACGGAAAATGACAAGGGCAACGGCAATGGGCAGCGGGAACTTTCACCCTATCCTGTTGTCGGACCCACCGAGGTGCTGTCCCGTGATAATGAATCCGCGCCACCGAGTTGGTGGTCCCGACGGTCTGATACCCGCTCGCCGCATCCACGATTGCACGAATCCCGCACCTCGCCGTCCATCTGATTCGGTGCGGTCACCGCCGGCACTTTCGGCTCGATGCCTCATCGGGGCCGAGGGTGACGCCGACCAAGATCATTGCGATCCGCTGACTCCGCGCGGGTGAGGTTGCCGTCGTGAGCTTCTTGTCAGTGATGGGAAGTCGGGGTCGCCGCGCCGCCCGGGCGGGCCGGTAAAATCTTCAAATGCCCGAATTGGAAGGCAGCGCCGCGACTGTAGGTAACGTCGGCCGCCGCGACCGCCGCTGGCAAATATCGAATGGCTGTGTGGAGGCTGTCGTGGTCGACGATGTTCAGCGCGTGCGTCCGACCGCGTCCGGTTCGGCGGGCGACAATCGAGTTACCGTCGTGGTGGATGCGAATGGTGTGGTCATCGAGACCATATTCAGCGACGATATCGACAATCTGGACTATTCGGAGATCGCCGCGGCGTTTACGCGGGCGCACCAGAATGCCATGATCGAATTGCGCAAGTTCGCGGAACGGGTGGTTCCCGCGCCCGAGAGCCTCGTCGCCGACCCGGCGTTCGACGAAGAGACTCCCGAGGTGTATTCGCGAAGTGTGCTGGACAGGGCGTGGTGAATACTCCGTCAACGGGATTCAGCCTTTGAGACCCGTGCTGGCCATACCCTCCACGATGCGGCGTTGGAACAGGACGAAGACCGCCAGCAGTGGCAGTGCGCCCAGGACCGCCGACGCCATGATCTCGGCGTAGCGCGCGCCGTAGGTGGAGGTCAGGGAGGCAAGGCCGACCGGGATGGTCATGGTGCGGGTCGAGCTGAGTACCAGCAGGGGCCACAGCAGGCTGTTCCAGGTCCAGACGAATACGAAGATCGCCACCGCGGACACCGCGGGTCGGCTCAGTGGCATGTAGATCGTGGAGTACACGCGGAACCAGTTCGCACCGTCGACGCGGGCGGCGTCGCCGAGTTCGGCCGGGATTCCGGCGAAGAACGACAGGAAGACGAACACCGCCACCGGCACCGCGACCGACGGAAGGATCAGTGCCCAATAGGTATTGGTCAGTCCGATCGAGGCGAACTCCTGGAACATCGGCACCATCAGCGCCTGCGGCGGCACGAGCAGTCCGATCAGCAGCAGCCCGATCATGATGCGACGTCCGGCGAATCGCGTGCGCGCCAGCGCGAATCCGGCCATCGAACAGCACACGACCGCGAACAGCGCCGAAATCGCCGCGGTCAGAAAGCTGTTCATGTACCAGGTGAGGATGTCGGTGCTGCCGATGACCGAGCGGTAGGCCGCCAGCGTGGGATGTGAGGTCCACCAGGTGGTGGGATCGAGGGTGATCTCGCCGTCCGGGCGGAACGACAGGTCCACCGTCCACAGCAGTGGGATCAGCCAGATCACCGCGAACAGCACCAGAACCACCGCGCAGAGCGTGCGGAAAGTTCGGCCGCTGCTCACGTGCGGCCCGTTGGTGTCTGTGGCGAACTCTGCTCTGTCCGAGGCGGATTCGATGCTCACCGCGCTCATCCCTTCCTGCCGACGATCCGTCCGGCCACCAACCACAGCGCCGAAACGGCAAGTATGACAACGAGATAGACCAGCGACGCGGCATCCGCGTAGCCGGCGCGATAGTCGGTGAAGCCGGACTCGTAGATGTATTCCAGCGCCGGTCGGGTGGAGAAGTTGGGCCCGCCGTCCAGCACCAGATAGATCTGGTCGAACACCTTGAGCGAGGCGATCACCTGCAGGGCGACCACCAGGACGGTGGTGCGGCTCAACAGCGGCACGGTGATATGCCGGATCGTCGCCCATCCGCGTGCGCCGTCGACCGCCGCCGCGTCGTAGACGTCGCGCGGAATATCCTGTAGCGCGGCAACATACAGCACATAGTTGAACCCGATCGTCCACCACAGCGTCAGCAGCGTCATCGAGATCATCGCCCAGCCCGTCGAACCCAGCCAGTTCGGCGGGCTGATGCCGATCGCGCTGAGCCAGGTGGTCGCCAGGCCGATCTGCGCGGCATAGACCAGGCCGAAGATCAGCGCGACCGAGGCCGACGGTATGACGTACGGGGCGAAGAACACGAAGCGGTAGAACCCCCGGCCGCGGCGCACCCGCTCGGTCAACAGCGCCAGCAGCAGGGAGATCGCCACCAGCGGAATCGTCGTGTAGAGGGTGAACTGCACGCTGTGCCACATCGAGGACCAGAAATCCCCGCTGCTCAGCACCTCGGCGTAGTTGCCCAGCCCGCGGGCGCTGCCCAGCCCGGAATGCGCGATGCTCGTGTTGAACAGGCTCATCACCGCGCCGTAGACGAGCGGGCCGAGGAAGAACAACACGTAGAACAGCAGGAACGGCAACGACAGATACAGGCCGCTGCGCCGCCCCTGCCGGGCGTCCGCGTCGCTGCGGATGGTGACTGCCATGGTGACTCCTGCGCTGGCTAGGCGGGTGAAGGGATCTTGGCGTACTGCTCGAGATTGCGTCGCATGTCCGCCAGCGCCGCGCGGGGCGCCAAGCCTCCCTGTTGCAGGGCCGAAACGGCCTGGCCCATGAAGATTTCGAGATCCGAGCCGGAGCCCGAGTACCAGGCCGGTTCGTCGTAGTGCACGCTGTCGGCGACGTAGGCGTACGACGACTGCGGGACCATCGACCTGTAGGCCGCGCTGTCCCGCACCGGGGTGAAGGCCGGAATATGTCCACCCGCGGCCCAGATCTGGCTGTGCTCGAGCATGGTTCGGATGAACTCCAGTGACCGGGTGGTCTTCGCCGGCGTCCGGCCGGCGTCGTGCGGCAGCACGAAGGTATGCGAATCCGCCTGGCACGCATATTTATCGCCGAAGACGTGCGGGAACCCCGTCATGCCGAAGGGCGTCTTGTTGGTGAGATAGACGGTCACGTCCCACTCGCCGTCGAACATGAATCCGGCCGCGCCATTGGAGAACAGCACCGGCACCCCGGTGTCGTCGACCTCGGAGGCCATGAGTCCCTCATCGACCATGGTCTTGATGAAATTCAGTGCGGTCAGCGCCTTGTCGTCGTCCAGGACCACGCGGGATCCGTTGTCCGTGAGCACCGTCCCGCCGAGCTGCCAGTACAGCGTGGAGAACAGCCGCCAGCACATGGCCGGATCGGAGATGTCCGCGGTGACCACGCCGTACTTGCCGGTCACCTTCTTGGCGGCGCGCAGGGCGCTCAGCAGATCATCGGCTCCCGCAATGGTTTTCAGCGTGCCGTCGGGCTCGAGCAGCCCAGCCTTCTTGCACACCTCGGTGTGGTAATAGAGCACGTAGGGATGGGTATCCAGCGGCACGGCATAGAGGGTGTCCCCGACATGGCAGCGCTGCCACGCCGCGGAGGTGAATTTATCCGGGGTGAGGCCGAATCGGGCCAGATCGGCGGGTGCGATGGGGTCCAGCAATCCGGCCTGGGCCAGCGGGGTCATCCGGGTGGCGTGGGAAATGGCCACGTCCGGCGGCATTCCGCCGCGCGCGGCCAGGGACAGCTTGGTGTAGTAGGGGTTTCCCCAGGCGAGTGTGACGGCGTCGAGGTGTGTCTCGGGATGGGCGAGCTGATATGTCTTCTGCAGCGCCGTCATTCGCTCGCCGTCGCCGCCGGTGAACAGATTCCAGTAGGTCAGGGTGCTGCTCGGCGGGGCCGCGCCGTACAGGCCGGTTGTCAGTGGGGATCCGCAGGCCGACAGGGCCATGGCCGTCGCGCCCAGGCCGAGGGTCGCGCGCAGTAGGTCGCGGCGGCCCAGGCCGCTGTGTTCGTACACCGTCGTACTCCCGTGTCGTGCTTATCGTGCCGAAATCCGCAGGGCCGCCCACGATTCCGCGGGCAGCTCGACGGTGACGGTGTTCGTGTCCAGCCGTGTGCCCGGCAGGGGCCGGGCGACCTCCCGCGCCGCCGCGGCATCCAGGGGGCCCTTGTGGTCCGCGACGATCACCGTCGCGGATTCGACTGTGGTCCAGGTGATATCGCCACGCAGCTCGATGCGCGCGGTGATCGGATGCTCGGCCCGGTTCGTCACGAAGACCGCGGCTCGCCGGAGTTCGTCGTCGTAGGCGGCCGCGGCCGCGGCCACCGGGACATCACCGTATCGGTCGGTCGCGAGTTCGGGGCCGCGGACGCGGCCGACCAGGCTCACCCCGTGCGCGCTCGCGGTCACCGCGGCGATCGGCGCGAATATGGACTGCCGCCAGGCCGATCCGTCGGGCTCGGTCATGATCGGCGCGATCACGTTGACCAGCTGCGCGAGGCAGGCGACCGCGACGCGGTCGGCGTGGTTCAGCAGGGTGATCAGCAGATCGCCGACGACCACGGCGTCCAGGGCGCTGTAGACGTCCTCGATGCGGGGGCCGCTGGTGTCGATCTCGAGGTTCTCGGTGCCCGGAAAGTCCTGCTGGTACCAGACGTTCCACTCGTCGAAGGAGATTTTGGGCCGGGCCCGGCTGTGTTTGCGCGCGGCCACCGCGTCGATGGTCGCGGCGACGTCGTCGATGAATTCGCCCATCCCGAACCCGGAGGCCAGGAAGCTGCGCCGATCGCCGTCGAGCTCCTCGTAATACGCGTGCATCGACACGTAGTCGACGACATCCCAGGCTATTTCGAGCGAGGTGGACTCCCAGTACCCGAACGTCGGCATCCGGTGATGTGAACTGCCGCAGGCCACCAGCTTGATATCCGGATCCACGAGCTTCATCGCCTGCCCCGCCTGCGCGGCGAGCCTGCCGTACTCCTCGGCACTCTTGTGTCCGGTCTGCCACGGCCCGTCCATCTCATTGCCCAGGCACCACAGCTTCACCCCGTAGGGATCCTCGGATCCGTTGCCGCGGCGCAGATCCGACCAGTAGGTACCGCCTTTGACGTTGCAGTATTCGACCAGGTCGGCGGCCGCCTCGATGCCGCGTGTCCCGAGGTTCACCGCGAGCATCGGCTCCACCTCGCGCCGCGCGGCCCACCGCAGGAACTCGTCTGTCCCCACCTGGTTGGTCTCGATCGACCGCCACGCCAGGTCCAGCCTGCGCGGCCGCAGATCTCGCGGCCCGATCCCGTCCTCCCACCGGTATCCGGATACGAAATTCCCGCCCGGATACCGGATTACGCTGATCCCAAGCTCATCGATCAGCTCGGCCACATCACCACGGAACCCCTCATGGTCCGCGCTGACGTGGCCGGGCTCGTAGATCCCGGTGTACACACACCGCCCCATGTGCTCGACGAACGACCCGAACAGCCGTCGATCGATCGCCCCGCGATGGTGTTCGAGATCGAAGATGATCGTCACCACCGCCGCAGGGTCGCGGGCATCGTCATCGGCCATAGGGAACTCCCACTAGGTGCGCGCTAAATGTTAACGATCACATCTGTGCTGTGGGTCACAGAGTAAGTCGTGGGTCCAGCTCGGGTCAAGGGTCGGCGCCGAAATCGTCTCGACCACAACGTCGCTCGCCGATGGCTGGGCTTTCTGGGGCGGGGCGCACGGGGCTACCGATTCGGCCAGGCGGGCGCGTTCACCTGGGTGTCCGCGTGCCATGCAGTCCGACCGTTATAGCGTCCCGTTATTCAATGTGCCGTCAATCAGATGTAAGGTTTTTCCGGGAGAACGACTGGGGTGTCCTTCGTCTCGATGACGCCGACCAGTTGGACCGCGTTGCTGCGAAGACCTGTACATCGAGATGATCGTGGGGCACCGATGAACGTCGCTTACCAGATTTCTGCTGCCAGGCCGAGGCTGAGCCGACTCCGGGCCGCAGTCCGCTGGCCGTGGCGGATCCCCATAGGAGTGCAATCCCTGTTCGCCGCGGGCATCGGCGCTCTGGTCGGCGCCGTCGCCCCGAGCGTGGGCGTGCATCTGGGATGGCTGAGCACCCTGTTCATCGCCCTGCTTCAGATGATGGTTCTCCCACTGGTTTTCCCGGTGGTCGCCGCGACGGTCGCGCGGGTTCCGTCGATCAGGACCGTCGGCCGTCTGGCCGCCGGATCGCTGACCTTCTTCCTGCTCGTGACCACTGCGGCACTGCTGATCGCCGCATTTCTGGCCGCGCTGTGCCACGTGGGCGCCGGCGCCGTGGGCAACGTCCCGTCGGTGGCGCGGCCCCGGCTCGGCGCCGTGCTCCCGGGCCTCGGAGCGCACGGTCTGCCGACAAGTGTCTTCGCCGCGTTCGCACAGGGAAACATCATCGTTGTCACTGTGTTCGCGCTGGTCCTGGGCGCCGCACTGAGCGCGATCGGTGCGGCTGCCGAGCCGGCCACCGCCGTGCTGGAATCTTTTGCCGAGGCGATGGTCGTGATAGTCGGCTATGTCATCCGCGCCGCGCCGCTCGGAGTGTTCGGCATCGTCGGTTACGACGTCGCGCATTACGGATTCACGAAGTTGTCGAGCCTGGCCGGCTTGATCGCCGTCATCTTCGCCGGGATGGCCATCGTCACCGGCATCCTGTTTCCGTTCATAGCGGCTATCTTCGGCGTCGACTACTGCCGAATGCTCAGAGTCATAGGCGGTTCGGTGGGTCTGGCGTTCGTCACACGAAGTTCGCAGACCGTTCTCGGCCCCCTGCTCACCGGGTTGGAGCAGTTCGGGATCGGCAGGGTCGCAGCGTCTTTCGTCGTCCCGCTCGGCTACTCGTTCAATACCGTCGGATCCGTCGTCTATCAGGCGGTGGCACTCGTCTTCCTGGCGAACGCCTACGGCATCGGCGCCTCCGTATCCACCGTCCTGGTCATCGTCGGCCTGCTGGCGGTCCTGTCGAAGGGGATGACGGGTGTCGCGTCGGCGTCGTTCGTCATCCTCATCGGGGCGGCCAAGGCCATCGGGCTGCCGCCCGACGCAGTCGCCGTGGTACTCGGCGTGGACTTCATCGCCGACATGCCAAGCGCGGCGGTCAATGTCATCGGTAACGCACTCGCGGCCGCGGTCATCGATGCGTCGATGCCGAAGCGCCCGGCGGCCCAGTTGCCGGTGGCCGCGTGATGAGCCCGGGCGTGGAGCCGGTCATCGGCGTACTCGGTGGTATGGGCCCGGCCGCCACGGTGGATTTCTATGCCAAATTGGTCGCTGCCACCCCGGCCGATGTCGACCAGGATCATCCGAAGGTAGTGATCTGGGCCGACCCATCGATACCCGACCGAACTCTCGCACTGACCGCCGGTGGACCGGATCCCACGCCGTGGCTGTTGCGGGGCGCGGAAATCCTCCGCTCCGCCGGAGCGACGATCATCGGAATTCCGTGCAATACCGCCCACGCCTTCCTACCCCGAATCGAATCACGGTTGGGTGTCCCCGTCGTGCACATGATTGATCAGGCAGGATGTCATCTGGCCCGGATGGTCCCGCGAGTCAGCCGCGTCGGCCTGCTGGCCAGCACGGGCACGGTGCAGACCGGCCTCTACCAGGATGTGTTGTCCCGGTACGGTTTCACCACCGTACTTCCCGGCGCCGAGCTCCAGACCGGCCTGGTCATGCCCGCGATACGTGCGATCAAAGCCGGCCGGGCGGGGCCGGAGGTCGTGGGACCGCTGAGGGTGGCCGCCGACGACCTGATCGCCTGGGGCGCCCAGGTCGTCGTCGCCGGGTGCACCGAAATCCCGCTCGTGCTACGGCCGGACGATGTGGGATGTCCGTTCGTCGACCCCGCGTACCTGCTTGCCCGAACCTTGGTCGAGTACGCGCGCGCCGCGACGCCCGCCGGGCTTGCTCGACCATGTACGGGGTGACCTCGGTAAGTGCGCCGTAACGCTCCTCATTACCGTCCCGCAGCCGCCTCGGCACTTCTCCCATCCGGTGGCGCCACCGCAGGGCGGCAGCTCGCCTATCCCTCGCAGGCCCCGCCCGGGCAGCAGCCGTACCCGCCCGGGCCGGCGCAGTCTTATCCGGGCTCATCCCGGGCTGCTCCGCAACAGACGTGGCGATCGGCTGGGCCGCAGCAACACCCGGTACGGCGCAACCCGACCCGAATCTGAAGGACAGGTTCCTCGCAATCTGCGGTCCGTATCTCAGGTATCCGGGGAGCAAGTGCTGTTCGGATGCTCAAATGGATGACCAATCCGATCGAGACACTGGCGGAGCGGGGTGCGCAGAAGCTGACCGAGGCCGCTGGTCGAAAGGGCGGTCAACTGCCGCAGACCCGACCGAATGAGTCACTCGCGCAGTGTCAGGGTGCGATCCCGAGCGCGATGGCTACAGTCGGCCAGGACCGCTGCAATTCCTCGGCCCAGTAGCGCCAGGAATGGGTGCCGGTTGGCCGGAAGCTCAGAGTGGCCGGAATGCGCAGTTGCGCCAGCCGGTCGTCGAATTGGCGGGTGCAGGTGTCGGCGCCGGCCTCGAGCGGGCGCCGAACAGGATCGTGTCGCCCAGGTCGGCGCGGCCGGGGACGTCGTATTCACCAGGCAGCCCGGTGCCGGCCGAGAGGTAGATCACGGTGCCGCGCAAGGCGTCGGCGTGCGAAATCGGGTCGTGAGCGCGCCAGTCGTTGTTATCGTGTCCACCGAACAGTTTGTCTGAGATGTCGGCTGTGATATTCCCGCCGTAATTGAGAAGTGGTATAACATTATCCCGGTCACCGATTTGGCGATAGATTTGCCGTTCCTGCCTGCGCACCCGACGTTCACTCAGCACGGACGCGCGGGCGCTGCCCGACACCGAATTGGGCAGCACCATCAGCTATGCCGGCGTGACGTGCTCCGGCGGCGGCCGCGGCGGCACCTCGTGCTCATCGAAGGGCCACAGTTTCACCTTCGGCTGGTCTGGCACGGAAACCAATTGATCAACGCCTGACCACTTTCCGAGCCTCGATCCCGGCTCGATGACGTACTAATTCTCACCACCTCTGCGGACTCCGGAAATTCTCGGTGCCCCCGCAGGCTGGCGATCAGGCCCATGGCCTGGTTGACCCGCTGAGATAGTCCGCGTCCTCGAACAGGGAGCCGCTGAGGGACATTTCGGTGGGGCCGAAATCCTCGCTGGCGTGCACGACGATTTCGCTGAGGGGCTCGGCCGGCAGAATCGGAGAAGTCTCGGGCGGCGGCGCAGTTGATACTACTTCAAGTTTTATTCAGCGCGAAGGCGGTCAGCGCCAGACCGGTGGGATCGCTCTGCGCAATGCCGGGTTCGCCTTCCTGGTCGCCTGTATTGTGCTACCGATGGCAGCAATTGGCTCTGCTGTGGGCGATCGGTCAGTACATGGGTGTCTCCAGTACCGGACTGCGCTTGGCTGTGAATCGATGTCGGTGTTGTCGTCTGGTACGTCACCGGGGGCCATACTGCTGAGCGCTGGGCTGCTCGCGCCCAGACCATTCCCGCCACTGGGAATGGCCCGGGTGGGGGTGTTGCATTGGGCAAGCGATGCCCGAGCCGATGGGGATGAGGAGGGTTACTCGATGGTGGATGTGCCGCCACTGGTGGAGCAGGTAGCGGATGCGGCCGGCGAGGCACGGGAGATGGC
>NZ_JAGPOX010000191.1 GCF_019038435.1 Nocardia alni
ATAAGAGACAGGCCCGGAAACGCCCGCCCCGGACGGCTGGACCCGGCAGAGCGGACAGCAACAGCACCGGCCGCTCACCGCACGATTGCGCCGGGCACTGCGCGACCTGGCGCGCGCTGGCGCGATGCGGGCCGAGGCATGGGACCGGGCCATGGCCCGAGTGCGGGAGTTCGGGATCGACCCCGATCAGGTGCGCAGGCATCTGGTGCGGGACCGGCTCGACGCGGCCGCGGATCTGGCCGAGCAGCAGCACGAAAACGATCTGCGCCGACCCGACCTGCGGCGCCAGGAACTCACCGACCTGCGCCGGCGAGCCGAAGACCTCGGCCTCGACCCCGGCGACGCCCAGGCCCCCGAACTGCGCCGCCGCATCCTGACCGCCGAGGCGCAGCGCGCCGCCGCCGCGACCGCCGCCCCGGAGCTGCGCGCCCTGGCCGGCCGGATCGACGGCATCCCGCTGTCGGCCCTGGCCCGCCAGGCCCGCCGCCTGGGCGTGGAGGTCAGCGACAACCTTGTCGAGCAGGCCATCCGTGACGCGATCGGTTCGATCGAGGAACGCGGTGTGCGGACGATCCAGGAGCTGACCGGCACGCGCCCCGGTATCCCCGGCCGCCCGGGCCGGCTCGTGCCGATCACCGCGGAGCGCCGGGACGAACTGATGCGCGCGTACGGCATCGCCCCGGCGGGCCGCCCGGCCGCCGACGTGGAACGCGAGTTGCGGGCCGAGATCGCCCGGCGCATCGCCGCCGCACGCGAACACGGCGTCCCGGTGCTGGCGGAACTCGATCGATATCGCGTGGCCGCCGCGAACGAGTCGATGCGCCGCGGGGACGCCCAGGCCGCCGCCGAGCACGAGATCCTGTACCAGCGAACCGGCCTGTCCGATTACGGGCCGCGCATCATCGGCTACGCCACGGTCCACCTGCACTACGGCGATTCGCACAGCCGCACCGTCCCGGGAACCCGGGGCGAACCCGACCGGTTGGTGGGCGTCGGCGCGACCGACGATCCCGAAACGCACCTGCCCGCCGCCCGCCGCCGCGGGCTCGCCTCCCGGGGGTTCGGGGACGCGGTCTACTACCAGGTCGAGATCGACGACAACGGTCGTGTCTGGGTGGGCGAGCACACCCCGCCGCCCGAGCCGGTCCAGCGGTTCGCGCCGGTGGGCCGCCCCGGCGACTGGACTCCCGCCGGCGACGAGCAGCGGTTCGCACTCGGCCGCGGCAAGGCGCGCCGCACGCTGCGCCAGCTCGCCTACGACGTCCTGCGGCTTACCAGGTCGGCCGACAAGAATTACGCCGAGCTGGTGAAACACGCCGAGAATTTCGGTATCGAGAACCCGTGGCGGCTGAGCCCGCGCCAACTCGAGATCGAGGTGCGGGCCACCATCGCCGCCTACCGCGCCCGCTCCGACGAGTCGTGGAAACGGACCGGAGTGCCACCCGCCGAACTGCCCGCGCTGGTGGCCGAGCGGCATCGGCTCGAGAACGAGGCCCAGCAGGTCCAGGACGTCGGCGACGGCCTGCTGCAGAAGCTGGCCGAGCACGAGAACAGCCACCTGCGGCCGCGCGATCTGAAGACCGCGGACGCCGCGGTGCTGGCCGCGCGGCAGGTGCTGGCCGGACTCGGGGGCGTGCCGATCGGCAGCGACGGACGCCCGGTGGATCCGGCGCATCCGAGGCCGGAGGTGGCCCGCCTGATCACCCTGGCGGACGGCACGACCCGGCTGGTCGTGGTCTCACCCGCGGCCAATCCGGACCACATCCTGGATCCGGCCACCCGCCGCTCGCTGGCCACGGAATTCCTCTTCCAGCAGGTCCGCATCGACGCGCGGGGCCGAGTGTGGCTCACCGACCTGCGCGAACCGGTGGGCGGCCCCGCGCAACTCGCCGCACCCTCTGCTCTTGAACCCTCTGCTCCCGAAACGACTCCGACTCCCGAAGCGCCACAGCCCGTCGAGCCGGCGGCCCCGTCCACGGAACTGGTCCCCGTCGCCGGCACTCCCGAAGCGGCACAGCGCCGACTCGACGAGCTGGTCGGCGAGCAAGCGAAAAAGATTGCCGCCCAAGAATACTGGCGCAACAAACTGGAAGGGCGCACCGAGAAGTTCGGCGGCATCGATGTCTCCCAGGGCGCCTGGGCCGAGACGATCCGCCGGCTGGGCGGCGAGCTCACCGGCTACACCGGCGAATACCAGGGCCTGGACTACGTCTCGCAAAGCCAGCCCGAGCAGATCGGCGACGCCGAACTGGCGCGGCGCCAGGATCCGCTGTTCAAACTGGCCGAGGCCGCGAAGAACTACTACGAGCTGACCGATGAGATCCGCCAGCTCGACCAGGACATCGCCGCACTGGTGGCGCAGGGCGCCAAACACGATGCGGCGCGGCAGGAAGCGGTCGGCGGCCTGCTGGGCAAGCTGGCCGACCGGCACAAGGCCGCCGTCGACGCGGCGAAGCCGCTGCGCCTGTGGCGGGACGAGCTGGAGGCGCGTCTGGTCGATGCCCGGCGTAACGGCGATCCGGCAGCCGATGATCCGGCCCGGATCCAGGAGCTGGCAGACGCCGAGGAGGCGGTGGCCAAGGCCGACAACGAGATCGACCGATACAACGATCAGCGTGCCTCCGCCACCGGCGCGTTCGCCGACGCGGCCGCCGCGCATTGGCGCTCCGACGCGCCCGATCCGGACCAGAAGCGGCTGCGGCAGGTCAATGCCAACGTCTGGTTCGACCGGGGCGTGCCGGACGGCCGGGGCGGCTTCCGCGGCGGCCGGATCATCGTGGTCGCGGGCCGCGACGAGTACGGTAGTCCGCCGGGCGCCGCACACGCCGCCGCGTTGCTCGAGGTGCTGTCCCGCCGCCACTATCTGGCCCGGTTGCTGGAACGGCCGGACACCCGCGTCGACTACGTGCGGGTGACCGCGGACGCCCAGGGAAACACCCGGGTCGAGCGGCTCCCGTCACCCGTGGTGGAGCGCCAGCGCATCGGCCCGAGGGGCGCGGGTCCCCGTGTGGCACTGGAGATTTCCGATCCCATAGCCTGGCGGCGGCTCATCCGCGAGGCAACCGGTGTCCCCATGGGGAGCGACACCCGATGGCAGTGGCCGCAGGACGATCGGCTCGCGGCCCAGCTGGAGACGTTCACCCGGCATCCTCGCTCCAGCGACGTGCTGGTGCGCTGGTTCGACGCCGACGGAGTCCCGCACAGCACTCGCCAGGGTGAGGCGCAGGGCTACCGGGCGCTCAAGCCGGAGATCAAGCCCGGCACCAAACTCAAGAAGTACTGGCCGACCGCCCTGAAGGATTGGAGCCTGCCGGCCAAGGGCTGGGCTCCGCACGGAGGCGAGGATCGCCCCGGCGTGCGGGCGCGCAACTACGACGAGAAGATGCCCGACGGATTCAGCGGCGCGGTCGCGGTCGAGCCGTTCCAGAACATGGTGGAGCCCTGGCTGATCCACGAAATCTACGGCTACTGGCCGGAGATGAGCTACGAGGAGATCCTCAGCCTCAGCGAACAGGGCCGCGCCGAGGCGTTCTGGCTGCAGGGTCCGGGTCCGGGAGTGCAAGCGCCGCATGGCTGGGACGACGACACGCACCATGATCTGCCGCTGCACGACGCGCTCTACAACGTCGGCAAGCGGTGGATCCAGATCGCCGAGGGCGTGCGCAAGCTGCCCTGGATCATCAAGCATTTCCACAAGAATCCGGAACTCGGCAGCCGCCGGCGCAATCTGTACTGGCTGCCGGACGGGCCGTTCGACCCGGATCATCCGGTCCTGCGCAAGATTCCGATCGTCCGCAGCTTCCGGGGCTACCGAGGCTGGAAGGCGCCGCGCCTGGATCTGCAACCGGGACACCTGAGTTGGAGCGAGGCCGAGCACGGGCCGGACAGCGAACTCGGTCCGCTGCAAGCGTACTGGCGGCGCGGTGCCGAGCGCTGGGCGCACGTGCAGGCCTGGGCGAATCGGGTGATCGGCGGGTTCGTCGCGGACACCGCGCATTCGGACGTGCGGGCGATCGTGGACCAGCTCACCGGCGCGCGCGACCCGCTGCTTCGCCCCGGCGACGGCGGCGCCGTCTATGCCGAGCTGCTCGGCTTCGCGCGCCGCGCGGACGGAACCATGATCTCGCGCGAGGAACTCACCGCGCAGATCCTGTTGATCAAGAAGCACCTGATGATCAACAAGATGCGAGTGCAGGATCCCACCAGCCCCGACGGCCGGCTGATCGAGAAGCCCTACGATCGGCTGCCGCACGTGGCCGACGCCTGGCTGCGGCTGACCGGGATCGGCGACCTCGACGGCCGCACCCGCCCGCACGCGGAGGATCTGCTGCTGCTCGAGGACGCCCACGCCGAGGCGGACTTCCTGCGCGCACACGAGAAAGCCACCTGGTACGAGGCCGATGAGCACGCCGCGAGCCTGGGCCACGACTGGGACAGCAACCGCCGCAGGCTCAGCGGGCAGCTCGTGCGCCGGCGCGGGCGGCTGTACTACCCGCACGAACTGCCGGCCGGCCGGCCGCTGCGGCGGCGCACATTCCCGTTCACCGACAAGCGAATTCCGCTGCTCAGCGATCGCACGCTGCCGGTGGCCGCATTGCACTACGCGGTGGAACCGATCACCACCGGCGACGACTGGCTACCACCCCGGACCCGCCAGGCCGCCCGGATTCTCGCCGAAACCGGTCTGCGCGAACGGTTCCCGCAGCTGCCGCAGGAGCCGGTCGCCGCGCTGCGCGAACTGACGACGCGGGCGCTGTTCGGGGACCTGTCGTCGCTGCTGGGCACGGACCCCGCGCTGAAGGTGGCGGTGCGCGCCGGCACGGTCGAGTTCTACGCCGACGCCGATACCCCGCAGGAGCGCGACTTCTGGGCCGATATGCTGGGCCGTGCCGACACCGGGCGCACGGCGCACGAACTGGTCGCGGACCTGCGTGCCGAGGTGTCCGAGCAGTTGCACGCGTTCACCGACCCGGCCTGGGCGGCCCGCCGCGAGCGGGAGGCCGCGCACGAACAGGCGCTGCTGGCCTGGGCCCGGGCCGACGTCGAGCAGGCCATCGCCCGGCAGGAGGTCCTGGACCGGGCCGCGGGACTGCCGGTCGACACCGGAGAGGTGCTCTCGGAACCCATGCGAGATCCGATGGCGCTGACCGATCTGCTGGCCGAGGTGCGCAACTTCCGGCGGATCGTCAGCCCGGAGACCACCGCGTTCCAGGCTCGAGTGAGCGAACTGCATTCCGCCGCCGAGGATTACCATCGTGTCGCCGCCCGGGCCCAGGAGCTGTTCGAGCAGGTCCGCGCTGCGCGTGCGGCCGCCCAGCCGGGCGACGCGGTGCACGACCCGGCCGCCCGCCGCGCCGAGATCGGTTGGCTGAGCGAGGAATTGCGGCGGGAGATCACCGCCCGCGAGGCCGCCCGGTCCGATCTGCTGGCCCGCCAGGTCGGCGTGCGGGTCAATGTCGAGGACCTGCTGGACGACGAGCTGAAACAGGACTCGCAGCGGCAGCGGCTGTTCGAGGCGGTGGGCAACCGGACGCTGCCCGTCGCGGAGGGCCGCGAGTACGCCGACCGGGTGAACCTGCTGGAAGACGCGGTGCAGCGCTACCACCTCGCCGACATCCGGGTCGCCGAGCTGACCGAGGAACTGCACCAGGCCAGGTCGCGGGACATGGAACTGTCCGCGGCCGAGGCCGCCGCGGCCCGCGCGGCAGCCGACGACGAGGGCCCCGAATCCGGTTCGGCCCCGGCGCTGCCCGCCGGTCCCAGGCCGGGCGGCGGTGCCCCGCAGGCGATCACGGCCCTCGGCGTGGAGTCGATGGGTACGGTCGCCTACCGGCTGCGTTTCAGCCACGGGGTGTGGGATCCGGTGCTGGACGGACTGTCCGTGCAGGAACGTGCGGTGCTGGGGGAGTTCCTGGCCGGGCGCGGATCGGGCCTGTCGCCGGAGGTCTCCACGGTGCTGGACGTGGTGCTCGGCCGGGCGCCCCTCTCACAGCCGACGCTGGTCAGCTTCGAGGGCGAACACGGGCTGTTCGGTGATGCCGCACCGGGTTCCGTGCACGAGATACCGGGCTTCCTCCAGGGTTTCCTGGGCAGGATGTCGGCCCGTCCGGAGGCCGGTTATCACCTGGAGCTCACGGTGCCCGAGGGCACGCCCGCGTTGTTCGTCGGCGGCGCCGACCTGTCCCCGGCCGGACGGCTCGAGTCACCGCGCCTGCTGCTGGGACGCGGGCTGAGCATCCGGGTCGACGCGGTGCACGACGAGGACGGGCAGATCCGGGTCCGTGGCACGGTGATTCCGCAGGATGCGGGCCGAGGCACTGTCGTTGCGGCGCAACCGGATACGGACTACCCGCGCGAGATCGCGCGCGCCCGGGCCGCGCAGCGGACCGCCTACGATCGGCTGGAACTGGCACGCCGGGCACTGGGCCTGGATCCGGACCTGTCGGACAACGATGTGGCGCGCGCGGTCGTGCGGGCCGTCGGTGTCGAGTGGGAACGGTTGCGTGCCGAGACCCGAGCCGCGGGCAAGAGCGGCGATACCGAGCTGCAACGGGAACTGCGCACCCAGGTCAACGGCTACGGTCCGGTCAAGAACGCCGTCGTCCAGAGCACCGACGACTACTGGGGCGCGCAGTCCAGCGAGGATCGTCTGCGGGCCGAGGCCCGCGCTCTCGGGCTCGACCCCAGCGGTGGCACGGTCGCTTCGGCCGAGCCGGGCATCGAGCCCGGTGGCGATTCGACAATCGCCCCTAGCGGCGATCCGGCGGCCGAATCGGCTCGCGACCCCGGGGCCGGCGGGCTGTCGGAAGGGGACGAGTCGGGCTCGGGCCAGTCGGGCATCGATTCGGCTGCGGCGCCGTTAAATTCGGCCGTAACGACCGCTGAACGGAATCCGGTCCCCACGCCCGCCGAGCAGATCCGCCGGCTCGGGGACGATATCGCCGATCAGGCCGAGAAAACGCCGCCCCAGGGCATCGGTCCCCGGCCGGCGCGGCAGAACCTGTCGCGCAGCGAGGCTCGGTCGTGGAGCAGCCTCGTGGACCGGTTGTCCGAAGGCGATTCGCTGAACCCGACCGGGCACACCGCACCCGTGGACGACGTGTGGTCGGGGCTGGACCGGCAGGGCATCGCGGCCGAGTTCACCGCGCGCCATCCGGGCGATCCGAGTCGCGGCCGACCGCCGTTGCGGCTGAACGGATTCGAGGATCCGCAGGTCGACCTCGACACCCTGCGGGAATTCGCGCGCGCGGTCGACGGAATACTGACCCGGCATCCCGGGATCGACCTGCACCGCGTCGAGATCACCCCGATCGCGAACGGTGACCACGCGCAGACGGTCTGGCGCAAGCGCGGCGACGGCTCCTACTACGCCGAAACGATCAGGCTGAACCGGGATTTCGCCACGCATCCGGAGGCATTGCGTGCCGCGATGCGGCGCGCGGAGGACGACGGGTTCGCCCCGCCGGGCGCGGCCGCACGACCCGTATTCGCCCGCGTCGTGCACGAACTGGGTCACGCGCTGGATTACGCGGGCGGCATGCGGGCCCGGGCCGGCGCCGAGGAGGCGTTGCTGCGGCACTACAAAGCCACGCGCGGCCATATCGATCCCGACGAATACCTGGCCTGGGTGCGCGGACTGAGCGCGTACGCCTTCGACCGGGGCGCGCTGCGCCCGGGTGACGCATTGGCGGACGCGTTCCTGGACGTCGTGCTCAATGGGCAGGACGCCGCCGAGCCCGCCTGGGTGCTGTACGACCTGCTGGTCCGGACCGCGGTGCCCGGCGCGGCCGATCCGCCAGGCGTGGGCCGCAGCGAAACAGACTCGGCGGCAGACCGTTTCGGGATCGATTCGGCCGCCGCCCCGCCGGGCGCGAGTGCCCACGACGGCGAACCGCGCATCGCCTCACCGGGTCAACAGGTCCAGATGACCCATGACGTGCGCTGGGCGGCGTACGGCGGGCCGGAGCAGCCCGACAACTGGGTCGCCCATGTGCCCGATCGGGGCCTGGTTCAAGTGTGGGAACTGTTGTCGCACACCGAGGTCGGTCATCGCGCGATCGGCATCCTGCGTTCGACCGGTGCGTCTGTCCGCCTCGCCGAACCCGGCGACCGCGCCGAGCCGGCCGACTCGTTCGACGCCCGCGCGCTGGACGTCGTGATCGATCCCGCCGGGCGCGATCAGGTGACGCAGGCCATGGCGGTGGTCCGCGCGACGGTGCGGATCGAGGCTGTGCAAGCCGGGACCGTCGAGGTGATGCCCACCCGGATCGCGGCGCTGGATCGGGCCGAGCACGTGGCCGCTCACCGGCAGGTCGAGGCCGACGCCTTCGTGACGGAGAGCGAGCTGCTGCGGGAGTTGCGCGATGCCGGGGTCGACATCACTCCGCTGACCCAGCGCCGCGACGGAGCCGAGTATGCCCCGGGCTTGCGGTCGGTCTATCTCGACGCCCACGACGCGGCGGTCACGGCCGCGCCTGCGGATCAGCCGGACCTGCGCTTGCCCGGGCTGGAGGAGATCGGCAGGGAGGCCGGCCTGCAGGCGCTGCTGGCGGATCCGGTTTTCGGGCTGGAGATGATGGGTCGCGTCGATGACGAGGCCGACGCCGAATGGGAGGCGGCGCGACGGCCCGCCCTGCCCGCCCAGGACGGTGAGCTGCCCGAACACATCCCGGCGACACCGGAATCCGAGCAGCGCCTGCGCGAGCTGCTGCGCGAGCACGCGGTGATCGCGCGGCAGCTGCGCGAGGTGGAGGCGGCATTCGACCGGGTGTACAAGCGGTTGCTGCACGGCTACGAGCTGCCGGATCACCGCAATCCCGTGACGGTTGCCGACCGGGCAGTGCAGATCATCGGCCACAGGTCCAACGGCATGTACTTCGTGGGCGCCAACAAGCAGGCCGACACCTGGCTGGCGGCCGAGCTGGCGCAGCGCCACGAGCGGTTGCGCAAGGATCTGCAATTGCGCGTCGACGGCATCGGCTCCCAGGTCGCGCAGGATATGGTGGCACGGGACGGGATCGCGTGGCCCAGCGGAGTGGAAAGTCGCAACCTGGTCCAGGTCGTGGTCGATGACTCCGGTGTGGTGCACGCGGCGCCGAACCCCGATCCGAAACCCACGTGGTCGGCGTCGGAGCCCATGCGGATCGACTCGCCCGAACCGGCGGCCGCGTCGCCGCTGGCCGAACTGTCGCGCACTCTCACACATCCTGCCCCCTGGCAGGACGCGGGGGTCCTGGTGCGCAAGCTGCGCAACGCCGGTGGCGGCACCGCCATCGGGGAGTGGACCGCCGCTGTCCTGCAACGGCATCGGGTTCAGGTGCGCTTCAGCACGGAACCACAGGTGCGCGAGTGGGGCGGCCCGCCGGAACCGTACTTCCGGCGCGGCATCGGCTACGACCCCGCGTCACGAACCGTCGTGCTCGAGCAGAGCCAGCTCCCCGCGCGCTGGCTGTCGGAGCTGATCCGGGCCGCGGTGCAGATCGACCGGCACCCGCCGGGGCGAATTCCCGAGCGGCTCACCCGGTATCGCGACGAATACATCGCGCGCATGCTGGACACCGAAGCCCAGGGGCACGCGCTCGACTACGAGAACAGGCGCCGGGTCCGGGAGGACAAGCTGAGCAGGGTCGATCCGCTGGATCGCGTTGTCACGGGGCGCCGGACGAAGTCGAGCCCGGCGAATCCGAACTACCTGAGCACCGCCGAGCCGCACGAGCGCACCTATCTCAGGGTGTACACCGAGGCATTGGCGGGTGCCACGGCCGAATACGGCTCCGCCGCAGCCCATCCGGAGGTGCTGGAGGCCGCGGCCTTCCGTGCCGGGGTGCGGGCGATACGTGCCGACATCGATTCGGCGGGCTACGGCTCACGAGCCGACGGGGGCCTGCCCGCATGGCGCTACGGCGCGGAATGGGACCGGGCCCACGGCGTCGCCGTCGGCCGGGAGACCTTCGACGCCCGGCCGCCGTCGGACACGCCGGAGCTGCGCGAACTGCGCAGCGCCGACTACGCGATGGAGATAGCCGGCCTGCGGCTGCTGCGCCGGTCGGGCAAGGCGATACCGGTCGGCCCCGCCGAGCGCGCCTACACCGAGGCATACGACAAGGCCCACGCGAAGGCCGCCCGTGCGGCACGGCGTTCGCCCGAAGCGCCGGAACACCTCGCGCACGAGGCGGGCCGAAACGCGGTGCGGCGCCACGTCGATCGGGTCGGCGCCGAGCAAGCCGAGCTGTTCTTCGACGTGATTCGCGCCGCGGCCGCCGGCGGCGGATTGCAGTGGGGCAGCCCGTATGTCGAGGCCGAGCCGGACCCTGTCGAGGATCCGGCCGACGCGGCCGAGTCGGCGCACGAGTCACCGGAGGTGCGGGACGCGGCGCGGCGGGAGATCGATCGCCTGATGGCGCACGACGTTCCCCACAAGACCATCGTGCGACTGACCGACACCGTGGCCCAGATCTGGGATGCGACAACCGATGACGAGCGACCGGCGCTCGTGGTGGTGGCCGGTCCCGGTGGTCATCTCGATGCCCTCGGGGAACTGCGCGATGCGCGGCCGGAGCTGGCCGACGCGTGGTGGAACGAGACACACCGCATGGACTACCGGGTGGTCGAGCCGGACCAGGACGGAACGCTCCAGGTGCGGTCTATCTACGCCGAGGTCGCCGAGGGCGCGTACCGGCGGCCGGACTCGTCCGAGTCGCGCGCCCAGATACTCGCCAACTATCTGCGGCATCGCGCGGCGGGGGAAATCCGGATCGGCTTCGACGAGTGGCTGAAGCAACTGGGGCCGACCGTCATCGACTCCGGCGTCATGGAAATCCAGCTCGGCCAGAAGAGAAAGACGAAGGTAGACGTCGGCGAGAGGTTGCGGACCGACTTCGTCTACCGCGGATACCAGCTGGCCCGGGCCGACCCATCGATCGAGCCGCCGCACCCTGCGGCCGTCCTACGGGACCTGACGATGCGGCGGGTGGCGCTGGCGCCGGAGGGAATGCATCCGGATCGCGATCCGCTGCAATACGTCAGGCATGAATTCAAGGTCGGCCTCATGCCGCTGGAAGTGTGGCTCGAGCGCGATGGCACGGGCGGTTGGCGGGTGCCGGTGCTCGGCCCGCGCGGCGACATGTCCGACGTGCTGTCCCGCTACCTACAGGGAATGACCGATCGGGATCCGCAACGGCTGCTGGACCGGATCTCCTCGACGTTGCGCAACGGCAAGGCCGCGCTGGCGCCCGAGCAGCGTGGGATGTTCCGCCGGGCCGGTGACAAGTTCCGGCGCGACGCGGGGCCGGACGCGAACCGCGGCAGCGACGGATTCCCGCTGCCCGGTCCGCGAGAGGATCCGTCCCAGCCCGAGCCCGCACCGGCGCACGAACCGGTGGTGGACCACTGGTCCGAGCTGGACCGGGACGGCATCGTCGCCGAACTCACCGCGCGGCACCCGGGTGACGCCACGCTCGGCCGGTCCCCGCTGGAAGTGGCCGGATTCGACGATCCCGCAGTCGATCTCGATGTGCTGAGGGAGTACGCGCGGGCGATCGACGACATACTGCCCCCGCATCCCGAGATCGATGTGCACCGCATCGACATCGGCCCGACCCTCGACGGCCGGCCCGCGCAGGCGGTGTGGCGCAAGCGTCCGGACGGCACCTACTACGCCGAATCCATCACGCTGAACCGGGATCTGGCCCTGCACCCGGAGGAACTGCGAGCCGCGCTGAACAGGGCGGAGCGCGACCGTTCCGCCCCACGCGGCGTGGGTATCCGGCCGGTGTACGCGACGATCGTGCACGAACTCGGCCACGCCCTCGACTATGCCGGAAGTATGCGCGCGCGGGACCGGGCGGTGCGCGTACTGCTGAGCCACTACACCACCGCGCGGGGCGCGGTCGACCTCGCCGGATACCTGTCCTGGCTGGACCAGCTGAGCGGTGACAGCTTCGACCGGGACACGTTGAGCCCGAAAGAGGCTCTCGCCCACGCCTTCCTCGACGTCACCCTCAACGGGAGCAACGCCACCGAGCCCGCCCGCGTGCTCTACGACTTGCTGCTGCGCGAGGCAGGTTCGCCGATCCGGGCGGCGCGGCCGGGCAGTGAAGCCGCAGCGGCACAAGGCGAAGCGAACTCCACGGGTCGACAGCAGCTCGCGGTGGAGGGGAATTCGGCGGGGCAGCAACTGCCGGAGAGAGTAGGAGAGCCGGCGGCACAGCAGCGCCGGGAGCAGGCAGCGGAGTCGACGGCACAAGGGCAGCAGCTGGGGGAGGATACAGAGTCCGTCGACCCGGGCGGCGCGGGTCAGGTTGCCGCGACCGCGCATCCGTTGGCACAGCTGGGCCCGCAGCTGCCGTACGAATTGAACGCGGCACGTGCGGAGGTGGAGCGGCTGGCGCGAGAACGCGCCGAACTCACCGCCCGACTGCCACGGCTCAACGCCGCCGTCGCTGCCGGGGGCGTGGACGTCGAAGCCGCAACGGCCGAACGAAACACGCTGCGGGAACAGATCCTCCGGCTGACCGATCGAATCACCCGCGCGGCGGGCCCCGACTACCTGACTTCGCGGGGCGCGCAGGTCACCTCGGAGCATCCCCAGGTCGGTCTCGTCAGTGACCCGCCACGAATTATCGTGGTCGGCCGCCGCTTCGACGAGGCCGGCGGTTCCCCACACGATGGCATCCTGCGCGCGGCACTGCCCCACGTGCCCGGACTGGCCGACGCACTGGCGAATCCCGACACAACACTGGAATACGTACGCCTGGCGGTGGATTCCGGCGGCCGAGCCCACACCGCGCCACTGAAGTCGCCGTCGGCCGCGCAGTTCGTGCTCGAACCATCTGGGGCACAACAGCAATCACGACAGACGCCGACCGGACAGCGAGCCTCCGGGCCGCCTGCCGGACCCGCACCGGATGGTGGTGACTCCGGCGGAGATGACGAGATCCGCAAACCCCATCTGCCCCTCGTCCCACGCTATTACCCGCAGTATGAGTACAACTGGCCGGAATTCCAAGCGGCCCAGCCCGGTCCGCTGCCCGAGCCGACGCTCCCGTCGCCTCCAGTGCAGCACCCGAAACCGCCGGTGCAACAACCACCGCGACCTGTCCAGCTGCCTCAGCCCCCCGTGCAGCAGCCGCAACCACCGGGCCGACAGCCGGCAGCGCCCGAGCAGCCTCACGAATCGCACCAGCACCAGCACGAGAAGGGCCGTGATCGGGATGATCACGGCCGGCGCGACCGTGAACACGATCGCGATCGTCACCACGATCACGGTCGACACGATCACGGTCACGACGATCACAACCAGCACGACCACGGTCATCTGCACGACCACGACCGGGATGATCGCGACCAACATGACCACGACCGGGACGGTGATTCCCCACACGATCGCGATCATTGGCACGGTCACGAGCGTGACCGGCGTGACCGCGACGCGGACGATCGCAACCAGCACGATCGCGATCGACAGCACGATCACGATGACCGTCACCAGCGTGGCCGCGACTCCGACAATGGCAACCGGCGCGATCGTGATCATCGGCACGACCACGACGATCATGACGGACACGATCGCGACCAGTACAACGGTGGCGGTCAGGAGGATCGCGACGTCGACAGGCGTGGCCGCGACCTTCTCGGTGAGCAGAGTGTCTCCCGCCGCCAGGATGGTTCGGGGGACTCGGATTCACAGACGGCGGATCAGTACCCGTCTTCTGGACAGTCCACCGGATCGCCTGCCGAATCACCTGCGCTACAACAGATCCCGTTCCTCCCGGATCTCCCGCAGATACCCGGCGCACCGAATCCCGCCGGCCGGCAACCGCAGGCTCCGAGCGGCCCCCAATCAGGCAGGCAGCAGAGTCCGGGTTATGACAACAGGCAGCCCGGCCCGGGCGCGCAGGCACCGAATGCGACAACCTCGCCAGGATGGAACGGACCGTCCACGGCCCTGCCCGGATACCCGACGACATCGGAGCCGCGGCACTCCTTCGGCCGGCCCGGCGCACCACAGGATCACCCGACCCATGCCGATGGGTCACCTGGATTGCCTGTGCCCCAAACCAGTTCACCTCCGAGCGGCTACCCCCCGATGTACCCCCCTCGGACGACGGCGGCGCAGAACACCCCCCAGCGACGCCTCCGCCCACCGCCGCCCGCACCGACCACACTGTTCGTCCTGCGCTACGGCAGCCGGGACGAGTGGGCCGAATTGGATCCGCCGACCGGCGCGATGCGCCCCGCACCGATGCCGGTAGGGATGCCGAGCGGCGTGTTCGGCGACATCGAAGGCATACACGTCGTGTTCTACCGCCAGCAGGGCCGCCTGATGCTGCGCCTGGGCACGCAGGTGATCGACGCGGACGACCTCGCCGTGATCGTGCACTGGGAACGCACCGGCCGCCACCACTCCGTGCTCACGGTGACCCACGGAGGCAGTCGCATCGGACAGATCCGCTACCGTAACCTGACCCCCGCCATCGACCTGGGCCTGATGATCCGCGACGTCCTGGACAACACCATGCGCAGATCCCAATTCTTCCCCGGCTGACACCGCAACACCCTCGGAGGCCCTCGTGCGCGACCGACTCACACCCGAAGACCTGCGCCGCAATTTCGACCGCGAACTGACCTCGGTCACCACCGGCGGCGGCCTGACCACCGGCACCGGCCTGGACGACGAGACCGAACGCGCCCTGTGGGCAATCGCCGACGCCCATCCCGAGATCCCGGACGCCCTGATCCAGACGGCCCGCGACACTTTCGAGGCACAACTCGACGGCTCACACGCCGCGGCCCGCATGTCCGACCTCGCCCGCCGCATCGACGAGATCAACCGTCGCTAGGCGCAGCAGCGACGATTGCCAACCCGGCCAGTGACCGGGCGGATGTTTCGAGGCTCCGCGGTCAGCAGTGCTGGTAAAAGTACCCCGCGTCGCCCTGCGGTACGAGTTTGCGATCCCGAATGAGCGTGAAGGCCGGACGATCCGGCTGTGCGCAGACCGTGTCGAGCGGCCCGGGAAGATCGTCGGTGTACTCGATGTCGACGACGCGGCCACCATAGGTCGAGGAGTACTTGTCGCATTCGTGGAACTGCAGACATTCCTCCGCGACGGCAAAGTCGAAGGACGCTTCCCGCTTGGCCTGTTCTCCGAGATCGGGCGAGTTCTTCTGACCGGTCAGCAATCCAGCGTCATGCGCGATACGCGACAACAGGGCAGCGAGCGCCAGATTGTCCGCCGCGGTGAGCCGACCGCCGGACCGAGTGTAGGAGTCCAGATTGTCGAACTCCACGGCTTGGAAACCCGCCGCCGCACAACCGGTGATGGTACGCCCGAGGATCTCGGCCAGCTTGCTCCGACCCTCCGGCGTCGAGGTATCCAAGAGATACTCGTCGGGCCAGTTGTCATCGACCACAAGCTTCCCGTCGGCCCCACTCAGCAGCAGATCACGACGCTGGCCACGCCACAACTCCTGCTCACCGGGCTGAGTCTGAAACCCGTTGACATAACAGACGTTGTAGACCCCCGCCACTGGTGCGGCCGTGCTGTCCCGGGTCACGATCGTGACCCCCGCCGGCGGCGGATACGGCCCCCCGAGCTGATAGTCCGCCGCCC
>NZ_JAGPOX010000192.1 GCF_019038435.1 Nocardia alni
GCCGCGGGGGACGAGTGAGTGGATGACGGGCGCGGCCGGGAGCGCCCGGAGGAACAGCAGAGGTAGTGGGAAAGTGACGAGTTTGGGGAACGGGCAGCCGGGTGCGGCGGAGTTCGAGATTCGGGCGGCACGGGAGGCGGAGTTCGCCACGATCGGTGCGCTGACGGTCGAGGTCTATGTGGGCGAGGGACATGTGAACGGCGAAAGCCCCTATGTCGACGAGCTTTTCGACACGGCCACCCGCGTGCGGGATGCGGATGTGCTCGTCGCGGCCCGTGCGGACGATGTGCTCGGCTCGGTGACGATCGCCCGTCCGGGCACGCCCTATGCCGATATCGCTCGTCCAGGTGAGCTCGAGTTCCGGATGCTCGCGGTCGACCGGCGGGCGCGCGGAGCCGGCGTGGGCGTTGCCCTGGTGCGTTCGGTGCTCGACACCGCCCGGACCGAGGATTTCGACGCGGTGGTGCTCACCACCATGCCGCTGATGGCCGATGCCCGCCGGCTCTACGAGCGCCTGGGATTCCGCCATGTGCCCGAACGGGATTGGGCGACCGATTCGGGCAAACCGCTGACCGTGATGCGCCTGGAGATGTGAGGTCCGCGGCGGGGATTCAGGAATCGAGAACGGTGGCGACGATGCCGGAAAGGTAACCCAGGCGGGCGACTTCGGAGGGCCGGAACTCCGGACCACCGGGGCGGCCCAGCAGCAGCACCTTGCCGGTGTTGCCGAGCGGAGCGGCGGCGAGCGTGGTGTCCATGTCTTTCCAGATCTGCGGCACCCAATCGCCCTCGCCGTCGAGCTCCATGGGCTTCTCCAGCGGCATCCACGGCGCCGAGGCCGCCTGTGTCTCAGGGGCGCTCGGGCTGCCCACGAGTCGATAGGCGCCCTGCGGGCCGATGCCCAGGACGGTGCTCCAGCCGACGCGCAGTACCCGTGGCACGCCGTCGACGAGCACCTGCAACCGATCGTCGCGGGCACTGGCCACCTGGTCGATCAGCTCGAGTTCGCGGTGCGTGTCCAGGACGCCCGAGTAGGGACGCAGCGAATTCACGCGGACGTCCTCGATGGACTCGGCGGCGGTGATCAACGTGTCGGGCAGGGCGCCCGGTGTCACCTCCACCACGATGTCGTCGATCGCGTAGCCGGCGCCACGCTCGACGACGTCCAGCGACAGGATGTCGGCACCCACCGAGCCCAGCGCGAGTGCGAGTGATCCGAGACTTCCTGGGCGATCCGGAAGTTGCACGCGGAGGAGAAATGACACGTGCGTACCTTCCTTCCTGTGCGACCGAGACTTTCGCGACGAATACCCGAGCTCGGTCATCTTTACACTTGCGATGCCGGGTAATCGACTCGAAGCATTCGCAGTGACGTACGCCACTCGCATTGTGATCCCGATCGACCCGGTTGTGCCACCTCGACCGGGGATGACGTTGAGCGGTCAAGCTGGTGTCCGCCCCAGACCGCCTCCTCGGGCCGAACCCGTCGGACCAACTCGCTAGGCTGTGTATCGATTATGCCGAACCTGCCGAAAGGGGTCCCCGCGGTGCCCGCCATCTCCCGCGACGAGGTTGCACATCTCGCCCGGTTGTCCCGGCTCAGCCTCACCGATGACGAGCTCGACCTGTATGCGGGTCAGCTGGATTCGATCCTGAGCCACGTGCAGCGGATTTCGCAGGTCGCCGCCGACGTTCCCGCCACCGCGTCGCCGAATCCGACCACGAATGTCACCCGCCCGGACGTGCCTGTCGCCTGTCTGTCCCCGGAGCAGGCCCTGTCGGGCGCGCCGGCGGTGGACGAGCAGCGGTTCCTGGTTCCGCAGATCCTGGGAGAGGCCGAATGAACGACCTGACCAGGCTCACGGCCGCCGAACTGGCCGAGCAGATCCACTCCCGCGCGGTGTCCTCGGTGCAGGTCACCGAGGCCCATCTGCAGCGCATCGCCGAGGTGGACGGTGAGCTCAACGCCTTCCTGCACGTCGCCGGCGAGCAGGCCCTGCTGACAGCGGCCGAGGTGGACCGCGCGATCGCCGCCGGGACGGTCGCTTCGCCGCTGGCCGGTGTGCCGCTGGCGCTCAAGGACGTGTTCACCACCACCGACATGCCCACCACCTGTGGATCCAAGATCCTCGAGGGCTGGGTGTCGCCGTACGACGCGACGGTCACGGCCAAGCTGCGCGCGGCCGGCATCCCGATCGTCGGCAAGACGAATATGGACGAGTTCGCGATGGGCTCGTCCACCGAGAACTCCGCCTACGGTCCGACCCGGAACCCGTTGGATATCGAGCGCATTCCCGGTGGCTCCGGCGGTGGTTCGGCCGCGGCGCTGGCCTCGTATCAGGCGCCGCTGGCCATCGGCACCGACACCGGCGGGTCGATCCGTCAGCCGGCCGCGGTGACGGCGACGGTCGGCACCAAGCCCACCTACGGCACGGTGTCGCGATACGGGCTGGTCGCGTGCGCGTCGTCGCTGGACCAGGGTGGCCCGTGCGGTCGCACCGTCCTGGACACCGCGCTGCTGCACGAGGTGATCGCCGGTTACGACCCGCGGGATTCGACCTCGCGCAACGTGCCGGTACCGCCGGTGGTGGCCGCGGCCAGGCAGGGCGCGCAGGGAGATCTGCGCGGCGTGAAGGTCGGTGTGGTCAAGGAACTGCATTCGGACAGCTACCAGCCGGGCGTCATCGCCTCCTTCGACGCCGCCGTCGCGCAGCTCAAGGATCTGGGCGCCGATGTGCTCGAGGTATCGTGCCCGAACTTCGAGCACGCGCTGCCCGCGTACTACCTGATCCTGCCGAGCGAGGTCTCCTCGAACCTGGCCCGCTTCGACGCGATGCGGTACGGCCTGCGGGTGTCCGACGACGGCCACCACAGCGCCGAACAGGTCATGGCGGCCACCCGCGAGGCCGGATTCGGCCCGGAGGTCAAGCGCCGCATCATGATCGGCACTTACGCCCTGTCGGCCGGATACTACGACGCCTACTACGGTCAGGCGCTCAAGGTCCGCACCCTGATCGCCCAGGACTTCGACCGCGCGTACGAGCAGGTCGACGTGCTGGTCTCCCCGACCAGCCCGTTCACCCCGTGGAAGCTGGGCGAGAAGGTCAACGACCCGCTGGCGATGTACCTGTCCGACCTGTGCACCCTGCCCACCAACCTGGCCGGGCACTGCGCGATGTCGGTCCCCTCGGGCCTCAGCAAGGACGACGGCCTCCCGGTCGGCTTGCAGATCATGGCCCCCGCCCTGGCCGACGATCGCCTGTACCGCGTGGGCGCGGCCTACGAGGCCGCGCGCGGCCCGGTCGCGTAAACGATCGGTGAGGCCGCTCGCCGCCGGGCACATCACCCGGCGGCGAGGCCCTCGCTAGGCGTCCAACAGCCTGCCGATCACCTGCCCAGTCGACTGGCCGTGCCACACCCGGCAACTTCCCCCTCGATGAATTCCACCCTGTGCTCGAACCGGCCCGCCTCCCGTGCGCGCAGATACTCCTCACGGGACATGTGGCGAGCGAGCGGTACTCCGGTCGTGAGCTCAGGCTACTCCAGGGCATCGTGGCCGAACCGGGAGAATTCCGGCGAAAGGCGGTAGTTATCCACAGTTGGCAGCTTGTGGATAAACAGTTTTCGAAGATTGCCGGAGATGTGCACATCATGTGGGCAATGGACGGGCAACCTTTCGTGAATCGTGCCGTGACGGTGTCGAATCCCGTTGTCCCCAGGGGTGGATAGGTGTGTGAACGGCAAACGGGTGAGATTTGCGGGTGGTCAGCAGGAGCCCATCGCCGTGCCCTGATCGACGCCGTATCGGTGGCCGTGGCCCGGCGGTGTGGACAGTGCGGACAGCAGGTCGGCACTGGTCTGCAGGAAGGTGACTACCGGAATCCACGGTGGGTGTGGGGCGTCCGCGCGGGCGCCGGTGAGATCCGGTGCGTGCCACAGCAGTTCCGGCGACCACTGCACGACCGGATCGGAGGAGTTGGCCAGGATCGTCGCGCCCGCGTGGTGTACGCGCCCGGCGGGCGGGCCCGCCCAGAGAGCGGCGCAGACGCGGTGTCGCTGGTCGGCGTCGTCGGCGAAGACGGCGCTTCCGGCGGTGGCACCGAGGCTCTGGCCGTAGATATACAGGTGCGGTGGATGTTTCAGACCGGCCAGCCGCCGTTCCAGTGCTGTGAACAAGGCCGCCTGGGTGCGTTCGGCGGTCCGGCGGTCGAACAGGAAGCTCACCCAGCTCGGAGTGTCGGAGTATTGCAGGGCGACCATGGCCACATCGCCGCCGAACCGCCGGTCCATACCGGCCGCCGCGTGCTCATCGATCCAGCCCGAGCCGGTCGGCGCCATGATGACGATATTCGAGCCATTCAGCCCGCCCCGACGTTCGAGTTCGTGGACTGCCAGGGCGGCACGGGAATTCAGATCCGGGGCCGCTTCGAGACCGATATAGACGCGGAGTGCGCGGTCCGGCGGTCCGGCGAGGAACTTGCGTCCCTCGGGGCCCGCGGCGGACCAGTTCACCGCGGATTCGACACTCCCCGAACGCATCGCGGAGACCGGTTGCGCCGCGGTATCGGCCCGGGCCGCCGCGGGGCGCTGCGAGTCGGCCATCATCGGCAGTAGTGCGAGCTCAACCGCCAGAGCCGCCACGATCGTCAGCGTGACACCGCGCGTTCGGCGCGCATGCCGTGCGGTCCACCGCATGCCGCGGCACGCCCAGACCAGCGCTGCCGCGACCAGACCTGCGGCGACAGCGCATTCGAGCCAATACACGACGCCGACATCCGGCAAGCCCATGGTCGCCCGCAGCCGGTCCTGCCAATGCTGCGCCCGCAGGACCGATCCCGCGACGACGAAGGCGCAGACCGCCAGGATCGTCATCCGGTACCGCTGCGGCCCGGCCTCGAACCGGTGCTGCCGTAATGCCATCCGCACCCCTGCGCCGACGCCGATGGCCACTGCGATCAGCAACCCGGTGATCAGGCCCTGCGCGGTCGGCGTGCGCGGCAGCAGTCCAGGGGCGAGCGATACCGCGATGCCCAGCGTCGTCGCCACCACGGTCCCGGTACGTACGTGACCCGCCGGCCATCGTCGCCGAGGCGCTCGTCCTGCGTTCGGAGACAGGGTATTCGGGTGCGGGTCGTTCATCGCATGCTCTCCCGCCGGTCGGCCGGGGCCGTGACGCGCGGGCGCTTGCGGTGCACGAACTCGGCGATCAGCAGCCCCAGGGCGGATAGCACCAGGGCCGCGGGTGCGGCGATAGTCAGCATTTGATATCCGAAGCGCTTACCCGAGAGCCGCGTACCGAACAGATACTCGGGCCGTGGCGCCGCATAGTTCTGCCGGCGGGAGTTCAGGTCCACCGCGGTGTCCGCGACGGTCGCCATGACGTGGCACCGCGCCCGTGCCACGCGGTGACGGTGCTCGCAGGCGGCACGCATGCGCCGGTCCAGCGCGGCATCGATCGCCTGACGCGCCCACGGCCCCAGCGGACGACCGCGATCGTCGGCGTAGCGGAGCAGGTCGTAGCCGAGGTCGTGGGCCTGACAGGCGGTGACGAATTCGGCGGGCAGCCGGACCGGAGACGAGCAGGCGCCGTTCGGATCCACCAGCAACCCGTTCACGACCACCGGCCGATATCCGTGTTCGGCCGCGAACCCCGCCGGAATCTCGGCCACCCCCGGATGCGCGGCGGTCAGCTCCACCACGGCGGCCCGCGCCGCGGGCTGCTCGCCGCTCGCGGGCCCCGGCGTGGTCGCATCGACCGGCTGTGCCGTTACGAACCCCGCCACCGCGACGAGCGCTGCCGCCACCCCTACCCGCTGGACGATCCGGGCCCTGCGCCCCACACCGGGGCCTCGCGCCGCCTGCGCGCGACCCTCGCTCGGTTCCTCCACGAGCGGTCGCTCCGGCCGTATCGTTCGATCACTGGCTCTCATGGCTGCCGACGGTAGAAATCCGGGGCCGAATCGGGCCTCACACCGCGGATCTGTCGGATGGCGAGCGTGCCGAGGGAGTTACCGCCGCGACCAGTACCGGGGTAGGGGTGGGAATTCACCCTCGGGTAGCAGGGCGCGAGCGGGTACGGGTTTCTACTGTCGTACCCATGGCTCGGATGAGGCGCATGGCGCGAACGGTTGCTCGTACCGCACGGGATCCGAACCAGGTTCGCAGGGGAATCGACGTGACCACCGGCGTCGTCACCGCGATCCTGTATTCGGTGGCGTGGCCGACGCTGGGAATCACCCATCAGGTACCGGTCGCCGCGCAGCCGTTCATCGCCGGGCTGGCGGTGATCCCCCTGGTGCTGATCCGGGTGAACCCCGCGCTCGGGTGGGCGATCTCGGCTGGTTCGGCGCTGCTCATCGCGCTGGCGATTCCGCATCAGCCGCACAATCAGCTCCCGTTCCAGGTCGTGCACATCCTGGTGTTCTTCCCGCTGCTGTTCACCGTCGTGGTGCGGTCCCCGATGCGGATCGTGCTGATCGCCTGGGTGTCCTCCTCGCTGCTGTTCGCCACCACGATGGGTGCGGGCGATTCGTTCGCCGCGGCGGCGTTCGGCTGGCCGATCGCGATGAGCGGGCTGGTGCTGTTCGGGCTGCTGGTGCGCTGGCTGGTGTTCTCGCGGCGCGCACTGGTCGAACAGACCGAGGTCAACGAGCTGGAGCGGGCGCGCCGCGCGGTGCTCGAGGAGAAGGCGCGGATCGCCCGGGACCTGCACGATGTGGTCGCGCACCACATGTCGATGGTGGTGGTGCAGGCGCAGACCGCGCCCTATCGGATCGAGGGTGTCTCGCCCGCTGCCGAGGCGGAATTCGTGGCGATCGGCGCCTCCGCGCGCGAGGCGCTCAACGAGGTCCGCGGCCTGCTCGGGGTGCTGCGCAGCGACGGTCAGCTGCCCGACCATACGCCGCAGCCGGTGGCCGCGGACGTGCTCGAGCTGCTGGAAGGAGTGCGTCGTGCCGGGGTTCCGATCACATGGACGATCGAGGGCGCGCTGGACGACGTCCCGGACACCGTCGGTTCGGCGCTCTACCGGATCGTGCAGGAATCGCTGTCGAACGCCTCGCGCCATGCACCCCGTGCGGCGGTGCGGGCAGGCCTGAGCGTTCGGGCGGACGCCCTGGAACTGGTGATCACCAATGATCCGAGCGAGCCGGTGGATGCGGCATCCAGCGCCGAGGCGCCGCCGAACGGCGCACCGGGGACCGGTATCTCGGGCATGCGCGCCCGCGCGGAAAGCATCGGTGGCACACTCACCGCGCAACCGTGCGTAGAAGGCGGATTCCAGGTGCGCGCGCTGCTGTCCCTGGTCCGGTACTGACTGATGCCGCCCTGCTCTCAGGCGCGGTACTAGCTGATGCCGCCGTGCTGCTCAGGTGCGGTGCTGGCTGATGCCGCGGTGCTGCTGACAGTCCGGTCTCGACCGACGACGCCGTGCTGCTCACGGCCCTGCGAGCGCCGTGCGCGCACCGGTCCGCCGCACGTACCCGCGCACGTCCGCGGCCCGGCGCGGAACTGGTGGCGCGGATCGGTTTCCGGCATGGGAGACTCGTCTCGATGCTCACCTACCTCCAAGCCATTGTGATCGGTGCGCTGCAAGGCGTCACCGAGTTGTTCCCCATTTCCAGTCTCGGACATTCGGTGCTGGTCCCTGCCTGGATCGGCGGCTCCTGGGAAAAGCTGGTCACCGATGGCGATTCGAAGTCGGGTACCCCGTACCTGGCCTTCGTGGTCGCGCTGCACGTGGCGACCGCGCTGGCGCTGCTCGGGTACTACTGGCGCGACTGGCGCGACATCATCATCGGATTCGTCCAGACGCTGCGCACCCGCCGCATCGAGACCTCCACGCAGCGGCTGGCCTGGCTGATCATCGTGGCCACCATCCCGGTCGGCATACTGGGCCTGGCGCTGGAACATCCGCTGCGCACCATGTTCGCCAAGCCCATCTACGCCAGCATCTTCCTGATGCTCAACGGCGTCGTGCTGATCCTGGGCGAGGGTATGAAGCGCCGCAACGCGCCGTCGCTGGCCGAGTACGGCCGTCGATTCGCCGAGGAGGAGGACCGGGACAGTCACGGTGTCGCGGTCACGGACGAGATCCATCTCGCCTCGGACGAGCGGCTGGCCGCCCTGAGCGTCAAGGACGCGATCGGCATCGGCCTGGCCCAATCCGGCGCACTGCTGGCCGGATTCAGCCGCTCGGGTCTGACGATGGTCGGCGGGCTGCTGCGCGGGCTGGACCACGAGGACACCGCGAAATTCGCCTTCCTGCTCGCCACCCCGGTGATCCTGGCCGCGGGTGTGCTGAAGCTTCCGGAGCTGGCAGGTGCGCAGGGCGACGGAATCCGCGGTCAGGCGCTGGTGGGCGCGATCGTCGCCGGTCTGGCGGCGTGGCTGGCGGTGCGGTTCCTGGAGCGGTTCTTCAAGACCCGCACGATGCTGCCGTTCGCGGTGTACTGCCTGATCGCCGGTCTGCTATCGGTCTTCCGGTTCATCTGAGGTCGCAGCGTGCCCATCACGGTAGTGATCGCCGACGATCAGGCGATGGTCCGGCAGGGGTTCGGCGCCCTGCTGGCCGCTCAGCCCGATATCAGCGTCGTCGGAGACGCGTCGAACGGCAAGGTCGCGGTGACCGAGGCCAAACGGCTGCGCCCGGATGTGGTGCTGATGGACGTGCGCATGCCGGAGATGAACGGCCTCGACGCGGCCCGGGCCATCCTCGCCGCCGGATTCGATCCGCCCGTGCGGGTGCTGATGCTGACCACCTTCGACATCGATGACTACGTCTACGAGGCATTGAGCCTGGGCGCCAGCGGTTTCCTGCTGAAGGACGCGCCCGCCGAGGAACTGGTCCGCGCGGTGCGGGTGGTCGCCGACGGGCAGGCGCTGCTGGCGCCGACGGTGACCAGGCGGCTGATCGCCGACGTCACCCGCCGCCGCGCCCGCGCCAAACCGTCCCCGGCGCTGGACGCGCTCACGCCCCGCGAGCGCGAGGTGCTCGAACTCATCGCCAGGGGAATGTCCAATTCCGAGATCGCGACGACCCTGTTCGTGGCCGAACAGACCGTGAAAACCCATGTATCGAAGGTATTTTCGAAGCTGGATCTGCGCGACCGGGCGCAGGCGGTGGTGCTGGCCTACGAATCGGGCCTGGTGATCCCGGGCTGAAGTTCGGGTAGGGTCGCGAATTTATACGTTGCCGAGAGGGGGTTATAGGTGTTGCGCAGCGGTGACGTGTTCGCGGGGTTCTCCGTCGAACATCTCCTGGGCCAAGGAGGTATGGGGTCGGTCTACCTGGCTCGCCACCCTCGGCTGCAGCGCCAGACCGCGTTGAAGCTGCTGAATCGGGAGCTGTTCGCCGACGCCGAGGTGCGCGCCCGCTTCGAGCGCGAGGCCGATCTGGTCGCCCAGCTCGACCACCCGAACATCGTGGCCGTCTACGACCGCGGCGTCGAGGACCAGCAGCTGTGGATCAGCATGCAGTACGTCGACGGCGTCGACGCCGCCTCGGTGAATCCGCTGACGCTGCCGCCCGAGCGCGCGGTGCAGATCATCGAGGGTGTCGCCGCGGCACTGGATTACGCGCACCGCAACGGGGTGCTGCACCGGGATGTCAAGCCCGCCAACATGCTGCTGGGCCGCGACACCGGCGGCAAAGGGGAGCGGGTCTACCTCACCGACTTCGGCATCGCGCGGCTGCAGGAGGACTCCACCCATCTGACCCAGGCCGGAATGTTCACCGCGACACTGGCTTACGCCTCGCCTGAGCAGATGACCGGCGCACCGCTGGACGAGCGATCGGACCAGTACGCGCTGGGGTGCGCGCTGTACTGGCTGCTGTGCGGGACCGGACCCTTCGATTCCGAGGATCCCAACGAGCTGATCCACGGCCATATGCAACTGCCGCTGCCGCCGGTCGGTATGTGGCGCGCGGGGTTGAATCCGGCGCTGGATCCGGTGCTGGCCCGCGCGATGGCCAAGCGGGCGATCGACCGGTTCGCCACCTGCGCGGATTTCGCGGCCGCGGCCAAGCAGGCGCTGACCGTGCCTATCCCGGCGGTCCCGCTGCCACTGCCCGCGGCCGGTTTGCCGCCGAACAGCCAGACGATGAATCCGGTATCGCCCGTACCGAATCCGGCATCGCCGGTGGCGAATTCGGTGTCGCCGATGCCGGTACCGCATCCGCAGCCCACCGGATTCCCGCCGGATCACGTTCTGCTGCGCAGGGTTCCGCGGCGCTCACCGAACACGCTGATCTTGAGCGTGCTCGCCGTGGTCGCGCTGCTGGTCGTCGTGGTCGCGGGAGTGTTCGTGCTGTCGGGCGGTTCGCGGCATACGGTCGCGGCCCCGCGCAGCGCGCCGCCGACCAGGTCCGCCGGGCAGACGGGGTCGCCGCAGTCGACGCAATCCGGGGGGACGGGTTACCTGGTGGCGCCCCATACCGCGGACCCCGTGGCCGAAATCCGGCACGCCTTCCCGACCCTGCTGCCCCAGGGCGTTGCGGAGTCCGGCGGCGCGTACTCCGGACGTGTCGACTGCGCGCGCAGCGCGGCGGGGCAGCCCGGAAAAGTCCTGCAACCGGCCACCTTCCGGCGCTCGGATCCGCTGGGCGCGGCGAGCTGGCTGGGTGCGTGGGAATGCACCTCGCGCGAGCGGCCGTTCGGCTACGCCGTCGTGGTATTCGACAGCAGCGCCTCCGCCCAGGCCGCGCTGGCCGCGGTGCCGCCGAATCAGACCATCGCCGGCACGAAGGACCAGATCGCCTACACCGCGAGCGATTGGACCGAATCCGACGATCCGCGCACCCAGACGGCCGAGATGGTGGTGTCCTTCACCGCCGATCCGAACCGCGCCACGGCCGTGCTGTACGCCTATAACAACGGCGCGGCGGATGACGCGGGCACACCCTCGGCACAGGACGTACTCGAGAAATGGTGGGAACACACGCCGCTGTGAGCCCCGAGCTCAACCGCTCGATCGCCAACGCGACCGGGGTGGCGAGTCTGGCTGAGATGCGCAGAGGCGGACCTATTTTCGTAGGAAGCGGGTACCCTGCCGGAGATGGGCTGACCTCGCCATTGCCTCATCTTCGGCCGCCGATGTGGCCGGGGTCGCGCACGAGTCCGGCCCGAGGCGCAGAGAGGCGGAACCGTTGACGATGCGGTGGCGACCAGAGGCCGGGCGGCTGGTGACGTTGATGGCGGTGGCCTTCGGGCTCACCGTGGTGATCACCCGGCTGTATCTGATGGCCTCGGGGTACCCGAAGATCGGCGGCGGTACCTACCACATCGCGCACGCCCTGTTCGGCGGTCTGCTGCTGGTCATCTCGTGTCTGCTGCTGATGATGTCCTCCGGCCGGACCGCGATGATCTGGGCGGCATTGCTGTCCGGGGTGGGGCTGGGGCTGTTCATCGACGAGGTGGGCAAATTCATCACCTCGAACAACAACTATTTCTTCCCGCTGGCCGCGCCGATCATCTATTTCGCATTCCTGCTGATCGTCGTCGTAGCCCGGACGTCGGCGCACCGCCGAGCTCGTTCCCCGGAGCAGGCGCTGGGCGCTGTCATCGAGGATGTCGGCCAGTTCGTCGGCACCCGCATCTCCGAACAGCGTCGTGAGATGCTGCTGGCCGAACTCGGCACGATCGACCCGGAGGGCTGCGATCCGCAGCAGCGCGAACTGCTGACGGCACTGACCGATTACCTGCGCGCGGTGCGATGTGAGACCGAGGCGTCGGTGGGTGGGCGGCTGGCACGGTTCGGTGTGTGGTTCGAGAACCGTTTCCTGCCGTTGCCCGTGTTGCGTGTCGTGCTGATCGCGGTGCTGCTGGCGCACGCGCTCTGGTCGTTGCTGCGATTGGTACTGGCCGCGGTGGTGATTTCCGGGTGGCATTCGCACTGGCGTCAGCTGGACCACCTGCTCGACGTCACCCACGGACATGGCTGGAAGTCACTGGTGGGCCTGTCGATCGCCGCGGCGGGCGAGCTGGTGGTGGGCGTCGGGTGTGCGGTCGCCGCGGTGGCGTGGCTGCGCGGCCGGGAGGAGGTCGGTGTGCGCCTGGGCATCTGGTCCGATGTGGTGTCGCTGACCGTGGTGAACGTGCTGGCCAGCTACTTCAGCCAGTTCCTGACGGTGTTCACCGCGATCGCCGAGGCGCTGCTGCTGTGGGCGCTGGTGCGGTACCGGGTACGCCGGGCCGCACAGACCCGCCGCAGGGGCGCCTCCGGGCCCGCCGAGTCGGTCGGCGAGCCCGCGGCGGCCCGGTCGTAGGGGCTCGCGCCTCAGCCGAAGAAGGCGGCCGCTTCCTGGTACTTGTCGGTCGGCACCAGCTTCAGCTGTTTGGTGGCCTCCGACAGCGGCACCAGATCGATCTCGCTGCCGTGCAGCGCCACCATCTGGCCGAACTGGCCGTCGTGCACGGCCTCGGTGGCGTGTACGCCGAACCGGGTCGCCAGCACGCGGTCGTAGGCGGTCGGGGTGCCGCCGCGCTGCACGTGGCCCAGGACGGTGGTGCGCACCTCCTTGCCGATGCGGCGCTCGATCTCCACGCCCAGCTGGTGGGCCACCCCGGTGAACCGCTCGTGCCCGTACTCGTCGATTCCACCCTGGCGCAACGCGAACGAGCCCTCCGCGGGCTTCGCGCCCTCGGCGACCACGCAGATGAAATGCGAATCCCCGCGCTGGAAGCGGCGTTTGATCATCGCGCACACCTCGTCGACGTCGAAGGGGACCTCCGGCACCAGCGTCAGATGCGCGCCCGAGGCGATGCCCGCGTTCATCGCGATCCACCCCGCGTGACGGCCCATCAGCTCCACCAGCATCACCCGCTGATGCGATTCGGCGGTGGTGTGCAGCCGGTCGATGGCGTCGGTGGCGATGGTGACCGCGGTGTCGTGGCCGAATGTGGTGTCGGTGCAGTCGATGTCGTTGTCGATGGTCTTGGGCACCCCGACGACCGAGACGCCCTCGTCGGCCAGCCAGCTGGCCGCGGTCAGCGTGCCCTCGCCGCCGATCGGGATGAGCGCGTCGATGCCGTTGTCGTCCAGGGTCTGCTTGATCTGGCCGAGCCCGGCGCGCAGCACATCCGGATTGGTGCGCGCGGTGCCGAGCATGGTGCCGCCCTTGGTGAGCAGCCGGTCGGTGCGGTCGTCGTTGTGGATCTGGATCTTGCGATCCTCGAGTAAACCGCGCCAGCCGTCCTGGAACCCGACGATCGCGTCGCCATAGCGACTGTTCGCGGTCCGCACGACGGCCCGAATCACCGCGTTCAGCCCCGGGCAGTCTCCGCCTCCGGTCAAGACTCCGATGCGCATACCCGTAATCTTGCCGTGGCCGCCGGAGTGCCCGAAATGCGGGGGCGTGAACACTGGGTGACGCGCCGGCGGAGTCAACGGCCCTTCGGGCAGGAACCCGTGGGTAGGTCGCCCAGATGCTTGGTGATCAGCGGCACGATCTTGTCCAGCATGGCGGTGCCGTCGTCGAACGAGCCGGAATCGGCCTGGGCGGCCACGGCGACGGCGATCTGCCCGCTCGGGGTCGTGATCAGGCCGAACTGGCGGACCAGGTAGTTACCCGCCGGATCGGGTCCCCAGCCGCCCTTGTAGGCGGCGTTGTCCAGATGCCCCAGACCCCACTGCTGCGCCGAGACCACCTTGCCCATCAGATCGGTGACCGTGTTCGCGTTCGCCAGGCACGGCAGATGGGCGGCGAAACGCACCTGATCCGAAAGGCTCCACGTGGCTTGACCGAAGACCGAATAGTCGGCGCGGGATTTGGTCGAGGGCACGGTGGTGTCGGTGTCACCGCCCGATCGCAGGATCGCCTGGATGGCCTGCGAGGCCTGGTCCGGGGCGCCCAGGGACTGCCACAGCTGGTCGGCGGCGTTGTTGTCCGATTCGGTGATTGCCGCGGACATCTGGTAGTTGGAGGTATTGCCGTTGCCGTTCAGCACCGCCAGGACCAGCGGCACCTTCATCGTCGACCAGGCCGGGCCGGCGGTCCAGTCGCCCATGGTGGCGACGGTGTCGCCGCCCACCGCCATGAACGCCATGCCCGCTTTACCGCCCAGCGTGGGCAGCAGCGAATTGAAGTCTGCGGCCAAGGTACCGGGTATCGCCACCATCGCTCCCGGAGCCAGGTTGGTAGGGGCCGACAGGGTCGGGGCCGGGCCGGGCTCGGGCGAGGTGGAACATCCGCCGCAGACGGCGGAGGCGACCAGTGCGAGCCCGCACAGCACCGCGGCCGAGCGGATACGCCGCCCACGCGGTTGCCCAGGTATGTCCACGCCGGATACCTCCACCCTTGCGCGGCGGCCCGCGGCGGGGCCCTTGGTCGCTCGAGGAATCCTGCGCCCCGGCGCTCGCGGGGTCAACCTGGGCGACGATCGGTGACGCATATGCGACGGATCTCCAGCTCAGTACACATACACCACCGCGTTGTCGCCGCCGGTGCACGTGATCAACCGGCCGGTCGCCGTGCAGCTCATGGTGTAGGAGCGGCCGGTGGTCGGGCTGACCGCGACCACCGACGACGGTGCGCTGGAATCGGATTCGGCGGCACTGGCGTAGGCCTTGCGGACCGCCTCGGCGAAGCCGCAGCTGGTCACCGAATTGCCCGCCGCCGATCGGGTGTATCCGGTACCTTCCGTGGACGACGTCGGGCGGCAGTGAGTGGACCCGGCGGGCGGGGTCGATGTGGCCGCGGACGTCGTGGTGTCCGTCGAGTCCGAGGTGCTCGGGGCGCTGTTGGGGCCGATCGCCGCCGGGGCCGAAGGCTGTGCCGCCGCGGTCGTGGTGGTGGGGCTGGACTTGCCCAGCACCTGCCAGCCGATCACCGCCGCGCCCGCGGCCAGGGCAAGGCCGAGGACGCCGAACACGATGGGCATCACGAGCGAGCGCTTCTTCGGCTCGGCGTATCCGCCCGCATGATCGTATTCGCCCTCGGGGCCGTATCCGGCTGCGGCGGAATCGTATTCGTAGTCCTCCTGGCCGTATTCGGCGTTGTCGTAATAGCTTTCGTCGTCGTAGCCCGCCTCGGCACGGTGCTCGTCGTACCCGCCGCGGTCGTACCCGGTTTCGTCGTATCCGGTCTCGTCGTATTCGCCGTACTCGTATCCGGGATGTGCCGCAGGCTGGTCGTATTCGTTGTACGCGCCCTCGCGCTCGTATTCGTCGAGCGGGTAGTTGGCGTCCGGTCCGAACTCGCCGTATCCGCCCTGGTGGCCGGGAGTCGTTCCGTGCGGCAGCAGTTCGGTGTTCTGGGCATCCTGCGCGGGCGGCGTACGCGGCGGAAGATTCAACGACTGCGTCGGCGAGGCCGGGGCCTGCGGCGGGAGGTTCAGCGATCGTGTCGGCGCGGCCGGGGTTTGTGGCTGCGGGTTCAGCGATCGTGTCGGCGCGGCCGGGGTCTGCGGCTGCGGGCTCAAAAATTGCGTCGGCGGGGACGGGATCTGCGTCGGCGGGGGCGTTTTCCGTTGCGGCAGCGGCTGGTAGCCGAATTCCTCCCGGCGCACATGGGTCGGATCGCCGGGCGTGATCACCGGTAGGTCCCCGCTGGGATCCCGATCCTCGGGGTTGGGTGGCGCGATGATCCGCAGCGATCCGGT
>NZ_JAGPOX010000193.1 GCF_019038435.1 Nocardia alni
GGGTGGGGCTGGGACCATTGTAGGTGGGCCCGTCGTGGGTCGGCACGTCGCGACCGGGGGACGAATCGTTCGGCCGGGTCCACTGATGCGAATCCCGTGACGGCCCGGAATCGCGGGTCGGCGGCGTATCGGTCGAACCGGACCTGTCGGTGGGGCCGGACCGGTCGGTGGGGCCGGACCGGTCGGTGGGGCCGGACCGGTCGCCCGAATTGTCGATCGAACTGGGGTGCGCCGAGGAGGTCGAATCGGAATCACCCGGATGCGCGGAGGTCGTGGGGTACGTGCGTGAGGAGTCCCCGCCAGAATTCGGGTTGGCCGAATCACTCGAACTCGGATGCGCCGAAGAGGCATCGCCGCCCCCATGCGAATGCGACGAATCACTCGAACTCGGATGCGCGACAGAGGTATTCGCGCCGCTGCTCGGGTACGTCGAGGACGAATCACTCGGATGCGCGGCCGTCGTCGAATCGACGCCACCGGTACCCGGATGCGCGTGCGTGGTCGAGCCGTTCTCGTCGGCGCCCGGATGCCTGATCGGGGTCGAGTCCACTGCGGTGGGGCCGTCGGGCATGGTCGCCGGGGGGTGATGCGGATCGGCGGTCGTCGGGCCGTGCGGCCGGCCGTTCCGGTCCGGGGAGTGCGACGGCGTCGCGGCATCGACGCTCGGGGCGACACTGACCTGCGGAATCTGCGACGGCACAACCGTTCCGGTATCCGGTGTGTGGTGCAGGTGAGTCGGCAGGCTGAAATCGGAACTCGGCCCGTAGAACCCGAGGAACGCGGCCGGACCGACGGCCGCGGCCGGTGCGACTGCCCCCGAATGGTCCGGCAGCGCGCCGCTGATCGAATGCGTCGCGGCCGCGAGGTGCGTCGAGGTCTGCAGCGGGGTCGTGACGACCGGCTGCATCGCCTCGGCCGCCGGGGCCACGGCGACCGGCAGCGCGGCGACGGGAGCGGGTTGCATCGTCACCGTCGTCTGCATCGGAGCGGCGGCCGAAACTGCCTGTGCGGCAGCGGGAACCGACGCTACCGCGGGCGACATCCCCGGCAGGACGGCGCTCGGCATGCCGGGAGCGGCACCGGGCGGCGCGGACGATACCGGCGCGTCCTCGGAAGCATCCGATCCGCTCGCGTCGGGCGCGGATTCGGCTTCCGAGTGCGCATTTCCCACAAGGTGCGGTACACCGTGCGCGAACTGCGGTGCGTCTCCGGGAAAATGTGCGATGCCCGGCGCGAACTGCGGTGCGTTCCAGCCGAACTGCGGCATACCGGGATCGGCCTGTTGCGTGCCGTCGACGAATTGCGGCGCACCGAGCCCGATGCTGTAGCTGTCGAGCTGCTGGCCGATATCACCGTGGCCGAACGTCCCCTGAGCGCCAGACCCCAGCCATGTCGCGTCCGGCCCGATATGCGCATCCATCTGCGACATCACCTGTGCATGGACCCCGAACCCGCCGATCCCGTCGAATCCGGAACCGCCCGAGGCCGGACCACCGGCCTCGAATCCCGACATTCCGTGCGGATGCCAGCCGGACCATGCCGCAGTCGAATCCACCTGCGGCGCAGAGAAATCCGGATAATACTGACCGAATTCCGTTCCGTAGCCGTAAAAACCGGATTGATCGCCCAGATCGATCGGACCGTAGCCGCCCTGCCCGGCATCTGCCGGATATGAATCCGACGGGCCGGCATCGGATGTTCCCCCGGCCTGGCCGTCCAGCAGGGCGGCCACCGACTGCACGAAACCGGACAGCTCACTGCCGAGCGGACTGCCGACGAGCGCGGGATCCACACCGTCGAGGGCATTGATCGCCGATTGCGCGATGCCGGACAGTTCGCCGCCGGGCGTCGTGGGGTCCGCTATCGGTTGCGCCGGACCGGTCGAGTCCGCCATCGTGCGCACATCGGATCCGTCACCCGGTGCGATGTTCTCCGCGATCGGCGCCGCGGCCGGATGCAGTCCGGGCAGGCTGAAATTGCCGCCGGAGTTCAGGCCGGGTATATGGATCTGGGGCAGGCTCGGGAGGCCCGGCACACCGTGTCCGAGACCGGGCACGCCGTTCCCCAGACCCGGCAGGCCGTTGCCGAGATTCGGGAGCGGGTTCCCGAGATTCGGCAGCCCGGGAATGTCATTGCCCGGCGCCGCACCCGGACCGGGCAGAACGCCGACGCCCGTATGACCGCCGGAATCCGGGGCGCCGGTTCCCGGGCCGGTGTTCGGCACCTCGTTCATCCCGGGAACCTGGCTCAGGTCGGGTATAGAACCGTCCGCGTCCGGACCCGCGTGGATCTCGACATGAACCCAGAAGTCCGGCAGCTGCCCGGGATTCGGCGCCTGATGACCGAGATCGGGCCCAACCGAATTGGGCGCCGGGTCCGGATAGGTGATCACCGGGCTCGGCGCGTTGGGCTGCGGATCCTGGACGGTTTGCACCGCCCAGCCCGCGATCTGGCTGTCGTCCGGTGAACTGCCGGTCGTTGGCCCCTGCCCGCCCTCGGAGGCGATCAGCGCACCACCCGTCACATAGGCCCCAGCCCGCGCGATCCGCGCGACACCGGTCGCGGCCTTGTAGGCGATATCCCCGGCGTGCTTGCCCGTATCCTCCGCGTCAGCGTCCAGGGGCAGGTCACGCGACATACACACTCCGCTCTCAGGTGTTCGGTATCCGAACCGAACGGGTCCAGCCGTCTTTCCGTAGAACTCGTACCACCATATTTGCGAGGGTCCGGCCTGTCACATCATCGTTGACCCGGCCCCAACCGCAACACGGTTCGATATAACAGCGTGCCAGCGCACCGTTCGGTTCGAAAGCCCCGAGATCGACGGGCCTGGACAAACGCCGACAGACTCAGCCAACCTTCAGGTACGGGTTACCTTCCCGTGGTCCTACTTTCCCTTGGGCTTGTCCGAGGCCGCGTCGCTGGACAGCGCCGCGACGAAGGCCTCCTGCGGAACCTCGACCCGGCCGATCGTCTTCATCCGCTTCTTACCTTCCTTCTGCTTCTCCAGCAGTTTGCGCTTACGGCTGATGTCACCGCCGTAGCACTTCGCGAGCACATCCTTGCGAATCGCGCGGATGTTCTCGCGGGCGATGACCTTGGAGCCGATGGCGGCCTGGATCGGCACCTCGAACTGCTGGCGCGGGATCAGCTCACGCAGCTTGGTGGTCATCTTGTGGCCGTACGCCTGGGCGGCGTCGCGGTGCACGATCGCGGAGAACGCGTCCACAGCCTCACCCTGCAGCAGGATGTCGACCTTCACCAGGTCGGCCTCCTGCTCACCGGACTCCTCGTAGTCCAGGCTCGCGTAGCCGCGAGTGCGGGATTTGAGCGAGTCGAAGAAGTCGAAGATGATCTCGGCCATCGGCAGCGTGTACCGCATCTCCACACGGGTTTCGGACAGGTAGTCCATGCCGCCGAGTTCGCCGCGCCGGGACTGGCACAGCTCCATGATCGAGCCGATGAACTCGCTCGGAGAGATCACTGTGCACTTGACCACCGGCTCGTACACGTCCTTCAGCTTGCCCTCGGGCCAGTACGAGGGATTGGTGACGACGTGCTCGGTGCCGTCCTCGAGGATCACCCGGTAGACGACGTTGGGCGCGGTGGAGATCAGCTCGAGGTCGAACTCGCGCTGCAGGCGTTCGCGGGTGATCTCCATGTGCAACAGGCCCAGGAAGCCGCAGCGAAAGCCGAAGCCCAGCGCCACCGACGTCTCCGGGGTGTAGGTGAGGGCGGCGTCGTTGAGCTGGAGTTTCTCCAGGGCGTCGCGGAGGTCCGGATAGTCCGAGCCGTCGACCGGGTACAGGCCCGAGTACACCATCGGGCGCGGTTCGCGATAGCCGGTGAGCGGGCTGGTCGCGCCGTCGCGGGCGGTGGTGACGGTGTCGCCGACCTTGGATTGGCGCACATCCTTCACGCCGGTGATGAGGTAGCCCACCTCACCGACGCCCAGGCCCTGGGTGGGTTTGGGTTCCGGGGACACGATGCCGATCTCCAGCAGTTCGTGCGTGGCGCCGGTGGACATCATCTTGATCTTGGTGCGCGGGGTCAGCTTACCGTCGACCACACGCACGTAGGTGACCACGCCGCGGTAGGTGTCGTAGACCGAGTCGAAGATCATCGCGCGGGCCGGGGCGTCGCCCTCGCCCTGCGGCGCCGGGACCTGCTGGACGGCCGCGTTCAGCAGTTCGGGCACGCCGACGCCGGTCTTGCCGGATACGCGCAGCACGTCCTCGGGCTCGCAGCCCACGATGTGGGCGAGTTCGGCGGCGTAGCGGTCCGGGTCCGCGGCGGGCAGGTCGATCTTGTTCAGCACCGGGATGACCGTCAGGTCCTTGTCCAGCGCCAGGTACAGGTTGGCCAGCGTCTGCGCCTCGATCCCCTGCGCGGCGTCGACCAGCAGGATCGCGCCCTCACACGCCTCCAGCGCGCGCGAGACCTCGTAGGTGAAGTCGACGTGCCCAGGCGTGTCGATCAAATGCAGCACATAGTCCGTGCCGTCCACGGTCCAGGGCAAACGCACGTTCTGAGCCTTGATGGTGATACCGCGCTCGCGCTCGATATCCATCCGGTCCAGATACTGCGCACGCATCGCCCGTTCCTCGACCACGCCGGTGAGCTGCAGCATCCGATCGGCAAGGGTCGACTTGCCGTGATCGATGTGCGCGATGATGCAGAAGTTCCGGATCCGCGACGGATCGGTGAACGTCGTGTCGGCGAAACTAGGCACGGGGCTCCTGGTCACGTGGGGAAATCAGCGTCGTCCATGATCCCATGGAGCTACGCTGCCTTTGTTTCCAGGTCGATTCCGGTCCCGTCGGGAGTGATCGTCCGGCCTGCGGAACTCGCCACTGCGCCGCTCATCGCGGGTCGGCTGACGGCCACCGACGCGGTCCGCCCGCCGCCGAATATTCTCGATGAGCACGACCACAGGTGGTGATCCGCATGAGCGAGAACAACTCGATCCTCGGCCGTCCCGCGCCGGACCCAGACCATACGGCCCGCTACGGGACCGATCCGGAGCACGTCGCCGACATATGGCTGCCGGATCCCGCGGCCGAGCCCCGGCCGCTGATCGTGCTGCTGCACGGCGGCTATTGGCGTCCCGCGTACGACCGCGCACACACCCGGATCATGTCCGCGGCGCTGCGGGAGGCGGGCTGGCCGGTGGTCGCCGCGGAATATCGCCGCGTGCCGGGCGAGCCGAATCTCACGACCGCCGACATCCGCACCGCACTGGATGTGCTGCCCGGGCAGGTCGCCCGACTGCTGGATACGACGGATCCGCCGATCGTGCTGCTCGGCCATTCGGCGGGCGGTCAGCTGGCGCTGTGGGCGAGCGTGCGATGCCCGCCGCCGCGGTTGCGCGCCACCATCGCCCTCGCCCCGGTCGCCGATCTGAGGACAGCCGAGACCGCCGGACTCGGTGATCATGCCGTGGCGGCCTTTCTCGGCGGCCGTGCGGATGCCCGGCCCGACCTGGATCCCGTTCGGCTCGGGACACCCGCCGTTCCGGTCACCGTCGTGCACGGTGAGCAGGACCGGACCGTCCCCGTGGCGATCGGCCGGATCTATGCTGCGGCGCATCCGCGGACACGCCTGGTGGTCGTCCCGGAAGCCGGCCACTTCGATGTGATCGACCCGCTGACCCCGGCCTGGTCGTGGGTGCTCGCGGAACTGGACCGCGCGGGTATGCGGTAGCCGGCTCGGCTCATACCGGCGCGGTAGCCGGGTCAGCCGACCTGGTCGTTGTCCTTCATCGCACCCCAGCCGTGCCAGCGCTCGACCCCGATCAGGCAGCTGACCCGGGGGCGCTCACGGTTGGGGTACAGCCTGCCCAGGTAGAGCTGGGCCAGTGCATCGATATCCGCCATTTCGGTGTCCTCGCGCCATTCGACGACTTTGCCGATCAGGCTGATGTGGGTGTACCAGTCGCTCGAGGACAGCACCGTCAGCGACACCCTCGGATCACGACGCAGGTGGCGGACGCGTACCCGGGCGGCGTCCATGTTGATCAGAACTCGGCCGTCGTCCTGCCACAGGTACCAGGTCGCGGTCGAGACGGGAGCGCCGTCCGAGCGCAGGGTCGTGATCACGCACGGATTGGGCTCGCGGAGCAGGGCTACGGCCTCGGACGGCAGCGGGGGCTTGGACATACGGCGCTCCTGACGGTCGTTCAACCAGGAAAAACTCCGGACGCCCCGAACATACCGACCACCCGCGCCCCTCTCCGTCTCGGGCCCTGACGGCAACTTCCGTGCCACACGTGAAATCGCGAGTCAGACCTCGGCGGCGCATGTCATGTCCACTACGGGGACGCGAGATCCCCGGTGCACCAAGGAGTTTCCGTGGCTATGTCCCGACCACCGCACTGTGGCTGCGGCGCCCAGCGACCTTATCCTCAGTTTCGCCAAAACTGACGGTAAGGGCGTCTCTGTACTCGGATGGGAACGACTCCCGTCCGGTCAACGCCTCGCCCGGGTGCCGGTGAGGAAGGCTGTCATCGCGGTGGCGACGGCGGCGGGCTGGTCGAGCATGGACAGGACGTAGGCGTCGTCGATCTCTACCAGGCGGGCGTGCGGGATCAATTCGGCCAGGCGGCGGCCGTGGTCGCGGGGCATGACCTTGCCCGCTGAGGACCAGAGGATGAGAGCTTCGCCCGAGAAGTTTTGCAGTGCTTCGGTATTGGCGATTAGTTCGCGGGCGGGGAATTCGGATCTGGTGTAGGCGAGAAGGTCTCGGCGAATGTTCTTGTCGCGTAGGCCCGGTTCGGTCCAGCCGCGGACCAGGTCGTCGGGTAGCGGGTTGCGGGCCATCCAGCCGAACATCAACGGTGATCGGCGCAGCCACCCGATGCGTAATTCCCTGAGCGCCAGCGTCACTCCGCCGGGCAGGTAGGAGGCGAGGACGGACGTCTTTCCGGGGAGTCCGGGCGGGAAGTTGTCGAAGGCCTCGCACGGCAGGACGATCAAACGACCGATGCGCTCGTCCAGGCCGTACGCGGTGAGGAACAGGCCGCCGCCCCAGTCGCTGTGCACCAGGGTCACATCGCGCAGATCGAGGGCGGCCAGGAAATCCGCGAGGAGTCGATTCAGCCCGCGCAGGCTCAGATCCGTGTTAGGACGCAGCGGTTCGGGATGCGCGCCCAGCGGTAGATCCGGCAGTACGTAGCGGAAGCCGTCGGGAAGCCGGTCGATGACGGCGTCCCACTGTGTGTGATTCATCAGCAGGCCGTGCAACAGCACGACCGGGGGACCCTCGCCGCGCTGCGCGTAGTGGATACGACCTGCCGGTATATCGACGGTGGGCATCATGGACCTCCATTAGAGCGAACGCTCTAGAGCTTTTGCTCTAGCATGGGGGAATGGCCGAGAAGATGTCAAGCGGCACCCGCGACCGGCTGGTCACCGCAGTCGGCGAGCTCATGCGCGGGCACGGCTACAGCGCCGTCACCGTCAAACAGATCACCATCGCCGCACAGGCCCCCATGGGCTCGCTCTACCACCACTTTCCCGGCGGCAAGCCGCAGATCGCCGCCGAGGCGCTGCGCACCTCCGGCGCGGCCTACATCCAGCTCCTGCCACTGCTCATGGACCCGTACGACGATCTGCGCGAGGCCATACCCGCCGCATTCGCCGCGGCGGCCCAAACCATCGAGCAGACCGGCTGGATCAACATGTGCCCGGTCGGCACCGTGGCGGGCGAGATCGCCGACAGCGAACCCGCCCTGCGCGAGATCGCGGCCGAGGTCATCACATCCTGGATCGACAGGGGCACCATGTATTTCGTTGACCGCGGGCTCGGCGAACCCGAGGCGCGGGACCTCATCCTGGCCGTGCTGTCCGCTCTGGAGGGCGCCTTCATCCTCAGCCGCACCCTCCGGTCCCCCGAACCCCTGCTCGCCGCCGGTCGAGCGATGGCCGACCGCACCGAAACGATCCTCGCGAGCAGCCGGGAGCTGGTGCGCGAGCCGGGACTCGAATGACTTCGCCTCAGCGCCGCAGGATGGAGACCAGCGCGGACGTCAGTTCGGCCGTTGCGGCGGCCGGGGTGCCCGGGCACGACGCACAACGCCAGGCGATATAGGCGTCGGGACGAACCAGCAGGCAGCCGTCTTCGGGAATCTCACGCAGGCGAGCCCATTCGCCGTAGGCGTCCCGCGCCCCTGCGGCGCCGATTCGGACCAGGGCGAGGTCGATGCCGAGATCGCGGCCCACCGCCTCGACGGCGGTCGTCCATACCTCTCCGCTCAGGCCGGTGATCACGGCGAAGCGCCCCTTGCCGACGAGGTCGAGAGTCGAGACGCGCTGTCCGGCGCCGTCGACCAACCAGGCGTGGGGCAGCTTCGCGCCGGGACGGGTCGAGTGCTGGACGTACAGTTCGCGGTCGCGCGGCCAGGTCTCGGCCGGGCCGTCGTCGTCCAGGACGGCCGTCGAGCGGTAGCGCTGGTCGAGTTCCACGCCGTGCGCGTTGAATTCGTAGTTCTTCAGCTCGATGGCCTCCTCCAGGGCACGGCGGCGTTTCGCACCGTCGGGGGTCTCGGCGCGGCAGGCGCCCAGGCCCGCGAGGATGCCCTCGTCGTCGGTACCACCGGTGATGCCGAGGGCCTCGAAGATCGGGCCGAACTGGTCGCGGGACAGGTTGGCGCGGTCGACGATCTGCTTGCCCACCGGGGCGCGCTCGGCGGTGTAGGTGTCCAGCAACTCGGGGCCGGCCGCGCCGCGGATCACTGCCGCCAGCTTCCAGGCCAGGTTGTAGGAATCCTGAATGGAGGTGTTGGAGCCCAGGCCGTTCGACGGTGGATGACGGTGCACGGCGTCCCCGGCGCAGAATACGCGGCCGCGCGAATACTCGGTGGCGTAGCTGTGGTTGACCGTCCACAGCGAGGTCGAGGTGATCCGCACCGGCAGATCGGGCACGCCGACCAGATCACGCACGATCGCGGCCGCAGCCGCGTCGTCCACTTCCGGTGCGGGACGGTCGATGTCGTACCCCCAGGTGAGCAGCCATTCGTGCCAGGGCCGCACGGCCCGCACCAGGCCCATGCCGATGCCGCCGGTCTCGGCGCCGGGTCGCATCACCCAGTAGAGAATGCTGGGACGGTGCGCGACCAGTGCCGAAAGATCCGCGCGGAAAACGATATTCATGCTCCCCGCCTTGCCGGATCGTCCGGCGATGGGCAGCCCGATCTGTTCGGCGACCAGGCTGCGGGCGCCGTCCGCGCCGATGAGATATCGAGCGCGCACGGTGAATTCGTCACCGCGCACGCGATCACGCAGGACAGCGGTGACACCGTCCGAATCCTGTTCCAGCGACAGGTATTCGGTGTCGAAGCGCACCTTCGCGCCGCGAGCGGCCGCGTTGGACACCAGGATCGGTTCCATATAGGTCTGCGGCAGATCGATCATGCCGCACGGGCTGGCCGCGGTGTACTCCGAGAGCGAGTACGGGCCGGTGCCCCAGGTGCGGATGCGGCCGATCTCCTCACCCGCGATGCTCGTGCAGAACACGGTGTCCCCCATCAGATTCTGCGGGGTTCCCTGCGCCAGCGCTTGCTGCTCCACATCCAGATCGCGCAGCACCTCGAGCGTGCGCTGGTTGGTGATGTGGGCGCGCGGAGTGTTGGACACCCAGCCGTACTTGCTCACCAGCAGGGTGCGGATCCCATAGGTGGCCAGCAGCAGTGCGGCCGAGCCACCGGCGGGACCGCTGCCGACCACCAGGACGTCGGTGTCATAGGTGGACATGTCAAGCCTCGGTTCTTGCTCGGTGATGCTCATAGCTCGGTGATATGAAAGGTGAAATCGAGTCTCCGCCAGCCGTTTTCCAGAGTCTTCCCCTCGGGCGGAACACCCTCGGCCACAGGGAACTCGACGACGAGCTCACTCTTCACACCGAAGACCGTGTCCCCGCGTCCGGCGGCGGTATCCTCGCTGGACAGATACGGTCCGCCCGCCACGAACAGCTGCGTGATCAGTTGCCGGAAGCCCGGTTCGGCGATCAGGAAGTGCAGATGCGGTGCGCGCCAGGGATGCCGGCCGGTGGCCTCGATCATCTCCCCTACCGGGCCGTCCACCGGAATCGGGTAGGCAGAGGGCAGGATCGTCCAGAACCGCAGCCGCCCTTGTCCGTCCGTCCGGAAGCGCGCCCGCAGCACCGGACCGTCCAGGTCGGGCAGCTGGAGATCGTAGAAGCCGTCCTGATTGGCCTGCCAGACGTCGACCATCGCGTCCGCGACCGGATCCCCGCCGACATCGGTCACCCGCACGTCCACCCACAGCGGAGTGCCCGGCAGACCGCCGGAGATATCCGAACCTTGTTCTCGCTCCGGCGGTCCCGGCACATAGAAGGGACCGAGTACCGCGGAGGCCGTGGTGTCCGGAGTACGGGAGTTGGTGAGCACGTCGACGGCGCTGGAGATGCCCAGCGTATCGGACAGCAGCACGAACTCCTGGCGCTTGTCATCGCACTTCTGGCCGGTACGGGTGAGGAAGTCGATCGCGTACTGCCACTCCTGCTGCGTCACGTCGTTCGCGCTCACGTAGTGGTGGGCGTGCCGGACCAGGTCCGACAGCAAGTGGCGCAGACGGGGATTCGGTGTTTCGGAGAAGCTGGCCACGACCTGATCGGTCAGCCAGGTCAGGTCCGGAGCGGCCGGGCTCGCCCCATCCCGGACCGTGCCGGACGGTCGCGTGCCGGACCAGGCGGCGCGCAGCAGCTGTTCGATCCCCTCGGCGGTGACCGCACGCGGGTTGGGGTACGGCATCGCGGTCGCCTGTTCGACGACGCGCGGAATGTCGTTGTCGGACATGCCCAACTGCCGCAACGAGGTCGGTCCGCCGGAGCGCACGATCAGGTCGTACACGGCAGCGGCCGCCGAGTCGCCGTCCAGCGCCGCGGCGATCCGCTCCATCGTCTCGGGCACCGCGGATGCGTTGTACGCCATGGCATGCGGCAGGACAACGGTGTGAGTCTGCGCATGCGGCAACCCGAGCGTTCCGCCGAGCACATGGCACAGCTTGTGATGCAGGCCCATGCCCACCGCGCCCAGACAGGTCCCGGCCAGCCAGGCCGCCCGCAGCAGATCCGTGCGCACCGCCACGTCGCGCGGGTCGGCGGCCAGTCGCGGCAGGGCCCGCCCGATGCGGGCGACAGCATCCAGGGCCAGCTGGTCGACGATCGGATTCGCGTCCGGCGCGTACAGCGCCTCCACCGCATGTGCCAGCGCGTTGACCGCGCTGCACACGCTGATCTCCACCGGCAGATCCAGCGTGAGGTCCACGTCGTAGACGACCGTTTCGGGCAGGATCTCCGGCGCCGATCGGGTGACCTTGCGGCCGTCGGCGGTCTCGCCCAGCACCGGGGTCACCTCCGACCCGGCGTAGGTCGTCGGCAGGATGATCTGCGGCAGATCGGTGCGCACCGCGAGCGCCTTGGCCAGCCCGGTGACCGAACCGCCGCCGACCGCGACCAGGCAGTCGGCGCGATGCTCGTGCAGCACCCGCAGCGCCTGCTCGGTCACTTCCACCGGCGTATGCATCGCGGCCCCGTCGAACTGGGCGACCAGCAGCGACCCCAGCACACCCGGCACCGCCGCGGCGTCGCCGGTCAGCGGGCGACTCGACAGCAGCAGGACGCGCCCGGCGCCAAGGCGTCGTACCTCGTCGGCAACCGCGGCGCGGGTGCCGACGCCGAAGACGACGCGGGCCGGATTGGCCGTATAGGTGAAGTTCTCCGTCACGCCCCGAGTGTCCGCCATCACACCGCCGAAGTCCTGCACAATCCGCGCGTCACCCTGTACGTTTCGCGCGTCCAGCGGGCCCGATTTCCGCAATGACCTGGATATTTTCCGTAATGGCGGTAGCGTCGGAAGATACCGTGCCGCAGCGCTTCGGCCGCGGCGACAGCGGAGGTGAGTCCACGGCCATGGAGATCGGCCCGGCCGACACGATCGGCATCCTGCGTCAGCCGTGGATCGCGCCCGCCCGGACCAGCGCCGGGCTCGGCTGGGACGGCGTCTATCTGTCCACTCAGACCGAGCGGCCCTACCGGGCCGATTTCTCCGCTGCCACAACACATCTGGTGATACTTCATCTGGACGGCCCGGTGCGGGTGCGGCGCGGGGCGGGGAAGCTGACCCGCGCGCGGACGGTGCCGCCGGGCGGGTTGTTCCTGCATCCGGCCGGAGCCGATCTGACCGTCGAACTCGGTGGCGACCTGCACACGGTGCACGCCTACCTGGACGATCGCGTGGTGCGCGAGGCCGCCGCCGACGCCGGTGGGCCGGTGCGGCTGGCGCAAGAGTTCGGCAGCTGCGATCCGCTGGTCGAACAGCTGATCCTGGCCCTGGATCGCCTGGTCCGCGGCTGGGAGCCGAGCGCGCGCACCTACGCCGATCATCTCCAGTCCACCCTGGCAGCGCACCTGGTCCGCGCGCATCGCCAAGGCTCCGAGCCGGTGGTCACGGCTCGCCTGTCGCAACGGCAGCTGGACCGAGTCCGGGCGCTGATGGCCGAACGGCTCGCCGAATCCATCCCGCTGGCCGATCTGGCCGCGACGACCGCGCTCAGCGTGAGCCAGTTCTCCCGGCGCTTCCGCGCCACCACCGGTGAACCCCCGCACCGCTACCTGATCCGCATGCGCCTGGACCAGGCCCGCCGCATGCTGCGGACCACCACCATGCCGATCGCCGAGATCGCGACCGGCTGCGGTTTCAGCCACCAGGAACATCTCACCCGCGTTATGCACGCCAGGTTGGGCACCACACCCGCGGCACTGCGCCGTCAGAGCTAGTCATCCACCGCGCCGGTCTGTCGTCTCGGCAGACGACCGTGTCCAGGCTCCGGCCGACAGAACCGCGGCTACATTCGGTGACTGCCGGTCTGCGGTGAGTCGTCCTCGAGGTCGACCGCCCGCAGGATCTGCAGTTCGTCGTCGGCGATGATGTCGAGGTCGCCGTCCAAACCACCCAGGCGGAAGGCCTGACGGCCGATCGCGTGTTCGAGCAGTTGGCGCACCGTGCGGCCGTTGGCGAAAGCGCTGTCGCGTTCGATATTCCCGATGCGCCCGGCGAGGGCGGCCTCGAGATCCTCGGCCAGGCGGTACCCCTGGGAGGTGGCCATGGCGGTGAAGATCCGCGCGAGCTCGTCGTTCGAGTAGTCCTGGAACAGGATCGTCGAGCCGAAACGAGAGCGCAGGCCGGGGTTGGCATCCAGGAAACGGTCCATCTGGTCCGGATACCCGGCGGCGATGACGAGCAGTTCGTCGCGGCGGTTCTCCATCTGCACGAGGAGCTCCGCGATGGCCTCGCTGCCGAAGTCCCCACCCTTCCCCTCGGCCACCAGAGAGTAAGCCTCATCGATGAAAAGCACTCCGCCGATGGAACTTTCGACGACCTTGCGAGTCTTCGGGGCGGTCTGGCCGATGTACTGAGCGATCAGGTCCGGCGCGCCGCATTCGACCAGGTGCCCGGAGTTGACGACGCCCAGCTCACGGTAGATCTGGGCGATCAGCCGCGCGACCGTGGTCTTCGCGGTACCGGGGTTGCCGAGGAAGACCAGATGCCTGCTGCGCGCCCCGACCGGGAGCCCGGCCGCCTTGCGGCGCGCGTCCATGCGCACCTCAGTGGTGAGCGTGCGGACCTGCTGCTTCACCGACTCCAAGCCGATCATCCCGTCCAGCTCGGCAAGCAGTTCGGGCAGGCTTCGCCGCGGACCGCCGCTACCGGGGCCCATCCCGCCGGTGCCCGGCGCGGGCAGATCTGCCGGCGTCAATTCCTGGAGGTCGCCCTCAGTCGTGGTCAGCCGGCTGGACTGGTTGGCGATGGTCTGCTCGAAAAGCATTCGCGCGGAACGGCCGTTGGCGAAGCCCGGGCCGCGGCCGATGCGGGCCATCCGGTCCGGGAGGGCGGCGATCAGCTCGTCGGTGAGCCGGTACTGCTGTCCTTGGGCCATCGAGACGAAGATCCGCGCGAGCTCGTCGTTCGAGTAGTCCGGAAATTCGACGCGATTGCCGAAGCGGGAACGCAGGCCGGGGTTGGCGTCGAGGAAGTCCTCCATCTCCTTGGTGTAACCCGCGACGATGACCACGAGGTCTTCGCGACGATTCTCCAGCTGAACCAGCAGTTCCTCGACGGCCTCGATCCCGAAATCGCTGGAGTCGCCCTCCTTGACCAGGGTGTATGCCTCGTCGATGAACAGCACGCCGCCGATCGCCTTTTCCACCGCCGCACGGGTCTTCGGCGCGGTCTGGCCGATGAACTCACCGACCAGGTCGGTGCGCTGGGTCTCGATCAGGTGCCCCTTGCTCACCACGCCGAGCGCGGAGTAGAGCTGCGAAATCAACCGGGCCACAGTAGTTTTCGCCGTTCCCGGATTGCCGGTGAACACCAGGTGCCTGCTGCGGGGCGGGATCGACAGGCCCGCTTCGCGTCTGCGGGCGTCGATCTCGACCTCGGCGACCAGGGAGCGGATCCGCTGCTTCACCGGATCCAGTCCGATCATGCCGTCCAGCTCGGCCATCAGTTCCGGCAGATTCTTACCGGTCTGCTTCGGTTTGGGCGTCGCGTCCAGCCCGGCGAAATGCGCGACGTCGACCAGGAGGCGGGCATCCGGTCCGAAAGATCCCTCGGCGACTGCCGTTTGGCAGGCTCCGCCCAGGAACTCACTGGTGGTGTTCGCATTTCCGTGGTGCGCCCGCAGGTGCTCGATGAGCGTTGCGCGCGCCGCATCGGTGACCGCGACATCCATACCCCGGACCAATTCCTGGACCAGGGCGGCCGCAGGTCCCGGCTGAGTGAGGTCGGGAAGCGTGAAAGTCATTGCGCGCCGGATGAACTCGGGCGCTTTATCGGTGATGCTCTCGTGGAGTTCCGAGGTACCGCACACCGCGAGCACGACACATGTGTGGGCGTTGTGGGAAGCCTCGACCAGCGCGCCCAGCACCTCGTCCGCGTTGGCGGCGTCGAGCAGCACGTCGGCGTCCTCGATGAGCAGCAACGGCGGTTGCTCCTCATCCACCGCCTGGCCGACGACATCGCGCACCCCGTCCGCCAGCGTGCACTCCTGCTCGCCGGACCCCTCGATTATCGCTGCCCCGGTCGAGCGCCAGATATCTTCTTGCAGTGCGATATTCGCACCGCTCAGCGCGGAGCGAACGGCCTCGGCCAAGCGCACCTGCCCGGAATGGGGCGCACCGACGAACAGCAGCACCGGATTCGGCTGACTCTCCGCCTCACCATGCCGCGTACTGTCCGCCCACCCGATCACCCGAACCGCCCGATCCAGAAACGCGGCCACCGATTCGGTCGCCACCAACGAGTGCCCGGTGGGCAGCGATTGCAGAATCTCGGCAGGGAAATCGAACTGCACGACCCCATCAGAAGAAGCCGCTCGTGTATCCGTATCAGGAGAAGCGGCCCGAGTAACCCGATCCGGTGGAGAACCCTCTCCAGTCCCGCCCGAAGAGGAGGTGGACACAGCACCCGGAAGTGGCGGCGGCACAACCCCACCCGGTAGAGGCGGCGGCACAACCCCACCCGGTAGAGGCG
>NZ_JAGPOX010000194.1 GCF_019038435.1 Nocardia alni
CTCCGCCGCCTCACCATCCCCTCCCCCTAGCCGAAGTTCTTCCCCTCGCCCCGGTAGGTCGGCACGGTCGTCCGAGTCCCGTCGGAGTCCACGATGTGCACGTTGTCGAACCGCTCACACAGCTCGCCCGCCTTGGCATGCCGGAACCACACGCGGTCGCCGATGGCCAGCGAACCCGCACCGGGACCGCTCAGCGGGGTCTGTACCTCACCCGCACCCTCCATGCCGAGCAGTTTCAATCCGTTGGGCCACATCGGCTTGGGCAGCCGGGACGCGCCCGCCGGTCCCGAGGCGATATACCCGCCGGAGAAGACCGTGGCGAATCCAGGGGCCGGGCGGCGCACCACCGGCTGGGCGAAGTACAGCGCGGGATGCGGGGTGAAGCTGCGATAGTCGTCGAACAGCGCGGGCATGTAGAGCCCGGAACCCGAGGTCACCTCCGTGACCCCCGAGGACGCGATGCTCACCTCGATCGATCCGGTGCCGCCGCTGTTGACGATCTGCAAGTCCCCGACCACCGAGCGCACGGCGTCGATCACCTGTGCGCGGCGCTTATCGATATCGGTAGCCGACAGACGCTTCACCAGCCGCACGGCCGCCTGCTTATCGGACAGTCCGGCGATCTGTCCTTCGTAGGTCATCAGGCCGACGACGTCGAAGCCGCGATCCCGCGCGGCACGGGCCAGCCGCGCCGCCTGGTCGGGGGTGCGGATCGGCGAACGACGCGGTCCGAGATGCAGCGGACCGATGCGCAACGCGGCATCCACGTCCAGACATACCCGCGGCCGCACCCGATCGCTGCCGACGGCGGTCTTGATCAGGTCCAGCTGCACCGGGTCGTCGACCATGAGGGTGATGGACTCGCGAAGCGTCTCGTCCTCACCCAGTTCGGCGATCGCCTCCCGGTGCACGCTCGGATAGCCCATCAGGATGTCGCGGGCGCCGTGACGCGCCAGCCAGATCGCCTCGAGCAGGGAGTAGCTCATGATGCCGCGGAACCCGCCGGATGCGGTCAGCCCGGAACCGAGTACTTCTTCGAGCACCGCCCGGCAGCGCACGGACTTGCTCGCCACCCGGATCGGCATGCCATTGGCACGGCGCACCAGGTCAGCGGTGTTGGCGCGCAGCGCGGCGAGGTCGAGTGCGGCCAGCGGCGGATCCAGATCGACGGTGGCCGCGTTCAGCTTGGCAATCGACGACATGTCTGTCATTCCCTAACTGAAGCATGAAGTTGGTCAGTGGTCCAGTTGCCTCGGACGAACTCCACCCCAGGGTGGACGGTGACAGATCCCAGCTCAGGCTACTTGTCGACGGCCCGGGTAGACAGGCTCGACACGAGGTCGTCCAGGACGACCAGCGTGGTCTCGTCGTTGCAGTCCGCCAGCCAGCGCAGCACAGTCCCCTGCATCACCGCGACCGTATACGCCGCGATCGACTCGACAGGCTCGATCCATTCGGTCTGCGATCGCCGTGCGCACAAGCGCAGGAAATCGGCCACCTCGGCGTCCTGATCCCGGAACAGTCCCGAAACCGCCGGATCGGCCACACAACCGGACCGGCCTGCCCACCGGCGCCGCAGCGCCGCCACGGTGGCCTCGTAACTCCTGACCTGACGTTCCGGCGCCGCCTTGAGCGCGGGCCACAGCGAGCTGATCCCGGTGTGCAGCAGCACACGCAACGCACGGGTGCCGGAAAAATCGAGTTCGACCGACACCTTCTCGACCGCATCAGCGGCCTCGGCGAGGATCGGATCGGACCGAACCATCTCTCCACTAGCGCTCAACACGACTCCCTTTGGCGAAATAAGCTCGCGCACCTCATCTGCACGGGCCGCTCAACGGGCTCGAGATCCGCGCTGATCGGACCGGACCTCACGGCTCGGTCGACCCGTTCAACATCCATCAATATAGAGGGTTTTAGAGGACTACGGTTGGGTTCAGCGGACGAATACAGACTAGAAGAATGTTTCGTTACAACCTTGGAACCCTGCTGCGACCGATCGGACACTGACACATCATCCCAGTTCGTGCGGGGTTACGGTGCATGAATACGGGCAAAGTTCTACTTAACCACGTATAGATCGTCATGTCTCTGTGGCACATCCCACACGCCGCCGGAGATTTGCCGGTTCGATCGACCAACGACACCTCGACGCAACCAGGCCGTCCGTAACCTGGATGGATGAACACCGTTCGGCCCGATCACTTCATGATCTCCGGCACCTTCAACTACCGTGACGTGGGCACATTGCGCACCGCGCACGGCCGTCAACTGCGCAGCGGTGTGCTGCTGCGCTCGGCACACCTGTGCCGTGTGGACTCTCGCGGCCACAACACGCTGCGCGAACTCGGCGTGAGCACCGTGCACGATCTGCGCGGCCCCCGAGAGATCGATCACCTCGGCGCCGACGTGCTACCCCACGACGTGCGACTACACCTGACGCCCTTCAATTCGGGCATCGGCGACCAGCCGCCGCACGAGGCCTCGATCAACGGGCTGGCCGAGATGCTGAAGATATACCGGTCGTTCCCCGCGATGGCGGAGGCACATGTCGCACTGCTGGCTATCGCGGAATCCATCGTGAATAACGATGGTGCGGTACTCGTGCACTGCGCCGCGGGCAAGGACCGCACCGGCTGGGCGATCGCCACCCTGCTGCGCGCCATCGGCGTCACCGAAGCGGACATCCTGGCGGACTTCCTGCGCAGCAACGGCGCGGTCGAGGCCCTGGCCGCCGACGTCGACCGCAATTCCGGCGGTCGCCTGCGGCTCGCGCCCGAGGTGCTGGGGGTGCGCGCGGAATACCTCGCGGCCGGAACCGACGCGATGCACGATCTGCACACCGACCTGGACGGGTACTTCACCGCCATCGGCCTGACCGAGGGCCTGCGCGATCGGCTGCGGGAGCGCCTGCTCGTCTGAGGTCTGCGTCACGTGAGATCTTTGTCATCCCCGCGACGAACATGCCGACGCCATGTGGGCGGCGTCAGGCGGGCGTCGCTGAGGCCGGAACCCTTTCCTCCGGCCGTGGCGGCGGTGGTGGGGTTCCCCGGCCGAACGGGGTGCCGGGCAGGGCCTCCCGCCCGTGCGGGGTTACCCATCCGGACAGGTCCGGGCCCTTGGGCGCGATCCGGGTGGGGTTGATATCGGCGTGGACGATGTAATAGTGCTGCTTGATCTGGGTGAAGTCGACGGTGTCGCCGAAGCCAGGGGTCTGGAACAGATCGCGCGCGTAGGCCCACAGCACCGGCATCTCGGACAGCTTGGACCGATTGCATTTGAAATGGCCGTGATAGACCGGGTCGAAGCGAACCAGCGTGGTGAACAGGCGCACATCGGCCTCGGTGATCGAGTCGCCCACCAGGTAGCGACGGGTCGCCAGCCGTTCGGACAGCCAGTCCAGCGCGGTGAACAGTCGGTCGTACGCGATCTCGTAGGACTCCTGGTCGCCGGCGAATCCGCAGCGGTACACACCGTTGTTGACCTCGGTGTACACCCGCTTGTTCACCTGGTCGATCTCCGCGCGCAGCGGTTCGGGATACAGCTGCGGCGCGCCCGGGCGGTGAAACCGCGCCCACTCGGCCGAGAAGTCGAGGGTCATCTGCGCGAAGTCGTTGGTGACCACCTCGCCGGTCTTCACGTCGACGATCGCGGGCACGGTGATGCCGCGCGGATAGTCCGGGAAGCGCGCCAGATACGCATCGCGCAGGAAATGGATGTCCAGCACCGGATCCACGCCGCCCCGGTCCAGGTCGAAGGTCCAGCTGCGCTGGTCGTGCGTGGGCCCGCACAACCCCAGCGACAGCGCCTCCTCGAGGCCGAGCAGCCGCCGCACGATCAGGGTGCGATTCGCCCACGGGCAGGCGCGCGCCGCGACCAGCCGGTAGCGGCCCGGCTCGGCCGGGTACCCCTCGCGGCCGTCCGCGGTGATGCGGGTCGTGATGTAGTTCGTATCCCGTTTGAACTCGCCGGGTTCGACGTAGCTGCTCGTGCCGTCCGTCGTCGTGTTCACCGTTGAAGTCTGGCAGACGTGCGCTCGTGCGAGTGCTTCCGCGATCCCGCGCGCCCGTAGATTGAGCCCATGACCGACAAATCCACCCGCCTGGAACGCGTCGAGACCGACCGCGGGGCCGAGCTGGCCGTGCTGACCATCGACAACCAGCCGCTGAACCTGTTCGACAAGGCGCTCATGGAGGCGCTGGCGGCGGATATGGCGGAACTGACCGCCGCCCCGCCGCGCGCGCTGCTGATCCGCGCGGATGGCAAACTCGTCTCCGGCGGCGTCGATGTGCACGTCTTCGAGGGACTGTCGACCGAACAGGGCGCCGCGCTGTGGCGCGAGTTGTTCGCCGGGATCATCCACCCGCTGGAGGCGCTGCCGTGTCCGGTGGTGTTCTCCGCGCACGCGCTGACCCTGACCGCCGCCTTCGAGATCGCGCTGGCCTGCGACATCATCCTGGCGGCGCCGAAGGCGAAGTTCGGCCTGGTCGAGACGGTGGTCGGGCTGACCCCGTCGATGGGCGGCCCGCAGCGGCTCGCCGAACGCGCCGGATCGGGCCGCGCCCGCGAATTCGTGATGACCGGGGATCTGTACGACGCGGCCACCCTCGCCGACTGGGGCGTGGTGAACGCCGTGCACGAAGACGTCGACACGGCCGCGCGCGCACTGGCCGCCCGGCTGGCCGACGGGCCGACCCGCGCGCACGCGGCGACCAAGCAGATCATCGGCGCCTGGCGTTCCGGCGGTGTGGCGCACGCGGATTCGGTGACACCCGAGGTCTCGGGCGAGCTGTTCGCGACCGAGGATCTACGCGGGGCCGTGCGCAGCTTCCTCGACGTCGGTCCGGGGAAGGCGGAATACTCCGGAAAGTAGCGGACTCCGGAAAGTAGCCAGTGGATCCCCGTGCGCCCGGCACACGACGACCTGGGCCCACAAGTACTTTCGAACATGTTTGCCGACAATCAGCCCATAAGTGTGAGCCGCGTCATATAGTCACAGGTGCCTGCCGGAATCCAGGTACTCGGAGGGACGCATGTCGCAGCTGGTCGAATATCCGCAGACCCGAAATGCCTGGAGCGGCAACCCTCTTGCCCGCGGGGCCGATGGCATTCTGCGGTACGGCAACCTCAATCCGGCACTCACCGAACTGCTCGACGTACAGGTGCACGCCTTCTCCACCCGGGAGGCCGTGGTGGAGATCGGCGGGCCGAGCGGGCACGAGACGCGGCTGACCTATCGGCAGTTGTGGCACAGCGCCTCCCGGATCGCGGGCGGATTGCAGGAGCACGGTATCGGCTACGGCGATCGGGTCGCGGTGCGAATACCGGTGGGCGCACGCTGGGTACAGGCGTTTCTGGGTGCGCTGCTGTCCGGGGCGGTGCCGGTGCTCGTACCGGACGGGCTCCCCGACGCCCTTGCCACACAGGTCCTTTCGGATAGTTCCGCGGATTTCGTGCTCGACGGCGGCGGGCCCGCGGCCGGATATTCGGATATGCCCGACGGCGCGGCCTACATCGACGACGGTGCGTCCCTGGGCGAGCTGGCTCTACTGTGCTACACCAGCGGCGTTGTGCCCCAGTGTGCTTCGCCGAGCGGACTCAAAGGGGTCGAACTGACCAACGAGAACCTGCTGTCCGCGGTTCGCTCGATGGTCGGCGCCCTGGACCTGCCCACCGATGGGCTGCGCAATCTGCTCCTGCTGCCGCTGGCCCACGCCAGCGGTTGCGTGGATCAGATGCTGCCCACCTTCGCAGTCGGCGGCACCGTGGTGCTCTCCCCCGACCCCGCCCTCATCGCCGAAACCATTGTGAGCGAATGCGTCGACACGGTCTCGGCGACGCCGCGCATCTTCGCCGGGCTGCTGCCGGATCTGGCGGGCCTGTGCGCCGAGGGGGTGCGGCAGGTGTGCAGCGCGGGCCACCGCACCGAGCTGGCCGCGACCGATCCGGTCACCCGCGAGGTCGTCACTGCCGCATTGCACGAGGTATTCCCGCTGGCGCGGCAGTGGTCGGTGTGGGGCGCCACCGAAACCAGTGGCATCGGACTGGCATTGGCCGACTGCGGCGAACCGCATCACCGCGATCTACTCGGACTCCCCTTCGGCGGAACGGAATTGGCGCTGTGGGGCCCGCGCGCCGGATCGGGCCACGGCGAATTGCTGTGCCGCGGCCCGAATGTCACTCGCGGCTACTGGAACGACCCGCAGACCACCGAATCCCGCTTCACCGGCTCCTGGTTCCACACCGGCAACCAGGTCGACATCGACCAGGACGGTCTGGTGCATACCGCCGAGTAGGCGATCAGGCGCCGGCGTAGGTGCCGAAGCTCCAGTGCACGCCCTCGGGATCCCGGCAGACGAACCCGCGGGAACCGTAGTCCTCGTCGCGCAGCTCCCGGGTGATGGTCGCCCCGGCTTCCTTCGCGCGCCGATACAGTTCGTCGGGGATGTCGGTGACCAGGTAAACCGATCCGGTCCCCGGCGCCATGGTGTCCAGGGCCATCTCCTCGCGCACCGAGCCGAACATGATGCCTCCGCCGCCCGGCCAATCCATTTCGGCATGGTCGACGACGGGGCCGTTCTCCGGATATCGAGCGCGCAGGACGAAACCGAAAGCCCGCTCCAGGAATTCGATGGCCGCGACGGCGTCGCGGTAGACCAGGCACGGCCATACGGCCACGCCGCTTGTCGTGGTGGCGGCGGTCGCCGCGGATGTTGTCTCTGTCATGTCTGTGAGCCTTCCAGCGAGGGGGTCGCGTGCTCTTGGACGAATGGGAACACCTCGCGAGCCAGCCACTGCGACGGCGGCATCCCCGCCAGCTCGCGCCATTCCCGTGCCATATGGGCCTGGTCGTAGAAGCCCGTCGCGGCGGCCACATCGGCGAGCGTGAGATCCATGGGACGAGCGTGATCCCTGGCCAGCATGGCCGAACGCAGCATCCGATGCGAAGCCTCGAAACGCGCCAGCCGGGCGGCGTCCTTGGGCGTGATACCAAATTCCGCGGCGAAACGAGCGCCCAGATATCTTCTGCTCCAACCGATCTCATCGGCCACCGTACCCACCCGGGCCTGCCCGGCCGATCCGGTGAGCAACTGCCATGCGCGCCGCAGCTCCGGATCGATGGACCGCTCGCATACCCGGCCCAGCAGGAACTCGTCCAGGATCTGGAACCGCGCGGGCCACCGTGCCGTGGCCGCCAGCCGCTCACGCAGTTCGGCGGCGCGCGGCCCGAGCACGTCACCCAGGTCGACCAGCCACGACCCGAGTTCTGCCGTCGGCACTCCGAGCAGCGCCCGCGCTCCCAGCGGCGTCAGGGCCAGTTGAATGCCGTGCTGATATCCGTGGTGCGCGATCAGGCACGGCCGCACCGTCAGCCCGCTGGCCAGCGCGTCCCAGCTGCCACCCGGCTGATCGGGATGGCAGCTGACGGGCAACTCGATCGGCTCATCGATGGTGATGATGACCGTCAGCCTCGTGCCCGGCATGCCGATGTGTACCCCTGGAGCGAACCCATGCAGCAGATAGCCGTCGTAGTCGCCTACGAACGGCCGCAATCGCGGATCTGGCGCTGCTCGGGCGCCCTCGGAGACACCGGCCACGGATCTACCGTAAGCCAGACCACCGACAGGGTCGACGGGTCCGGATTCCCGCCCGGCACAGACCGGGCGAACCCCCCGTCCAGTCGGCGAGGCAGGCATCGGCGAACCTCCCACTACACTCGGCCGGGACGAGAGGGGTGAGGCCCGATGTTCAAGGCAGGCATGGAGAAGGCGGTGCGGGCACTGCTGGACAACGGTGCGCGGCTCCAGGCCCCGGCCGTCGCCAAGAACGTCGACCGGCTCCGGCGCGCCCATCCGAACGAGTCCCCCGGCCAGATCATCGAGCGGCTGGAGAAGCTGTACCTCACCACGGTGACGGGCAGCGGGACGGCCGTCGGCGCGACGGCCGCGGTGCCCGGCGTCGGCACGCTCACCGCCATCACCGCCGTCAGCGCGGAGACCATGTTCTTCCTCGAGGCCTCGGCGGTGTACACCCTGGCCGTGGCCGCCGTGCACGGCATTGCCCCGGACGACGCGGAACGCCGCCGCGCCCTGGTGCTGGCGGTGGTGCTCGGCGAGAGCGGTATGCAGATCGTGGAGAAGAACCTCGGCAAGTCCGCACAGAACTGGGGGCGGTTGCTCGCCGGGCGCATCCCCGGCATCACCAGCCTGAACGACGCGCTGATGCGGCGATTCGTGCTGCGTTTCCTGGCCGAGCGCAGCCCGCTGATGTTCGGCAAGGTGCTACCCGCCGGGATCGGCGCGGCCATCGGCGGATTCGGCAACCGCACACTCGGTAAGCGGACGATCGACAACGCGCGCCAGGCATTCGGCCCGGCCCCGCTCGTCTGGCAGACTCCGATCGTGATCGATGTCGACCCCCTACCTGCCCTGGACGAGCGCGAGGACGGCCGTCAATGAGTTCGACACGCGCGCTGGCCTTCGAGGTCAACGGACTGACACAGCGATACAACGGCGTCACGGTGCTGCGTGACGTCGAGTTCTCGGTCCCCGTCGGCTCCATCGCGGCCCTCGTCGGGCCGCCGGGCGCCGGGAAGACGACCCTCGTCGAGATTCTGCTCGGGCAGCTCACGCCGACGTCGGGTACCGCGTCGGTCGGCGGGCTCGGATCCGGCGCGCCTGGCGATCGCCCGCTCGGCGTGCTGATGCAACCGCACGGCCTGCATCCCGCCCGTACCGTCCGCGGACATCTGCTGGTCTACGCCGCCGCCGCGGGCGTGTCCGACGACAAGGTGGACACGGTGCTGGCCACCACCCGCCTGGATTCCGTCGCCGACACCAAGGTGCGCGCGCTGTCGCCGAATGTGCAGGCCCGGTTGGCCCTGGCGATCGCGCTGCTGGGCAACCCCCCGCTGCTGATCCTGGACGATCCGCTCACCGACCTGGACCCCGCCGAACGCGCGTGGCTGTCCGATTACCTGCGCCGCCACGCCCGCCGCGGCGGCGCCACGCTGCTGACCTCGCAGAGTCTGTCGGCCGTGCTCCCGATCGCCGACAATCTGATCCTGCTGGGCGCGGGTTCGGTGGTGTTCCAGGGCAGCCCGCGCGCGCTGCGGCGCAACCACCCCGACCGCTTGGTGGTCGCCGCCTCGAGTCCGATCGCACTGGCCACCATGCTTGCCTCGCAAGGGTTCACCGATGCCGTGATGCGCTCGGACGGGCGGCTGGCGATCGCCGAGGCCACCCGCGCCGAGATCGAGGACGCCGCCGGGCGTGCCCGCGTGCGGCTGCTCGAGGTGATTCCCGAACCGGTGCATCCCGACAGGGTACTGGCCGCGCTCACCCGGACCGCGCCGATGCGGGCGCTGCACGATCCCACCCGATACCCGCCCTCCACCGGAGGGTACGGTCCCGGCGGTTCGGCTCCCGCACAGTACGGTTTCACGCCTCCGCAGGGCAATTCCATTCCTGCGCAATATAATTCGCCGCGACCGCCGTACGTCCCCGTGACGCCCAGCAATTCGATTCCCGCGCAGGGCAATTCCGGATCCGCACCATACGGTTCGCCGCCGGGACAGCAGAATCCCCCGCCGACGCAGTACGGGAGGCCGCAATGATCCTCGCCCTGCCCGAGGTGCCCGTCGCCGTACGCCGGGCCGCCTATTCCGAGATCCGCCGGTACAGCACCCGGCGGTCGGGCTGGATGCTGGCCGCGATCTGCGCGGCGGTCGGCCTGGTCACCACCCTGGTGAGTGCGCACACGGGCAGCGGCCCCCAATCGAGCGGCCAGATCGCCACCGGAACCGCCACCGTCGGGCTGTATCTGGCCCTGATCGTGGCACTCGTGGCGTCGGCGGTCACCGGCGCGCTGTCCACCGGCGGTGAATACCGCTACGAGAGCATGCCACTGACCGCCCTGTTCATTCCCGACCGCGACCTACTGTTCGGCGCGAAACTCGCGGTGGCGGCGGTCTATTCGCTGGTCCTGGCCCTGTCCGCGGAGATCGGCGCGGCCCTGGGGCTGCTCGCCCTCGGCCGCGACAAGGTCGACTTCGGTCTGCGCCTGGTCGGCGTGTTCGGCGGCGGCCTGCTGGCGGCGATCTGCTGGGGCGTGATCGGTGCGAGCCTGGGCCTGCTGCTGCGCTCGGAATCCCTTGCGGTGCTGGCCATCATCGGCTGGGCCGTTGTCGCCGAGCCCCTGCTCTGGCTGATCGTCAAGGGCATCGGCATCGCGGGCGTCGCCGTCCTGCTCCCCGACTCCGCCACCATCGGCACGGTGGCCGTGGGCTCGTTCACCCGCAGTTCGTTCCTGGCCCCCAGCGCCGCCTCCGCCGTGGTCCTCGTCCTGTGGACAGCGGCCCTGGGCACCCTGTCCTGGTGGTACCTCCGCAAGCGCGAGGCATAGGCGCCCCATCCGGCTGGTACCCACCGGATCGACTTCCCGCGGGCCCGCCACAGCTCCGCCTCGCTGCGGCGTCCCCGACCCGCTCGGCCGGACCCGGACAGTCCGGATAACGAGTGGACACAGGTGTGCGAAGCCCCCGAGTATCGGAGGGCGGGCGCTCCCCGGAGCAGCCCGGGCCAGGCGGGTTTGTCGGTGCCGATCGGTAACGTCGATTGGTGATGAGGGTGATCGGACGGATGGGGGGCAGCGTGGAGCAGGGCAGTAGATCGGGCTGGTTACGGCGGCTGTGGGCGGCGTGCTGGGCGCGGCCGAGGGTGGCTACCGGGGTGGTTGTCACGCTGGTGGCCGGTGCGGTGGCCGAGGTGACGGTACCGGTGGCGGCCAAGCAGGCGCTGGACGACGCCCGGGCCGGGAAGGTGCATGCCATCGCCGCGGTCACCGTGGTGCTGGTGGCACTGGCGTTCGTGCGGTTCGGGACAGCGGTGGGCCGGCGGTGGATGGCCGGGCGGCTGGCGCTGGACGTGCAGCACGAGATTCGGGTGTCCCTGCTCAACGCGCTGCACCGGTACGACGGGCGGGGGCAGGACGGGCTGCGGACAGGGCAGGTGGTGTCGCGGTCGATCTCGGATCTGCAATTGGTGCAAGGCTTTCTGGCGGTAGCGCCGATGTCGATGATGCAGTTGCTGCTGGCGGTGCTGGCCGCGGGCGTGATGCTGGTGCTCTCACCGCCGCTGGCCCTGGTGTCGCTGTTGACCGTGCCCGCGATCGCGCTGGTGGTGTACCGGACCAGTCCGCGCCTGCACGCGGCCACCTGGTCGGCGCAGCAGCGCGCGGCCGATCTGGCCCAGCACGTCGAGGAGACCGTCACCGGCGTGCGCGTGGTCAAGGGGTTCGGGCAGGAGAGCCGCATGGTGCGCGTGCTCGAGCAGCATGCGCACAGGCTCTACGGCGAGCGGATGCGCGCGGCGCTCATCTCGTCCCGATTCTCGCCGACCGTGTCCGCGATCCCGCAACTCGGCATGGTCGCGGTGATCGCGCTGGGCGGCGTGCTGGCCGTGCACGGGGCGATCGGCATCGGCACGTTCCTGGCGTTCGCCGCCTACATCACCATGCTCTCGGGCAGTACCCGGGTTGTGGCGAGCGTGATCGTGCAAGCTCAGCTCACCCGCGCGGCGGCCGAACGCGTCTTCGCGGTGATCGACGACGCGCCCGACACCATCGACCCGCCGTCCCCGCGCCCCGTGCCGGAGGGACCGCTGGGCGTCGAGTTCGACTCGGTCACCTTCGGATTCGATCCGCTGCGCCCGGTGTTGCGCGAATTCGATCTGAACATTCGCCCCGGTGAGACCGTGGCGATCATCGGCCCCGCGGGTTCCGGTAAATCAACCCTGGCCCTGCTGCTGCCGCGCTTCTACTCCCCCGATTCGGGGCGGATCCGCCTGCACGGCGCGACCGGCGAGGTCGATCTCGCGCGGGCGCGCGCGTCCGACGTGCGAGCCGCGATCGGCGTGGTCTTCGACGAGCCGTTCCTGTACTCCGACACCGTCTCGGCGAATATCGCGCTCGGCCACCCCGAGGCCACCGCACAGGAGATCCGCCACGCCGCCGAACTCGCCGCCGCACACGAGTTCATCACCGCCCTGCCCGAGGGTTACGACACCGTGGTGGGCGAGCGCGGCCTCACACTGTCCGGCGGCCAGCGCCAGCGTCTGGCCCTGGCGCGCGCCCTGCTGGCCGACCCGCGCATCCTGATCCTGGACGACGCCACCTCCGCCGTCGACGCGGTCACCGAGGCGGCCATCTTCGCGGGCCTGCACTCGGGCCGGGCCGAGCGCACCACGGTGATCCTCGCCCACCGCGAGTCCACCCTCGCCCACGCCGACCGGGTCATCCGGCTACCCGAGCCGGACCGCCCGCACATCACCGACCTCTGGCCGGATACCGACGGCGCTCACACAGATACGACGCCCGAACACGCTCCGAACACGAACGGGCGCCCCGCCGACCCCGGATCACAGACTGCGGTCCGGCCGGATCTCGTCGGCGCCTCCGCGGTCGACATCCCGCCCGAATTGCGCGGCGCGCTCGACCGATTGGGTCCGCCCGCCGAGTCTCCCGGGATCGACGTCTCCGACCATGTACAGCCCGAACCGAACTTCCGTCTACTGCGCCTGCTGCGTCCGGTGCGGTGGCTGCTGGCGATCCTGGTGACGCTGCTGGCCTTGGACGGCGCCACCGGCGTGGCCTTCCCGATGGTGACCCGATACGCCCTGGACCACGGTGTGGCCGGACGCAGTGGGGCGGTACTGGCAGGTGCGGCGCTGGTCGCGCTGTTACTGGCGGGCGCGAGCTGGCTGAACGAGCGCGTGGGCAGCATGGTCTCCGCACGAGGCGGCGAACGGCTGCTGTACGGGCTGCGCATCCGCAGCTTCGCCCATCTGCAGCGGCTCGGCCTGGACTACTACGAACGCGAGCTGTCCGGCCGGATCATGACCAGGATGACCACCGACATCGACGCGTTGTCGACCTTCCTGCAAACGGGCCTGACCACCGCGCTGATCGGCATCGCCACCGTGGCCGGGGTGCTGGTGGCACTGGTGTTCTCGAATATGCGCCTGGCGCTGGTGGTGCTGATCGCCCTACCGCCGCTGCTCATCGCGACGCTGGTGTTCCGCAAGATCTCCGCATCGGCCTACTCCACCTCGCGCGAGCGGGTGGCCACCGTGAACGCCGACTTCCAGGAGAAGGTCGGTGGGCTGCGCACCACACAGGCCTACCGGCACGAACCGAACGCGTCGCAGCGCTTCACCGACTACTCCGATCACTACCGCCGCGCCCGGCTGCGTGCGCAGAAGGCGATCGCGATCTACTTCGGCTTCATCGTGGCCTGGGCCGATCTCGCTCAGGCCGCGGTGGTCTATCTGGGCGCCCGTGATATCGCTCACGGTGTCACCACCCCGGGCACGCTGGTCGCCTTCGTGCTGTACCTCAGTCTGCTGATCAACCCGATCGTGCAACTGTCGCAGGTGTTCGACGGATACCAGCAGGCGAGCGTCGGACTGCGGCGGATCGCCGCACTGCTGCGCACTCCGTCGTCCATCGTCCCGGATCCCGCCGAGCCGGTCGCCACACCCTCGGGCCGCGCGGCCGATGTGGAATTCGACACAGTGCGCTTCCGCTACCAGGGCGCACCCACCGATGCCCTGACCGACGTGCGGCTGAGCATCCCGGCCGGTTCGAGTATCGCCCTGGTCGGCGAGACGGGCGCGGGCAAATCCACGATCGTGAAGCTGCTCGCCCGCCTGTACGACCTGCCCCGCGACGCGACCGGCAACGCCGGAGCTATCCGTGTCGACGGGATCGACGTGCGTGACTACCGGCTGGCGGGCTACCGCGCCCGTCTCGGCGTCGTACCGCAGGAGGCGCACCTGTTCACCGGCGATATCGCCAGCAATATCGCGTTCGGGAACCCGGCGGCCACCCGCGCTCGGGTGGAGCGGGCCGCGGAATCCGTCGGCGCGCTGGAGATGATCAGCGGGCAACCACTGGGCATGCGGCATCCGGTCGGCGAGGGCGGACGCGGCCTGTCCGCCGGGCAGCGGCAGCTGATCGCCCTGGCCCGGGCCGAGCTGGTCGATCCGGATCTGTTGCTGCTGGACGAGGCCACCGCCGTCCTTGATCCGATCAGCGAGGAGAAGGTGCTGGCCGCCAGCACCGCGATGACCCGGGGGCGAACGGCGGTTATCGTCGCCCACCGCCTCGTGACCGCCTCGCGGGCCGATCGGATCGCCGTCGTCGCGGCCGGGCAAATCGCCGAAATCGGTTCGCATGCCGAGCTTGTCGCGGCGGGCGGGATCTACACCCGGCTATGGGAAGCCGCCGGCGCAAGTGAGGGAATATTCTCGTCCTGAGGTTAGTCCTACCTAGGTGAGGTCGCCCAGTTGGACAATGACCTCGCGGGGATGCGCCAGCGGGGTCGGGCAGCGCGATGAACCCGTCGGGAGGCAGTGTGCGTACATACCGATACAGGGGCAAGTGCGTAACCACACAGCGACCGACGGGCACCGTAGTGAAGCAGTGGTTCAGGCCGGGGCATATCCTCAGAAAGGTCGGATCGGCGCTTATGTGACCGATACCCGGGCCGAGCACGTCACAAACGTCGCAGCGCGAAGAACGAAATGAGGCGAACACCTGCTGTGAGCAGCTCAACATCCCAGTTCGGACAGAACCAGTGGCTCGTCGACGAGATGTACCAGAAGTACAAGCAAGACCCCTCGTCCGTCGATGAGAGCTGGCACGAATTCCTGGCCGACTACACGCCGGAGACCCCGGCCGACACGGGCAACGGTTCAGTTGCCGCGTCGTCCGCTGCCACTCCCACGCCTCCAACCGCCTCCGCCGCAC
>NZ_JAGPOX010000195.1 GCF_019038435.1 Nocardia alni
GGCAGCGTCAGAGGTGTATAAGAGACAGGCCCCTGTCCGTACCGCAGGTGCGCAACGTCTATCCGGTGACGCAGCTGACCGGCCCGGGCTCACAGAATCGCACGGATGTGCGCTGGCAGGTGGACGATACGGACCTCGGGCTCATGTGGCAGTCCGCGCCGGGCCGCATCGCCGTCGCGTTCGGCGACACCTTCGGCGGCGGTTTCAAAGACGGCGGACCGGGCGTGAAAGACTGGCGCAGCAATGTTCTGGGCTTCAGCACCGATCACGACCTGGCGCACGGCATGAACATCGACAGCATGGTCTCCGACGTCCCGTGCCACGCCACCGAGGTCCTGGGCAGCTACAAGGTCAACAATTTCGAGATCACGGTCATCCCGACATCCGGCTTCGCGCTGGGCAATCGGCAGTACCTCAGCTATATGTCGGTGGCCCGCTGGTCCAGGAAACCGGGCCGGTGGTGGACCAACTACGGCGGCCTGGCCTACTCCAACGACGGTGGTCAGAACTGGATCGATGACCAGAACACGCGCTGGGACAACATCTTCGGCAAGGGTGAGTTCCAGGTGGTGGCCATGGCCCCGCACGACGGCTACGTCTACATGTTCGGCACACCCAACGGCCGTTTCGGCACGATCGCCCTGGCCCGCGTCCGGCAGGAAGACGTTCTGAACAAGACCGCCTACCAGTACTGGATCGACGGATTCTGGCGTCCCACACTGCAACCCACCCCGCCGAACGGCCAGGGCATCGAACTGGCTGCCTCACCGATCATGTCCGGGGTCGCGGGCGAACTGTCGGTCCGCTACGACACCGCCGCCGGCCGGTGGGAGATGACCTACCTCGACGCCCCGAACAACACCATCGTCCTGCGCACATCGGCCACCCCCCAAGGACTATGGTCGGCCCCCGGCGTTCTCCTGCACACCGCCGACTACCCCTCGTCCTACGGCGGCTTCATGCACCCCTGGTCGACGGACCACGACCTGTACTTCACCCTCTCGGAGTGGCGGCACTACAACGTATACCTGATGCACGCCACGATCGGCTGAGCCGCAACGTATTACGTGCTCCCTACCAGATTCGCACGTCGGGAATAGTCTCCATCAACCGAGCCCACTCCGGAAATTTCGCGAGCTTGCGGTCGTTCAAGGCCAGGATCTTCGCGCCGAGCTCCGGATCCATATCATCGGCCAGATCCGGCCCGATCGCGAGCCGGGCCAGATGCGGAATGATCTCGGGATCCCCGGCGAGATGGACAGGATCGTGCATATAGCGTTCCAACGCCGCGAGATCCTCGATGCCGACGCAGAAGCCGTGCGTGTACCCGGCCGCCGGATCGCCGAGGTGCTGGCCGACGGCCGAAAAAGACACGGAATCGACCGAGGCGGTCCGCCGCATCGCGGCCAGCACCCCGGCTCTCTGCGCCTCGGTGGTCTCGTCCCGGAATCCGAATCGAAGCTGATGAACGATCACGACAACCTCCCGTACTGAACTCACTCGTTCAAGTAAACGAACTAGCCAGGACAGTACCTCCATTGAACCCGCTGGTTCAATAGAGTGGACCAGAATGGTTGATAAGATGTGCGGATGAGGAACACAGCGCCTACCCGCGGCCGGATCGACAAACGCCAGGCAATAGTCGATGCGGCCTTCGTCGTGTTCGCCCGACGTGGCTACGCCCAGGCATGTGTTCAGGAGATCGCCGACGAGGCCGGCGTCGCGAAACCCACTGTGTACAACCACCTCGACGACAAGGAGACGCTCTTTCGCCACGTCGTCGAGACGGTGTCCACCACGATCGGCACGCAATGCGTCGACGCGATCCGGCCGCTACGCGATCAGGAGGGCGATCTCCTTGTCGCCCTGATCGATTCGGCGCGGCAACTGCTCCGGATCTGCGCCACGGACCGAGCCCGGTCGCTGCGGTCACTGGCCTACGCGCAGTCGACCGCGTTCCCCGATCTGATCGATGCCGCACAGGACCGCACATCCGGCCGGCTCACCGAGGCGTTGAGCGACCGCTTTGCCCGTCTCATGCTCGACGGCCATCTGCGCTCCGCGGATCCCACGGTGGCGGCAGAACAATATCTCGCACTGCTCACCGGCCCGCTCTACAGCAGAACGCGCTCAGGTAGCGCTGAACTCGAATCCCAGGATCTGGATCAGTTGGCCGACGCCGCGGTGGATACCTTCCTGCGCGCGTACCGAGCATCCACGGACACGCCGCTCATCTGACAGCCGCGCTCGCCGGATCATTTACTCGGTTGTGGCAGTGTGCAATTCGAGAGTCTTGGGTCGACGCCCACATAGTTCAATGGCCCCGCAACGATATTCAAGGCAATTGTGCCGAAATCAGCACAGTTCTGAGACATATGGGTGAAGTAGCCACGCTGAGAGGCTGCTACCACACCGACGATCAGCCACACGAAGACCAGCGTGGAAAACAACCGCGACATGTCTGAATCATACGTGCAGAGGTCACGATGCAGGCCCCAGCGGCGCGAATGGCGCGCACGAGCGCGCGTTCCTGCCTAAGATCGTGATCCAACGAGTCGCTCTCTCGCACTGCGGGAACTCGTCGAAAGGGCACGCTCATGATCCAACGCTCCCTGCGCCACGGATTCGCGGCCGCGGTACTGTCCACGGCCTTGGCGGTGACCGCGTGCAGTTCCGGCTCCTCCTCCCTGCCCACACCGGGCGGATCGTCCGGCTCCGGCGACGCCTACCAGCAGGTGATCGACAATGCACCGGTCGCGGGCGCGGCGGATATTCCGGCCGGGAGCCTCATGGCGACGATCAAGGCGCGCGGCCAGCTCATCGAGGGCGGCACCGACACCTCCGCGGTCTTCTCCCTCACCGACCCGATGACCGGCAAGACCACCGGCTTCGACGCCGGCCTGGCCGCGATGCTCGCCAAATACATCACCGGCAAACCGAACGTGAAACTCACACAGGTGCAAGTCGCCAGCCGAGAAGTGCTGCTACAGAACGGCGCGGTCGACACCGTCATCGCCACCTACACCATCACCACCGGACGTGCCAAGAAGGTTGCCTTCGCCGGCCCGTACTACTCCTCCGGCGACGCGATCCTGGTATCCAAGGGCAACACCGCGATCACCAAGGCCACCGACCTCGACGGCAAGACGGTCTGCACCGAGACCGCCTCCACCGCGGCAGGCGACATCGAACAGTTCGCGCCCTCGGCCAAACTGGTGCTGTTCGACACCAACGCCGAATGCGTCCAAGCCGTCGAACAGGGCCGCGCCGACGCCTACGTCCTGGACCAAGCACTACTACTGGGCGATGTATACCGCGAACCCGACAAGGTCAAAGTAGTCGGCCAGCCGTTCACCACCGAGCCCTACGGCATCGGCGTCCCACTCGACCACCCGGAAATGAAGACCTTCGTAGACAACTGGCTGAAGAAGATCGAAACCGACGGCGAGTGGACCAAGCTCTGGCAGGCCACCATCGGCCAAACCCTGCGGGGTGCGGCGCCCACCCCTCCGGCCATCGGTTCGGTGCCGGGCAGTTAGCCGGCGCTCGCTCCGGCCTGGACCTACATTCTGTGGCGCCATCGCGCCGGAAACCGGCAAATGGGTACGCAGAATGTAGCTGGAGGCCGGTGTTCGAGTCGCACGACGGATATGAGAGTCCTGCCATGACACAGACCGCGACATGAACTGGGCCGCACTGGGTTCCGCACTGGCGCGCACGCTCGGGCTGATCGTCGTGACCTATGCCGGGGCCTTGGCGCTGGGCCTGCTGCTGGCGATCTGCCGGATCAGCCCGGTGCCGCCGTTGCGCGCCGCGGGCACCGCCTACGTCACGATCTTTCGCAACGTGCCGCTGCTGGTCCTGCTGGTGCTGTTCACCTTCGGCCTGCCCAATGTGGGTCTGCTGGTCCCGCTGTACTACAACGCCGCGCTGGCAATGGCCCTGTACTGGGCGGCATTCGTGTGTGAAGTGGTGCGCAGCGGTGTGCGTACGGTGCCGCGCGGGCAGATCGAGGCGGCCCGCGCACTCGGCCTGACCGTGGGCCAGTGCCTGTCACAGGTGGTGATGCCGCAAGCGCTGCGCTCGATGGTGCAACCACTGGCGAACATCTTCATCGGCTCGGCTCTCGGCACCGCACTGGCCGCTGCGGCCGGCGTCACCGAACTGACCTTCTGGTACCAGCAGCAGGCGAATCTGGCCGGCCGGCCACTCACCGCCTTCGCGGTGGTCACAGTCATCTACGTAGCGATCACCCTGACCTCCGGACTGATCGCCGGGCGGATCGAGCGAAGGGTAGCGATCCACCGATGACGGCAGACCTCCCGCCCGGCCCCGAACCCGGCGGTGCGCAACGCGTACCCGACAGCACAACGCCCGACTCCGGCAGCACAAGCGAATCCGGCACCACACCAAGCGAACTCGGCGCCCCTCAGCACCGGCCGCCAACTGCCCTCGGTGGTCTCGGCCCTGCCTCTGGTGAGTTCAGCGCTGCCGGCAGCGGGGCCCCTGAACTCCAGCAGCCGAAGCCCCGGCACGGCACCGATCGCACCCCAACCGACTCCGGCCGAGCGGCACGCGAATCCGACACCACCCCACACGATCTGAGCAAGCCCCGACGTAATCTCGGCGCCACCGGGCGCGAGCTGACCGCCGTCCGAAGCGAGGCTCCGAAATCTCCGCGCAAGCCCCGGCGCGGTTCGGACGACACCGCCCTGTTCGATCTGCCCGGTCCTCGCTCCCGGCGCCGGATCCGCATCGCCACCGGGATTTCTCTGGTGGTGTTCGCCGCACTGCTGGCCCTTGTGGTTCGGCAGTTCGCCGTGCACGGACAGCTTGCCGCGAGCCAGTGGCGGCCGTACACCCTGTGGCCGATCGACCACTACCTGCTGGTCGGCGCGCAGGACACCTTGCTGGTGACCGTGGTCGCCGCGGCGCTGGCGTTTCCGTTCGGCGGTGCGTTGGCACTGATGCGCCTGTCCCGCAACGTTTTACCTCGGCTGCTGGCTCGCGGTTACACGGAGTTGCTGCGTGCGCTGCCGCTGCTGTTGCTGCTGTACCTGTTCTTGTTCGGCCTGCCCCGACTCGGCTTGGCCCTGCCACCGTTCTGGCAGCTGGTGGTCCCGATCGCGCTGACCAATGCCGCCGTGATTGCGGAGTTGATCCGGGCCGGTGTGGCGGCACTGGACCGCGGGCAAGATGAGGCCGCGCTGAGCCTGGGTATGAGTCATTGGCAGTCGATGCGCTATGTCGTTCTGCCCCAAGCGATTCGCAGCCTGGTCCCGGCCCTGGTCAGTCAGCTGGTGCGCCTGCTGAAGGATTCCACGCTCGGCTATGTGGTCAGCTTCCTGGAACTTCTGCACCGCGCGCAGGTGCTGGGCGAGTACAACCACACCGTGCTGTCCGCCTATCTGGTGGCTGCGGCGGCGTTCGTCGTGGTCAACGCGTCGCTGGCGAAGTTCGCGAACTGGCTCGAACACCGCGTCTGAACGGCCGGTCCGCGCAACTCAGAACGGGTACCGGGTGTGCTGAGTTGCCATCGTCACCCAGCGGGTGTTCGAGAATGCTTCGATCGCCCAGCGGCCCCCGAAGCGCCCGTATCCCGAGGCGCCGAATCCGCCGAAGGGCGCCTGCGGCTCGTCATCCACCGTCTGGTCGTTGATATGCACGATTCCGGTCTTGATCCGCCGCGCCACCGCCAGCCCGTGCGCGGAGTTCTCGGTGATGATTCCGGCGGTCAGGCCGTTGTCGGTGTCGCCGGCCTTGGCCACCGCTTCGTCGTCGGAGGCGAAGGTGTCGATCACGCAGATCGGGCCGAACGCCTCGGCGTAATGCAGGTCCGCCTCGCGCGGAACGTCGCGCAGCACGGTCGGCGGGTGCAGTGGACCGTCCGGGGCGCCGCCGCCGGCCACCACGGTCGCGCCGCGCGTCACCGCATCCGAGACCAGGCCCGCGACCCGTGTGGCCGCGGCGATATTCACCAGCGGACCGACCGCGGCGCCCGGATCGTCGGGCAGACCGGGAGGCAGCTGCGCGACCTTGGCGGCGAACTTCTCGGTGAATTCGTCCGCGCAGGACTCGTGCACCAGGATCCGGTCCCCGGACATGCAGATCTGCCCGGCGTTGGCGAGCACCGAATACGCCGCGGCGTTCACCGCGTAGTCGATGTCGGCGTCCTCGAGCACGATCACCGCGTTCTTACCGCCCAGCTCCAGCACCGCGGGCTTGAGGTGCTGCGCGGCCAGCGTGCCGATGATCCTGCCGACCTTGGTCGAACCGGTGAAGTTCACCGCGCGCACCCGTTCGTCGCCGATCAGGGTCTGCGCGATCACCGCGGCGTCGGCCGGATCGTTGGTGATCACGTTCAGCACGCCCGCGGGCAGTCCGGCCTCGCTCAGCAGGTCGGCGATGAACAGCCCCGAACAGATCGGCGCTTCCTCACTCGCCTTGAGCACCACCGTATTCCCCGCCGCCAGCGGACCGGCGACCGCCCGCGTGCCCAGGATGACCGGCTCGTTCCAGGGAGCGAACGCGGCGACCACGCCCAGCGGCTCGCGCACCGACAGGCTCATCGTGCCCGGCGAGCCGGTGACGAGTACCTCACCGCGCGGGGCGGTGACCGCGGCCCCGGCCTCACGAAGAATGTTCGCCGCGAGGCCCACGTTGAACATCGCGTTACCTGCCAGGGACCCGGTCTCGGCGGCCATCGTCGCGACCACCTCGTCGATGCGCCGCTCGAGCAGATCGGCGGCGGCCAGGAAGATGCGGCGGCGTTCGAACGGGCTGGTGGCCGACCAGGAATCCAGCTGCACATGGGCGGCGTCGACCGCGGCGGTGACGTCCTCGGCGGAGGCCGCGGCCACCGTGGCGTACAACTCGCCGGACGGACTGGTGTCGGCGGTCGTGCGGCCGCCGGCGGCGGGCGCGCTCTTACCGCCGATCAGCAATTCCCGGGTTATGGGCATCGATTCATCCTCACAATGGTCGAGCCGAACCAGGCTGACCTGGCTCGTGTCGCGTGAGACTTCCGCGCCGCTCCCCCGAACATCGGTGCGCAGTGTCCCACGCCACATGAGTCTTTCACTTGATGGAACCCAACGCCATCGGCTCCACGCTCGCTACCGGCTCCCACCCGACCGCAGGTCATGTACGCCGAAGCCATTCCATCCAGGTCCCCGCAGAACAGACGGCCCGCGCCTGATCCAGGTCGACACCGTGCCGACCTCGCCCGAGTAGCCCTGGCGCGGACCCTCCGGCCGCGAAAATAATCGATTATCTAGAAAATCGTCGATCCCAATGTTACGGTCTGAGTGTGGCAGCCGAGGAGTCCTGTAAGCGCATGCTCTCCGAGCAGGTGCATGCCCGGCTGCACGCCGCGATCCTGCACGGCGGCTACGTCCCCGGGCAGGCGCTGAAACCACAGCAGATCGCGGCCGCACAGGGCACGAGCCTGGCCGTCGTCCGCGAGGCGCTGGTGCGGTTGGTCGGCGACGGGCTGGCCGAGCGGCTGCCCAATCGCGGGTTCGCGGTCCCCGAGTGCTCCGACCGCCGCTGGCAGGAGATCACCGAGGCGCGCCAGACGGTGGAGCCGGCAATGCTGCGCATGGCGGTCACGCGCGGCGACCTGGAGTGGGAGGGGCGCGTTCGCGCCACGCACCACCTGCTGTCCCGAACCCCGGTACACACCCCGGACGAGGACGAATTCCCCAGCGACGCGTGGTCCGTCGCACATCACGACTTCCACCACGCACTACTGTCCGGCTGCGGCAACCCCGTTCTGCTGGAACAGTTCGAAAGATTGTGGACCGCCAGTGAATTGGTGCGCCGCTGGTCCACTCAGCGCAACCCCGGCCGGGATGTCGCCACCGAACACCGGCGACTCGAACGAGCCGCCCTGGCCCGCGACGCCGACCGAGCCGCGGAGGTCCTGACCGCGCACCTGGGGCTCACCGCCGCGGCGCTCGCCGACGAATACCCCGGCCCGGCTCCCGTCACCCCCGAACACACATCCCGCGACCACCGGTAGCGGAGCCATCCCTGCTAATTGATTAGGACAGCAATGCGTATCGCCAACCTGGCTGGAAGAGCAGCTCTGATCACCGAGACCGGCGCCGTGGACGTGGCCACCGCCAGCGGCGGCCGCTTCGGTCCGGAACCCCACGCCCTGTACGCGCAGTGGGCACAGTTCCGCGCCTGGGCCGCCACCGCCGATCCGAGCGCGGCCCAGCCGTACGATCCCGCACTGCTCGGCGCGCCGACCCCCACCCCGGTCCAGGTGCTGGCGATCGGCCTGAACTACCGCGAGCACGCCGCGGAATCGGGTCTGGCCGTCCCCGAGGGGATGCCGCCGGTGTTCACCAAGTTCGTCTCCTCGCTGTCGGGTCCGTACACGACCGTCACCCTGCCGCCCGGCAAGGTGGACTGGGAGGTGGAGTTGGCGGTGGTCATCGGCACGACCGCGACGCGGGTGGCCGAGGCCGACGCGTGGGACCATATCGCCGGATTCACCATCGCTCAGGACATCTCCGAGCGCGCACTGCAATTGTCCGGTCCCGCACCGCAATTCAGCCTGGGCAAGTCCCATCGCGGCTTCTGCCCGCTGGGTCCGTGGCTGGTCACCCTGGACGAGATCGCCGATCCGTCGGCGCTGCGCCTGACGTCCACGGTGGACGGGGAAACGGTGCAGGACGGCAACACTCGCGACATGATCTTCTCCGTCCCCACCCTGATCGCGCGCCTGTCCGAGGTCGTCACCCTGTACCCGGGCGATCTGATCCTGTCGGGCACCCCGTCCGGCGTCGGCATGGGCCGCAACCCCCAGCGCTTCCTGGCGCCCGGTGAGACGCTCGTATCCACCATCGAGGGAATCGGCACCCTGGAACAACGTTTCGTCGCCCAGGCCTGAGACACCCGGCGGCAAGTCGGGACCGAACATGGATCCGCGGTCGCATCGAGTGAATAATCGGCCGGTGCGAACTATGCGGCGGATTTCGGTGGTCGGTACGGCGGGCGCGGGCAAGACCACACTCGCACAGCAGATATCCGAACGGCTCGGCATCACCCACATCGAGCTGGACGGTATTCACCATCTTCCGGGATGGACACCGATGGGCGAGAACGCGTTTCGCGCCGCGGTGGCCGAGCGGCTGGCGGACGAGTCCTGGGTGGCCGACGGCAACTACCACACCAAGCTCGGTGGCCTGGTATGGCAGCGCGCCGATACCGTGGTCTGGTTGGATCTGCCTCGCCCGGTGGTCATGGCACAACTCGTGCGGCGGACCACGATTCGGGTGCTGACAGGGCGCGAACTCAGGAACGGCAACCGGGAACACTGGCGTGACATGCTGTCCCTGGATCCGCAGCGCTCGATCCTCGTGTTTGCCTGGAAGGCATACTCGCGCAATCGGACTCGCCTGGTCGCGGCCCAGTCCGATCCGGCCTGGGCAGATCTGGCATTCGTCCGATTGCGCTCACGCGCCCAAATCGCCGCGTTCCTGGCCGAGCTGAGCGAATCCCGCGACGCGCGCTGACCGGCTCGTCAGGGCACGATCAGCGCCTTGACGACCTCCTGCCGGGCGACGTCCTCGAGCGCGGCCTGCGCCCGGTCCAGCGAGTACTCCCGGCTGATCAGCTCGGTCCACGGAAACAGGCCGCCGTACCGCGCCATCACCCGCACCGCCCGCCACACGTGCCCGGCGTCGCTGCCCCAGCATCCCCGCACGTCCAGGTGCTTGCGGTTCAGATCCAGGTGCGGATTGAACGAGGTGTCGCCGCCATCGGTGTACTGGCCCACCACGACGTACCGGCCCGCGTCCCGGGTCAGCCGCATCCCCTCGGGCACCGCGCCGGGGACGCCGGTCGCCTCGATGGTCACATCCGCTCCCCTGCCGCCGGTCAGCGCCCGCACCCGCTCGATCCGATCCTCGGCGATGCTGTCGCCGATATCGATGACCGTGTCCACACCGAAACGGCGTGCCGCGTCCAGGCGCACCCGCGGCCCGCCGATCACGATCACCCGGCCCGCGCCGCGTAGTTGCGCCAGCACCGCCGCGCACAACCCGACCGGCCCCGCACCCTGCACCACGACGGTATCCCCGAAGCCGATCTCGCCGAGGGTGACCGCGTGCAGGGCCGTGGGCATGCCGCAGCCGCCGGCCAGGAACGCGCGCCAGTCCAGTTCCTCGGGCAGCGGTACGATGTGCACACCCGGCGCGAGGTAGATGTATTCGCCCCAGCCGCCGAACAATCCGTCGTCGGCGCACATCGTCACCCCGTACACCTTGCGCCGCGGGCAGCGCGTACTGGCATGCGCGACCGTGCAGTACCAGCAGCGCCCGCAGGTACCGTAGACATCCAGAAACGTGACGACCTGGCCGACCCGCACCGGCACACCGTTTACATCCCGGGGCGCCTCACCCGGCCCGATCGCCGCGACCTCTCCGGCGCTGACATGCCCCGGCGTGATCGGATACGGCACCCCGGACAACTGACCATGCCACAGATGTACATCGGTGCCGCACACCTCACTGCCCAGCGTCCGCAGCAGCACCCCGCCCGGCTCGACCTCGGGCAGCGGAGTCCGGCGCACCTGCAGCGGCGCCTCGGGTTCGGGCATCACGACGACGGAGATCACTGCGCTCATCCGACCGAATGTACGCGTCGGCACTCAGGCCCTCCCGAGTCTCCTCGGGCCCGAGCGGCCGTATCCTCCGACGCGAGTCCGGATCCCGAATGCGATCGTCCAGGGCAGTACCCCCGACGACTACCCGATCGGATGCACGCCCGCGTTTCCCCGGCGATGACCAGATCGAATCGCGACCATGTCCGATACGAGCACCCGGCCAACGCTCTCGGACGCTACACCACAATACGGAGCCCGGCGGCCGGCTGTGGCACAAACGATGGTCTACACAGGGGTCTGCGCGATCACCACCACCGCGGTCAGCACGCCGCACCGCACGCGCCCGCGGTCCGCCCGGACACCTCACCGCCACAAGCGTTTCGGCGCCGCCCACCCGCGCGGCCCGATAGCGAGGCAGGTGATACGCGAGCGGGCCGAGCGCTCGACGATGGCTGTGGCCACACCGATCACCGAGCGCCCGGCGATCACACTCGACCCCGCACCGTACGCTGCTGGCACGACGAACCTGGAGGGTGTATGTCCCAGGACATGGAACCGGCCGAGACCGAATCGGCCGGACGCCGACGGGATTCCGCGGCCACACGCGCGGCATTGCTGGCCGCGGCGCAGGAACTGTTCGCCGAGCGCGGATTCGAACGCGCCACGGTGCGCGACATCGCCTCGCGCGCCGGAGTCAACCAGGCGCTACTGTTCCGCTACTTCGGCAGCAAGGACGAGCTGTTCCGGGCCGCACTCACCGACCGCAGCCACCAACTGCTCACCGGGGGACCGGCCGCCGAACTCCTGGGCCGCCTGCTCGAACGCTCGCTACAACCGGAAATTCCCCCGGCACAAGGATATTGGCTTCAGGCCGCGTTACGCACGAGCGGGGACGAGGGTTCCGAGGCGTTGCGCGCGACGCTGGGCGAGGAATATCAGCGCGTGCTGAGCGGCCTCACCGACGCACCCGACGCCGAATTGCGCGCGGAATTGGTGCTGGCATGGGTGATGGGCATCGGTTTGATGCGCTCGGTGCACAAGCGCGATCCGCTGGTCGGGGCCGATCCGGTCGCGGTTGCCGATCTTGTGCTGCGCGCGGCGCAGGTGCTGCTCGAGCGGACGGATCTGAAATTCCCACCGTCATAACGGCATTCATCCGTTGACGGGGCACTTCGACACTTCTAGGATGAGACTTGTAAGCAATCGCTTACATCGCTCGAAACCCCGCTCGGCAAGGGGATACGAGCTGCCCTGAGTGTGCGAAGCGAGGCAGGCATGACCGTCGAATCCGAGATCCGCCACTTTCCTTTCGGCGGCGAGCCCGTGCGAATGGAGATCAATCCGCTGTACGAGCAGCTGCGCCGCGAGGAACCCCTCAGCCGTGTCCGGCTCCCCTACGGCGGCGACGCCTGGCTGGTCACCCGGTACGAGGACATCAAATTCGTCTTGGGCGATCCCCGATTCAGCCGCGCGGCGACCGTGGGCCGCGAGGACATCCCGCGCGGCGCCCCCCAGACCGCACGCGCCGACAGCCTGCTGAGCATGGATCCGCCCGAGCACAGCCGCCTGCGCAAACTGGTCGCCAAGGCCTTCACCAGCCGCCGGGTCGAGCAGTTGCGCCCGCGTGCCCAGCAGATCGTGGACGAACGCCTCGACGCGATCGAGCAGGCCGGACCGCCTGCCGATCTGGTGACCAAACTCGCTCTGCCACTGCCGGTTACGGTCATCTGCGAAATGCTCGGAGTGCCGCCGGCCGAGTACCGATTCCGGGATTTCTCCGACGTCGTCCTGTCGACCACCTCGCACACGCTCGAGGAGATCGCCGCGGCCCGCATCGAACTCGAGAAGTATCTGGCCGAGGTGGTCGCCGAACGTCGCGCCGCCGCGGCGCGGGGCGAATCCCCCGAGAACGCCGACGATCTGATGAGCGCCCTGGTCGCCGCCCGCGACAACGACGATCGGCTCAGCGAGCAGGAGCTGGTCCAGCTGGGCGTCACCATACTCATCGCCGGCCACGAGACGACGGCCAACCAGATCGCGAACTTCACCTACCTGCTGCTCACCCACCCCGACCAGTGGCGGCAACTGCGCGCCGACCCCGAACTGGTACCCGCCGCGGTCGAGGAGTTGCTGCGATTCGTGCAGCTCGGGGCGGGCGCCAGCTTCCCGCGTATGGCCACCGAGGATCTCGAGATCGCCGGGACCGTCGTGCGTGCCGGTGACGCGGTGTTCGTCCAGGTAGGGTCCGCCAATCGCGACGAGTCGGTATTCCACAGTCCCGCCGAGCTGGATCTGACCCGGGCGCACAATCCGCATGTCGCCTTCGGGCACGGGGTGCACCACTGCCTGGGCGCACAGCTGGCCCGGATCGAATTGCAGGTGGCGCTCGGATCGCTGCTACACCGGTTCCCGAACCTCACGCTGGCCGTCCCCGCGGACGAGGTCCCGTGGAAGACCGGCATGCTGGTGCGCGGCCCGAAGTCCCTACCGGTGAGCTGGTAGGTGAGGATCCTTCGATGACCGAACAGACGACCGGACAGCAGTGGCGGATCTCGGTCGACCGCGACACCTGCATCGGCTCGGGCATGTGCGCCGCGATGGCCTCGGCGTACTTCACCCTCGACGACAACCGATCACGCCCGATCACCGAGGTCGTCGACCCGCAGGAGGACGTCCGCGACGCCGCGGAGTCCTGCCCGGTCGAGGCGATACTGGTCCGCGCCGCAGGCACCGGCGAGGTGCTCGCCCCCGAACCGTGACGCGTGCCATCCCCTCTTGACGCTTCCTCTCCAGGACCGCCAGGGGATGACGTGCGCCACAGCACACGTGTCCGGCACAGCGCCACGACATGGAGAAGTTCCGGTCGGCCGTTGCCTCGCGCGGCTGTGCCGGACGTGTCAGTCCGCTGTGCGATTGCTTTGGGTAGGTGGCGTTTTCGAGGTTCTCCGGCAAGATCGAGATATGCAGGTATGTCGTAGCGGCCGCGCCCGCATCACCCACCGGCCGGGGATGCGGGCGTGTGGAGCCCGATGGGGACATGGAATACTGGCCCGGGTGGGGCGAGGATGAGTCGAAAGTACGAGCCCGATGAATCCGGTAGTACGCCCCGCGGCCCACACCGACCCGATGGAGATATACCGCCCGCCGCTAACACGGCGTCCGGTAAGGACGAACAGAACACCGTGACAGAACCGAATCCCGCCGATACCAACGACGCTGCCGCTCAGCCCGACACGGGCAACAAGCCCGCCGCGTCGTCCACGCCTGCCCCGAAGGCCCCCGCCCCGGGCAACGGCGGCGATAGGCCCACTCCACGCACCGACCCGGGCAGTCCCGACTCGGCGACCAAACCCTTTGCCGCCCAAGGTCGTCCGGCCGGACAGGGTGCCGGCCCGACCATCATGGTCCCGCCGTCGCTGCGAGGTTCGATGCCCCCGAAGGCGCCCGGCGGCCCGGCGGACAGGGTTCCGCCGCCCGCGCGCGGTGCGACCCCGCTCGATCCCAATGGCCCCACGGAGAGGATTCCGGCCTCTCGTCCGCAAACCCCCGGTTTCTCCAACGAGAAGCTGCCGCCGCGCATCGTGAACCCTCAGATTCCGAACAATCCGGGCGACAGGCGTCCGCCGCCTCTGCGCGGCGCGGCGAATCCCCAGGGTCCGATCGAGAACGTCCCGCCGCGCGGCCCCAACCCCGCGCCGCAGGACGGCCCGACGATGATGATTCCCCCGGGAGCGCGCGGCACGAACCCGCAGGCCCCGGGCGGCCCCACGGAATTCATTCCGCGCGGCGCGTCGGGCGCCCCGGCGGCTGGTGGTCCGACCGAGTTCGTCCGCCCCGCGGCGTCCCCGCAGGCTCCCGGTGGTGCGACCGAGTTCATCCGGCCCGCGGCGTCCTCCCAGGCCCCCGGTGGTCCGACCGAGAAGATCTCCCGCGACTCCCTGCCCTCGCAGGAACCCGACTCCGCGACGACGATCATGCCGACCGCGGAGACCTCCGAGCCCCCCTCGGGTCC
>NZ_JAGPOX010000196.1 GCF_019038435.1 Nocardia alni
GATGTATCGGCCCCGGTACCCGTGGACGTCCCGGTCCCCGACGTATCGGTTCCGGACCCGGAGCCGGAAGAAGTCGCAGTACCCGTGCCGGTCGACACACCGTTCCCGGTGGTCGTACTGCCAGGGGTGAGTCCGGCCGTCGACACGACTGGCGTGATGGTTCCGTTGGTGGACACGCCGCCGGAACCACCGCCCACCGAAGGTGTCCCGGTGGATCCGCTGGTGGGGGAACTCTTCTTCGCGGTGGTACCCGGCGACGTGGTCGCCGGCATCGGGTTGACCAAAGTCGGTATCGCCGGAATGTCCGAGGACGCGGTCTTCACCCCTGGCACATAGATATTCGCCATCGCTTCCTGGGCGGTCCGCAGTTCGAGCTCGGCCGTCTGCGCCGCGGCCATACTGGTGGCGCTCGAACTACCGGTGGCCTGCGGCGGATTCGGTGTCGCGGGCATATAACCCAGCACCTCGTTCAGGAATCCGGCCGTGTAATTCTGGTTGTCCCCGATCGTTCGCATGGCCGAGCTCAGCTGGCTCACCTCGTTGCCGTATTTCCCGGTGGCGGTGAGCGCCGCCGTCGCACCGGAGGCCACCCATCGCCCCGAGCTGCCCAATGCCTTCACCTGACTGGTCAGCCGACTCCCCGCATTCTCCAATTCCCCGGCCAGGTACCGCCACATCGCCGATTGATTTCGAAGCGGTTCCACGATCCTCTCGATGGATTGCCCGACCTCGTACAAAGTGTTCCAGCTCAGGCTGTAGGGATTCTCCGCCTGTACTTCGGCCAGGCCCATCTGCAGAGGTTCTTGGCGCGCGCCCTGATAGTGCGAGACGTCGCTGGGTACCGAAGACTGCTTCAGCGTCGGCTCATATGCCGGCGGGGGAAGTACAAGGGAATCGAACCCATTGAACCCGTCGTAATCTCCGACGTTCACGATCGTAGGGCTGTTCCATGCCTGCCATGACGAGTTCACCGCCTCCACACCCGACGCCCCCTGTGCCTTCGGCGCCGCACCGGTGAGCGACCCTGCCGAGCTCGTCACCGCGAGTTTGTCGAACAGCTCCCGGGACGCCTGATCGGCGTGGTCGTACGCCTTACCCGCGGCGATGAATTTCTGCACCATCTCGGCCAGCATCGAATGATGCTTGCCGAGCTGCTGGTCCAGTTGCGGCAGCGGCTTGTTCAGCTGGGCGATGAGCTGCGAGCCCGATTGCAGAGCCGTGAACGCGGGCAGCGACTTCATACCTCCCGCGGATTTCCGGACCGCGAGCACCTGGCCGATCATCTCGTTGCCGTACCCGGCGGCGTCGTACAGGGCACCGTCCGCCTTCTGCAGACCGTCCCACGACCCGGGGCCTTGGGAATTCACCAAATCTGCCACCCGCCTTTCCTTTACGAGCTGGGCCACATCGGCGTGAAACCGAACGACACCGGTTCCTCCCGTTCCGGGTCGAACGAATGCCGCGCAGCGCCCTCGGCGTCCACGACATACGCCCAGACCCCACTCACCACGAACCACCCGGGACCGGCGAACAATGGATCATCGGGGTAGCTCTCCCGCAGGCGCCACATCGCCGCCGCCCGCGCGGCGGCGAAATCGCCGTCCTGTTCACGGATCTCGACCTCGATCATGTTCGCCAGCCCCAGCGACTCGAACTCCATGTGCACCATCGCCGCCCCACCTCGGCGCCCCGAGGCGCTGCGCTGCTCCCACAGCGATGCCAGCACCTGCTCGAACGTCGCGAAGTCCTCCGGACTCATCCGGTTCGCCCGGGCGACCACCGTCCAGTCGTATCCGGCCGGACCGGGCGGCGGCAGCACATCGATCCGGCTGCCGTCGGCGCCTACCGAATCCAGATACCGCGCCAGCCGTTCCTGCGCCGCGCCCGTGTAATTGCCTCCCACCGCCGAGCCGAGCGCGGAATCACCAGCGGTGCTGCCACTTTCGACGCGAACACCCAGCCGCATCGAGCCCGTACCGTTCGCAGTCGCGGGCAATGCCTGTGCGTCGAGTACGACGGCTCCGGGGAAGCGGCGCGACACCGACCCGACCAATTCGGTTGCGACGGTGCACAGCCGGACGATCTCGCCCTCGTCACGCCGACCCGATGCGTGCAGCAGATCATCCATCGCCTGCCCGACGGCGGGCACCATGGGGTGCGGCTCATTCGTGCCCACCTCGCCCGGGGCGGCCTCGACCGGCAGCAGGATCCGCGCAGCCTCCGGCGAGTCCGCGACGACCACATACAGCGTCCCGTTGTGCAGCCGTACCTCGGCCTGTGAGATGAGGATGATCTCGCGTGCACGCGTCATGTCGCCGCCGAAATCGCTCAGCCGCAAGGCGAATGCCCGCTGCGGCCCGGATCGGGGATGGTCGAGTCTCAGGGCGGTGTGCACCAGGGGCCCGGCCCCGTAGAGGTGTGCGTATTCGACCAGCTCCCAGACGCAGTACAGGATCGCGGAGCGCAGTTCGGACTCGATCGGTATCAGGACCGTCCGGGTGAAGTTCGTGGAATCGGCCGCCGCCGCGCCCTGGCCGAGCCCTCGATCGATCGGTATCTCGGCCGATTCGACCCATGCGACCGAGTCCGGGGAACCGCCCCCGATCGTGCCCGAGCTACCCGTCACGGTCACCGCACCCGTATCCGGGTCCCAGCGCACCGACCGTCCGAGGTGGTCACTCGCAGGATGCCCCCCGGCCCAGGAATCTCCTTCGATGAGGTAGTCGCGCACACGCTCGAGCAGTTCGGGATCGACCTGCGCCCGGCTCTGCTCGGGGACCTCGACAGGTCGTCCGTCGAGGTAGTAGCGGGCGAGCACGAGAATGACGGGCGGTTCGGTCAACTCACTCGGGGACGTGGCCTCCCAGTACTGCGCATACGTGAACATGCCGCCGCGCCGGCCACCATCGGCGATGAACAGGTGATCGTCGACAACGGTGAGGGCCGTGATGTGATTTCGCGTGTCGCCCGCGCGATGGGTGACGAGTACGACCGTGTCGGCGGCGGTCCCGTCCGGCACCATATCGTCGAAGACGGTGCCGAGCACGTTGAGAAACCCCTCCGATTCGGCGCCGGTGGGCAGCGCGACCGGAACGAACGGATAGGCCCTCGGGACTTCCGCGGTCGGCAGTGCGGCATCGAGCTCACGAACGGTCGCGCCGCCGTCGAGGTGCCCGGGGGGAATATCCAGATCTTCGGCCACGCGCCGGATGAATTCCAGGCATCTGCGGCGTAATTCGCCGTCCGGCGGTTCCCGGTAACCGGCGATCGTGGCATGGTCGGACAACCACGTGTCCGCGCGAATTTCCGATGCGATGGGCGCCGCACTGCCGTCGACGACGAGCCGTATTTCCGGCATCGCGCCTTCGGCGAACGGGTCGTCCTCGGTGGCTCGCGCCATCGCCAGACCGGCCAGATCGCCGACCAGGCACCGCATCGCCTCGGAAGCGACCATCCCGTCCGGTATGGACCAGGCAATCGTCGCCAGATGGGATTCCCCGTCGCCGGCCGGTTCGGCTTCGTCGTCCGGTTCGGCGCTGTACCGTTCCGCCGCCATCGCTATCCCGTCGCGCACCGAGGCCGAGCTACCGACGAAGACCACCCAGCTATCCACGAAGTCGACGTCGCCGAACATAACCATGGGCAGCCCACGTTCCGGGTGCGCGACCGGATCCCGCGACGCCACCAACGCCTTCGGATGCCCCGGCAGCCCGGCGGCCACCCCTTCGACGACCTCGACCAGCGCGGTACGCAACTCCAGCAGGACGAGCGTCCCCTGCTGCTCGCCCGACAGGCCAATTGTCGCCTGTACCACCCGCAGCCGGTCCCTTTCATACTCCAGCGATACGCGATAGGCCACATCGCGTGCCTGCGCATCGACGCCCGCGGAGGCGACCACCGATGCGGGGGCGCCCCACGTGATCTCCTCCCGATCCGCCGGATCCAGGGCTCCCCACCGGCGAGCCGTGTGCGCCGCGCGGAACCCGACGAAGTCCGTACCGCCGAGTTGGTCGGCGCGCATACCGCCCGTGACCTCCCGCAGGAGACGCAACCACGTTCGCGTGGCCGCAGCCGGATTCCGGGTCGGCTGGGACAGCAGCGCCGGCAGCGGTTGCGGACCGGCCGGCGCTATTCGCACCGTGATGCCCGCCCGCTGTGCCCGCGCGCCGGCACGCATGGCAGTGGGGACGGCCGGTCCGTGCACGAGGAGTATCACCTCCGGGATTTCCCCCTCGGACACCGCGGAGGAGCCGGACAACGCCCCGACCATCGACACCAGATCCGATGCCAACGACCTGTGCGCCTGGTCCGGCGCAATGCCCGGCGCGTGCCACAGCACCGATATGACCTGGTGATCCGGTTCCGGCCGCCGCGTCGGGCCCGAACGCGCCGAGAGTCCGAGGTTCCACGACTCCGCGGCCGCCGTCCGGTGATAGTCGGCGATACGCGCCACGGCGTCCATCGGATCGACTCCCGAGATGCCCACGCCCATGCGCGCCGCATGTGTCTGCTGAGCCGCGTTGCGCCTGCCTGGTTCTTTCCCGAACACGTGAACGATCAGCTGATCTCCGGGACGCATGGGACGCGCGGATACCGCACCGAATCCGATGATCGACGCGCGACGCGAGGGCCCGTCCACCGGGACATCCAGCGACAGCACCACCACCTCCGGATAGAACGACATGGTCCCCGCGAAGCCGTCGGCGATCTCCAGAGCCCCGGCCAGCGTCGGCAGGCCGCGGGTCCCGAGATCCTCCAGGCGATCCTCCTGCTCGAACGTGTCGAGGTCGGCCTCACCGAGCCGCTCGAGGTCCTCCAGCGCACGCGCCAGCATCAGCAGATATGCCATCCGGCGCATGTCAGGCGGAACGTGGACGTTGCCGCAGATCCGTTCGGGGACAGCGTGAACGAGCAGATCGACGTCGGCGGCGCTGAGTGTCGGCCATCGGCCGGGGGTGTCGATGTACACCCACGTCCACAACCGCACCGCACGCCCCCGATCGATATCATTCACGTGCCGATTCGCCGGGAGGATCGTCCGGTGCCAGGATGGGTCGGCGGAGGGATGCTCACCCGAATGGTCGTCCGTCGTATCGCCGCCGCTGAATGCGTCGGCGTCCTCGGACGACTCGAGACCGGTCTGCCCCGACGGCTCGCCGTCGGACTGCTCCGGATCGAGCTCTTCGGACTCCACGACATCCGCATCACCCGACAGCTCCCCGTCCGCCTCCCCTGACTCGACCTCTTTCGCCGCAACGACATCCGCATCACCCGAAAGCCCGCCGTCCGTATGCTCCGACCGACCGGGCTCGACCTGCTGGGACGCAACGACATCCGCATCATCCGGCAGTTCGCCGTCCGCCTCGCCCGACCGACCGGGCTCGACCTGCTGCGCCGAATCGGCATCGGGCCCGCCCGGATCGGTGCCCGTATCCCCTCCGGACGAACCGTCATCCCCTGCCGATCCGGGCCCGCCGGATCCATGCGCGGGTCCGATGCCGACCCCCAGCTCCAGCCGCCGCCCGCCGATGATTCCGGACGGCTTGGCCTGTGCGAAGAACACCACATCACCATCGGAGAAGTCGGCCGAACCGTCGACGAGGTCGCCCGCGAGCGCTCGAATGTCCTCGAGCCCAGCGTCGGTCGAGCCCAGCGCCGAGAGAAGCTCGCCGACCGCCCCGACCGCCGCGGCGCGCAACGCGGATCCCGGCGCGGCGACGGTGTCGCCCGGACCGAGCGCACCCGAGGGCACGACCGTATGGCCGCGCTGGGGATCGTCCGGCCACCGCTCGGACCGGCGGAACCCGTGGCGCGCCTGTCTGGAAAGATCCAGCAGCACATGGGCGCCATGGTCGTCGACGCCGGTACGGTGCGGGGCCTCCGAGATGTCGTCCGGGCGCCCGGCGAACAGCAGCGCGATGTTCCACAGCGACAGCGTCGGCTCCCTGCTGTCGACGCCGTACCAGCCGTCGAATGCGAGATACTCTCTGTGCGAGGGGAATTCAACACCCGGGGCGCGCGGGGTATCCGTGGCGAACAGGCGGGCGCCCCATGATTCGTGCGTCGGGTCCATACCGAGTCCCCAGGGCCCCTCCTGGGGATATTGGGCCCGAGGCCGGCGTGCCACCCTCCCCACCCGCGAATGCGGCCATCGGGTCTGTTTACCCGGCTCGTCGGCGCCCGCGATCGTCACCGGGTCGTTCGGGAACGCGCCGACCAGAACATGATCGGCGGGTATGCCGAATGCGGCGGCATTGGCGGCCGGGATGCCCGGTGACCCGATCAGAACGAGATAATCGAATTCACGGGCCAGCGCCCCGCCGGCGGCCGCGTGGCCGTGCGTGGTCGATCCGTAGCTGTGCGCGACGTTCACCCGCGTGACCGCCGCGTCCGCGCCCTCGGGATCGAGTAACCAGGCAGCGTTGTCCGCCAGTACATCCCGGCTCAGCAGCCTCGCGCCGGCGAGCGCGAACCCGGGTGTGAGAGTGGTCGCGGCGAACTCCCGGAGCGACCTGCCCGGGGCGCCCGGCGTTTCGTAGCCGTACCATGCCACGCACAAGAATTCCTCCGGTCGGCGGCCGGCTTTCACCGCCATCTCGTAGAGATTGCGCATCCCGATCCAGACGAACGACACCCGCTGCACATCCGATTTGACCCCCGGCACGAACCGGCCGCGCACCTTCGCCTTGCGGGGGTCGCCGAGGGCCATCACCAGGCGGCCGTGGCCGCCGAACGCCCGTGGGTCGTAGGCCAGGATGAAGACCGCGGGCGTGGGCACACTCGGATGCACCGCGGCGGCTCGCCGCAGATCACCGCGTGTGCGCAGCAGCGACCGCAACAGGATGCGCTCGTCGGGGGCCAGGCCGCGAATCTCCTGCGGGCCCGGCGCAATTCGCGCTTGCAGCTGCGCGAGAGTCTCCTGCAGATGCCATCGGGCGGCGAAATCCGTCCACTGGGGAGCGGTGATGGCGATGCCCGGCCCATTGGCGATGTAGTACGCACCCGCCTTGACCAGAACGAGCATCTCGCGCGGTGTGAGGGCCGCCCACCACAGCGCATTTCCGATCGCCTTCGCCCGAATATCCGCCCGCGTGCCGGAATCGGTGTGCAGGATGTCCTCGAACGTGGCACGCAAGCCGAAGCGGACGCGTTTGGCCAAGGCCGCCTGGGCCGTTCGGCGATCCGCATCCGTCGCGGGGGCCGGGTTCGGCAGCCACGGGAACCGCGGGTCGTGGGCCAGGTCGCCGGCGACCTCGGGCGGGTCGTAACCGCTGGTGTCGTCATCGATCAGCACCTCGCGCCGCTGGGCCGGATCCCCGGCGCGCCAGGCATCGATACGCTGCGACCACCGAGCCGACGACGGACGATGCTCCTCGATGGTCACCGCGTCGTATTCCTCGCGGGCGATGCGACCGGTATTGGCCAGCGATTCGGTCGGAGTGCGGGTATTCGAATCGGCGAATCGCAGATAACCTCGGTGGATCTCCGCGGGCGTGCCGTAATCGGCGGAGAATCCCGCACGAATGCGGATGGCGCCGAAATCCGCGCCGAGCGGATCGCGGCCGAGACTTCCTCGGGCAACACCCGCCAACAGAAGCGCTCCGACACCGACCGCGGCCGAATGCATCGTGTGCCCCGGTTGCCCGGGCAGCTTCGCACTCCACCAGGTGACCTTGTCCCGCCAATCCCCGCCCGCGAAAACACGTCCCGGCGGAAGGCGATAGTCGCCGGCATGGCGAGCCGCCGCGGCCCCCGGACTGCCGAGGATCGTGAAGGTCGTGACCGCGCCCTCCCAGGCTCCCCCGAGGCCGCTGAAACTCGCGGTGGTCGACCCGTAACTGTGGCCGATCAGGTGGATGTGCGCTGCGGCGGCCTGTGCGCGAGAGGCCTGGAACTCCTGCGCCGCTTGATATTCGAACAGGAAGGTCCGCAGCCGGTCCGCGCCCGCTCTCGCCCGCCGCCAGTCGGTTCCCTCCTTCATGGTGCCCGGCGCGTCATAGCCCAGCCAGGCGATCGACGCCGTCGCGAAGTCGTCGTCGGCGCCGACCATGGTCGATTCGTATTGATTTCTGGCGAATTCGGCCTTCTCCATGAGCTTTTCCAGGTTTGTCCCCACCCCCGGCACATAGACGGACACCGATTCGGGTCGTCGGCTCGGCCTAGCCTGTCCCGGCGTCCGGAACACGATGACGGCTTTCCCCTTGCCGCCGTACGCGTTCGGGTCGTAGTCGATCAGATACCTCGTCGGAACGGGCACGGCCGGATGGACCGCGATGGCCATCTCGTCGATCTGGGCCAGTGCCTGCTGTGTGGTCTCGTGATTGCGCAGCTCGGTCAGCTCGTCGGCGTCCAGCGTCCGCCGTTCGCGCAATATCCGCATACGCTCCACGATGATCAGCCTCCAGGCGTCGTCGACCACCGCGGGCGCGGCAGCCCCGAGGAGAACGACCAGGTCCGGAACGACCCACAGCGCGGCGGTCCGATGAGCCTTGTCCAGGGAATGCCAGTATTCGGCGGCGGCGAACACCCGAACCCGGACCTGCGCACGGGTTTCGACCGTTCCGGTCGGCCGGGCCGCGGTCGGCGGCCAGCCGGCGGCCACCTCCCGCGCGAGTGCGCGGTTCCGATCGTCGACCGGTGCGGGGATAGGCATCCCGGTCCGCGGATCACGCGGCAACGGATCCGGATCCTCGGGCTCGCGGTCCGCGAGTCCGGAGGTATCGCTCCCGGGCGCACGAATCGCGGAGCCGACGGATGGGGCCGCACTGCCGATCGCCGTCTGCGGCGGGACGACGAGGCCCGGACCGCGCGACACTCGCGCCGCCACACCGGCGCCGAGCGCGGCGGCCCGCTCACGGACGCGACGACGCGAGCCGCCGTAGGGGACGATCGCGCCGAATTCCGCAGCGACCGGCCCGCTCTCTTCGACCTCCGCGGCGGTCAGCGGGCTGATGCGATGCAGCACAAGATTATTCCGCGACACCGCACCGGCCGGTCCGCGAATCGCGGCCTCGGTCGCGGCGAATCGTTCCACGTCCCGCACCAGCATCCGCAACGCCTGCCGCGCGTTGCCCGGACCGACGGAACGTGTCTGGTACACCCAGGCGACGGAGATCGCCCGCCGATCCGGATCCCTGCGCTGCATGGCCACATGCCGATTGCGCGTGCGGCTCAGATATGTGTCGAGCGACCCCCAGCCACCTCTGCCGCCGAAGAAGTGCCAGTCCACCTCGGTCGCGGTGGCCGGATCACCGAAAATGTAGGCGACCCTTCGGATTCCGCTCACCGACTCGAGATCGGCCGCCCAGACGACGACCTGAACCTCCGGCGCCCGCGGATGCCCGATCCGGGCCAGCTGCCGCGCCCGCAGCGCACCGTTGCGCAGATAGATCAACTCGACCAGCTGCCGTCCGCGCAGCGGGCCGAACCGCGCACCGGGACGGGTGAGCTGTTCGGCGAGGCCGCGTTCGATCCGCAGCTCGATCGCCTCGGACCGCACGACGAGGTCGGGGATATCGGAGTCCGCCAGATGCTGTGGAAACAGCAACAGCAGGGATCGGATCAGCGCGCGGTCCAGCTGTTCCTGCTCGCGCAGCACCATATTCCAGCGTCGATATACCTCGAGCGCCTCGGTACGAGGGCTATCCGGTTGCGCGGCATCGGATTCCGGATCGCCCTGCAGGATGTCCAGAGCCCGCTGGGCCGACTCCTGGTCGGCGGAGGCGGATCCGGGATCCAGGATCCGATCGGTCTGGGGATCGCGCTCGAGCAGGGTCGCCGACGCTGTGGCAGGCGCATCACTCGGCTCACCCCGGGTGGCGGACGGCGCGGGGACCTCCGGCGCCACCGGCTGCCCGCTCAATGCCGTCGCGAGCATCCCCGGCGTGATTCGGCCGGTGGCCCGTACCTCGCTCAGCCGCCGGATCAGGTGGCTCAGCGCCTCCGGTTCCACGCCGAGCCGCGCGCCGGTCGCCAGGATGAACTCCGGCGTGAGCGCGTCGAACAGACGCAGCACCGAGCGCGGGATACGAACGCCGACAATCGAATCGACGAACGGCGACCGAATATCGGAGGTGAACCCTTCGGGCGCGAACGATTCCGGCCCCAGAGGCAGAGTGTTCTTGTTGTCGACCAGCAGTGGCCGTCGACGCCGAGTCAGTACATCCTCGGGGTGGCCGTCGGTCTCGCCGATGACGAACTGGAATACGCCCGCGGTGAACCTGTCGGCTCCGCGGTAGTCACGGGCCGCCCGACCCTGCTCGGCATCGGGATGGACCAGGGACAGCACCCCCGGCCCGCGTGATCCGGTCCACAGCGCGGTCGGTGGAATCAACCCGACGCCCAGCCGCGTGGCCAGCCGGTAGACGAAGACCGCCCGGGCCGCGCTGCCCGAGGGCGGCTCACGAAGCTGTGCGCCGGCCGCGGACGACGTGGCTCCGGACGGCGTGTACGCCCCGATCGTCCCGTCCTCGAACGTGATTCGATAGGTGTGGTGCAGGCCGAAGCGCTGCTCACCGGTTACCGCACCGTGGGACAGCAGCTCCTGCTCGGCCTCCGCCCAGGGGGTATCCGGTGTGCGGTCGCGGTATTCGGTGAGCAACGCCTGCAGCCGGTCCGGATAGTCGGTGCAGATCGCCGCCACCCCGAGGTCGATCATTCGCCGCATGTCCGCGTCGTCGTTGACCGTCCACGGCATGACCGGCAGCCCGGCGGCCGCGGCCTGGCGCATGAGCTCCGCCGTCACCATCGTGTGGTGGGGCGCGATAGCCGTCGCACCGGCCTGTCTCGCCCGAGCCGGGAGATCGGCCCCGGGAGTGCGCGGCCTGCCACCGGCCTGCGCGGCCATCGCCCGCGCCCGGGCCAGCCGGGACAATCCCCGGCCGCGCCCCATCCAGTCGTCGGTCGTGTGCGCCGCGCTGGTCAGCGCGATACGGTCCACGTCCGGTACGAGCTCCCGAGCATACCGCAGCACCCGCCAGTCGAAGCTGCGCAGCGAGTACGAGATCCCGTGCCGCGTCATGATTTCGATGACCGCGACGACGTGAGCGCGTACCTGCTCCTCGCTGAACGACGGATCGACCTTCGCCTCGTAGGCCACCGTCATCGGGCGACCGGAACCCGCGACCAGAATGCACGCCTGCTCGAGCGACGGCATCGTAGTTCCGGGGATGGCCTGCTGCCCGGGAAATTTCGGGTTTCCCACGCCGATGTCGATCGTCTGGATCTGTGCCCACGTCAGATCCGAGACCTTCTTGCCGACGTACGGGAACATCGGGTCGCCGGGGACGACGGGCCGGGTGTCACGAGTCCAGCCAGGATCGAGTCCGTGCGTCACCACGATCACGTTGTCGGCAGTGGTCTGGCCGTCCAGTTCGATCGCGTCCACACCGGTCTCGATCGAGTAGGCGAACGCGGGTATCGAGTTCTCCGGCAACAATCCCCGGCCACCGCGATGTGCCTCCGTGGCAGGCAGCGCCGCCTGGTCCTGCGGTGCGGCGGGAGCATGTCCCGACAGCATGCGAGCCAACTGCGCGGAACCGCTCGCCAGCACCACGGTGACCGAGCCGTCACGCAGATGCCAGGACGTGGGATACGCGTAGGTGGTGGGCAAGATCGGCACGCTGGCATCGCGCACATCCATCTGCATCCGGACCGCCCAGTGACCGCCCAGACCGACCGTGGTGATCACCAGCGGTCCGGTGCCGTGGTCGAACGCATACCGGGACAGCTCCCGCGCGACAGCCTCGGCGTTCGCGCGCTCCTGCGCATCCGGCCAGTACCGCATCATGTCCGCGAGCGCCCGCTGCACGGTCTCCCAATTCGCGTCCGGTGGGATGACTCCGAAGATCGGAATCTCTCGCCGGTCCATGTACGCGACCGGCTGCCCGGCGGCGTCGAGCACATCGTCGCTCGTTCCGGTCGTGGCAATCGTGCCGTCCCGATGATTCCAGCGCACGACCACGCCGGAGCCGGCACCGATCGGCGCGGTGCGCACATCGATGTCATGCTGCGCCAGAAGGGATTCCGGGTGCGTAGAGCCGCTGTCCGGCACGGGGACCACGACCTGCGATCGGAATCGACCGCTGGAGCCGGTGACGGTCATCCGGGCAGCGACTCGCCGGTCACCACCGGGTGCCTGCGCGACCATGCCGGGTGCCGCGATCATCGCGGAGGCGAATTCGCGGCCGTGCCACAGTGTTCGGAACGTCGTCGTCAGTTCTCGCAACAGGGCCGCCGCATCCGCGTCGGTGGCGTCCGGCCCGACGGGCGTTTCGATCTCCAGGGACAACTGCGGCTGGGGACCTTCCGGAGCGAGCAGGTCGTACCGTCGGCGCAGTTGGAAGACGAAGGGCGTCTCGCCCGCGATGCCCTGGGTCTCGATCCGGCACAGACCGATTCCGGAGTCGTCCGTGCCCAGCGCGACCCGCACGACACCGAGCGCGGATGCGGACTCGACGAGTCGGCGCACCGACAGTGCGACCGCTGCCCCGGCGACGTCGGCGGGATCGATGTCGCCCCAGATCCTGACGAGTAGGCCGAACATCCGTTCCCGCACGATTCGAGGGGAGGTGTTCGGGCCGATGGGAAGGTGCAGGACCAGGTCACCATCGAATCCGGCCGGGGCATCGGCCCGGCCGCGCAGTTCGAACCACGCGCCGCCGCCGGGAGCGACCACCCTGGTCACCGGGCGGCCCGCAGTGTCTCGCGAGCGCGTAATGGTCAGGGCGCCGTCGGTACGGAAGTCGTCCAGCAGTGTGTCGACCAGCGGGCCGCCGATCCAGCCGACGTGTAGCCGATCCTCGACTATCTGTGCGGCCGAACGCGTCTCGGCGAACACCTGCCCGGATTCGTCCGCCTGCTCCTCGGACGTCACCGCGGTATCGACCGGGTCGATCAGCACTACTCCGGTACCGTCCGGCCGTGCCCAGAACCGCAACTGATCAGCGGGGGAACCCGCTGCACCGCCGGAATCGTCGGGCATTCCCGCTGAGGGCCGCAGTGGTACACGCTGACCGAAGACCTGCGGCGCCCGCTCCGGATCGAACGAATGCCGCGCCGCACCCTCGGCATCCCACATATATCCCCACAGCCCACTGATCTCGAGCTCCGAGCCCCCTGGAGTGCGCAGGCCCACCGAGGTGCCCGCATTCATGCTGTCCAGCCAGGCCAGTACGAACAGGTCGCCGGGATATCGTTCCCGCAGACGCCGCATCGCGGAGGCCCGCGCCGAATCGAAATCCGCCGCATCCCCGTCGATTTCGATCTCCACCAGATGCGCGTACGGCCGTGAATCGAATTCGATGTGCACGATGGCAGCCCCGCCCCGGCGCCCTGACGCACTCCGCTGCTCCCACAGCGATTCCAGCACCGCGTTCAACGACGGGAACCCCTCCGGATTGTTCCGATTGGCCCGAGCCGCGGTCTCCCAGTCGTAGCCCGCCAACCCTGGCGGCGCCAGCACCTCGATCAACCTCCCCTCGGCGCCAACCGAATACAGGTATTCCACCAGCCATCGCTGTGCGGTCCCCGTGCAATCCGACTCCGCCCCGCCCGGCAATTGTTCGGAGTCGTCCGAGAGCCAACTTACCTCGGGCCCAGCGCTTTCCGCTCCGGTCGAGTCGCCGCGAACACTCGTCGACGGGCCGGGCCGGGTGTACGCGGCCAGACCTTCGGACTCGAGACCGCTCCCCGCCCCCACAGTGCCGGTCCACGCGGCCGCCGCCCCCTCGGCATCAACCTTGGTCGAGGTAGCGCCGATATGCACCGCCTCGGCGGTGGCGGCGGGCGCTGTCGCGTCGGCACGACCGACCCGTGCGGCGGCCCGCAGCGCGAACTCGCCGCCTCCGTCTGCCACCCTCAGATCGTGTTCACGCGCCAGGCGGCGTAGTTGCTCGATCACCGCTTCGTTGGTTCTGTAGTCCAGCCGCAGCTCCGTGAGTCGGTCGGTCGCTTCGATATCGTGATCCGGGCCGGGGACCAGATCCAGTGAGTCGAGGGTCGCCGCGATGGTTGCCGACCGAATTTGTTGCGGCGCAATGGTGATCGACCGCCTTCTGGCCACATCGACGATCTGCGCCGCCAACTGCCCGCGCGCCGCGACCGATGCTTCCCGTGCCCCCCACTTCCCGATCCCGGCACAATCCGCCGCCACACCGTCGGCCAAAGGCCCGAGCGCGTCGCGAGCGGCCTGTCTGTCCTCCTTGGCGCGGGCCCGCTGCGCGATCGCGTCGTGATACCGCGCCAGCGCGATGATCAGATCCCGCCGAATCCTTTCGTCGATGTGCATCCCGTTCACCAAGCGGTCCAGGTCCCGGCGGTTCCAGAGCCGCAGGTCCGTGGACGCCAGCCGCAGCCATTCGAGCAGCTCTATTCGGTCGTCCGGCCGCTCCAATCCTTCGATGTACTGCGCGACTACATTTGCCCGCTCCCACATCCACCTGTCCGCCAGCGCGAACGCCTGCTCGGCCGCGATGAGCCGCGCAACCGGATCGTCGGACTCGGACGTACCC
>NZ_JAGPOX010000197.1 GCF_019038435.1 Nocardia alni
GCGGTGATGCGGGCGGCGCGGCGGGCCGCGCGGTAGGCGCCGATCTCCAGGCCTACGGCGGCATCGACCGCGTTTTGCCAGGTCGGGCCGGCGACTGCCAGGTATTGCTCGTAGTAGCCGTCGGCGGTCAGGGCCGCGTACTCGCCGGGCTTGCCGACCAGTGGCATCATCGTCGGCTTGCCGCCCAGGCGTCCGGCCAGTGCGCTGCGGACCGCCTTGGCGCCTGAGCGGGCCACGGCCCCGACGCCGACCTGGGTCATGGCGGAGCGTCCGGCGGAGAGTCCGTCGATCATGGGGACCATCGCGACGACCGCGCAGACGTCGGCCCGGTCGGCCGCCAGGCTCAGCACGTGTCCGCCGGATTGGGATATGCCCCACAGCACGATCCGCCGCGCGTCGGCACCGGGCGCCCGGCCCGCCGCGGCGATGGCGGCGCGATAGTCCTCGACCTGTCCGGTGAGCGAGATCCGTTGGCGCGGTTGACCACCGGAGGCGCCGAAACCCCGATAGTCGAACGCGAAGACCGCCAGCCCGGATTCGGCGAGCCGACTCGCGAACGGCTCGAGGCCCGAATCCTTGGTGCCGCCGAAGCCGTGCGCCATCACGACCACCGGGACGCCCTCGCCCGAGGTGAACGGACCGCTCCCCGCAGGTTCGAAATACCATGCGTCGCACGTGGTTCCGTGCGATATGAACGAAAGTGCCCGATAGCTCGCCACTGTCACGCTCCCGCGCTCATCGGGGCGTCGGCGACCCCGGCCCACCGCGGACCACCGTCGCGGGCGGCACGCCGCTGTCCGGCCGGTATTTCGCGCGTGCGCATATCGTGTTCGTAGAGGAAGTAGTCGACCTGCTGGGTGTGCCGGGGCCGGTCCAGCATGTGCCCGGTGTAACGCTGCTGATCCGAGGCGATCACCCGGCGCATCTCGTGCGGCGCGGGCAGGCGGTACCGCCCGACCGCGTACGCGCCGATCAGACGCGCCTGGCATTCGACGAACGGGAACAGCGTCGGGGTGGATTGGGCGAAACCGGCGAACATCAGATCCTCGATACCGGGCACGAACATGCGCTTGTACAGGTCTATCCGGTTGTCCGGTGCGCTGATGAATTCCGGATCGAAAAAGGGAAAGGTGATGTTGTAGCCGGTGGCGTAGACGATGATGTCGAACTCGCCGCTGGTGCCGTCGGTGAAATGGACGGTCCGCCCGTCCAGCCGCGCGATATCGGGTTTCGCGAGCACGTCGCCGGAACCCAACCGCAGCGGCAGTTCCACCGACTGCGTCGGGTGCGCCTCGAAGAAATTGTGGTTGGGCGTGGGCAGCCCGTAATTCTCCGGCCGTCCCGCTGTCAGCGGCTGACCCCACTGCGCGATCTTGCGCTGCCAGGACAGCGGTATGTGCGGGCTGGTGCGGTAGTACTTGTCGGCAGGGCGGCCCGCGATGTATTTGGGCACGATCCACGCGCCCGACCGGGTGGACAGGCTCAGCGTGTTCCCGAGCGCCTTCGACGACAATTCCACCGCGATATCGGCCGCGCTGTTTCCGAGTCCGACGACCAGAATGCGCCGATTCGAGAAGTCCAGCGGCGTCCGCGGATCGATGTAGTGGTGCGCGTGCAACGTCTCGCCGGTGAATTCCCCGGGGAAATCCGGATAGCGCGGATCCCAGTGATGCCCGTTGGCCACCACCAGCAGATCGAACCGTCGCGTCCCGGTGCGCTCGGTGTCCAGCTCCCAGCCGCCGCCCGGCAGCCGGCGCGCGCTGAGCACCCCGTTGCGGAACTCGATGTGCTCGCCCAGCCCGAACGCCGCGCAGTAGTCGTCCAGATACCGCTTGATCTGAGTGTGGTGCGGAAAGTCCGGATAGTCCTGTGGCATAGGAAAATCGCGGAACGACAGCTGATGCTTCGAGGTGTCGATGTGCAGCGACCGATAGGCGCTGGAATGACCGTTCGGATTGCCGAACGCCCAGTTGCCGCCCACTCGATCGGAGGATTCGAAGCAGGCGAGGGGCACGCCGTAGTCCGAGAGCATCTTGCTCGCGGTCAACCCGCTGATACCAGCGCCGATGACGGCCGTACGCGGTAGGTGCATCGCAGATCCTTTCCAGGTGTAGACAGATTTTAGAATCTGTCTACACCCCGGTAGCATGTCAGATCCCCGGACGCATTGCTACGGTTTTCCAGGAATCAATGGCGTGGCGCGGTGAGCGGGCACGAAAGGCAGGCGTGACCGAAACACAGGAACTCGGCGTGGTCGACCGCCTCCTCGACGCGGCGCAGAAGCTGCTGGCCCGCAAGGGCATTCGCGCGACCACCGTCAGCGAGGTGGCCGAGGAGGCCGGGGTCTCGCGCGCCTGGCTGTATCGGCACTTTCCCGACAAGGCGTCGCTGCTCGGCGCGGCCATCGTCCGCCTCACCGATGCGTTCTCGGCCGAGGCGCATGCGGCACTCGGCGCGGTGGACACGTTCGCCGAGCAGTTGGCGGTCGGCGTGCGCGTCGGGCGCGGGGTCTACGAGGATCCGGGTGCGCTGGTGATGCGGTTGCGCACGGCCGAGCCGGAGGAGTTCGCGGCCTGCGCGGGTGCGGCCGTCTCGGGACTGGTCCCCGATCTGGCGGCGTTCTGGCGTCCCTATGTGGACGCCGCGATCGACCGAGGCGAGATCCATCCCCGTCACGACCCGGCCGAGGTCGCCGAATGGGTGGCCCGGGTGCTGATCAGCCTGGGCACCGTACCCGGCGAGACCATCGACTCCGACGATCCCCGGGCGCTGTTGCGGCATATGCGGCGTTTCGTGATGCCCGGCCTGCTCTCCGATCCGAATCGCTGATCGCTTGCCTCCGCCTCGAGACGAGACCTTATGAACGTAATTATGAAAACTCCGTTGATAAACTGACGCCGATGACGACCAGCGATCCGATGTCCCGGCGCGGCCGCCCGCCGCGCATCGACAAGAGCGCGATCACCGAGGCGGTGCTGGCGATCGGCACCGCCAACGTCACCATGCGCGGGGTCGCGCAGCACCTCGGCGTGAGCCTGCCCGGGCTCTATCACCACGTGAAGAACCAGGACGAGTTGCTGCGGCTGGCCACCCAGGCCGCGTTCGCCCAATGTCCGCCGCCGCGGTACACCGGCGAACATTGGGCAACCTGGTTACACGCCTACGCGTCGTACATTCGTACGGTGCTCGTGGCCGAACCCGCGCTGGTGGAGAAGTTCGTCGGCGGCGGCGTGCCCGTCGACGGGGAGATGGAGTACATCGCGCACGCTCTCGATACGCTGTGCGAGCAGGGGCTGACGCCCGACGAGGCGATCACGGTGCTCGGAGCGGTCACCGCGATGGCGATCGGCAGTGCCAGCGAGACGCATCGCGAAAACGTGCACGCCGGGCGCGGGCACCCGTGGCTGGCGCGAATCTTCCAGCTCACCGCGCGCAGCGACCCGTCTCGGTATCCCGCCTTGCGCGCCCTGGCCAATTCCGGCTACGACCCGTTCGACGAGCCCACATTCCATGAGCGAATCGCGTTGCTGCTCAGCGGGATAGCGACACAGTACGGCTTGCCGCCCGAACCGGGATAGGACTTCACAATCGCAGGCCCGCCCGGAACCTCTTCGTACCCTGCCGTCGTAGCCGAGTTCGTCTGCGGCCCTACAGATTTCGACCGCCTCCGCCAGAGGTGAAGATCCCGTGCCGAGGTAGAACTTCACACCGGAGGACGGAGGCGTCGCGTCCTTCGGATTATCGATCCGCGTCGGTGAACCGGATTACGCCGCGAATGTTGCGGCCCTCGAGCATATCCCGATATCCGTCGTTGATCTGGTCGAGGCTGTATTCCCGGGTGACCATGTCGTCGAGGTTGAGCTTGCCGGCCTTGTACATCGACAGCAGATGCGGAATGTCGTACTGCGGGTTGCCGCCGCCGAAAATGGTGCCCTTCAGGCTCTTCTGCAGCAATGTCAGCATCGCCAGGTTCAGGGTCGTCTGGTTGTCCTCCAGGCGGCCCATCGCCGTCAGCACGCAGGTGCCCGCCTTGGCGGTGATGCCCATCCAGGTGTCGACATCCTTGCCGTGGACCTCGCCGACCGTCACGATGACCTTCCTGGCCATCCCGCCCGCGGTGATCTCGGCAGCCCCGGCGGTGGCGGCTTCCACGGTCTCGTAGGCGTGGGTCGCGCCGAACTTCAGCGCCTGTTCACGCTTCCACGCGATCGGATCCACCGCGAAGATGTACCGCGCACCCGCGGCGACCACGCCCTGCAGCGCCGACATCCCGACACCACCGAGCCCGATGACGGCCACGTCCTCTCCCGGCCGCACGTCGGCGGTGCGCACCGCCGAGCCGTAACCGGTGGTGACACCGCACCCCACCAGGCAGGCCACCTCGAACGGGATCGACGGGTCGATCTTCACCACCGAGGTCTTGTGCACGACCATGTACGGCGCGAACGTGCCCAGCAGGCTCATCGGGTACACGTCCTGCCCGCGCGCCTGGACACGGAACGATCCGTCGGAGACCGAGGCGCCGCCGAGCAGGCCCGCGCCGAGATCACAGAGATTACGCAGCCCGGCCTGACACGAGGGGCACTTGCCGCAGGACGGAATGAACGACAACACCACATGGTCGCCCGGCGCGAGATCCTCCACGCCCGGGCCGACGTCGGTGACGATGCCAGCCCCCTCGTGCCCGCCCAGCACGGGGAAACCCATCATCGGGATGCCGCCCGTCACCAAGTGGTGGTCGGAGTGGCACATGCCGGCGGTTTCCATCCGGATCGCGACCTCGTCGCGACGGGGGTCACCGATATCGATCTCCTCGATCTGCCACGGCTTGTTGAATTCCCACAGCAGCGCGCCTTTGGTTCTCATGGCACCTCGAACTTCGTAGAAAGGGTGGTTCGGTTGTACCGCAACGGCGTCCCGTCGAGGTATGAAATGCGCAATCTCGTCGCTACGGCTGACGGGCGACGCGTACGGCCTCATATATTGACACGTGTTCTACCTTTCGATAGAAGTTATCACAATACATCTGGTATGACGTAGATCTCGATGGCAGGAGACCTGCATGACCACGACTGCTTTCGACGAGCTCGGCTACTACCTGCTCGCCGGTGCGGGCGGAAAGGGCCCGGCAAGTCTGATCGATGAGGCGCGCCGCGGCGAGGAACTCGGATTCGGCACCGCCTTCATCTCCGAACGATGGAACGTCAAGGAGGCGTCGTCGCTCACCGGCGCCGCGTGCGCGGTCACCTCGCGCATGCGAATCACCACCGCCGCAACGAATCACAACACCCGGCACCCCCTCATCACCGGATCCTGGGCGAGCACCGTGCACCGCCTGTCCGGCGGCCGTTTCACCCTCGGCATCGGCCGTGGCATCGCCGCGATCTACTCGGGCTTCGGCATCCCCGCCGTCACCACGGCCCAGATGGAGGACTTCGCCGCGGTGATGCGCCGACTGTGGCACGGCGAGGCGATCATCAACCACGACGGTCCCATCGGGCACTACCCCGTCCTGTTCCTGGACCCCGACTTCGACGAGGACATCCGGCTGGCGATCGTCGGATTCGGCCCGCGCACACTGGCATTGGGCGGTCGAGCCTTCGACGACGTCATCCTGCACACCTATTTCACCCCGGAAACGCTGCAACGGTCCGTGCGGACCGTCAAAGACGCCGCGGAGAAGGCGGGACGCGATCCGGACACCGTCCGAGTCTGGTCCTGCCTGGCCACCGTCGGCGACCACCTCCCCGAACCTGTACGACTCCACAAGACCGTCGCCCGCCTGGCCACCTACCTCCAGGGCTACGGCGACCTGATGGTACGCACCAACGACTGGGATCCCGCTGTCCTGCAACGCTTCCGCGCCGACCCGGTGGTCCAATCGATCCCCGGCGGCATCGACCACAAAGCCACCGCCGACCAGATCGAGCACATCGCCACGCTGATCCCCGACACGTGGCTGGAACCTGCCGCCACGGGATCACCCCGGCAGTGCGCAGGCCGCGTGCACGAAGAATTCGACTACGGAGCGGACGCGGTGATCATGCACGGCGCCGGCCCCGACGAACTCGCCCCCGTCGTCACCGCCTATGCCGAGAGTCGGAACACGCATCGGTGACCCGGGATCGCGCAAGGCACTCACTTGCGCGGCATCAGCTTCACTACCGTGCCGTCGATGTCGGCGGCCAGGTAGGCGCCGCCGTACTCGTCGTTCAGATGGACCAGGAGAGTGGGTTTGTCGTCGTTGAAGGCCCATGACGGATCCACGATCACGTACCGCATGGTTGGCTTGGGAACACCGAGTTTCGCCTGCGCGGTCTGGAGCAGGGCGGGAAGCGTGCCCCAGGAGATGATGTCGAGATTCGCCGTGTCCTCGCCGTCCATCTCGCCGCCGGCGCCCTCTCTGCTGGCCTTGCCGTCGCGATAGATGAAGTTGTCGTACTCGGTGGGTTGGTTGTGAACCGGGGCGCCGGTATTCACGTATGTCGGATAGATGGTGGTCTCGGTGAATTGTTGTCCGCCGGTAGCCTGTTCGAGGGCGGCGATGGCCTGGCGCACACCCGTGGGGGTGAGCAGGTCGGTCGTCTGCTGCCCGCCGGGTGCGGTCGTCATGCCCGGGATGTTGCCAGGGGTCGCGGGATCTGCTGTAGCCGGGGATGTCACGGCGGAGTCCGGCCCGCTCGCATCCGAGCCGCCGGCCTGCTGCCACACCAGTACGGCGGCGACCGCCGCGGCCACGACGACGATCGCCGATCCCGCGCCGATCCAGATCCCTCTGCGACGCGGTGTGGCGATTGCGTGGGGCGGCGGCACCGTCGCGTGGGGCGGCATTGCCCCGTGCGGCGGCATCGTCCCGTGCGGCGGCATTGATGTGTCCGGAGCCATTGTCGCGTGCGGAGGCAGTGACACTTGCTGCGGCATCGACAGTTGCTGCGGCATCGATGTTTGCCGCGAAACTGACGCATGCGGCGAAACTGACGCGGGTGGCGGCACCGACGCGGGCGACGAGACCGTCGTGTGCAAAGGCATCGCGACGTGCGGCGGCCCCATCGTGCGCGGCGAAACCGACGCGGGCGACGAGATCGTCGTAGGCGGCGGCATTGTCGCGGGCGACGACCCGGAATACGCCGCATTCGCCCCGTACGGCGTCCGCGGCGACCCGGAAGAAACGGAGTCCACCGGCACCGCCGCCCACGATCCCGAAATCACCTGGGCCAGCATCGAATCGACCTGGCCCAGCAGAGGGCGGCGGTCCGGGTCGGGAGTCAGCAGGGCGCGCAGTACCGGGGTCAGCGGGCCGGCCTGCCGGATCTCGGGCACCTCCCCCTTCATGACGGCCGCGATCGAGGCGATCGAGGTTTCCCGCCGCATCGGCTGATACCCCTCGACCGCGGCGAACAGCAGCAGCCCCAGCGACCACAGATCCGACGCCGGATGCCCCTCCACACCGGTGAGCCGTTCCGGCGCGACGTATTCCAGCGAGCCGAGCACGATGCCGGTCGAGGTCAAACTCTCCTGACCGGCGATCGCGGCGATGCCGAAGTCGGTGAGCACCGGCGAATCATCCTCACGCAGCAACACATTCGCCGGCTTGATATCGCGATGCTGAACCCCCACCGCATGCGCCGCGCGCAGCCCGGCCAGCAACCCGCGGCCGATCTGCGCGACCCACGCCGGCGCCATCGGCCCGGCGGCCAGCCGATCGGCCAGCGAACCACCCCGGACCAACTCCATCACCAGCCACGGATGCGGTTCCGCGGGTGAATCGACAATATGATGGATGGCAACGACATTCGGGTGACCGATGCGAGCCAGCGCCCGCGCCTCCCGAAGCACGCGCTCGCGCTGCACATCCGCCGCCGCCCCCGATGCCTCGGCGAGCACCTCCTTCAGCGCCACTTGACGATGCAGTGCGCTGTCGTAAGCACGCCACACCGTCCCCATTCCCCCACTGCCGAGCGAGTCGATCAATTCGAAACGCCCGTCGACCATCGATCGACCTGAAACCACGGCGTCAGCTTAAGAGTTTCTCGCGGCGGACGCGACTACCGTTGCCGAGCCTCCCCGCCCAGGACGGCCCGCATCTTCATCGCAAACCTCGACGCTGAGAATCGAGTCGCCCGCACCATTCTCGCCGCATCCCACGCCTGCCCGCGGCAGTCGGGGCGGTGCGCTCATCCGGCCAGGAACGACAATCGCACCTGCCGGACGAGGTTGTCCACGTTGAGGTCGACCATCGCGACCGATTGCCAAGTGCCCAGCGCCATCTCACCGTGCAGGACCGGGATGCTCGCGTAGGGCGCGATCAGTGCGGGCATGACGTGTGAACGTCCGTGGCCAGGGGAGCCGTGGGCATGGCGCCAGCGGTCGTCGGCCGGGAGCAGGTCCCCGAGGGCGGCGAGCAGGTCGTCGTCGCTGCCCGCGCCCAGTTCGATCAGGGCGATGCCCGCGGTGGCGTGCGGGACGAACACGTGCAGCAGCCCGTCGCGCCCTGCCGCTGCCTCACGCAGGAAGGCCGAACAGTGGGGCGTGAGGTCGTGGACGACTTCATTGTGTCCCGTCTTCACTTCGATCACTGTGCTCTGCATATGTACATCGTCCACCCTGTCCCGGGGACGGAGAGATTCGCCCGGCAGTCCAATGCCGCTGCCGCCACCCACGACCGGCCAGGATCTGCCCCTCACTCACCGGATGATCTGGCCGCCATCGACGTTGAGGATATGGCCGGTGACCCAGCCCGCGTCGTCGGAGAGCAGATACAGGCAGGCGCCAACCAGGTCTTCCGGGGTGCCCATGCGCTTGATCGGGATGCGAGAGACCATGTCCTTCACGATATTTCCCGGCGTGACGGTCTGGGTGGCCTCGGTGTCGATCGGGCCCGGCGCGATCGCGTTGATGCGGATCTTGGATCCGCCGAGTTCGGTGGCCAACTGCTGGGTCAGGCCGTTGATGCCGACCTTCGCCAGCCCGTAGAATCCGGAGTACAGCCACGCGGCCGTGGAGGACTGATTGACGATCGACCCGCCGCCGGCCTTGACCATGTGCTGCCAGACCGCCCGGGTCACATTCAGCGCGCCGTCGAGGTTGACGCTCATGAACTTCTTGTAGTAATCCCACGGCACGGTCAGCAGCAGATCGAGCTTCATCTCGCCGTAGATGGCGGCGTTGTTGACCAGATGGTTGATCGCGCCGAACCGCTCGACGGTGAATTCCGCCAGGGCCATGGCAGATTCGGGATCCGAGACGTCGACGCGGTGGAATACGGCGGAGCCGCCGTCGGCGACGATCTGCTTCGCGACGGCTTCGCCGCGCTCGGCATTGAGGTCGGCGACAACGACATTGGCGCCCTCGGCCGCCAGCGCCTTGGCATAGACGGCGCCGATGCCCTGAGCGGCGCCGGTGACGATGGCGGTACGTCCGGTGAAACGAGACATGAGATTCTGACTCCTCGAGGTCGAAAGATTATGCGGGGGTGGCGATCAGCTTCGTTTCCAGGTACTCCTCGAATCCCGCGACACCCATTTCGCGGCCGATTCCGGATTGCTTGTAGCCGCCGAAGGGCGCGTCGGCGTGGTACCACAGCCCACCGTTCACGCTGAGCGTTCCGGTCCGCACCCCCGAGACGACCTGCTCGATCCGCTCGGCATCGGTCCCCCAGACCGCACCCGAGAGCCCGTAGGGCGATTCGTTGGCCAGGCGAACGGCATCGGCGTCACCGTCGTGCGGGACGACCACCAGCACCGGCCCGAAGATCTCCTCCTGCGCGACCGTCGCGGTGTTGGGAACATCGGCGATGAGGGTCGGCTCGACGAAGTATCCACACTCCCGACCGGCAGGCCGCCCGCCACCGACCACGATCCGCCCGCCCTCGGCGCGCGCGATATCGACGTACCGCTCGACGCGCTCGCGCTGGCGCGCGGAAATCAGTGGGCCGCAGACGGTTCCGGGATCGGTCGGATCTCCGGCGCGAATGCTCCCGAGGGTCCTGGCCGCCAGGGAGACCGCCTCGTCGTAGGCCGCGCGCGGCACCAGCATCCGGGTGGTCAGCGCGCACCCCTGACCGGCGTGCACCGCGACGGAGAACGCCGTGTACCCCACGGCCGCACCGATATCCGCGTCGTCGAGCACGATCGCGGCCGACTTGCCGCCGAGTTCGAGAAAGGTGCGCTTCAGAGTCGCCGACGCGCCGACCATCACCGAACGACCGGTCCGGGTGGACCCGGTGAAGGTGATCATGTCGACCCGCGGGTCGGCCACCAGCCGGGCGCCGAGCTCGTGATCGTCGGAGGTGACGATGTTGAGCACTCCGGCGGGAATGTCGGTGTGCTCCACGATCAGCGAGGCCAGCGCCGCCGCACACCAGGGCGTGTCCGGGGCGGGCTTGAGGACGACGGTATTACCGGCCGCGAGCGCCGGCCCCAGCTTCGCCAGGTTGATCTGATGCGGGAAGTTCCACGGGGTGATCGCACCGACGACGCCGACGGCTTCCCGGCGCAGCACCCGGTGGCTGGCGATGCCCATCTGCTTGGCATCGCCGAGATCGGTTCGCCAGCTGTAGTTTTCGGCCAGATCGGCGGCGAAGGACAGATCACCGACCGGTCCTTCCAGCTGCGGGCCGCTGGTCAGCATCACGGGCGCGCCGGCCTCCGCGATGGTGATCGCGCGCAGATCCTCGATGTTCTCGCGCATGGCGTCTCGTAATTGGCGCAGGCAGTGCGCGCGGAACGCGTGGTCGCGGGACCAATCGGTGGTGTCGAAGGCGGTGCGGGCCGCGCCGATCGCCGCGTCCAGGTCCTCGGCGGACGCGTTGGCGGCCTCGCCGAGCACCTCCTCGGTCGCGGGGTTGATCGTCGCGAAGGTCCCCATCCCGCCGGCGACCAGCCGGCCATCGATCAGCAGAGGGGTTCCGCCCGCGGGGACGAGACCATTCATCGAATCCTCCGAATAGTGTCTGGACAGTTGTTCGGAATATAGTTCCGGTGACGAGAAGGCACAAGTGCACACCCTTATGCCCTCACCCATTGAGACGGACCACTGTCAGTGATACCGTCCAGACACATGTCCAGCTATGTGTCTTCCGCTGACGGGTCATCGGCCCACTCCCGGAGGTCTACACGATCGACTGCGAGGTATGCGTGATGACTTCCACCGAACTGGAGCCGTTCACGTTCGACCCCTACGACTACCGGTTCCACGACGACCCGTACCCGACGTATCAGCGCCTGCGCACCGAGGCGCCGCTGTACTACAACCCGGACCTGAACTTCTGGGCGTTGTCCCGGCACGCGGACGTCATCGCCGCCTTCCGCGACAACGTTCGCCTGTCCAGCGCCAACGGGGTGTCCCTGGATCCGGCCGCCTGGGGTCCGCACGCGCATCGCACCATGTCCTTCCTGGCGATGGACGATCCGCGGCACATGCGGATGCGCAAGCTCGTCTACAAGGGCTTCACCCCGCGCCGGGTCACCGAACTGGACTCCCGCATCCACGAGTTGACGCTGCGACATCTGGAACCGGCGCTGGCCGGCGAAACCTTCGACTGGATCGAGGATTTCGCCGGGAAGCTGCCGATGGACGTGATCTCCGAGCTCATGGGCGTCCCCGCGCCGGATCGTGCCGAGATCCGCAAGCTGGCCGACCTCGTGGTGCACCGTGAGGACGGGGTGCTCGACGTGCCGCCCGCCGCGATCGACTCGTCGCTGCGCCTGATCGCCTACTACAGCGACATGGTCACCGAGCGTCGCCGCACCCCCACCGAGGACCTCACCTCCGCCCTGCTCGACGCCGAGATCGACGGGGACCGGCTGACCGACGAGGAGATCATCGGCTTCATGTTCCTGATGGTGGTGGCGGGTAACGAGACCACCACCAAACTCCTGGGCAACGCGCTGTTCTGGGCCGCCCGCAACCCCGGCGAATACGCCAAGGTCGCCGCGGACCAGGAGCTCGTCCCCGACTGGGTCGAGGAGACCCTGCGGTACGACACCTCGAGCCAGATCGTCGCGCGCAGCGCCGCGACCGATATCGAGATGCACGGCGCGAGCATTCCCGCCGGCTCGAAGGTGCTGCTGCTGATCGGTTCGGCCAACCGGGATTCGGAGGTGTTCGAGGACGGCGACACCTTCCTCATCGACCGCGCCGCCAAGGGCAACCTGGCGAGTTTCGGTGCGGGAGTGCACTTCTGCCTCGGCGCCCACCTGGCCCGCCTCGAAACCACCATCGCACTGCGCGAATTCGCCGCCCGCGTGCGCGGCTACCACCTGGTCGAGGACGGCATCGAGCGCGTGCACTCGACCAACGTCCGCGGCTTCGCCCATCTTCCCATCACCGTGGAGGTCCGTTGATGCCACGATTCGAACCCCAGCCCGCACGACGACCGGCCCTGATCGCCGGCGCCTCCTCCGGAATCGGGGCCGCCACCGCCGAGGCGCTCGCCGAAGCCGGCCATCCGGTGGCTCTGGGCGCACGGCGCACGGATCAGTGCGAGGCGCTCGCCGAGAAGATCCGCAGCGCCGGTGGCGAGGCCGTCGCACACCGCCTCGACGTCACCGACACGGCATCGGTCGACGAGTTCGTCACGGCGGCCGAATCCGCCCTCGGCCCAACGGAAATCGTGGTGACCGGCGCGGGAGACCTCCAGTTCTCCCTGATCCACGAGATGACGCCCGATCAGTTCGGCGCGCAGGTCGATGTCCACCTGCTGGGTGTGCAACGCCTCGTGCACCGGGTCGTGCCCGATATGATCGGGCGCCGGCGTGGGGATTTCGTCATGATCAGCTCGGACACCTCGCACTCGCCCCGGCCGCGGATGGGCGCCTATCCCGCGGCCAAATCCGCCGTGGAGGCCATGGCTCGGCAGATGGCGATGGAACTCGAGGGCACCGGCGTGCGCGCCTCCATCGTGCGGCCCGGCCCCACCATGACCGGAATGGGCATGGACACCACCGAGGAGATCATCGGCCCGGTCCTCGAGGACTGGTCGAGGTGGGGTTTCGCACGCCATCCGGAAATGCTGCGGGCGGTGAACCTGGCCACGGCCATCGTCGCGGTGGTGTCTGCCCCGCGCGGCGCCCATATCCAACTCACCGAACTGCGACCAGAGGCCCAGGTGAGCAGCCCGTGAAGATCACCGCCGACCTGGATCTGTGTCAGGGCCACGCCGTCTGCCAGGCGGAGGCGCCCGAATTCTTCGACGTGCCCAGTCGGGGCACGGTCGAGGTGCTGAATCGGCATCCTGAACCGGAGGCCCGCGAGGCGGTCGAGCGCGCCGTGCGCTACTGCCCCACCCAGGCCCTGATGATCACCGAAGACGATTGACCTCCCCATCCGGATTCGAAAGGACAACTACCATGGCTGGTTTCGACCGCGCCGAGCTCGACGAGATGGTGAGCCGCTGGTTGCAGGCCAACAAGGATTGCGAGGCCGCGGGCGACTGGCGGCCGCTCGCGGAGTACTACACCGAGGACGCCACCTACGGCTGGAACTACGGCCCGAAGCAGGAGTTCATGGCGGTGGGCCGCGACGAGATCCGCGATATCGCAGTCGGTTTGGAGATGGACGGCCTGGAAGGGTGGGCCTACCCCTATCAGGATTGGGTCATCGACGATCGCTCCGGCAACCTCATCGGGTTGTGGAAGCAGGTCGCCGACGCCAAGCGCCCGGACGGCACCAACTACTCGCCCGCGGGGATCGGCGGCAGCTGGTTCCGCTACGGCGGCGACTTCCAATGGTCCTGGCAGCGCGACTTTTTCGACTTCGGCAATGTCAGTGCCCTGTTCATGGAGATGATCACGAACAACGCACTGTCGGACGGCATGAACAAGCGCATCCAGCGCGCGGCCTCCGGCCCGCTGCCCGGCTGGTACAAGATCGGCGAAGCGCCGGTGCCGCTGTGGTGACACCGGATTCCCAGCGGCACAGCGGCTTTGCCGACCTGAGCCGGGCCGAACTCGCCACCCTGGTGCCGGAGCTCCTGTTGAGCGGCCATCTGATCGACCGGTCCGGAATGGCGCACAGCATCGCCGCTTTCGGCCGGGAGGGCATGACGGCGATCGCCATCGAGGAATGGCAGGTGGCCAGCCCGGTCTACACCCGCCGGATGCAACGGGCCCTCGGCTTCGCCGGTGACGGCGTCGACACCATCTTCAAGGGACTCCAGCTCGACGTGGGCGCACCACCGCAGTTCATGGACTTCCGCTTCCGGGTGGACGACCACGATCACGGCGAATTCTGGCTCGACCACTGCGGCGCGCTGGCCGACGTCGAACCGATGGGCGAGTCGTATGTGCGCGCGATGTGCCACGACATCGAGGACCCGACCTTCGACGCGACGGCCCTCGCGACGAATCCCTATGCGCAGGTCCGGCCCATTCACCGCCCGCCCCGGGTGCCTGCCGACCGGCATCCGGTCTGCGCGTGGACGGTCGTCATCGACGCGGCGCACGTTCCCCCGCCCGTC
>NZ_JAGPOX010000198.1 GCF_019038435.1 Nocardia alni
CACCACGGCAGCGATGTCCAAATACCCCGCCGCCCCCACACCGGGCAGCCGCACAGCATCGTCCGCCAGCCGTACGGCCAGACTCCCGCCCTCCTCCCCGGTATGCAGCACCGCCGCCGAATATCCGCATTCCCGCGCGGCCCGCACCACCCGGACCGCGACCTCACCCCGGTTCGCCACGACAACACGCATACCCTCAGCCTCGCATCCATGGCCCGGCGCCATACGCACCGGCCCACCGACATCGTGGCGGTGCAAGCCCGTATTCCGGGCATCCAACCCGCATGCCCACCACCACACAGTCGCCGGCTTCATATCCGCGCAGGTCACACCCACACCGAGCGCTCGATCAACCACACCCAGCCGCTGCGTAAGCACCGGCCCGGAGTCTACGCGCGTGAACGGAAAGCCCCTGGCACCGCAGAAACGTCAGTCGATATCGATCAGCGACATGGCCATCGGAACCAGCAGATCGACAAGCTCCTCAACAGACGGTCGAGGCTCGGTCATCAGCCATTCCTGGGCCAGACCGTTGATCGCGCCGATCAGAGCTCCGGCGCCCAGGCCGGGCCCGCCGCGCACGCGGGCAGTGGGGCCCGCCATGGGCGACACAGCGAGATCCAGCAGCCGCGCCCAGGAGTGACGGCGCTCGCGGCGGTGCTGTTCCATCCGCTCGCTCACGCCGACGACCTCGATGAAGGCGATGGCAGCGCGGTAGGGATCCGAATTCATCGAGTCCAGATAGGCCCCGAGCACCGCGGTGACCGCCGCTCTGGCGTCGATGGTGGGAGGAAGGGTGGTCAGCGCCTTGGTCACCGCGGCGGCGGCCTCGTCCTGCACCCGGTCGTACGCGGCGACCAGCAGGTCCTCGCGCGTCTCGAACTCCTCGTAGAACTGACGCTTGGAGAGCGTGGCGGCGGCGCACACGTCGGCGAGCGAGCAGTTCGCGTAGCCGCGCTCGGCGAAGATGCGGGTCCCGGCGACGATGAACCGCAGCCGTCGCTCCGCTTTCCGCTCGGCGACTGCGCGTCCACCGTACTGTCTCTGCGCGACCGTCACGCCATCACTGTATAGGTGCGCCACCCTGTGGATCGGCTCCGCCGGATCGCGCTACCTGACGCCGATCGGCTTGCCGAAGAACGAGGCGAAGGTCTCGCCGAACGTCTGCGCCAGCAGTTGCTGTCCGGCCGGGTCCAGCGCCAGCCAGCCGACATCGTTGGTCTTGCAACCCGGTTGCGCCGCAACGCCATCGAGCCGGTCACGCATCCACAGCAACGCCGGTGCGGCGCCGGAGATCTCGGTCGCGACATGCTCGGCGAAGTGCTCTCGGGTGTAGAGCACGCGGGCATCGGGGCTCTTACAGTAGGTATCGACGAGGGTGTTCACCTGCCCGACCGGAATGACCTCGTCGGGATTTCCCTGCCAGATGTACATCGGCATATCCGGCACCGACTTGCCCATCCGCGTGGCGTCGACGACATCGACCACCGCCGGCTGTCGCATCGGATCGCCCGGAACCCGCAGCATGCCTTTGAGATTCAAGAAGGGGAAGTCCGACACGTATTGCACGCACAGCGGGCTCTGCACGGCCATGATCGCCCGGCCGAGCGGATCCATGTGCCGGTCCAGAAATTCGGCGAATTCCGGATACTCCCGCGAAAGCCCTTGGATCGCAGCGAGTATCAATCCGGCGGTCAATTGATTGTTGGCGACGTCGAGAGTGACCCCGAGATCTGCGGGTACGCCCCCCTCGGCCGCTCCGACGATGTTCAGCTCGGGTGCGTAGGTTCGCTTCAGCTCCGCCGCGTGGCCGGTGGCGATCGCACCGCCGGAGTAGCCGTACAGACCGATCCGCGCATCGGGCAGCATCCGCATCGGCTGGAAATTGCGCGCCGCGCGGATCCCGTCGAGCGTGATCCGCCCTGCCAGGGGGCCTGCGGCGTAGGCCTGATTCGGCCCCTGATGATCGGGGATGACCACACCCCAGCCCTGCTGCAACGCACCCTGCGCGATCACGAACTCCGCCGGCGCGACGATCTGCCCCACGAACGGGCTGACCGACCACTGCTGCACGGCATAGGACGGCGAACAGTACTGCGCCAGGGAGTCCTCGGCGATCTGCACGGACAGCAACTTGCCAGGTGTGGATCCACGCGGTTTCAATACCGTCGTGACCGCCGCGATGGGCTCGTCACGACTGTCATTGGACCGATACGACAGCTGCCAGGCGTCCACATTCAACGGGATGACGCCGACATTGGCGACGTGGATCTGCCGCGCCGCGATGATCTCCCCCGGCGCCTTGGCCGCGACCACCGCCGAGGGCGGGTGATAGAACGCCGGATCAAGTTCCGGCGGAACGGGAATCGGTGCCGCGGGCTGCACCGGCACGGGCGCCTGGACGCCCACCGGATCTGCCACCGCCGCACCCACACCCGATACCAGCGCCATCGTCATCACACCGGCGAACACCACGGCCGTCCTCCACGACACCCAACGTCCCGATTCGATCAACGCTCTTCCTTCCGCACCGGCGGGTCGGCCCGACCCGCTTTGCCCGACCCGTCCGCGATTGTGGAACTGATCGGTCTCAGATTGAGAGTGAGAGTAACCGAGGGTGACATAAAGCACAACCATGCCGTGCCCGGCGCCATGCGCACCGGGCACCGATCCGACGACTACTTGACCGTGATGTCCTCCGAGAACGTCCGCGCCGGAGCCACTCCCGCACGCACCGACGCCAGCGTCAGGGTGGTGCGGCCGGGGGCCGCGGCGGTGAAGGTCCACACGCTGGTACCGGCGGAACCCGGCAGCGGGTTCTCACTGCGGAACTGCGGATCACCCTCCTGATGCAGCACGCCCCGGTTCAGGGCGCTGATCCGCCAGACATAGCCGGTGGACGGAGCGTCGGGCAGTGCCACGGCAAGCTCCTGTCCCACCGACAGCGACCGCGACTGCCCATTGGCGTCGGTTCCGACGATCACCGGCTCATCCACAGGAGCCGCGACAGGAGCGGCCGCGGCATCGACGGCCACGACATTCGCACCGCCGGCCACCAAGGCCAGACCGAAGACAACCATCCGCAAAGGTGTACGCACCAAGAATCCCTTCCATACGTTGAGGCGCTCACACCTTACAGACGATCTTGGACAAACCGCCCATTGAACCGCGAAACACATTCCACCGCCCAAGATTCGGCCCACACACCACCGTCCGAGCGCCTGGCGACCAGCCCTGTCGTGAGCACACCGCCGCGAGACCGAGGACGCCCACACTGCCCACCGCAGCATCACGCCGGCCGAATGGTCGCACCTCGCCAGAAGCCCGCAGCACAAGGCTCATTCGCACACGCGAACCAGTCACGTGTACCCGACGACACAGTGGCATGCACTACGTCGTGACAGCCCAGATGGCCCCATCACAGGAGAAGCTCACGGCGCAGGGAACCATCACACGCGAACTAGAGCAGCGCCCGCACGCCCGCACGCGGCACTACGTACACCCACGCCGTAACGCCCGGACTCACACCGTGCGCGAAGCCCGCAGCGCCACAAGCTCATCCATCCGTAGATCGCTCACCGTCGCCGAGGCCGGTGCATCGAGAATCCGCACCGCGCGCTGATCCACCGTGTACCGCGCCCACCCGGGATCGCCATGGGTGGCGAAATCCACCCACGCCCGGTGTACCTCGTCGGCCAGCGACTGTGGCGGGTTCGGGCCGGTCAGCCTGTGCGCCTGGGCCAGCTGATCGAAGACGAACGGCACCTCGATCACGTGGCAGGCGCCCAGCCCCTCGATGCCCGAGCGCCAGGCGAAATCGTAGACATACATCGGTTCACCGGCCGCCGCAACGGATTCCGCGATACGCATGGTGTCGTCGCGGAAGAGCACATCGGTGATGATCGCGTTGAACACATCGGCCGCCGAGGCGCCGGGGCGGTTGAGCGCATAGACCTTCGCCACCGCGGGGTCGACACCGTAGCGCGGCAGCAGCGCCGGCAGGGTCTGGTCGGTGATATCCGCCGCGACCCCGGCGGGCACGGTGAAGAACCGGAACTCCTCGGCGGTGCATCCGGCAAGCATCGGCACCGACCGATCCGGTTGCGCGGCAAGCACATCGCTGGGCAGCGCCTCGATCAGCTCCCCGTCGATCACCGGGAACAAGCTCATGACGCCCAGCCCCCTGCCGACGATCGACGCACCCCAGCGCGCCGGGTCGGGATTCACCATCAGCTCCGCCGCGACCGCATTCTGTATCTCACACAACCGATCCGGACCCAGCTCGCCGAATGCCGCCGCGGTAGGCGCGATCCCGGCCCGCTCCCCCAGCGCCGCGGCGACCAGCTGCGCGTCGGCGGCCTCGGCAACCCCGATCCCGTTGCCGCTCTGCATAATCGCGCGCCGGAACAACCCCTGAGCCGGCGGCGAGGCGACGAGCGCGGCCACGCTCATACCGCCCGCGGACTCTCCGAACACGGTGACATTCCCCGGATCCCCGCCGAACGCCGCGATATTCTCCCGCACCCACCGCAGCGCGAACACCTGATCGTGCAGCCCACGATTCAGCGGCGCACCGGCCAGCGCCGCGAAACCGGAGACGCCGAGCCGATAGTTGATCGACACCATCACCACGCCGTCGCGCGCGAACGCCGCGCCGGAATAGGTCGGCGGCGCGTTCGACCCGCGCACGAACGCGCCGCCATGGATCCACACCAGCACCGGCAGCCCCGAACCACCGACATCGGGCGTCCAGACGTTCACATTCAAATAGTCGTCGCCCGCGACACCGTCGCTGCCGATCAGCGCGTGGATCGGCGCCGGACACGGGGCCTGCGCACATGTCGCCCCGTACTCGACCGCATCACGCACCCCATCCCACCCGGCGACCCGCGTCGGCAACTCGAACCGCGCAGGCCCGACGGGTGCCGCGGCATAGGGAATCCCCAGAAACGCGCTGATCCCGTCCCGGGTGACCCCACGCACCCTGCCGCCGGTCACCGACACGATGGTTTCCGACCCACTGTCATGCATGGCAACTCCTTCGCCGTCGCCAAAATTCTGCCTCGCCCCGATCCCGAATGGAATGAAACGCGTCAATTTCGGACCGTGAATCGCGGCCCGTCGCTACCGCCCCGCACGGCCCGCACCTGATGTGATGGGCGTCTGACCTGATAGCGACCTGTGAAGATCGCGTATCGGACACTTTCGCCGACCACGCACCGTTGCTATAGATAAGGCGACCCGCGACCAGAAGGAGTTCTTCATGGCTCTCATCGGAGCCCTCATCGGCTGGGTGTTGACGCTGTTCATCCTGGCCCTGCTCGTACGCATGGTCCTGGACTGGATCCAGATGCTCAGCACCTCACCCAGCGCCGAATGGCTCAGCAAGGGCCGTAACATCGCCCACCGCTGCACCGAGCCCGTCATAGCGCCCGTGCGGCGGATCCTGCCCCCGATCCGGGCGGGCGGCATGTCGATCGACCTGGCGTACACCCTGGTCTTCATCGCCGCGATCATCCTGCGCACGATCGCCTTCAGCCTGTAGACAACAGGCAGGCTCCGCGCGACAGAGTTCGCCCCGAGCCCATACGACGAAGTCCCGACTATACGACCAGCCCGATCGGCGCGACGATCACTTCTTCGGGAAGGACATCACGAACGCCACCCCGGTGAGAAGCGCGCCGACCACGGCAACGACCGCGATACTCCACATACAAGCCCCTTATTCGACTGTGCACCAAGCGGATTGACGGTACCCCGCCCCTACCGGTCCTGTTCGCGAAACCGTCCAACCCGCTCCACTCCCCCGAACGCACTCCCCCGACCTGTCGGACCGTCCCAGATCAACCCCACATTCCGAATTCACATAGGTAAATTCGCATATCCTGGTATGAGTATTCTCAAAATGAGAGTCTCGAACCGCGAGTCCCGGGCACACCAGCCAGCCGGACCATCCTGAAGAGATGCCCGGCCTACAGCTACATTCTTCGATCCGATTCAGCCGGAAACCGACAGACGGCACCGAAAAATGTAGCTGGAGGCCGGTTCTCATAACCGGGATACGGGCTTACACCGCCGAAATATCGGTGGGCCGGTGCGTATAGCACCGGCCCACCGACCAGACTCCACTCCCGCCGCAGCCTGGCCCCGGCCACAAGCACGCCGGGACGACAAGCGGACATCTACTACTTCTTGCGGTCCCGCTTCTCCCGCACCCGCACCGAAACCCGCACGGGCGAGCCGTCGAATCCGAACTCCTCGCGCAACTTCCGCTCCAGGAACCGGCGGTAACCGGCCTCCAAGAATCCGGTGGTGAACAGCACGAACGTCGGCGGCCGTGTGGTCGCCTGGGTGACGAACAGCACCCGCGGCAGCCGGCCGCCACGCATCGGCGGCGGGGTAGCCGCGATGACCTCCTTGAGCCAGGTGTTCAGCTGCCCGGTCGAGATGCGCTTATCCCAGGACGCGAGCGCGGTTTCCATTGCGGGAACCAGCTTCTGCACCGCGCGGCCGGTATGCGCGGAGATGTTGACCCGCTGCGCCCACGGCACCTGCACCAACTCGCGCTCGATCTCGCGCTCGAGCTGATAGCGGCGGTCCTCGTCGACCAGATCCCACTTGTTGTAGGCGATCACCAGCGCTCGCCCGGTGTCGGCGACCATGCTGATCACCCGCAGATCCTGCTCGGTGATCGGCTGCGAGGCGTCGATCAGCATGACCGCGACCTCGGCGGCCTCGATCGCCGACTTGGTGCGCAGCGAGGCGTAGAACTCGGTGCCGCTGGCATTGGACACCTTGCGGCGCAGACCCGCGGTATCGACGAAACGCCAAGGCTTACCGCCCAGTTCGACCAGCGAATCCACGGGGTCGACCGTGGTGCCCGCCACGTCGTGCACCACGGACCGCTCGTCCCCGGCCAGCTTGTTCAGCAGACTCGACTTGCCCACATTCGGCTTGCCGACCAGCGCGACCCGGCGCGGACCCGAACCGGGCGGCGCGACATCCTCTCGCGGGGTCTCCGGCAGCGCCTGGAGCACCAGATCCAGCAGATCACCGGTGCCGCGACCGTGCGTCGCGCTGACCATGCACGGCTCGCCCAGACCCAGCGACCACAATCCGGCCGCCTCCGCCTCGAGCTTCTCGCCGTCGACCTTGTTCGCGACCAGGATGACGGGAGTCTTGGAGCGCCGCAGCACCCGCACCGCCGCCTCGTCGGTCGCGGTCGCACCCGTGGTCACGTCCACCACGAGCAGGATCGCGTCGGCGGTCCGCATGGCCAGCTCGGCCTGCCGCGCCACCGACTGCTGCAGTCCCTTGGCATCGGGCTCCCAGCCGCCGGTGTCCTGCACCAGGAATCGCCGTCCGGACCACGTCGCCTCGTACGACACACGGTCGCGGGTCACGCCTGGCACATCCTCGACCACGGCCTCGCGGCGGCCCAGAATCCGGTTCACCAGAGTCGATTTGCCGACGTTCGGGCGACCGACCACGGCCACCGTCGGCAGCGGCACATACCGCTCGTCCTCGGTGTCGTCACGGAGATCGGCGACCTCCCAGTCGGCTTCGTCGTTCCAGATACCGTCGGCCGCGTATCCTCCGGCGGCCGAGAACGTTTCCTGCGTCATCGAAGACCCCGCCTGTCTCCCGATGAAATGCACTGCGCCACAACCTGGTACAGCTCGTCGATGACCTGGTCCCGGGTCAGGTCGCTGGTGTCGACAAGCACCGCGTCCGAGGCCGGACGCAGCGGCGAGACCGCGCGCGTGGAATCCAGGTTGTCGCGGCGCTGCACATCGGCCAGCACCGCCTCGTAGTCGTCGCCGCGCCCCTCGGAGATGTTCTGCTGATTGCGCCGGTACGCCCGCGCCTGTGCCGAGGCCGTCAGATAGATCTTGGCGTCCGCGCCGGGCAGCACCACGGTGCCGATATCGCGGCCCTCGACCACGATTCGCCCGGCGGACGCGGCGATCTCGCGCTGCAGCGCAACCAGCTGATCGCGCACGTCGCCGACCGCCGAAACCGCCGAAACCGCCTTGGTGACCGCGTCGCCGCGGATCTCATCCGAGACGTCCTCACCGTCCAGCTCGATCACCTCGTGGCTGGGATCGGTGCCGATGGTCAGCGGCAGATCCTTCACCGAGACCGCGATGGCCACCGGATCGCTCAGATCGACGCCGCCGCGCAACGCCCGCAGCGTCGCCACCCGATACATCGCGCCGGTGTCCAGGTACCTCGCGCCCAACCGGGTCGCCAGCCGCCGCGACACACTCGACTTACCCGTCCCCGACGGACCGTCCATCGCCACGACCAGCGGCTCCGAACCGGTCATCAGGGGCGGGATCTCGATCGACATCTCCACACCGTTCACAATCCCACCGCCTCGTAGAGCTTGCCGATTTCATCGCGACCCATCACACGCAAGGTGCCGGGCCGTTGGTCGCCGATCGCGACCGGTCCGATATTGGTACGCACCAGCCCGCTCACCGGGTGGCCGACCGCCTCCAGCAGGCGCCGCACGATGTGCTTGCGGCCCTCGTGCAGCACCACTTTCACCAGCGACTTGTTCTGGCCCAGTTCGAGCACCTGGAAGTCGTCGACCGTCGCCGGTCCGTCCTCCAGTTCGATGCCCTTGCGCAGGCGCTTGCCGACATCGCGCTGCACCTCGCCCTCGACCTGCGCCAGGTAGGTCTTGGACACCTCGAACGAGGGGTGCATCAGCCGATGCGCGAGGTCGCCGTCGTTGGTGATCAGCAGCAGCCCCTCGGTGTCGGCGTCCAGGCGCCCGACGTGGAACAGCCGCTGCCCGGCCATGACCCGCTCGGCGACGATATCGCCGATGCACGGCCGGTTGAACTCGTCGGACATGGTCGACTGGTAACCCTTGGGCTTGTTCAGCGCCAGGTAGACCTGCTCCTCGCGCACCACCACGCGCACACCGTCGACACGCACCACGGCGTGCTCGGGGTCGATCCGCAGGCCCTGCTCGCGCACGATCGCGCCGTCGACCTCGATACGGCCCTGTTCGATCAGTTCCTCCGCGACCCGTCGGGAGGCGACCCCGGCCTTGGCGAGCACCTTTTGCAACCGCTCACCCTCGCCCCACGGCAGCTTCTTGTGGCCGCCCTCGGCCGACGGCTCGGCGTTCTGGTGTTTCGCGGGCTTCGCGAAGCTCAGCACGGTCGGCTGGCGACGCTGCGGCTGTGGCTTGGCCTGCTTGGGCTTGCGGTTGGGCGCGGGCTGCGGGGTCAGGGGGCTGCCGCCGCCGATCCGGCCCGAGGAATTGCGCCCAGCGATGGAACGGCTCTCACCGCGACCGGGCAGGGATTCGGGGGCACGACCGTGCCCGGGCGAACCGGCGCCACGCGAGGCGCCGCCATGGCCCGAACCGCCGCCGCGCCCGAACGACGCCCCGGAGCGACCGGACTGGTTCCCGCGCTCGGCGAATCCACCACGACCGCCCGAGTCGGAGCCGCGACCGGAGAAATCGCGCTGACCGGCGCCGGAGTCGCGACCACCGCGGAAGTCCCCACGCTTGCCATCACCGCGCCCGGACGAATACCCGTCCCGGCCACGATCGGAGCCGTAGTCCTCACGACCGCGACCGAATCCGCGACCACCGTCACGATCCTTGCTGTATCCACCACTCCCCGCGCGATCATTCGAATTGCCCGAATAACCACCGCGATCGCCCGAATACCCGCGTCCGCCGTCGCGATCCCGCGAGTACCCACCGCGATCGCTGGAATATCCACCCTGCTTCGCGCCACGATCGCTGGAGTATCCGCCCCGCCGGTGCTCGGGACCGGCCGCGCGAGCGCCAGGCCCACCGCGTCCGTTCGAGTAGCCGCCCTGGCCGTAGCCGTCACGACCGCTCGAATTTCCGTCCCGGCTCCCCCTACGGTCACCGGAATAATCCCGGCGCGACCCGTCGCGTCCGCCACGATCGCTCGAATAGCCGCCGCGCCCGGACCCGCGGTCGTCGCCGCGGCCCCCCCGGTCGTTCGCGGAACCGTCGCGACCGGACCGGCGATCACTCGACTGTCCGCGGCGCTCATCCCCGCGCTCGGCGGAATAACCCCCTTCTCCCCCGCGCCCCCGGGGGTATCCGCCGCGCTCGGAGCCGCGACCGCCCTGTCCTCGGGCAGGCGCTCCGCGCGGCGGTTCACTGCGTTTTCTACGATCCGGTGTGCCATCTCGGCGAGCGGGTGTGTTCACGGTTTCCTGTCAATCCTCGGTGCCGAGATCGATGTTCGACTCGGCGTTTTTCCTCAGCCTGGTGTACCGGGGGTCGGTATCCAGGCTCTCGTTGATCTCGTCGATCAGGTCGACGCCCGGCAGCAGGGGCGCCAACGGCGGTAGTTCCGCCAGCGACGCGAGCCCGATCCGTTCCAGAAACAGTTCGGTGGTGACGTAGAGAGTGCCGTTGGTCTCCGGATCGGTCCCGGATTCGGCGATGAGTCCGCGCGCCACCAGGGTACGGATCACACCGTCGACATTCACTCCGCGCACGGCGCTGACCCGTGCTCGCGTAACTGGTTGACGATACGCGATGACCGCGAGCGTCTCCAAAGCGGCCCTGGTCAGCTTGGATCGCGCGCCGTCCAGCAGCATGCGCTCGACATAGGGTGCGTACTCGGTGCGGGTGTAGTAGCGCCAGCCGTCGCCGACGTAGCGCAGATCGATCCCGCTGCCGCGCTCGGTCAGCTCCGCGGACATCTCCCGCAGCACCCGATCGACCCGCTCCTGACTGTCGGCGAGCGCGCTGGCCAGCAGTTCGACCGGCGCCGGAGCATCCACGATCAGCAGCATCGCCTCGAGCGCCGAGCGAAACGCGTCGTCGTCGAGGATTTCGATCTCGTCGACGGCCTCACCGTCATCGATCGGCTTCGCGGTGTCCGCCGAAGCCTCGGGATCTACCGACGCCAACGCGGCGTCCACCGCTTCCGAGTCTTCAGCACCCTCGTGAACACCCACTGTCACCGTCACCCATAGTCCTCTTCGATAGTTTGCGCCGGCGGCGCACCGTCGGCTTCACCGATCCAGCTCACCGCCAGCGGCCCCAGCGGATCGGGCTGGTCGAACTCGATCGTCTTGCCTCGATACAGCTCCAGCAGCGCCAGGAAACGCGCGACGATCTGCACCGGCAGCTCGCAGTCGGCGCAGATCTCGTGGAACGTCGTCCAACCACCCGCCCCACGCTCTTGCAACATCTCCAGCACGAGTGCGGCCTGTTCGGCGACCGAGATCGCGTGGGCGTGGAGATGGTCCAGACCCACCCTCGGCACCGGACGCGGCCGAAACGCCGTCGCGGCGATGTCCGCGAACCCGGCGGCGTCGACACCCAGCCTAACCTCCGGCAGAAGCCGCAGGTAACGCTCCTCCAGCGAGACCGCCCTGGGATACCGCCGCAGCGCCGCGGCCTCCAGCTCACCCAGCAACTCGGCGACCTGTTTGAACGCCCGGTACTGCAGCAGCCGCGCGAACAGCAGATCGCGCGCCTCGAGCAGTTCCAGGTCGTCCTCGTCGCTGACCTCGCCCGAGGGCAGCAGGCGCGCGGCCTTCAGATCCAGCAGCGTCGCGGCGACGACCAGGAACTCCGTGGTGATGTCGAGGATCTTGTCCGCGCGCAGTGTGCGGTCCTGCTGCAGGGTCGCGGTCAGCGCCTTGGTGTAGACGATGAACTCGTCGGTGACCTTGTGCAGCGCCACCTCGGTGACATCGAGGCGGCGCTGACTGATCAGCTGCAAGAGCAGGTCGAAAGGGCCCTCGAAATTGTTCAGGCGCAGGTGAAAGACGTTCTTTCTGTCCGGATCATCCGGCGGGGCAACCCCTTCGGATTCGGTGGAGCCTGATTCCGTAACAGCAGAAATGGAGTTCTCCGTCACCGACCCGACCGATGAATGACTTCCCGTGCCATCGCCCGATACGCCACCGCACCACCGGATTTCGGCGCCCAGGTGGTGATCGGCTCGCCGGCCACACTGGCATCCGGGAATCGCACCGTGCGGTTGATCACCGTGTCGTACACCAGATCACCGAACACCTCGACCACCCGGGCCATGACCTGCCGCGAATGCAGCAAACGCGCATCGAACATGGTGACAACGATGCCGTACAGGCTCAACCGCTGGTTCAACCGGTCCCGCACCTTGTCCACGGTGTCGGTGAGCAGCGCGAGCCCGCGCAGCGAGAAGTATTCGCACTCCATCGGAATGACCACGCCGTCGGCGCAGGCCAAGGCGTTGACGGTGAGCAGGCCCAGCGAGGGCTGGCAGTCGATCAGGATGTAGTCGTAGCGGTCCTTCAGCGGTGCGAGGGCGCGGCCCAGGGTCTGCTCGCGGCCGACCTCGTTGACCAGCTGGATCTCCGCCGCGGACAGGTCGATGTTGCTGGGCAGCAGGTCCATTCCGTCGACCTTGGTGTTCATCAGCACGTCGTCGACGCTGGTACGGCCGCCGACCAGCAGGTTGTGCACGGTCTGGTCGAGATCGTGATGGGCCACGCCGAGCCCCGCGGACAGCGCGCCCTGCGGGTCCAGATCCACCAGCAGCACCCGGCGACCGTATTCGGCCAGGGCCGCACCGAGATTGATGGTCGAGGTGGTCTTTCCCACACCGCCCTTCTGGTTGCACATCGCGACGATGAGAGCGTCCCCGTCGTGAGACACCGGTAATGGATCCGGTATGTCGCGCAACGGGCGGCCGGTCGGTCCCACATCCGTACCCGCCACTATGTCTTTCGCCTCCCATAATGTTTGGGCCGCATGCTCTATCCGCTGGCCTGAAGTGGTGTATGAAAGCGGGTCTGCCGCAGCACTCTTATGCGGTTCGGCCGCACCGGCTGTCGTCATATCCGCTGCTCCTTACAAGTCCTGCACTGCCCCGCTCAGCGCTGCGGGACGGGATCCTCATCAGGTCGTGCCGCGAAGAGCACGTCATAGACGCTACCGCCTCCGTGCGCAAGACCAACCCCGGACACGCGAGGGGCCTACCACCGCGACACGGGGGTGAACCTCGTGTGGAGGTTCATGGTGACGGGTCGCGACGGTCGTGACCACGGGTTCTACCGATCGGTCGCTTGTGTGGGAGTACTTCGAAAAGCCTTGCCGGGGAACGCTGAATAATTGCCAACATCTGTTGGCCAACATCCGTTGACACCAGGGGAGCGGGGATCTACCGTTAAGTCAACGGCCGTTGGCCAACAGATGTTGACTTTGGAGGAAGCCATGATCACCACTCACACCGATGTTCTGGTCGTCGGCGGCGGGCCCACCGGATTGATGCTCGCGGGCGATCTGGCGCGCGCCGGGATTTCGGTGACCTTGATCGAAAAGCACACGCAGGGTTCGCAATTGACGCGGGCCTTCGCCGTGCACGCGCGGACGCTGGAGGAACTCGACGCCCGGGGACTGGCCGACGAGCTGGTCGCCGAGGGCGCCGAGCTGCACGATTTCAATCTGTTCGGCGGCACCGTGCGGTTGCAGCTGGACCGCTATATACACGGGCGCTACCCCTATCTGCTGGTCACACCGCAGACCTCCGTGGAGCAGGTGCTGCGGGCCCGCGCACTGGATCTGGGCGCGACCCTCGTCCCGGGAGCCGAATTGTCGACCCTGTCACAGGACGCCGACGGAGTGGACGCGGTGGTGCGTATCGATGAGGCCGAGCACACCGTCCGGGCGCGGTACGTGGTCGGCGCGGACGGCTATCGCAGCCGGGTGCGCGAGCAGATCGGCGTCCCGTTCCCCGGCCGGTCGGCGCTGAAGTCGATCATGCTGGCCGATGTGCGGCTCACGCGGGCGCCCGAGGACGTGTTGACGGTCAACGGAATCGGTGAGTGCTTCGCCTTCCTCGCCCCGTTCGGCGACGGCTGGTACCGGATCTTCGCCTGGAATCGCGCCAACCAGCAACCGGATTCGGCCCCGATCGACTTCGAAGAGGTCCGCGAGGTCACCCGCCGCGCACTGGGCACCGATTTCGGCATGCACGACCCGCGCTGGATGTCCCGGTTCCACAGCGACGAGCGCCAGGCGCCGACCTATCGCGTCGGCCGGGTGTTCCTGGCGGGCGACGCGGCGCACGTGCACTCCCCCGCGGGCGGTCAGGGCATGAACACCGGCATCCAGGACGCGGCCAACCTCGCCTGGAAGCTCGCCGCCGCCGTGCAGGGCTGGGGTCCGGACGCGCTGCTGGACAGCTATCAGGCCGAACGCCACCCGGTCGGCAGGGCGGTGCTGCGCTCCAGCGGAGCGATCATTCGCGCCGCCCTGGTCAAGCCCGTCGCGGGCCGCATGGCCCGCAACTTCATCGCCGGCACCGCGTTCAGCGTGCCCGCACTGGCCACCCGCGTGGTCGGCTCCATCACCGGCATCGGCTTCACCTACCCC
>NZ_JAGPOX010000199.1 GCF_019038435.1 Nocardia alni
CCCGAGCCCCGGCCGGCCGCCGATCCTCGCGGCTCCCACCCCGGACACTTCACCACAGGCTGCACCGGCTCCCGCCGCGCCGGATCCGGCCTCGACGCCCGGTCCGGTCGCCGCCGATCGTCAGCCGGACCCCGCTACCGACCCCGTGCGCGCGCTCCCGATCCGCCGGTCGCCTCCAACCCGGCCCCACCTGGGGATCCCACGTCCGCATTCGATGACCCAGTAGGTTGATGCGGTGTCGACCGACCATGCGTCCATGGATGATCTGCGGCGTGAACTGGTCGATCGCGAAGACTTCAATGCTGCGGGTACGACAGTGGCCGAGAACAAGCGGAACCGGCGATCGCGTCGCCGATGCGATTCGGGAACGACGGCTGGAGCTTGGCCTGACTCGGGCTTGACATTGACGTAGCGTCAATTTGCATGCTGGTTGTGTCGATGCGGCGAGGGAGGTCGGAGTGGGTGGCGAATGGTCCATTCAGGATCTGGCCAGGGCGGCCGGAACCACCAGTCGGACGTTGCGCCATTATGGGCAGCTCGGGCTGTTGCCGCCCAGTCGGGTCGGGGCCAATGGTTACCGGTATTACGACCAGGATTCCCTCGTGCGGCTGCAACGCATCCTGTTGCTGCGCGAACTCGGGCTCGGGTTGCCCGTGATCGCCGAAGTTCTCGCGGGAGAACAGGATACGAAGGCTGCGCTGCGCACACATCTGGATCTGCTGCGGCAGCAGCAGGATCGGATCGCGCGCCAGATCGCGTCGGTGCGAACAACATTGCACAAGACCGAAGCAGGTGAACCGCTCATGCCACAGGAAACATTCGACGGGTTCGACCACACCCGATACAGGGACGAGGTGATCGAGCGCTGGGGGAAGGACGCGTACGACAACAGTGATCGCTGGTGGCGTTCGCTGAGCGAGGCCGACAGGCGGACCCATCAGCAGACCCACCTGGACATCGCGGCCGATTACGGCCGTGCTCAGCAGGCGGGACTGGCTCCAGCCGACGCCGAGGTGCAGGACATCGTCCGCCGCCACTTCGACTGGGTCGCGGTCGGGTGGCAGGGCGGGCACCCCGACGCCCGCGCCTTCACCGGCCTGGGCGAGATGTACGTCGCCGACCCGCGTTTCGCGCGGAATTACGACAAACATGGTGTGGGCACGGCGGAATTCGTTCGCGATGCGATGCGCGCCTATGCCGACGCCCATTTGGAGTGAGCTTCACGGAGAAAATCGGGGCAGCGAGTTCCTCTCCTGCGCGGTAAAGTTCGCGCCTTAGAGATTTAGGGGAGGAAGGTTCACTCATGAGCTACCCGTACGGCCAGCCCGGATCCGGTAGTGGCTATCCACAGCAACCCTTTGGACAACAGCCTTACGGGCAGCAGCCAGGGTATCCACAGCAGCAACCGGGGTATCCACAGCAGCCGGGGGGTCCGTCGCAGCCGGGGATTCCGATGCAGCAGCCCGGGATTCCCGTGCAGCCCGGAGTCCCCGCGCAGCCGGGTGTTCCCGTGCAGCCGGGGTTTCCTCAGCAGCCCGGGTTCGGGCAACAGCCAGGATTTCCGCAGCAGCCGTACGGGCAGCAACAACCTTTCGGGCAGCAACCGGGATCCCCGCAGCCGGGATATCCTCCGCAGCTGGGCGTTTCGCAGCAGTCCTCCGGTGGCGGGACCGCGATCACCGCGAGCCTGCTGGCCATTCTGCTGGCGCTCGTGAGCCTCGGATCGATCTTCGTCACCCTGCATGAGCTGTCCGTCGCGCGAGACGCGGCTAACAGCTTGGCCAGCATCGCGAGTCAGGCCGGAGACGCCTCGATGCCCGCGCCCGCGCCGTTCGACGACGGCGTCTTCTACGCCTACATGGCAATCGAGGTCGTGGTCGCCCTGCTGTTCGCGCTCAGCGGCATTCTGCTGATGAACCACAAGAACGGCGGCCGGATCGCGCTGGCGATACTGTCGAGTGTGGGCATCGTCGGTGGCCTCATCGGCATGATCGTCGGGTTCTCCACTGGGGTCGCGGCCTCGGCGGTCGGTGCGATCATCGGCGTTCTGCTGATGGTCCTGATGCTGATCCTGACCCTCTCGGGTTCCACCAAGCGCTGGTGCGCGGTAGGAAAGACCCCCACGTTCCTCCCGCCCGGGTTCGGTCAGCAGCCGGGGTTCGGTCAGCAGCAGTCCGGATTCGGCCAACCCCCGTTTCAGCGGTTCTGATGGGCGCGCCGTAATACTCCGGGGCGAACGCGATGGTCTGGGCCATGCCGAGCGGGGTGAGGATGGCCGAGGAGATGCCCGTCCATCCGGCGACGATATTCGCGCCGGTCAGTAGCAGGCTGGTCACGTCGAGGGCCAGCCCGGCGATCGGCGGCGGCATGTGGCGTCGGCTACGGGCGTGGCGGCGAGGGTGCCGGGCTCATCGGCCCCGGCCGGTGCGGGGGTCAGAAATCCGGCGCCGAGCGCCGCGGACAGGACGAGTACGCCCAGGAGCGGGGCAACGGGCCCGCGCCCATGTCCGATCGGCCCGCGTTTCGGTGAAATTCCGGTGGCTGGAACGAGAAATTCCAGGGCGTATGCAGGGCCTCTCGATGCACAGTGCGACTCCACCGGGCGCGCGCGCGGACTTCCGATACGCTGGGCACCCGTGACCGTCGCATCTCCCTTCGATCTCATCGTTGTCGGCTCTGGATTTTTCGGACTGACCGTCGCCGAACGCGCGGCCTCCCAACTCGGCAAGCGGGTGCTGGTGGTCGAACGTCGTTATCACCTGGGTGGTAACGCGTATTCGGAAGCCGATCCCGAAACCGGTATCGAGGTGCACAAATACGGTGCACACCTGTTCCACACCTCGAACAAGCGCGTCTGGGACTACGTCAACCAGTTCACCGAGTTCACCGGCTACCAGCATCGCGTGTTCGCCCTGCACAAGGGGCAGGCCTACCAATTCCCGATGGGGCTGGGCCTGCTGTCCCAGTTCTTCGGCCGTTACTTCACCCCCGACGAGGCCCGCGCGCTGATCGCCGAGCAGGCCGCGGAGGTGGACGCCAATGACGTGTCCAATCTCGAGGAGAAGGCGATCTCACTGGTCGGCCGCCCGCTCTACGAGGCCTTCATCCGCGACTACACCGCCAAGCAGTGGCAGACCGATCCCAAGGAGCTCTCCGAGAGCATCATCAACCGGCTGCCGGTCCGCTACACCTTCGACAACCGCTACTTCAACGACGCCTACGAGGGCCTGCCGCGCGGCGGCTACACCGCGTGGCTGGAGAAGATGGCCGAATCCGACCTCATCGAGGTCCGGCTGAACACCGATTGGTTCGAGGTGCGCGAACAGATCCGCGCTCAGAGCCCGGACGCTCCGGTCGTGTACACCGGCCCGCTGGATCGCTACTTCGACTACAGCGCGGGCGAACTGGGCTGGCGCACCATCGATCTGGAGACCGAGGTGCTGAACACCGGTGATTTCCAGGGCACCCCGGTGATGAACTACAACGACGCCGATGCGCCCTTCACCCGCATCATCGAGCCGCGCCACTTCCACCCCGAGCGCGACTATCCCACCGGCAAGACGGTGATCCAGCGCGAGTACTCCCGCTTCGCGCAGACCGGCGACGAGCCGTACTACCCGATCAACAGCGCCGAGAACCGTGCGAAGCTGGTCGCCTACCGTGACCTGGCCAAGAACGAAACCACCACGGCCAAGGTTCTTTTCGGTGGCCGGCTGGGTACCTACCAGTACCTGGACATGCATATGGCCATCGGCAGCGCGCTGAGTATGTTCGACAACACGCTGCGCCCGCACCTCGAGTCCGGTGCGCCGCTGGCTGTGCGCGACCAATGAACACAGCACCGAGCGCCGCGAGGGTGCCGATGGATACAGCATCGGTACCGCCCAGCCGCCCGGATTCCTTCGGTAGGAAGTGAAGATGACCGCACAAGTGACGTTGGAACAGACCGCGACCCCGACCCGCGCGATCTCGCTGCTACAGCGGGTCATCCTGCCGCGCCCCGGTGAACCCCTGGACGTGCGCACCCTCTATCTGGAGGAATCGGCGACCAACGCCCGTCGCGCGCACGCGATCTCGCGCACCTCGCTGTCGATCGGCGCGGAGTCCGAGGTGTCGTTCTGCACCTATTTCAACGCCGTGCCCGCCAGCTATTGGCGGCGGTGGAGCGTGCTGAGTTCGGTGGTGCTGCGGCTGGAGCTGTCCGGGCACGGACGGGTGGACGTGTACCGGTCCAAGGCGGACGGTTCGCGAATTCACGTGCAGGGCAGTGAGTTCGGCACCTCGGGCGAAACGTCCGGTGACTCGGTCGAATTCGAGGTGGAGCTGGCCCCGTTCGAGGACGGCGGCTGGATCTGGTTCGACATCACCACCGATTCGGCGGTCGAATTGCACAGCGGCGGTTGGTATGCGCCGGTCGAGGCGCCCGGCGAGGGCAGCATCGCGGTCGGCATGCCGACCTTCAACCGTCCCACCGACGCGGTGAAGACCATCGGCGCCCTGGGCTCGGACCCGCTGGTCCTGGAGAAGATCAGGGCCGTCATCATCCCGGACCAGGGCACCCGCAAGGTCGTCGACGAGCCCGGATTCGCCGAGGCCGCAGCGTTGCTGGGCGATCGGCTGGCCATCCACAACCAGCCCAACCTGGGCGGTTCGGGTGGGTACAGCCGCGTGATGTACGAGGCGCTGAAGACCACCGATGCCGAGTACATCGTCTACATGGACGACGATATCGAGATCGAGCCGGACTCGATCCTGCGCGCACTGGCGTTCTCGCGCTTCGCCAAGTCCCCGATCCTGACCGGCGGGCAGATGCTCAATCTGCAGGAGCGTTCGCATCTGCACGTGATGGGCGAGGTGATCGACCGCGGTGTTTTCATGTGGACCGCGGCGCCGAACGTCGAGTACGACCACGACTTCGCGAAAAACCCGCTGCGCGACCGCGACAACTCCAAGCTGCTGCATCGGCGCATCGATGTCGACTTCAACGGCTGGTGGACCTGTGTCATCCCGCGCCGGGTCGCCGAGGAACTGGGCCAGCCGTTGCCGCTGTTCCTGAAGTGGGACGACGCCGAATACGGTTTGCGCGCCCGCGATCACGGCTACCCGACCGTCACCCTGCCGGGTGCTGCGGTATGGCATATGGCCTGGTCCGACAAGGATGACGCGATCGACTGGCAGGCGTATTTCCACCTGCGCAATCGCCTGATCGTGGCCTCGCTGCACCTGGCGGGCGACGGTAAGCCCATGGTGCTCAACACCATCAAGGCCACCCTGAAACACCTGCTGTGCCTGGAGTATTCGACGGTCGCCATCCAGAACGAGGCGATCCGCGACTATCTGGCCGGCCCCGAGAAACTGTTCGGCCTGCTGCCCACCGCGCTGGGCAAGGTGCACGCCATGCGCAAGCAGTACCCGGACGCGGTGGCCCTGTCGTCCTCCACCGACCTCCCGCTGGCCAGTCACGCCGAGGTGGGCGCGGTCGGCGAGCCGGGCAATCCGATCGCCAAGGTGGTGCGCCTGGGCAAGGGCGTACTGCACAACGTGCGCAAGGCGAATCCGAATCACCATGAGACCCCGCAGCTGAACGTGCCGACCCTCGACGCGCGCTGGTTCCTGCTGTCCCAGGTGGACGGTGTCACGGTGACCACTGCGGACGGGCGCGGAGTGGTCTACCGTAAGCGCGATCCGCGCAAGGCGCTGGAGCTGTTCAAGGAGGCCATGCGCCTGCGCAAGGAGTTGGCTGAGCGCTTCCCCGAGGTGCGCGAGCGGTACCGTGCCGCGCATGCCGGCCTGACCAGCACCGCTGCCTGGGAGAACGCCTTCGGCATCACCGAGACAGGAGCGAAATGAGCGCCCCAGCACACGACGCGACCGGCCGCGCGCACGGCCTGCACGTCGTCCCCGATCCGCAGACGCGCTCGACCGAGGTGAAGATCCTCAACGTGGTGCAGGGCACCATCGGTAGCAAGCCGGCCGTGGTCAAGGCCGCGCGCGGGATGTCCCACTTCGGCGAGCACGCGCTGGGCTGGATGGCGATCGGCGCCCTCGGCGCTGTCGTCGACAAGCCCCGGCGACGGCAGTGGGCCGGGGTCGCGGTCGGCGCGTTCGGTGCGCACGCCGCATCGGTCGTCATCAAACGCGTTGTCCGACGGCCTCGTCCGCACGATCCGTCGGTGCAGGTCAACGTGTCGACGCCGAGCAAATTGAGCTTCCCGTCCTCGCATGCGACCTCCACGACTGCGGCGGCGGTGTTGCTCGGACGACTGACCGGGCTACCCTTGCCTGCGGTGCTCGTGCCGCCGATGCTGCTCTCCCGGGTCGTCCTGGGTGTGCACTATCCCTCCGACGTGCTCGCCGGGTCCGCTCTGGGCGCCGCGTCAGCCGCCGCAGTGTTAGCCGCCGAAAAGAGACTTGCCAGTGACCGCACAGGAAAGAACCCTCGCTGAAATGAGTGAAGAGCCGACCGGCACCGACCTCGACGACGCCGTGCTGAAGGGCCCGCCCAAGACCCTGGCCGGGGGGCTGGTCAAGGCCGTGCGGCCGCGTCAGTGGGTCAAGAACGTCCTGGTGCTGGCCGCGCCGCTGGCCGCGGGCAAGCTGGCGGACGGTAAGTACGCGGTCGCGGACCTGACCAGGGACTGGCATATCGCGATCGCCTTCGTGGTCTTCTGCATGGCGGCCTCGGGCATCTACCTGATCAACGACGCCCTGGACGTCGAGGCGGACCGCGCCCACCCGACCAAGCGCTACCGGCCGATCGCGGCCGGTGTGGTGCCGGTGAACCTGGCCTACATGCTGTCGGTCGTGCTGCTGGTCGCCTCGATCGCGTTGTCGTTCCTGGCCGCCTGGCAACTGTCGGTCACGATGGTCGTGTACATCGGCATCCAGCTGGCGTACTGCCTGGGGCTCAAGCACCAGGCGGTGCTGGACATCTGCATCGTCTCCTCGGGCTTCCTGCTGCGCGCGGTCGCCGGCGGCGCGGCGGCGAATATCCATCTGTCGCAGTGGTTCCTGCTGATCATGGCGTTCGGCTCGCTGTTCATGGCCGCGGGCAAGCGGTACGCCGAACTGCGGATCGCGCTGGACACCGGCGCCAAGATCCGCAAGTCGCTGCAGTACTACACGGCCACCTACCTGCGCTTCATCTGGACGCTGTCGGCGACGGCGGTCGTCGTGTTCTACGGCCTGTGGGCCTTCGAAACGGACCACAAACGCCCCCTGTGGTACGCGATCTCGATGATCCCGTTTACTATCGCAGTCCTGCGCTACGCGGTCGACGTCGACGGCGGCGAGGCCGGAGAACCCGAAGAGATCGCGCTGGGGGACCGCATTTTGCAGTTCCTGGCCATCGCCTGGATCGGAGCGGTAGGTGTCGCTGTCTATCTCACCTGACGAGATTGTGGCAGACGGGGAAGAACGGGAGGGTCGGACGGGCAGCGAGGATACCGCTGGTGCGTCCGATCGTGCCCGACTACCGCGACGCGCACGCGTCGCGGTGCTGTCCCGTGCCGTATTCGTCGGTGGGGTCGTCGCGACCGTCATCACCTTCGCCTGCGCCGCGTGGGCTCGTCGCTGGATCGCCGACGACGGGTTGATCGTGTTGCGCACGGTGCGCAACCTGCTGGCCGGGAACGGGCCGGTGTTCAACGCGGGCGATCGGGTGGAGACCAACACCAGCGCCGCGTGGACCTACGTCATCTGGTTCTTCAGCTGGATCACCCATGCGCGGCTGGAGTACGTGAGCCTGTTCACGGCGCTGACACTGTCGCTGCTGGCCGTGCTGATCGGCATGATCGGCGCGGCGCGGTTGTGGGGCGGCGCCTCGAGGCAGCTGCTGCTGCCCGCCGGTGCCGTGGTCTATATCGCGGTGCCGCCGGCCCGCGACTTCGCGACCTCCGGGCTGGAGAACTGCCTGGTCATCTTCTGGCTGAGCGTGCTGTGGTATCTGCTGCTGCGCTGGAGTCATGCCGAACGGCCGCGCCTGGCAACATTTTTCGGGCTGGTGTTCTGGGCCGGCCTGTGCTGGGTGGTGCGGCCGGAGATGACCATCGTCGGCGGATTGACGCTGGTGCTGCTGTTTCTCGCGCCCATGCCCGTCACGCGGGTGCGGCCGATCGTGATGCGCGCGGCCATCGTCGTGCTCGCCGGGGTCGTGCCGGTCGGCTACCAGATCTGGCGGATGGGGTACTACGGGCTGCTCTACCCGAATACCGCCGTCGCCAAGGAGGCCGGTGGCGCGAAGTGGGGGCAGGGCGTCAAATACGTGTGGGATCTCGTCGGTCCGTATTGGCTGTGGGCGCCGCTGCTGGTGCTGTTGGTGGTCGCGGTGCTGCTGCTGCGGTCGCGACGTACCGAGTTCGACGCCGACCGAATGATCCGCGTGGTCGGGGACGACTCCCCGGGCACCGCGGCCACCGTGAGCCGGTTGGATCGGCTCCGGCGGATTCAACCGCAGTTGCGCACCCCGCGTGCGGTCGTCGCGCTGATGCTGTTCTGCGATCTGCTGCTGATCATCTTCGAACTGCGTGTCGGCGGCGATTTCATGCACGGCCGAATGCTGCTGCCGCAGTTGTTCATCCTCACGCTTCCGGTCGCGGTGCTTCCGGTCTGGCGCTTCGATGCGGCCGGTCGCTCGGTACTGCACCGGAATTGGGCGCTGGCCCTGCCGGTCGTCTGGGTGGCCCTGATGGTCTGGGCGCTGTTCGCGGCGAACACCACCGGTAACAAGGCCGGCTACAACGTCAGCGCCGACGGCATCGTCGACGAACGGATCTACTACGTGCTCAACAGCGGTCACGATCATCCGATCCTGGCCGAGGACTATCTGGACTATCCGCGCATGCGGGCGATGGTCGACACCATCGACAACACCCCGGACGGCGGCCTGCTGCTGAATTCGCCGTCGTACATGATGTGGTGGCTGGTCCCGCCGCCGCTGCCGATTCCGCCGAATGGCGCCGGGCATACCGTTTTCTTCCTGAATCTCGGCATGACCAGCATGAACGTCCCGCTGAACGTGCGCGTGATCGATCAGGAGGGCCTGGCGTATCCGCTGGGCGCGCATACCGACCGGCTGACCGACGGCCGCATCGGCCACGACAAGGACATCTACTCGGACTGGGTGGTGGCCGATACCGGCATGGTCGCCAGGCATCCGTGGATTCCGTACTACATGGACGACAAGTGGATCGAGCAGGCGCGCACGGCCGAGAGCTGCCCGGCCACCCAGGCGCTGCTGGCCTCGGAGCGGGGGCCGCTGACCTTCTCGCGGTTCCGGCACAATCTGGTGCAGTCCCTGGCGTTCTCCAAGTACCGCATCGACCGGGTGCCCAAATACGAGATCCAGCGCTGCCATCTGATCGACCCGGACCCGCAGCCGGCCCCACCCCCCTTGCTTCCGCCCAAGTAACGGATTCGTCAGGGCTGTCGGTGCGTTGGCAACCCGGGTTGCTCGAGCGGGTTGTCGCGTTGGCATGCTGCTGGTTCGAGTTTCAGGTCTGGGGTGCTGGCCGGTTGTGTACCTCTACCTAGCGGAAAGCGGTGAACTCGTCCGAATAGCGGGTTGGCTGCTACAGCATTCGGCTGTGAGATGACTGTGGGATTCGCGCTGCGGCTCGATCTCCGTAGGATTCGGGCCGTTCGGGGTGACAGGGGGATCAACCTGGGTAAAGTTGGTTCGGGCGGTGACTGTCAGGGGCTGTGTGACGTGATCGTAACCAGCTTTGAACTGCGTCTTACGCCACCTCGTCTCAATTCGGTAACGCCGGAGTGTCTCGAGCGCGATAAGCTTCGCGAGTACTTCCGTCTGACGGTCGCATGGATGCGTGCGTCCAGGCGGCCCGAAGGTAGCGGCCGAGCCCGGCCGCACAACAGAAAGGCCGAACAGAATATGCGAGGCGTGACTGTGCGTTGGGTGCAGGAGAGGCGGCGGAGACGCTCGCTGCGATCGGGCCGGCCCACGTGGATGAAGCGCACCGCGCTCGGCGTGGCACTGGCGACAGTGCTGGGGATGACCTTGGCCGAAGCCGGTGCTGCGTCCGCGGCGTACACCCCGTCCGGATTCGACTTCTGGGTCGACTCACCGGTGATGGGTCCGATCAAGTCGCGGATCTTCCGCGCCGCCGACGGGAACACCGATCGCGTCGTCTACGCCCTCGACGGCGAGCGCGCGGGTCTGGATCTGTCCGGCTGGGAGATCAATACCAATGTCGCCAACGCGCTGACCCGCGCCAACATCAACGTCGTGATGCCGATCGGCGGTCAGTCCAGCTTCTACATGGACTGGAACGCGCCCAGCGCCTTCCTCGGCATTCCGCCGCAGGCGGGCTCGTCGGGCTCGGCGTCGGGGTCGAACAGCCTGTCGGCCGCGACGGGCTCATCGTCGGGCTCGGGTGGTCTGGAGATCTTCGACCAGGGACCGGGCAAGAGCTACCGGTACGACTGGGACACCTTCATCCACCACGACCTGCGCAACGCGCTGCACAGCCGGCTCGGCTTCCGCAACGACCGCAACGGCGTGTTCGGCCTGTCCATGGGCGGCAGCGGCGCGCTGACGCTGGCCGCGCACCATCCGGACCAGTTCAACTACGCCGGTGCGTTCTCCGGATACCTCAACATCTCCGCGCCGGGCATGCGTGAAATGCTGCGGGTGGCGATGATCGACGCCGGCGGGTACAACATCGACTCGATGGCGCCGCCGTGGAGTCCGAAGTGGTACTACATGGACCCGTTCGTATTCGCCCCGATGCTCAAGGCCAACAACACCCGGCTGTGGGTCGCCGCGAGCAGCGGCCTCCCGGGCGGTGGTGATGTGAACAATGCGATGGACGTTATCCAGGGTGTACCACTGGAGGCGTTGGCGCTGGCCAACACCCGGGCCTTCCAGCTGCGGATGCTGAGCCTGGGCGCGAACAACGCCGTCTACGATTTCCCGGCCTTCGGTGTGCACAACTGGCACAACTGGGAAACCGAGGCCGACAAGATGATCCCCGACCTGTCGGGGCATATCGGGTAAGCCGCCCGATCGAGCGTCCCCCAGGGCCGCGAACCCGCCTTCGGAAGTACATGGGCGGGTTCGCGGCCTTTTTTGCTAGTTGTTTGCTAATTGCAACGCGACACGGGATGCGCCTCCCCGTGTTCACCCTCGCCATTCGGGACAATCCGAGCTCTGGACCTTTTCGCGCGATGCGCTGCTGCCGCGCGCGTACGAGGTCGAGCGTTGTAGTGCGGCGTGTATCCGCGCCGCCGGTTGTTCGTGTTGTCCGACTAGACGGGGCGCTCGCGCCGCGCGATACGCGTGGCTCGGCCGTCCGAGCGAAAGGCGAGACCGATGCGAGTTGCGTCAAGTAAGCCAGGATCGCTATTCGGCCGTTTCGGGGGATTCGGCCGTCCCGCCCGGCGATGGCTGCGGCGCACGGCGATGGTCGCGGCGCTGACCGTGGCGCTGCCCATCGGGGTCGCGGTGCTCGGCGACCACGCGCAGGCCCGTGCGGCCTTCGATCCCAGGGCCTTCGACTTCTGGGTGACCGACCCGTCGATGGGGCCGATCAAGACCCGGGTCCTGCGCGCACGTGACGGCAACACCAACCGTGTGGTGTACGTCCTGGATGGCATGCGCGCGCGTCAGGACCTCAACGGCTGGGAAATCGAGACCAATGTGCCCCAGGTGCTGGCCAATTGGAATATCAATGTGGTGATGCCGGTGGGCGGCGAGTCCAGTTTCTATGCCGACTGGAACGCGCCCAGTTCGTTCTTCGGGCTGCCGCACACCAATTTCGGCTCGTCCACCGGATCGGGCTCGAGCGAGATCTTCATGGCCGGCCCCGGTAAGAATTACCGCTACGACTGGGAGACCTTCCTGACCCGGGATCTGCGCAACGCCCTGCACGATCGGCTCGGGTTCCGGGCCAATCGCAACGGCGTCTTCGGGCTGTCCATGGGCGGCAGTGCGGCGGTGACGCTGGCGGCCTATCACCCGGATCAATTCAGCTATGCCGGTTCGTTCTCCGGATACCTCAATGTCTCCGCACCAGGTATGCGGGAGATGATCCGTACGGCGATGATGGACGCGGGCGGCTACAACGTGGACTCGATGGCGCCGCCGTGGGGGCCCAACTGGTATCACATGGATCCGTTCGTATTCGCTCCCCGGCTCGTCCACGACAACACCCGGCTGTGGATCGCCGCAGGCAGCTCCCAGCCGGATCCCGCGGATCTGGCCGGACCGCCCGGCGCGGTCGCGGACCGGGTGATTCGTGGTGTGCCACTGGAGTTCCTGGCGCTGCTGAACACTCGCGCGTTCCAGGCACGTATGGACTCCCTCGGCGCGCGGAATGTGGTCTACTCCTTCCCCAATTACGGCATCCACGACTGGACCAACTGGAGTCACGAGGCCTATCGGATGATCCCGGACATGTCGCGCAATATCGGCTGAGTACTCGCTGCGAACCGTCCGTGCGTCGCGGACCGCCGAGCCAATTTTCGGCAACAGTGAAATCCCTTTGATGGGAAGGGTTCCCGCGACATAACCGGGGGAACGCGATAGGGTCACTGCACGATTACGAAAGGTACTCGGGCGGATTTCGGTCACGTGTCCGCCTCTGTCTTGCTAACCGCAGACCGGTCGAATATGGTCCAGCGAGCGCAAGTGCGACCAACTCGTAGACGCCCCGCTCGCCTCGGACAGGTCGGGATCCGAGGCGTGCAGGGGTGTGCACAGGGCTACAAAAGCAGAAAGAGAGCAAGATCCATGCGATTCGGCAGGTCCGCCGCATCGGCGTCGGATTCGGCGCCCACGCCGAGTCCGGACCGATCATTGCGGCGACGCGCTCAGTTCGGTTGGCGCGCGCGAATTGTCGCGGCACTGGCTCTCCCCCTCGCGGTCGCGGTCGCGGTTCCGGCGGTCGCCGCGGCGACCCCGGTCGCTTCGTCCCCGATGCACCAGACTCCTCCCGGCGGCCGTCAGGTTCTGATGGTTCCGTCCGAAATGGGAGCCATCAAGGTGCAGGTGCAGTGGGCACGTCACGGCGGCAACGCCGCGCTGTTGCTGCTCGACGGTCTGCGTGCGCGGGATGATCTCAACGCTTGGTCCTTCGAGACCAACGCGCAACAGATGTTCGGTAACGACAACGTCACCCTCGTGATGCCCGTGGGCGGGCAGTCGAGCTGGTATGCCGACTGGGAATCCCCGAGCAACACCAACGGTCAGAAGTTCACCTACAAGTGGGAGACATTCCTTACCCAGGAGCTCCCGAACTTCCTGGCTAACTACGGCGTCGCGCACAGCAACTGGGCGGTGGCCGGCCTGTCGATGAGCGGCCCGGCCGCGCTGCGCCTGGCGGCGTTCCACCGCGACCAGTTCAAGTACGCGGCCTCGTTCTCCGGCCCACTGAACTGGAACGCGCCCGGCATGCGTGAGGCGATCCGCGTCATGATGCTCGACGCGGGCCGGTTCAACGCCGACTCGATGGCCGCGCCATGGAGCCCGCAGTGGCTGCGCTCGGACCCGATGGTGTTCGCGCCACAGCTGCGCGGCCTGCCGATGTTCATCTCGGCCGGTACCGGCCTGCCGGACAACACCGACTACGTGGGCTCGCCGGTCGGCGTCTTCAACACCGTGAATGCCATGGCACTCGAGTTCATCGCCATGATCAGCACGCACATGTTCCAGGCTCGGCTCGAGTCGATCGGCATCCCGGCCACCTACGACTTCCCGCTCACCGGTACACACAAGTGGTTCAACTGGCAGATGGAGCTGGGCAAGGCCCGTCCGGGCATCCTGGCCGCGCTGCACGCGTAGCAGTCGAGACAAACAACCGGCGTCGTGCGCTCCGCACGGCGCCGGTTGTCGTCCGTGCGCCTTCAGATCTCGCGAGGCGTTCTCGGGGTCGTCGGCTCGGTATGCGGTCGAATTGCTCGAGCTGACCGAAATCGCCCTGTACGAGGCACTGATCCGGATAATGCCTCGTATAAGACGATTGTTCGTTATGAGAAGTATCGTTGCCCATAGATTGCCCGATTTCCAGCCAACTATGCCTGCCGTCCGCGCGTCGTGCGGTGGGAATCGTCTCCGGCGCGGTAGAAAACTCCTGTGGCAGGTGTGGCATCTGAGATCCGGGGGAGAGCCGAACGCGCTCGCGCGCGCCGGATGAGGCTGGCGGCGTTGTCCGCGGCCGTCGTTCTACCTGTCGCCCTGGGATACACCGTCGCCGTGGGCCCGGCCCTCGCCCTGCCGCCGGCCTCCACGCAGCAGCCGCCCGCCCCGCAGCCGCCCGCTGTTCCGCAGCCCGCCGTGCCGAATCAGGCCGCGGGCGTGGCTCCCGTGGCCCCCGCGGCCTGATTC
>NZ_JAGPOX010000019.1 GCF_019038435.1 Nocardia alni
CCCGCAGGATGCGTCGAATCGCGCCGCCGCGCCGCGCCAGGCCGAGCCGCCGAAATTCACCCGGCCCAGCCGGGCCAGGGACGCGGAGGCCGGCTCCGGCGGGCAGTCGGCACAGGGCGATAGGGGTGGTGACTCCGGGTCCGGCCCGCGCGCGGTGAATCGCACCACACCGCCCGAGGACGATATCCCGCTGCCGGATGGTCCCGACCTGCCCGACGATCCCGGCCCCGCGGACCGATCCGACTACTCGTCAGTAGGTTATGACGGTGTCCCACCTGCGCCTACGCCGGAGGAAGAGCGGGAGATGCTCGCCGAATCGGCCATCCCGGTCCCGCCGGAAGACCGCCGCGACCCTGATGAGGTGGCCTTGGAGCTGCTGAGTTCGGAGCTGGGCGCCACCAGGCTGCAGGCTTGACAGATCCGGGTCCGACGACCTTAAGTTAACCGGAGTTCGCATACCGCTGTACTATGAGTAGGTGGCCGTGAGCATCGGTGCGACGAGATTCTGTGGTCTGCCCGGATTTCCGGCTGCCCGGAATATCGGCAGCGCCCCTGCGTACCGGTATTTGTACAGCGTTATAACGACGTGTCACCGGGCTCGACGCTTTTGCGCAACTCACGGCATCGCCGAGCGGCGCCGGACGATGCACCCCTAGGAAGGAAACTCCGTTATGACCACAGAGGCCTACATTTTCGAGGCCATCCGCACTCCGCGCGGCCGCAACAAGAAGGGCTCGCTGCACTCGGTCAAGCCGATCGATCTCACGACCGGTCTGGTGAAGGAGTTGCGCAACCGCTTCCCGAACCTCGATGAGGATCGCATCTCGGACATCATCCTGGGCGTCGTGTCGCCGATCGGTGATCAGGGCGCCGACATCGCCCGCACTACCGTGCTGACCGCCGGCCTGCCCGACACCGTCGGTGGCATCCAGATCAACCGCTTCTGCGCCTCGGGCCTCGAGGCCGTCAACCTGGCCGCACAGAAGGTCCGCTCCGGCTTCGACGACATCGTGATCGCCGGCGGCGTCGAGTCGATGTCCCGCGTGCCGATGGGTTCGGACGGCGGCGCGCTGTTCACCGACCCCGTCACCGCGTACGACAACTACATCGCCCCGCAGGGCATCGGCGCCGACCTGATCGCCACCATCGAGGGCTTCTCCCGCGAGGACGTGGACCGCTACGCGGTGCGCTCGCAGGAGCGCGCGGCCGCGGCCTGGACCGGCGGCTACTTCGCCAAGTCCGTTGTGCCGGTGACGGATATCAACGGCCTGACCATCCTGGACCGGGACGAGCACATGCGTCCGGGCACCACCGTCGAGGATCTGGCCAAGCTGAACCCGTCGTTCGCCGCGGTCGGTGAGATGGGCGGCTTCGACGCGGTGGCCCTGCAGCGGTACCACTACGTCGAGAAGATCAACCACGTGCACCACGGCGGCAACAGCTCGGGCATCGTGGACGGCGCCGCTGTGGTGCTGATCGGTTCCGAGGAGGCCGGTAAGGCTTCCGGTTTGACCCCGCGTGCGCGTGTCGTCGCGACGGCTACTTCGGGCGCCGACCCGACGATCATGCTGACCGGTCCGACCCCGGCCGCCAAGAAGGTCCTGGCCAAGGCGGGCCTGTCCGTCAACGACATCGACCTGTACGAGCTCAACGAGGCCTTCGCCTCGGTCGTGCTGAAGTTCCAGAAGGATCTGCAGATCCCGGACGAGAAGCTGAACGTCAACGGTGGCGCCATCGCCATGGGCCACCCGCTGGGCGCCACCGGCGCGATGATCACCGGCACCATGGTCGACGAGCTGGAGCGCCGTAACGCCCGCTACGCCCTGGTAACCCTGTGCATCGGCGGCGGCATGGGCGTCGCGACCATCATCGAGCGCGTCTAACCGACACCAGACTTCCTTCAGGAGACCAAAAAAACTATGACCGACAACATGATTGCCTGGGAGAAGGACGCCGACGGCATCGTCGTGCTGACCATGGACGACCCCAACCAGGGCGCCAACACGATGAATCAGCTGTACAAGGACTCGATGCAGGCGACCGTCGATCGCCTCGAGGCCGAGAAGGACGACATCTCCGGCGTCGTGATCACCTCCGCGAAGAAGACCTTCTTCGCCGGCGGCGATCTGAAGAACATGATGCAGACCACCCCGGACGACGCTGCCTCGATCATGGCCGAGGTCACCGAGATCAAGGCGGCCCTGCGCCGGCTCGAGCAGCTGGGCAAGCCGGTCGTCGCGGCCATCAACGGCGCGGCGCTGGGCGGCGGCCTCGAGATCACCCTGGCCACCCATCACCGCATCGCCGCCGATGTGAAGGGCCTCAAGGTCGGCTTTCCCGAGGTGAAGCTGGGCCTGCTCCCGGCCGGTGGCGGCGTGACCCGCACCGTGCGGATGTTCGGCCTGCAGACCGCGCTGCTGCAGATGCTCCTGCAGGGCAACGAGTACGACGCCCAGAAGGCCAAGGGCATCGGCCTGGTGGACGAGATCGTCGGCACGGTCGAGGAACTGGTCCCCGCCGCGAAGGCGTGGATCAAGGCCAACCCGGACAAGGCTGTGCAGCCCTGGGATGTCAAGGGCTACAAGATGCCCGGCGGCACCCCGGCCAGCCCCGGCCTGGCCGCCAACCTCCCGGCCTTCCCGGCCAACCTGCGCAAGCAGCTCAAGGGCGCGAACATGCCCGCGCCGAAGAACATCCTGGCCGCCGCGGTCGAGGGCGCCCAGGTCGACTTCGACAACGCCTCGCTGATCGAGTCGCGCTACTTCGTCAACCTGCTCACCGGCACGGTCGCGAAGAACATGATCCAGGCTTTCTTCTTCGACCTGCAGACCATCAACAACGGTGGTTCGCGTCCGAAGGACGTGCCGCGCAAGGAGATCAAGAAGGTCGGTGTGCTCGGCGCCGGCATGATGGGCGCGGGCATCGCCTACGTCTCGGCCAAGGCCGGGTACGAGGTCGTGCTGAAGGACGTCTCACAGGAGGCGGCCGACCGCGGCAAGAACTACTCCGAGAAGCTCGAGGCCAAGGCCCTCTCGCGCGGTAAGACCACCGAGGAGAAGTCCAAGGAGCTGCTGGGCCGAATCCACCCGACCTCCAAGGCCGAGGATCTGGCGGGCGTGGACTTCATCGTCGAGGCCGTTTTCGAGAACACCGAGCTCAAGCACAAGGTGTTCCAGGAGATCCAGGACGTCGTCGCCCCCGACGCGCTGCTGGGTTCCAACACCTCCACGCTGCCGATCACCGAGCTCGCGACCGGCGTGAAGCGCTCCGAGGACTTCATCGGCATCCACTTCTTCTCCCCGGTCGACAAGATGCCGCTGGTGGAGATCATCCGGGGCGAGAAGACCTCCGACGAGGCGCTGGCCCGCGCGTTCGACTACACCCTGGCGATCCGCAAGACCCCGATCGTGGTCAACGACAGCCGCGGCTTCTTCACCTCGCGCGTGATCGGCACGTTCGTCAACGAGGCGATCGCGATGCTGCTCGAGGGTATCGAGCCGCAGACCATCGAGCAGGCGGGCCTGCAGGCGGGCTACCCGGCCGCGCCGCTGCAGCTGTCGGACGAGCTGAATCTGAAGCTCATGCAGAAGATCGCCAAGGAGACCCTGGAGGCCGCGCAGTCCGGTGACACCACCCTGGGTGGCGGCGCCCGGCATCCGGCGCAGGACGTGGTCGACTACATGGTCGAGCAGGGTCGCCCGGGCCGTCTGGAGAAGGCGGGCTTCTACGAGTACGACGAGGACGGCAAGCGCCTGGGCCTGTGGAACGGCCTGCGTGAGCACTTCAAGACCAGCACCGAGGACCAGGCTCCCTTCCAGGATCTGATCGACAGGATGCTGTTCGCCGAGGCCATCGAGACGCAGAAGTGTTTCGACGAGGGCGTGCTGACCTCGACGGCGGATGCCAACATCGGCTCGATCTTCGGCATCGGCTTCCCGGCCTGGACCGGTGGCGTGCACCAGTTCATCGTCGGCTACCCGGGTGGACAGCAGGCGTTCGTGGCTCGCGCGGACGATCTGGCCGCCAAGTACGGCGCCCGCTTCGAGGTCCCGGCCTCGCTGCGCAAGTAGGGATATCCAGGGATATCTACCGGAACGGTCCGGATCGCGATTCGTCGCGGTCCGGACCGTTGTCGTTCGCGGTGAACAAGTCGTGGACCGCGACCGAACACGGACTGGTCGGTCCTCAGGGGCGTGGCCGGAAATGCGGACGGTTGGCGGGTACGCGAGTTACGTTTGATGCGAGCGGAGATATATCGAGGGTGGTGCGATGGACTCACGTAGGGGTAAGGCCCGCGGCACCGACACTCCCTCCGAATCGGACACCCAGAGCTATGTTCCGGTCACCGTCGGCCGGGAGGACATCGCCCGGGATCTCGAGGCGATGGGGTTGTTCGATGCCGAGGAGATCGGGCGCGGTGGTTTCGGGGTGGTCTATCGCTGTGCCCAGCGCGCCCTGGGGCGGACCGTCGCGGTGAAGGTGCTGTCCTCGGAGATCGACGAGGAGAGCCGCGAACGCTTCCTGCGCGAGGAACACGCGATGGGCCGGCTGTCCGGCCATCCCAATATCGTGGACATCCTGCAGGTGGATGTCACCGGCAGCGGTCTGCCCTACATCGTCATGTCCTATGCCGCCCATGGTTCGCTGGAGCGTCTCGTACGCGAGCGCGGGCCGCTGAGCTGGTTCGATACGCTGCGTGTCGGGGTCAAGCTGGCCGGGGCGATCGAGAGCGCGCACCGCGTCGAGATCTTGCACCGCGATGTGAAACCGGCCAATGTGCTGCTGAGCAGGTACGGGGAGCCGCAGCTGACCGATTTCGGCATCGCGAGGATTCCGGGCGGGTTCCGCACCTCCGCCAATATGATCACCGGATCCCCCGCCTTCACCGCCCCGGAGGTGCTCGAGGGGAGCGAGGCCACCGTGCGCTCGGATGTCTACGGCCTCGGCGCGACACTGTTCGCGTTGCTCACCGGCCATGCGGCCTATGAGAGGCAGTCCGGGGAGAAGGTCGTGGCGCAGTTCCTGCGGATCACCACCCAGCCGCTGCCGAATCTGCGTGAGCAGGACATTCCCGCGGACGTGGCCGCCGCCATCGAACACGCGATGGCGCCGGATCCGGATGCGCGCCCGGGCTCGGCCCGGGAGCTGGGCGAGCTGTTGCGCACCGCGCAGCACGAGCACGGCCAGTCACCCGACGAGATGGCGCTGCTGGACCCGGGGCCGGGCCGGGACGAGCACGACGGACCGGGAGCGCGGGACGATTCGCCGGTCAGTGGTCCGCGCAGCGCGCTGACCCTGCGGCCGAGTTCCACCACCGCGTTACCGCCCACGGCAACAACGAAATTCCGCCCGCACACCCCCGCGTCCGAACCGGTGCCGCGGCCGCGGCTGCTGGAGATCCTGCGGGCCGCGGGCCGTCGACGGCTGGCGCTCATTCATGGGCCGGCCGGATTCGGCAAGAGCACCCTGGCCGCGCAGTGGCAGGCCGAGCTGGCCGAGCGGGGATACGCGGTGGCCTGGATCGGCATCGATCACGACGACGACAACGAGGTCTGGCTGCTCGCCCATCTGGTGCGGGCTATCCGCCGGGTCCTGCCGGATATCGGGACCGGGCTGGAACAGGTCCTCGAGGAGCGCTCGACCGAGGCGGTGCCCTACGCGATCTCGACCCTGATCGACGAGATCCACGCCAGCGGCCGGACGGTGGTGATGGTGCTCGAGGACTGGTACCGGATCACCGATCCGAGTGCGCAGCGCGCCATGGATGCGTTGCTGGACAACGGATGTCATCATCTACGCTTCGTGATCACCACCCGCGAGCCGGCCGGGCTGCCGCTGAGCCGGCTGCGGGTGGCCGACGAACTGGTCGAGATCGGCGCGCGGGAACTGCGCCTGACACCGGCGGAGATGCGGCAGATCCTGGTGGAGCGCAACGGATTCGAGCTCACCGACGCACAGCTGGAGCGGCTGTACACCGCCACCGAGGGCTGGCCCGCCGCTGTGCAGCTGATGAGTCTGTCGCTGCGCGCGCGGACCGGGGGCGGCGCGAACGACGATGCGCCGCAGGATGAGTCGATCTCCGCGGTGGATCCCGAGGAGCTGATCGGGCGCCTGTCCGGCGGATACGAGGCGATCGGTGAATATTTGGCCGAGAACGTGCTGGACACTCTCGAACCACGAATGCTGCGATTTCTCATGTCGATCTCGGCGACCGGGCCCGTCTGCGCGTCGCTGGCCGGTGCGCTCAGCGACGAACCCGATGCCGGACAGCTGCTCGAGACCGCGCGCCGGCGCGAGCTGTTCCTGCGCCCGATCGCGCACGATTCCGGGTGGTTCCGGGTGCAGCCGCTGTTCGCCGACCAACTGCGAACCCGGCTCGAACGCGAAAGGCCCGGTGCGTCGAAAGCGTTGCACCTCGAGGCGGCTCGCTGGTACGCCGAACATCAGCAGCTGCGCAAATCGGTCGAGCACGCCGTGGCGGCCACGGATCTGAAGATGGCGCTGGATCTGCTCGAGAACGGCGGCATGGATCTGATCGACACCTCGAAGCTGGCCACGCTGCTGGGTACGGTGTCGAAACTGCCGGTGCAGCAGGTGGCTACGCGCTCGAAGCTCCTGCTGGCGCTGGCCCGGGCCAATATCAACCTGCAGCAGTCCAGCGCCGCGCGCACCGCGCTGAGCCGGGTGAGCAGCCTGCTGGCTCGCAACTCGTCGGCCGACGCCGACACGGTGAGTCAGCGCGCCGAGGCCGCGGTGCTGGCCGCCGCCGAGCTGGTCGCGCGTGACCGCACCGACGGTGTGGCCGAGCGGGTTTCGGAGCCGCTGGCGGTGCCCGACGAGCTGCCGCCGTGGACGGTGTCCACGGCGGCCAACCTGGTGTCCTATGTGCGACTGTGCGAGTTCGACTTCGACGGCGCCCGGGCCATGCAGGACTGGGCGCGGCCGTATCACGACCGGTCCAAGGATCCGCTGGGCCGGGTGCTGGGATTGCTGAACCAGGGCGCCGCGGCCTATGAGCAGCTCGATATCGCCGAGTCCACGCTGTGCTACGAGCGGGCCTGGCAGATCGCGCGGGATCGTTCGGGGCCACGCTCGCACGCGGTGCGGGCGGCCGCCGCGCTGCTCGGCGAGGTGCACTACCGGCGTGGAGATCTGGATGTCGCCGAACGGTTCCTCGAACAGAGCCATCAGCTGGTGGCCCGGGTGGGGCCGGTGGACTTCATGATCACCACGTTCGTGGTCGGCGCGCGGGTGAAGGCCGCGCGCGGCGACCTGGATGCCGCCGCGGCGCTGCTGGCCGAGGGCGGGCGTATCGCGGCCGACCGCAGGCTGGCTCGGCTGGCCGCCCATATCCGCGCCGAACAGCTCCGGCTCACCCCGAGCTCCGACCCGATCGGCCTCGTAGGGGATTCGGGACCACGCTCGATGCGGCACGTCACCGGGACCGCGGCCCTGACCGCGGAGGCCGAGGAGGTCGCCGCGATACGCGGGCTGCTGGCCCGGCATTACACCAGCCGAGGCTACGACCCGCTGTACGGCGCCGAGGCCGCGCCGCTGGGCCTGCACGACTCGGCGGTCAAGCGCGCCCGTGTCCTCCACGGCCGCATGGTCGAGCAGCGCCGTCCCCGTGCGCAATTGGACACCGCGCTGCTACTGGCCGAATGTCTGTGCGCGGCGGGCTGGACCGGAGAGTCCGTCGCCACGCTCGCGCCCGCGATCGTTCGCTGCGCCGAATTGGGCTGGCGCAGACCGCTGGTGGACGCCGGTCCGGGTGTGCAGTCGCTGCTGCACACCATGCGCACCGACATGCTCTTGGGGACAGAGCATTCCGAGATGACCGACGAGACCCAGCGGTTCCTGGACGCGCTGTAACATGCGCTTCGCTCCGCGGTGAACTATGCCTTCCACCACGGGCGCAGCGGCACGTCCCAGGTCTCGTTCGGGCCCAGCTTCATGCCGAGCACCTGGTGCAGCTGAACCACGTTGCGCTGGAAGCCCAGACGGCTGCCGGCCATGTACAGGCCCCACACCTTGGCGGTGCCCTCGCCGGCCTCGGCGACGCAGGCGTCCCAGTTCTCGACCAGGTTCTTGCACCATTCGGCGAGAGTCAGCGCGTAGTGCGGGCGCAGATTCTCCTCGTGCAGCACCTCGAGGCCGGTGTTCTGGACTTCGGAGATGATGCGGCCCGAGCCGATCAGCTCGCCGTCCGGGAAGACGTAGCGGTCGATGAAATCGCCCGCCTTGGTGGTGCGGGTGTTGTCCGGCCGGGTGATGCAGTGGTTGAGGAACAGGCCGCCGTCGCGCAGCTTGCCCTTGATGAAGCCGAAGTACGACGGGTAGTTCTGCACCCCGATGTGCTCGGTGAGGCCGATCGAGGAGACGGCGTCGAAGTTCGATTCGCGCACGTCGCGGTAGTCGGAGTGGCGGACCTCGGCCAGATCGGCCAGACCCTCCTCCACGACCTTCTTCTGTCCCCATTCCGCCTGCTCGGCGGACAGGGTCGCGCCGATCACCTGCACCCCGCGCTTGGCCGCGTAGCGGACCATGCCGCCCCAGCCACAGCCGATGTCGAGCAGCCGGTCGCCCGCCTTCAGGTTCAGCTTCTCGAAGACCAGGCGGTACTTGTTCTCCTGGGCCTGCTCGAGCGTCTGGCCCTCGTCCTCGTAGCAGGCGCACGTGTAGGTCATGGACGGGCCGAGCACGTACTCGTAGAACTTGTTGGAGACGTCGTAGTGGTGGTGGATCGCCTCGGCGTCGCGGGTCTTGGAATGCCGCAGCCCCTCCAGGGCGATGCGCCGCCAGCGCGGCAGCGTCTCCTGCGGCGGCGGCGCGATCGGCTTGAGCGCATCCCAGCCCAGAGAGCGGGCGATGGTCACCAGCGCCAGCGCCGACGGGCGCCGGAACCGCATCTCGCCCATCGCCGCGAGGATCTCGTACGGGTCGCCGGGATGGATGCCATCGGCCTTCATGTCGCCGGAGATGTAGGCGCGGGCCATGCCGAGGTCGCCGGGCGCGGTGGCGATGTAGTTGATGCCGCGCGGATTGAGGATCTCGAGCGAGTACTTCGAGTCGGCGGGGCCGGTACTGCTGCCGTCGTGCGCGGACAGGCTGATCGGCACCGGACCATCGAGCAGGGTCTCGAAGATCTCGGCGATGGTGAGCTTGGTCCCCAGCTCCGCGAATACGTCGGAACGGTCTCTGAACGTGGTCATTTGCGTTGCACCGCCTTCGAATACAGGTCCAGCAGACGATGATCGGGGTCGTACCGGTTCTTCAGTTCGGTATAGCCGTCTCCGCCGTAGAGCTGGGCGAATTCATCTTTGTCGTAATAGGAATCCGAATACAGCGACTTGTGGCCGTCCAGCTCGGAGACTTTGTGCTCGATGGCCCGATTGGCCGCGCCCTCGGGCTGGCCGGGCCTGGTCGGCACTGCCGACCAGAAGCCGATATTGACGTAGGTGCGGCCGGGTTCGAGCGGGTACAGCGGCCACGGCCGGGAGTCGGCCGCGGAGGTCGGGTCGTCGCGCAAACGCAGGGGGCACAGCCAGATCGGTTCGATCGGGATCTCATCGAGGAACCACTGGACGAATTCGGCGGTGCGTTCGATCGGCACCTCGATATCCTGCACCACTCGTTCCTGCGGCGGATTGCCTTTGCGCGCCTCGAGTCTGTCGGCGATGTCGTATTTGTGGTCCAGGGCGATCAGCTTCCAGTAGAAGCTGGAGCGGCGATACTGCTTGGGCCACAGGCGGCGGACGGCCGGGTTCTGGGTGCCGAATGCCCGCGAGCACCAGAACCAGTCGGTGTCCCAGCGCCAGATGTAGTCGTGGATGGTCAGCCGGTCGCGCTTGGGCTCCGCCGAATCGTGCTGGATGGAGCGGTAGAAGACGTCCATCCCCGTGTAGTCGCTGACCGGGCCCGGTTCGTCGGTCTGGCGGCCGAGGATGAGATAGCTTTCCGCGGCCGTGAATACCACGCCGTCCAGATAATCGACCTTCTCGCCCGCATAGGACCGGTCGGCGATGATCTGCGCCATTGTGACCTGCAGTTGGCGCAGATCGTGAAACCGCACGTGGCGCAGGGCCACGTAGGGCTGCACGGTCTCCAGTTCGATCTTCAGCCGGGTCGAATAGCCGAGCGTGCCGTAGGAGTTGGGGAAACCCCGGAACAAATCGGAGTGTTCGCCATCTCTTGTGGCGGTGATGATCTCTCCGGCGCCGGTCAGCACGTCGATCTCCAGGACCGATTCGTGCGGCAGGCCGCTGCGGAACGAGGTCGACTCGATGCCCAGTCCGGTGACCGCGCCACCCAGGGTGATCGTCTTGAGCTGCGGCACCACCAGTGGGACCAGACCGTAGGGCAACGTCGCGGCCACCAGGTCCTCATAGGTGGTCATGCCGGCGACATCGGCCGTCCGGGCCTGGGGATCGACCGTGATGACCCGGGTCAGGCCGGAGACGTCGAGCCCGGGCGCGGGGTTCTTGGCCCTGGCCCGGAACAGGTTCGAGGTCTTCTTGGCCAGCCGGACATTCGCAGCACGAGGGATCGCGCGATAGCTGGCCAGTAGACGATCCACTCCGGCCCGATGCGCGGCAAACCCAGACTCGTGCTCGGCCGGTGCACGTCCGGCCTTCCCCAACAGACTCACTGCCACACCGGAGACGCTATCGCGCGGGTGTAGAGGGGGCCACCGCGAGGGTACCCGGACAGCCCAATTTTCACAGAGCTGTTGCATAGCGTTGATGTTGCCGGGCGGGATTTCGCGCGCCTTGGAAAGCCCTGGTCGCCAGGGGTGGTTCCGGGTGGAATCGTCCGATTGTCCGCTTGCGTCGCCGCCCGCCGCCCGGGCGCCGATGATCGGTTCGAGTGGATTGGGACAGTAGTCATGCTCGCGAGGGGAATGCCGAGTTCAGGGCAGTATTCGGGGCCTGCGTTCCGTATCGTTTCGATCGCGACCGGCGGTGATTCGGTCACCGCCGACCCTCCAGCAAACAGGTGGTTCGTCACGAGGGATTCAGTACTGCTGCCGGCCGGGAGGAGGACTCTGCGATGGGTATCCGGACTGTTGCTGTGGATAACCGCCCTGCTGTGGATACGCCTGCTGCTGTGGAAAACCCTGGCCGTACGGCGCTTGTGGATAACTCGGTGAGCCGCCGTGGGGTTGTTGTGGATAACCCTGAGCAGGGGCGTAGGGCTGCGGCGCGTAGACCGCCTGGGGTGTGTACCCCGCCGGAATGGCGTGCGGATTCGGTCCGGATGGGTACTGCCCGGGCGCACCGCCCGAGCCCATCGCCGGGATGCGCAGGCCGGGTGCGCCGGCCGGACGACGGCGCAGCTCATTGCGAAGCAGGAATCCCGCGCCGATGGTGATCAGCGGTCCCAGGACGACCAGGACCCAGCCGGTGCGGGTGTTGTCGGACTTCTGCTGATCGACGGTCCGGACCGTCTGATGGCCATACTTGTCGGTCTCGACGCACTGGTCGCTCGACTGCATCTGCTGGCCGCCGCAGTCGACCGTGCCGTGTGCGTTCAGTTCGGTGACACCGCCGAAAACCATGCCGATGCCGAGGACAATGCCGATTGTCCAGTAGATGATGTTCTTGACGCGGCGCGCAGTGCGCATGACTCCCCCGGGGGTCAGATTGATAATGCTGTTGATCCGGCCCCGCCGGATCGCGGCGTAGCATAGCGCGGCGGAAGTCGTCGTGCACTTGCAGACTCAACAAGGAGTTCATCGTGGGACAGGTCAGCGCATCCAGTTCGATCGTCGTTCCGGCCGATCCGCAGCGCACGCTCGAGGCGATCGCGGACTACGAGACGGTGCGCCCGCGCATCCTCACTTCCCACTACCGCGACTACAAGGTGGTCGAGGGTGGCAGGGGGGCGGGCACGGTCGCCGATTGGACCCTGCAGGCCACCGAGAAGCGTTCGCGCAACGTGCATGCCACGGTCTCGGTCTCGGATTCGATGGTGACCGAACGCGATTCCAATTCGACGATGGTGACGACCTGGACGGTGACCCCGTCCGGTTCCGGCTCCCTGGTCACCGTCCGCACCAGCTGGAAGGGTGCGGGCGGTGTTCCCGGATTCTTCGAGGGCATCTTCGCGCCGCTGGGCCTGAAGAAGATTCAGGCCCAGGTGCTCGAGAACCTCAAGGGTGCGCTCAACTAGTCTCCGCGGGCCGGCTCAGTGCTCGACGAGCACGAAGTTCAGCAGTTGAGGGGTCTGGAAGAACCCGCGCCACCAGGAGTATCCGAGCCACACCCCGGGAGAGACCTCGCGGATCTCGTCGAGGATCTGCGGGGTGATGGACGGGGCGTAGTCGATCAGCCATGCCGGGTGGCCGTCCATGCGTCCGGGGCCCACATACACATTGGCGGGCCAGCCGGGGATGCTCTGCGGGGTAATCCGATTCGTCAGCGTGCCGCCCTTCGGGCCGGTGTAGAAGGTCTTGCCCACCCAGAAGGCCGGCGCGATCGCCTGTATGAACGGTGGTCGCGCTACCCAGCCGTCGGTCAGGCCGCTCGGCACGTTGCCGGGTCTGGCGCCGTTGTAGATCTGATCCTGCTGCGCATCCGTGCAGTGATGCCGTATCGAATCCACCGTCGCGAGGGGATTGTTCGAGTAAAGTACGCAGCCGCCGCCGTAGTTCGTGTCGGCGTGTGCAGCCCCTGCGCCGACCGTGGTCGGCGCCACGGTCAGCAGGGCCATCAGCGCTGCGGGTACGCCGAAGCGCACGAGGGATGTACGGACTAACCAACCGTTTGCAGGCATGTTGTCTCCATCAGGTATCTGGTCCCGTAACGATCGTAAAGGCCCATGGCGCCGCCGCTGGGTGATGGAGACCGAACCGGTGGGTGGTGGAGACCGAACCGTGACTACCCTGGGAGACGACACTCCCGCAGAGAGGACATTCGTTGCAGCCCGGTGGACAGTTCGATATGCAGGCGCTGCTCGCCCAGGCGCAGCAGATGCAAGAGGCCGTGATGGCCGCGCAGGAGGAAATCGCCGAGGCCGAGGTTCCGGGTGAGGCCGGCGGCGGCCTGGTCAAAGTCACGATCAAGGCGACGGGTGAGGTGGTCTCGCTGCTGATCGATCCGAAGGTCGTGGACCCCGAGGACGTGGAAACCTTGCAGGACTTGGTCGTCGGCGCGATCAACGCGGCCATGGCCAATGCGCAGGAGTTGGCTGCGGAGAAACTGGGCCCGCTGGCCGGCGGCATGGGTGGGATGGGCGGCGGTATGCCCGGCCTGCCCTTCTGATCGGGGCCGGCACACGTGTACGAGGGTCCGGTTCAGGATCTGATCGACGAACTGGGCAAGCTGCCCGGGGTCGGTCCGAAGAGTGCGCAGCGCATAGCCTTTCATCTGCTGTCGGTGGAGCCGCCGGAGATCGACCGCCTGCAGGCGGCCCTGCAGAAGGTGCGCGACGGCGTGCGCTTCTGCGCGGTCTGCGGCACCGTCTCCGACGGCGAGTTGTGCCGCATCTGCTCCGATCCGCGCCGCGATCGGACGATGATCTGTGTTGTCGAGGAACCCAAGGATGTGCAGGCCATCGAGCGCACCCGGGAGTTCCGCGGCCGCTACCACGTACTGGGCGGGGCCCTGGATCCGTTGTCCGGCGTCGGTCCCGATCAGCTGCGGATTCGGGAGCTGTTGGCGCGGATCGGAAATCAGGTGGACGGCGTCGACGTCACCGAGGTGATCATCGCGACCGACCCCAATACCGAGGGTGAGGCGACCGCCACCTACCTCGTGCGCATGATGCGCGATTTCCCGGGGCTGTCCGTGACCCGCCTGGCCTCGGGCCTGCCGATGGGCGGTGATCTCGAGTTCGCCGACGAGCTGACCCTGGGGCGCGCGCTGTCCGGGCGCCGCGCGTTGTAAGAAACTCTGGGGCGACACGCTGGAGAAACTCCGGGCGGGCGGTCGGAGTGGTACACCGGATGGGGACGTTCTCCAACGGGAGGTCTTATGGGAGCGGGTCTTGGCGCAGGAGCACGCTGCTCGTCCTGCGATGCGGCACTGGATCATTGCCACGGGACGGTGATCGTGCATCTCGACCGGTCGGAGGAATGTACGGAGATGGACTGCTATGACAGCGACCATTCCCGGCATGCCTTCGTCGTCGACTGTTTCGTCATCGCCGGTGGGTGCGGGTGTGCGGTAAAGGAGACCTGCAGGGGTCCGCGTAGCCTGGCCGGGTGAGTTACGACCACATACTGCTGCCGTCCGGCGTCGCGGCGACACCCGCCGCGGTCGAGACATATCTGAGTGGTCAGCACGGCGCACCGGAGGCCGAGGCGGTGGCCGCGATAGCGGCCGAGGTGAACCGGCGTAATCAGGCCCTGCCCGAGGCCGACAGTTTTCTGTCCATCGAGGTCGGCGGGGCGGATACCGGTGCCGTGCTGCATGTCGCGAGCCCTTACGACGCGATCGGGCACGTGCGCTCGCTGCTGTTCGAACTCGCCACGCCGCGCGACTACGCGGTCTTCGATCCGCAGCTGAGCTGGCTGATCGATCCGGCCGGACGCGTCGAAGTCCTGGTGACCCATGGTGGCGCGGGTGAATTTCCCTATCTGACACGCGATCTGGTCGATCAGTGGATTCCCGGGCTGGCCGAGCCGGGTCCGTACCTGATCGTCGAGCGCGAACCCGAGACCTACATCCAGACCTACCGCAACGACCTGGACGACTACACCCTCGAATACCGCGACGGCGCGGCCGATCGGCATTTCGGCGCCCGGGTGGCCGACTCGCAGCAGGTCGCCGACCTCATCTGGGACTGGGCCGTCGGTGAGCGTGCCCGTCTCGGCGCCCTGGACTGGACGCAGGTCGAGCTGTAATCCGTTGGGCCGGTGATGGTTCCGGAATTCCTGATCTAGCGAGGCGCGATCTAGCAGTCGCAGCAGGCGTCACCGCAACATTCGCAGCCCTCGCAGGCGCAGCAGCAATCTTCCCCGCACCGGCAGCATTCGCAGCAGGCGATGCCCTCGCAGAACGGCAGGCAGAACCCGCCGCTGCGGCGGGGCGGGCGGCCGTAGTCGTATCCGGGCGGCGGATAGCCGTAACCCTGTGGGGGATAGTTGTATCCGGGCGGCGGACCGTATCCACGGCGACGCCCGAACCGGTTGGTGATCCGCTGATCGGTCCGGCAGCTCTCATGTCCGGTCTCGTGTCCGGAATGCTTGAATACGCGCTGCACCGAGCGGCCCAATTCCTTGGTCAGCAGCCGGTGCACCAGGCGCCCGTCGGTGAATTCGACCTCGGCCAAAGCCAATTCGATGCCGAGGAGCGCGTCGGTGCACAGCCGGTGTGTCTCGTCGGCCGCAGTCGCGGTGGTGACCAACGGATTCCATTTACCCTGCGCCACATCTTCGTGCAGATCCTCGGCCGCGTCGACCAGATGCGCGATACGCCCGAACAATCGGCCGACCTCGGTGAGGGCGGCCTGGTTACCGGGCCGCCCGGACAGGAGCGCGGTGTGCCCGAACGCCGCGGCGGTGGCAGCCTCGGTCGGCTCGGTGAGATCGAGCAGCGCCGTACCCGGCCCGGCCGCGTTCTCGACGGCGAGCTGGCGGTCCACCGCGTCCAGCAGCACCGCGGTGTCGAAGCCCAGGCCGGCACCGGTTTCGGTGCCCTGGCGGGCCCAGCGCTGGGCGATCCGCCGCGCGGCGGGCCGGACTCCGGCCGTGCCCGCGAGGCCGTCGCCGTCCTCGACGTGGTCGCGCATCTTGGCCGCGGCCAGGACCAGCGAGACCGTGGCGGCCAGGCGCACGCTGTCGCCGGTGGCGACGTCCGCGGTGCGCATACCCCGCAGCGCGCACGGTCCGGCCGCGCGCCGCGTCGCGCTCGGCGACTGCGCGTCGACCAGCGCGGAGATGATCAGGCCGTCGTAATTGGTGGCTATGCGCGCCGCATGGCCGTGGTCGTCGCGCAGGGCCAGGCACAGCCCGCACAGCTGTGCGATCCACGCGGAACTCAACTCTGCGCCCAGCCGATGCTTACACGGGCGAATGATGCCGAACACGAATTCGACGGTAATGGAGATCAGCTCGCGACGCGCGGTGTAGGACCTGTGAATCCGTTAAGTACCACGACCGGCGTGTTCCGGTTCGCTGTGTATCGTCGCAGCAGGTCAGCAACCGGCTTGTTATCGATCTTCGGAGGTGCCCCATGACAGCGTCCACAGACCTGGGGATGGTCGATATCAACCGATACGACCCGGACCATAGGAGGTGGCTGGCCGAGGCGATCGCCAAGGTGCGCGCGGATTCGCGCCGCTCCTCGGATACCCACCTGCTGCGGGTGCCGCTGGCGGCCCTGCCGGGGGTGGATCTGTATCTGAAGGACGAGTCCACGCACCCGACCGGCTCGCTCAAGCATCGCCTGGCCCGCTCGCTGTTCCTGCACGCGCTGTGCAGCGGCTGGATCCGCCCGGACTGTCCGGTGATCGAGGCGTCCAGCGGATCGACCGCCGTATCCGAGGCGTATTTCGCGCGGCTGATCGGTGTGCCGTTCATCGCCGTGATGGCCCGCAGCACCAGTCGGGAGAAGGTGCGGCTGATCGAATTCCACGGCGGCCGATGCCATTTCGTCGACAATGCGACCGAGGTGTACGAGGTCGCCGCACGGCTGGCGCGTGAGGGTGGTGGCCACTACATGGATCAGTTCACCTTCGCCGAGCGAGCCACCGACTGGCGCGGCAACAACAACATCGCCGAATCCATCTTCGATCAGATGTCGCAGGAGCGTTTCCCGGATCCGGCGTGGGTGGTGGCGACCGCGGGCACCGGCGGCACCTCGGCGACCATCGCCAGGTATATCCGCTACACCGGCCGCTCGACCGGCCTGTGCGTGGCCGATCCGGATAATTCGGCCTTCTTCCCGGGCTGGCGGGACGGCGATACCGGCACGACCACCGAGGTGTGTTCGCGCATCGAGGGTATCGGCCGCCAGCGGGTCGAGCCCAGCTTCGTCGCCTCGGCGATCGACCGGATGATCCACGTGCCCGATGCCGCCGCGATCGCCGCGGTGCACGTGCTGGACGAGGTGATCGGCCGCAAGGCGGGCGCGTCCACCGGGACCGGGCTGTGGGCGGCGTTCCACATCATGTCCGAGATGGCGCGCGCGGGCCGCGAGGGCAGCGTCGTCGGGCTGATCTGCGATCCCGGCGACCGATATATCGACAAGTACTACTCCGCCGAGTGGCTGCGCGCCGAGGGCATCGATGTCGAACCGTATCGTGAGCGGCTGCGGGAGTTTCTGACCTCCGGGCAACTGCCCGTCTGATCACCTGCCTTCCGCCGCCGGACGGCCGAGCTGTAGACTCGCCAACATCATGCAGCGGGCACTCCTCCTCGGCCGCCGCGACGGGGTCTGATACGGACCGGCTCCCGTCGCGGGGTTCAGCTGTGCCGGTCGACCCATTACTTGGGACACACAAACCCACATCCTGGGAGAATTAGCATGTCACCCGCTGACGTATTCGTATCGCGCACGATTACCGCCCCGTCCAAGCCTGCTCCGGCCGATCAGCCCGCGTGGAACCATCAGAGGAACTCCTCGATGCCCACATTCCGGTATCGGCCGTTCGCCGAGGAGGTCGAGCCCATTTCGGTGCCCGACCGCACCTGGCCGGACAAGATCATCGACCGGGCTCCGGGCTGGTGCGCGGTGGATCTGCGCGATGGCAACCAGGCCCTGATCGACCCGATGAGCCCGGCCCGCAAGCGCCGGATGTTCGACCTGCTGGTGCGGATGGGTTACAAGGAGATCGAGGTCGGTTTCCCCTCGGCCAGCCAGACCGATTTCGATTTCGTGCGCGAGATCATCGAGGACGGCGCGATTCCGGACGATGTGAGTATCCAGGTGCTCACACAGTGTCGTCCCGAGTTGATCGAGCGGACCTATGAGGCGTGCGTGGGCGCGGCGAACGTGATCGTGCACTTCTACAACTCGACCTCGGTGCTGCAGCGCCGGGTGGTCTTCCGCGCGGACCGCGCGGCGGTGAAGAAGATCGCGACCGACGCCGCTGTGCTGTGCAAACAGATCGAGCAGCGCTACCCGGACACCAACTGGCGCTACGAGTACAGCCCGGAGTCCTACACCGGCACCGAGCTGGAATACGCCAAGGACGTCTGCGACGCGGTCAGCGAGATCATCGCCCCGACCACGGACGTGCCGATGATCATCAACCTGCCCGCGACCGTCGAGATGGCCACCCCGAACGTGTACGCCGACTCGATCGAGTGGATGAGCCGCAACCTGGCCCGCCGCGAGTCGATCGTGCTGTCGCTGCATCCGCACAACGACCGCGGCACCGGTGTCGCGGCCGCGGAGCTGGGCTACATGGCCGGCGCGGATCGCATCGAGGGCTGCCTGTTCGGCAACGGCGAGCGCACCGGCAACGTCTGCCTGGTGACCCTGGGGATGAACCTGTTCTCCCGCGGTGTGGATCCGCAGATCGACTTCTCCAACATCGATGAGATCCGCCGCACTGTGGAGTACTGCAACCAGCTGCCCGTGCACGAGCGCCACCCGTACGGCGGCGACCTGGTATACACCGCGTTCTCCGGCAGCCACCAGGACGCGATCAACAAGGGCCTGGACCAGATGAAGGTCGATGCCGACGCCGCCGACTCCGATGTCGACGACCTGACCTGGGCGGTGCCGTATCTGCCGATCGACCCGAAGGATGTGGGCCGTACCTACGAGGCCGTGATCCGGGTCAACTCGCAGTCCGGCAAGGGCGGCGTGGCGTACATCATGAAGGCCGATCACGGTCTGGCCCTGCCGCGGCGGTTGCAGATCGAATTCTCCCAGGCCATCCAGAAAATCACCGACGGCGAGGGCGGCGAGGTCAGTCCCAAGGACATGTGGGACGTGTTCGCCGAGGAGTACCTGAACCCGATCCAGCCGCTGGAGCGCATGCGCCAGAAGGTGAGCGCCTCGGAGGTCGACGGCGGGGTGGACCACATCGAGGCCGTGGTCAAGCTGGACGGCGTCGAGCAGGAGATCTCCGGAGAGGGCAACGGTCCGCTCGCGGCATTCGTCGACGCGGTCGCGACCATCGGCTACGACGTGCGGGTGCTGGACTACTCCGAGCACGCCATGTCCTCGGGTGATGACGCGCAGGCCGCCGCCTACGTCGAATGCGCCATCGGCGACAAGGTCAGCTGGGGCGTCGGTATCGCCACCTCCATCACGACCGCATCCCTGCGCGCGGTCGTCTCGGCAGTCAACCGGGCGCAACGCTGAGTCGACCCACCCCGCCGGCTCCGTAATCTCCGTCGGTTCAGGTCACTCGATTCCGGGTATGCAGATTGCGGCCGCGCCGAATACGGCGCGGCCGCAACGCTATTGCGACGACCGTCGGCACCGTGCGGACCGGGCGATAACGCGGTGATGCAACTTGTGGATAACTCCTAGTAGCACCGCCCGCCCGGGCTCTCTGTGCCCACCACGCGCATTCGCGCAGCGTGCTAGCGTTGAACAGCATCAGCGCCGAGCTCACTGCTCGAATCACTCCCGAGCAGATGGGGGATACGTGACTAACGACAACTCGACCTCACCACCGTGGCTGGCCGGCCCCGGCGGAACGGATACGACAAGCGAGCACGACGAATCGACCGCGGCACCGACGCACGACAACGCACAGGCGGATGAGCCCGCCGCGGAGACCAATCCCGAATCCAACGGCCACGATTCGGCAGTCGAGCACGAGCAGGCATCCGGGATCTTCCCGCCGGTGCCCGATTCGATCGAACAGGGTTCCTTCCCGCCCGGACCCCCGTTCGCCCCGGACAACCAGTTCGGTCCCGAGGGGCAGCAGTTCCTGCCGCCGGAGCAGTTCGGGCAGGAGCAGTTCGGACAAGAGCAGTTCGGGCAGGAACACAACGGGCCGTTCGCGCCGCCGATGGGCGGCTTCCCGCCGCCTTACCCCCCGCAGGGGCCCGGCGCGTTCGCACCCAATCCCGGTTTCGCACCGCCCGGCGGTTTTTCGATGCCGGAACACGGCGGCTCGTTCCCGCCGCCGCCCGGCTTCGCCGAGATGCCACCTCAGCAAAATTTCGGTGAACCACCCCTGAATTATGGTGAGGCCCGGCAGGAGACGCCCTACGGCGAGATCCGTCAGGAGATCGGCAGCGACGGCATGGTCCGGCGCGTGTTCCCCGACGAGCCGCAGGGGGGCCCCGTCCAATCGGCTCCCGAGACACAGCAGTTCGGCCAGGAGCCGACCAGCTGGGCCCCGCCGCCTCCGCCCATGCCTCCGCAACCGTCCTACCAGCCGCCGCAGCCTCCCGGGCCGGGCTGGCACAACGCCCCGCCCAATGCGCCGATGCCCCACCCGGACGGACCGCCGCGGCAACCACCGCCGCAGCAACCGCCGCCACCGCCCCAGGGCGGATTCCAGCCGCAGCACGGCACGCAACCGGGCCTGAACGATCTGAACCTGCTCAAGCGGGCCAAGCGTTCCCCGCGCAGCGGCTGGCGGCGCGCGGTGCACAAGATATCCGGCGGCTCCATCAACCCGGGCGAGTCCGCGGCCGATGTGGTGCTCCGCGAGCTCACCGAGCGGGTGAACCAGCCCGTCCGCGGCGACTACCGGATCGCGATCCTGTCGCTCAAGGGCGGCGTCGGCAAGACCACCACCACGGTCGGTCTGGGTTCGACGTTCGCGTCGGTGCGCGGTGACCGCGTGATCGCGATCGACGCCAACCCGGACCTGGGCACCCTGGCGCACCGGGTACCGCGCCAGACCCGGTCGACGGTGCGCAACCTGCTGGAAGATCAGCACATCAGCCGCTACTCGGACGTGCGGGCGCATACCTCGCAGGCCCCGAGCCGGTTGGAAGTGCTTGCCAGCGAACAGGATCCGGCGGTGTCGGAGGCGTTCAGCGAGGCCGACTACCGGCGGGCCATCAGCATCCTGCAGCAGTTCTACAACATCATCCTCACCGACTGCGGCACCGGTCTGATGCACTCGGCGATGTCCGGTGTGCTGGACATGGCCAGCTCGCTCATCCTGGTGACCTCCCCGGCGATCGACGGCGCACGCAGCGCCTCGGCCACGCTGGACTGGCTCGAGCACCACGGATACAACAAGCTGGTCGAGCGAACGGTGGTGGTGGTCAACGCTTCTCGGCGCGGCGCCTCCACAGTCGACCTGGATCAGCTGCGCAAGCTGTTCCTGGACCGCACCCGCGCGGTGCAGGTGGTGCCGTTCGACGATCACCTCGCCGAGGGCGCGGAGATCGACCTGGAACTGGTGAGCAAGCCCACCAGCACCGCCCTGCTGGAACTGGCCGCGATGGTCGCCGACGACTTCGGCTACAACATCCCCGAACCCCCGTTCCCGAGCCCGCAGACCCAGTACCCCGGTCCTCCGCAGGGGTTTCCGGGCCAGCAGTACGGGCACGGTCCGCAGGGGCCGAATCCCGGCTGGGGCGACCAGTATTCGGGTCCACCAGACCGCTACGGTCAGTAAACATAAGGCCCGCACAGCGTTACGAGACGGCTTGTGAACCATTTTGGTTCACAAGCCGTTTCGCATTCGCAGGGGCGATTCACGCGGTGACGGTGCGGGCCGCGGTGTGGAATGCGGTCAGCACCGTCGCTATCGCGGGGCGCTGCTCGGCGTGCGGCCGGGTGGCCAGGTCGTACCGGCGGGCGGCGCGGACGCCGGACAGGCGCAATATCGCCAGGTCCGGGTGGCGTACGGCGTAGCGCGGCATGAGGGCGACGCCGTAGCCGGCCGCGACGAGTACCTCGATGAGGCTGAAATCGTTGAGCCGCTGCGTGATTCGCGGTTGTACGCCAGTGACGGTGGCGATCGAGCGCAGTACGTCGTCGACGGGGAAGCCGCCGCGCACGCTGAGCCAGGACTCCTGGGCCAGTTCCTCGGGGGCGACCGTATCCCGTCCGGCCAGCCGATGCCCCGGGGGGACGACGACGTCGATCGGCTCGCGCATCACCTGCCGCACTGTCACGCGGGGCCCGGACAGCGGGTCCGCGCGTTCGTCGCGGTGGGTCAGTACGACGTCGTAGTCGGCCAGCAGCCGCGGCACCGCGGTCGGCGGCACATCCTCGTCGCTGGCGATCAGTTCGACCCCGCTGTCGGTCAGCGCCCGCAGGACGTGCGGAAGCAGTAGCGCGCCGCCGGAGGGGAACATCGCCACGCGCACCTGCCCGCGCGGTGAGGCGCGATACATCGCCATCTCGGTGGTCGCGCGATCCATCGCGGCCAGTACCTCGTCGGCCCGGATGACCAGCGCCTGCCCGGCATCGGTCAGTCGCACCCGCCGCCCGTCGGGTTCCAGCAGCGCCACCCCGGCCTCCCGGGCGAGCACCTTCAGTTGCTGCGATACGGCCGAGGGCGTCATCGACAGCGCGTGCGCGACTGCCGACACCGTCCCGCGATCGGCGAACGCACGCAGGATCCGCAATCGTTCGACGGACAGGAAACCCGCACTGCCGCCGAGGGATTCGCCGCCCTGACCGCGGCCGGGCGAATCATCGAGGCCGTCCGTTCCCGGGCCTTCGCCGTCGTCTCGCATTAGTAAGTTCTACTACAATATTAATGCAGATATATTCGATTGTCCTTACCGATTACTGATCTCATCATTGGCGATGTGAGTAATCGTGATCGCCTGTTCGGACTGACCGTCGTCCTGCTCTGGGGGCTGAATTTCCTCGCGTTGCACATCGGGGTCGAGCATTTCCCGCCGCTGTTCTTCGCCGGTCTGCGCTTCGCGGTGCTCGCCGTTCCGGTGGTTGTGCTGGTACCGCGCCCGCGAGTGCCGCTGCGCTGGCTGCTGCTCTACGGGTTCGGCTTCGGGGTGGCGCAGTTCGCATTCCTGTTCATCGCGATGCGCGAGGGGATGCCGACCGGGCTGGCCTCACTGGTGCTGCAATCCTCGGCGCCGTTCACGGTCCTGCTGGGTGCCGTGTTTCTGCGCGAAAGGCTCGGGGCGACAAAGGTTCTCGGCCTGGCGGCGGCGGTGCTGGGCATGATGCTCATCGGCTGGGACAGGGCGCAGCACGCCGCGCTGCTGCCGGTCCTGCTGACCCTGGCCGGGGGCCTGGGCTGGGCGTTCGGCAATGTCGGGTCGCGGCTGGCCGCGGCGCGGCCCGAGGGGGAGAAGGTCGATCCGCTGCACCTGACCCTGTGGATGGCGGTGGTGCCGCCGCTGCCGCTGTTCGCGCTGTCGCTGGCGGTCGAGGGGCCGAGTGCGGGTGCACACGCACTCGTCGCGTCGTTCTCGCGCTCCGGCTGGCCCGCGCTGGCGGCCCTGTCCTACACCGCCGTGCTGGCGACGGTCGTGGGTTCGGGCCTGTGGACCTACCTGATGAGTCGCTATCCGGCGAGTGCGGTCGCGCCCCTGTCGCTGTTGGTGCCGGTCGTCGGCATCGCCGCCTCCTGGGGCTTTCTCGGCGAACGGCCGACCGTGTTGTCGCTGGTGGGCGGGGTGATCGTGATCGTGGGCGCCTTCGCTGCGACGTCCGGGGGGCGGCGGCGGGTGACCGCGCCGACACCGGAACGCAGTTCGCTGGCGGCCGAACTGACTGTGTGAACGCGGCGACCCGCCGGTATCGGCGAACCGAGGAAATGTTCAGCTATTCCCGGACAAATGCAACCGTGAGTTACGGATTTCTACCCCCGAGAGACTAGAGGTTGGGATCGACCGCTTACAGTATTGCGCGGCGTGGAGGTCCCGAGCAGATGGCAGAACGATACGGGGCGGTGTCGCGGAGAACAGTCCTTCGCGGTGCGGCCGTCGCGGGTGCATTGGCAGCAGGTCCGTTGAGTTCGGCAACCCCGGCGACGGCCGCGTCGCCCGGTCGCCGGGTCGCGGTATTCGGCGGCGGCGTTGCCGGTCTGACGGCGGCGCACGAGCTGGCCGAGCGAGGTTTCCAGGTCACCGTCTACGAGCGCCGGGCACTGGGTGGCAAAGCCCGCAGCATCGCGGTTCCCGGCACGGCCCGTGACGGCCGCCCGGATCTGCCCGGCGAGCACGGATTCCGCTTCTTTCCCGGCTTCTATCACCACATTCCGGACACGATGCGGCGGATTCCCTTCCCCGGCAACGACAATGGCGTGTGGGACAACCTGGTCGCCGCGGCCGAGACGCGGTTCTCCCGGGTCGGCAGTCCGGACACCATCGCGCCGATGGGCCGCGGCACACTCTGGACCAGTGCGAGCGATTTCCGGCAGACCGTGGCCTCGGCCGTCGCCACCTCGACGCGGATGCCGATGAGCGACGCCGCCTACTTCGCCGAGCGGCTGCTGGTGTTCTGCACCAGTAGTGACGCCCGCCGGATCGGGGAGTGGGAGAACGTGTCGTGGCGCGATTTCGTCGGCGCCCGCGCGCACTCCGCGGAGTTCAGGATCCTGTTGTCGCGCACCCTGACCACCCTGCTGGTCGCCGCCAAGGACGACCGCGCCAGCACGCGCACCATCGGCACGATGGGTGAACAGTTCCTGGCCAATCCGCTGCAGACCGATGACGACGGTCCGCTGGATCGGCTACTCGACGGCCCGACCTCACGGATGTGGATAGATCCCTGGGCGCGGCACCTCAGCGCGCTCGGCGTGCGATTCGTGACCGCGGAGCTGCGCGGCCTGACGGTGCGTGACCGCCGGATCTCCGCGGCGCGGGTGAGCGCGTCCGGCCGCGAAACTCCGGTGGACGCCGACTATTTCGTGCTGGCCGTGCCGGTGGAGGTGGCGCGCCGGATGTGGACGCCCGAAATCCTGGCGGTCCAACCGGAATTGGCCGCGATGAACCGGCTGGATGTGGACTGGATGACCGGCATCCAGTTCTATCTGCGCCGCCCGACCGCCATAGCGCGCGGGCACACCGCCTACATCGATTCGCCGTGGTCGCTGACCTCGATCGCGCAGAACCAATTCTGGCCGCACACACCGCTGCCGGGCTTCGGCGACGGCTCGGTCCGGGACTGCCTGTCGGTGGACGTGTCGGACTGGGAGCAGCCCGGGATCCTGTTCGGCAAGCCCGCCAAGGAGTGCACGCACGAACAGATCGCGCGTGAGGTCTGGGCGCAGATTCAGGCCCACCTGAAGGGCAAGGTCGACTTACACGACGCCGACCTGCATTCGTGGTTCCTGGACCCCGGCGTGAGCTGGGATGCCGGGCAGGGCCACAACGTGAACGTCGATCCACTGCTGATCAATACCGTGGGGGCCTGGTCCGCGCGGCCGCAGGCGCACGGTGCGCTGGAGAATCTGTTCCTCGCGGGTGATTACGTGCGCACCATGATCGATCTGGCCACCATGGAGGGTGCGTGCGAGTCCGCGCGCACGGCGGTCAACGCCCTGTTGGACACGGCGGGTTCGAATGCGCCGCGCTGCAGGCTCTTCCCGCTGTTCCGGGCGCCGCAATTCGAGCCGATGCGGCAGGCGGACGCCGCCCGGTACGCGGCGGGTCGGTCGAACGTGTTCGACACGCCCGTATAGGGCGCTACACGCCACACGCTGCGGTGGATCGGGTCATGAGCCAACTCCACTACGGCCGAGCTTCGTGAACTCCTCGGGGAGCCCACACACCGTGTCGCGACGAAGGAACGCTTCGCGTTGCATCCGCGCGATCGGCAATGGATCGCGACCTCGCCGTTCGTGGTGCCGGCCACCTCCGACGCGGACGGCAACCGCGACGCCTCGCCGAAGGGGGATCCCGCGGGATTCGTCCAGGTGCTCGACGACCGCACGCTCACCGTCCCGTGGGTGAGCAACGTCCCAGCCGCCCTCGACGGCGGCGTCGCGCGTCGCGGAATAGGATTCCCGCGTGGCAGACATCTCGATGCGCGGACGGCTCGCGCTGCGGGCGGCGGCGGGCGCGGCATGGGCCTCGCAGCGGGCCGGGCGCGGTAAGGGCTCGATGATCGGCGGGCTGATCGCAGTGCGAATCGATCCGACGATCATGACGCAGCTGGGCCGTGGACGGCGCACGGTGCTGGTGACCGGCACCAACGGCAAGTCCACCACCACGCGGATGACAGCGGCCGCCCTGGGCGCGCTGGGGCCGGTGGCCACCCAGGCCGACGGTGCGAATATGGACGCCGGGATCGTGGCCGCGCTCAACGCGCATCGCACCGCGCCGCTGGCCGCGATCGAGGTCGACGAGCTGCATCTGCCGCATGTGGCCGACGCGCTCGATCCGGACGCGGTGGTGCTGCTGAATCTGAGCCGTGACCAGCTCGACCGGGTCGGTGAGATCAACATGATCGAGCGCAAGCTGCGCGCGGGCATGGCCGGGCACCCCGAGGCCGTACTGATCGCCAACTGCGACGACGTGCTGATCACCTCCATCGCCTACGACCATCCGAATGTGGTGTGGGTGGCCGCGGGCAGTGGCTGGGCGGTGGACGCCAGCAGCTGCCCGCGCAGCGGTGAGCCGATAGTCTGGGAGGGCGAGCACTGGCGTAGTACCGGTGCGGATTTCGAGCGGCCCGAGCCCGACTGGTGGGTCGACGAGGAGCATCTGCACGGCCCCGACGGGGTGAAAATACCACTGCACCTTGCCCTTCCGGGGCGGGCCAACCGCGGCAACGCCGCGCAGACCGTGGCCGCGGCGGTTGCGCTCGGCGTGCGGCCCGAGACGGCGGCCGAGGCGACCGCGACCGTCCGCGAGATCGCCGGTCGCTACCGCAGCGTGCGGGTCGGCGAGCACACCGCGCGGCTGCTGCTGGCCAAGAACCCCGCCGGATGGCAGGAGGCGTTGTCGATGATCGACCCTGCCGCAACCGGTTTGGTGATCGCGGTGAACGGCCAGGTGCCCGACGGCGAGGATCTGTCCTGGCTGTGGGATGTGCGCTTCGAGCATTTCGAGGGTACCCAGGTCGTAGCCTCCGGTGAGCGGGCCACCGACCTCGCGGTGCGCCTCACCTACGCCGGGGTCGACCATACGACGGTGGCGGATCCGTTGCGCGCCATAGCATCCTGTCCACCCGGACAGGTGGAGGTACTGGCCAACTACACCGCGTTCCGCGATCTGAACCGTGCGCTGGAGGCCCGGCCATGACTGAGTCGACCGTTCGGATCGGGCTGGTACTGCCGGATGTCATGGGCACCTACGGCGACGGCGGCAACGCCGTCGTGCTGCGCCAGCGGCTGCGGATGCGTGGCCACGCCGCCGAGATCGTCGAAATCACCTTGAACGACCCGGTTCCCGACTCGCTGGACGTCTATCTCCTGGGCGGAGCCGAGGATTCGGCGCAGCGCCTGGCCACCCGGCATCTGCAACGGTATCCGGGTATGCAGCGCGCGGCCGCGGGCGGCGTTCCGGTGCTGGCGATCTGCGCGGCCATCCAGGTGCTGGGCCACTGGTACGAGACCTCGGGCGGCGAACGGGTCGAGGGCGTCGCGATGTTCGACGTCACCACCTCGCCGCAGGCCGAGCGGGCCATCGGAGAGGTGGCGACAACCCCCCTGCTCGAAGGCCTGTCCGCCCCCCTGACCGGATTCGAGAACCATCGCGGCGGCACGAGCCTGGGCCCCGATGCCACGGGCCTGGCCCGCGTCACCCGCGGTGTCGGCAACGGCGTCGGCGACGGCCTCGAGGGCGTCGTCCAGGGTTCGGTAATCGGCACCTACATGCATGGCCCCGCCCTGGCTCGTAACCCCGAACTGGCCGACCACCTGCTGAAACAGGCCCTCGGTGTCAACGAGCTGCCCCCCTTGGACCTGCCCGAGGTCGACCGACTGCGTCGCGAACGCCTGCGCGCCTAGGCATTTACGCCGGCAGCACCCACGAGTGGAAATCCCGATTCGGTTGAGTTGACCGCCCCAACCCGGTAATCTCGCGCGCGGCCATGCGCGATGAGGGAGGTGGCCGGGTGCACAGACGCGCCTTGATGAAGGTTGCTGGGGCAGCGGTGTTGCTGGGTGCGGCGACGAGTGTGACCGGTGGCGGCCGCGCTTCCGCGGATCCGGTGTGGGACGACCTGTTCCGGCACTGGGTTCCGGAAATCTTTGCGCCCCTTCCCGATCCGGCGGAGCACTCCGAGGCGATAGTCATCGGGTCCGGGTTCGGAGCCGCGGTGACGGCGTTGCGGCTGGCGCAGGCGGGTGTGGCGACCACCGTGCTGGAGCGCGGATCGCGCTGGCCCAACGATCCGTGGCGGGAGATCTTCACCGGTGATGACATGCCCGACGGGCGCGGGTTCTGGCATCGCACCGAATTCACCGGTGTGACCAAGGTGCCCATGCGATTCGCCGATTTCGGCGGGGTGCTGGACGTGACGCCGCTCGACGGAATCGATGTCTGGCACGGCGCCGCGGTGGGTGGCGGCTCGGTGGTGTTCACCGGGTGCATGCTCGAGCCGCCGCGCCGGTTTTTCGAGCAGATATTCGGCGGCACAGTCGATTACGATGAAATGGACCGGGTCTACTACCCTCGGGTGCGGCAGATGCTGCGGCTGAGCACGATGCCCGCCGATATCTACAATTCGACGCCGTTCACTCATTCACGGGCCTGGGACGATCAGGCTCGCAAGGCCGGCTACACCCCGCAGCCCAGTGACTCCATCTTCAACTGGAACGTCGTTCGCGCTGAATTGTCCGGAGCTACCAGGCCTTCGGCCACCGCCGCGCGAAGCGACCTGGGCAATTCCAACGGCGCGAAATTCGATCTCAATCAGAATTACCTGAAATACGCTCAGAGTTCCGGCAAGTCGGCGATCTTCCCGGGCCATCGGGTCGATGCGATCGCCCAGGATTCCGGCGGCCGTTACGCGGTGACGGTGACCAAACTCGATCCGAACGGCGCGGTCCTGCGCAAGCGCACTCTCACTTGTGATCGGCTGTTCCTGGGCGCGGGTTCGGTCGGCACCTCCCAGCTGCTGGTGCGTGCCCAGGGCACCGGAGCGCTGCCACACCTCAACGAGCACGTCGGCGACGGCTGGGGCACCAATGGCGATGTGGTGCTCGCGCGCGGTGAGAGCTCGCTGCGCGGGCTGGGGCAGGGTGTGCCGAGTGCGAGCCGCATCTTCGACGAGTCCGGTATGCCGCTGACGCTGGAAAGCTGGTACATCCCAGGCATGCCCATGGAGACCGGTGCGCTGGCCTCGCTCGGCCTGGCCTTCGATACGACCCGCGCCCGCTTCGGCTACGACGCGCGGCACGACACGGTCGGCCTGCGCTGGCCCCGGCGGGCACAGGACCGGATCACGGACGCCTGTCGTGCCGTCCAGCACCGCATCGCCGAGCGAAGCGGCGCCATGGTCGAATACAACGCCCTGGGCTACGACGCCAACGCGCTGTTCACCGCGCATCCGCTCGGCGGCGCGGTGCTGGGCCTGGCCACCGACACCTACGGCCGCGTGATCGGGCATCCGGGGCTGTATGTGATGGACGGTGCTGCGGTTCCGGGCAGCACCGGCACGGTGAATCCGTCGCTGACGATCGCCGCGCTGGCGGAACGCAATATCGAGGCCATCATTCGCGCAGGTCACTGACGCCGTCATGGTTGCGGGTTACTCTCGGCTGGATCATTCATCGCAGAAGGGATCCACTGTGTCGCAGCACCGCACCGTGTCGGCGCCGGAGTATCCGCGCAAACCGCCGGTCCTGTGGACCGATTTCCTCATGCTGGCGGTGGCCGTGGTGTCCGCGGCGCTGATCTGCTGGGTGGTGATGCTGCGGGTGCCGCGCGAGGCGGTCGACTGGGTCGCGATCGCCGACTACGTGACCTGTGGAATCTTCGCGCTGGAATTCCTGTGGCGCTGGCGGCGGGCGGACTGGTCGTGGAATTTCCCCTTCGTCTACTGGTACGAGGTCTTGTGCCTGGTCCCGGTGACCGCCCCGTACTTCCACGAATCCCACGTCCTGCGCGTGGTCGTGCTGCTGGCCCGGCTGCTGCGCGTGGCCGACCGCGCGTTCGGTGACCGGGTCACCGTGGCGGTGGTCAACCGGTCGATGGGCACGATCGTGGACGTGATCAAGCGGCCGGTCACGATGGCGGTGCTGGAGGAGGTCTCGGAGGTGCTGCGGGTGGGTGAGTACACCCGCAATATCGCCTCGGCGCTGGAGGAGAACCGCGAGGAACTCGATGCGATGATCCTGGAGGTGATCCAGAGCGATCCGCAGATCGGCCGGGTTCGCTACCTGCCCTTCCACGAGGACATCATCCGCGGCATCGCGAATACCGCCTTCCGCGTCATCTTCCAGGTGCTGGCCGATCCGCGCATCGATGAGCTGGTGGGGGATGTGTTGCGGGAGAACGTGCATCAGATGCGGCGCGCGGTGCGCGAGGGTGAGCGGGCGCCGGAGACCGTGGACAACAAGGTGATCCCGACGGCCTGAGCTCGCCCACCCCGCCGGCTTACCGCCCCTCGCGAGCCTCCGCGTGCCGCACAGCCTCTCGCGGCTGCGCGTATCGCAGTGTCTCCCAGGCGATCAGGATTCCCAGCGCCGCGCACAGTATGCCCAGGGCGACGATCGCGGGCACCACCGCGGCGAGCGGGATCAGCGCGAGCAGCACCACCGCCGCGGCGATTCGGGGCCACAGCGCCACTTTCGTGGCGTAGTGCCGGAATCCGACGAGTGCGATCAGGTACAGCACCACCCCGCCGTACAGCGCGTACAGCGGAATCCCGTGCAGCTCATCGCGAAGCGTGTGACCGGCTGCGCCGCCGACAAGTTCGAGCACCTTCTTCAATCCCAGCGACAGCGCGATGATCCCGACGACCATCGGGAAATGCCAATAGGTGTAGCAGTTTCGCGCGATCTGGATCTGCCGCGCACCGCTCGCCTCGGCCATCTGCCGCTCCACCACCGCCGCGCCGACATCGAAGTACGCCCACCACAGCAGCCCGGCGACGGCGAGCCCGAGCAGCGAGCCCACCGCGATCGGCCACGAGATCGGCAGGCCCGCCACGCCGACGCCGATGGAGACGACCGATTCGCCCAGCGCCACGATGATGATCAGGCCGTGCCGCTCGGCGAAGTGGCCGGCCGAATTGATCCGCCAGTCGTTGCCCGAGAACAGCGTCCACACCATGTCGCCCGCGACGGCCGCGATCCACAGCCAGATCTGCACGGCGCCGTGCTCGGCCGCGGCGATGATCAGCAGCACGGTGCCGATCGTGATCGATCCCAACGCCCACCGGGTCACCTGGCCGCGCAACTGCCGGTCCTGCGCGCTGGCACACCAGAACACCCACAGGTGGATCAGCCGGATCGCCAGGTAACCCACAGCGAACACCAGCGGGCCGTACCAGCCCCCGGGCAGATCGTGGAATGCCTCCGGGATTGCCAGCGCGACGATCAGCGCCGCGCCCATGGCCACGAACAGTGCCACCCGGGCGATGCCCTCGTCGGCCTTGATCAAGTTGCCCAGCCAGGCATAGGCGATCCACACCCACCACAGCACCGCCAGCACCAGGAAGGCGCGCAGCATGTTCACCGCGGTGGTCTCGTGTGCGGCCAGGTCGGTGACCTGGGTGAAGGCGAACACCAGCACCAGGTCGAAGAACAGTTCCAGCTGCGTCACCGAGGCATGTTCGGTGAGTGCCTGTATCCGAGATCGCTTGCCGGTCATGCGGATATCGTCGCAGGTGTTCGGCTATTCCGGCAGTATTGCGTCGGGTCTGCAATTTCTGCGGCGGCTGCTCACTCGGCGCTGTAGTTTTCCCCGTACTGGAACTTCTCGATGAACTCGATCAGGTTTTGCACCGCTTCTTCATTTGCCCTGGCGATGCCGCGTTTATAGAGGATTCCGGGAATCGGAATCGGCGTTGATATTTCCGAGTGGTACCACACCTCGGTGCCCTCGGTGGACTGTTCGATCTCGAACCAGCCCTGACCTCCGCTACCCGCGCCGCTTTCCACGACGCGCCACGCGATTCGATCCGCGGTGCAGTCGTATTCGAGGACCTGGCGGTCGGAGTGTCCCACAGGGCTGACCGTCGCGTAGACGCGTTTGGGGCGCCCATATTCGTCGCAGGTCGCCAAGCGAACGTCCCTGTGCCAGGGGGACCAATCCGGAATTCGCTCGACCGCGAGCAGTGCCTCCATCACTTGTTCGGGGCCGATGTCGATGATGAATCGGTGGTCGGTCTTCGTACGCATAGCCTTTTGCCCTCCACCCCCCGACTTCTGGCAAGATTGTCCCCAGGGGTCCCACTCGGAGTCAACCGTTCGGTCGGTTCCGCGTGGAACACAGACCGTCCAGTCTGCAAATGTGGCGCGAACTCGAAACAGATTCGGGCTCCGATGGATTCGATCGCGGGCGGTTGGCTGTGCGGGCGAATGGGTCGTGGCGCCGCATCGGCCTCAGCGGGGGCGCACGACGCAGTCGGGACCGGGGAACAGCAGGGTCTCATGGCCGTCGTCGAATCGTACGATGTATGGTGGCATGCCATCTGCGCCGCGAACTTCCATGATTTCACCGGTTCGCTCCGGGATGCCGACCGCGCGGCTGTGGACCAATATTCGATCGCCGATCTGTGCCCGCATGGTCCGCATTATCCGTTTGCAGTGATTAATGTCACAAGTTACTCACGGTTCTTCAAGCTGCCCGGTAGGGGTGTTTTGCGCGAGGCGTCCCCCGATCTTCGGCGCGGACAGCTCGCCCGGTAGAGGTAGCCCGAGGACGACTGGACTCGGGTAGGTACTCTTGGGTGCTGGTAACAGCAGCTAGTCGATTGTGGAGGATCCCTCGTGGCTCTCGTCGTTCAGAAGTACGGAGGATCCTCGGTGGCTACCGCCGAGCGTATCCGGCGCGTGGCTGAGCGGATCGTCGAGACGAAGAAGCAGGGTCACGACGTCGTCGTCGTGTGCTCGGCAATGGGCGATACGACCGATGAACTCCTGGATCTGGCCCAGCAGGTGGCGCCCGCCGCCCCGCCGCGTGAGATGGACATGCTCCTGACCTCCGGTGAGCGCATCTCGAACGCGCTCGTGGCCATGGCGATCCATTCGCTGGGCGCGGAGGCGCGCTCGTTCACCGGCTCGCAGGCCGGTGTCATCACCACCGGCGCGCACGGCAAGGCCAAGATCATCGATGTGACTCCGGGGCGGCTGACCGACGCTCTCGCCGAGGGGCAGATCGTGCTGGTCGCCGGTTTCCAGGGCGTCGCGCAGGACAGCAAGGACGTGACCACGCTGGGGCGCGGTGGGTCCGACACCACCGCCGTGGCCCTGGCCGCCGCGCTCGAGGCCGACGTGTGCGAGATCTATACCGACGTGGACGGCGTGTTCACCGCCGACCCGCGGATCGTCTCGGATGCGCAGAAGCTCGAGCAGGTCTCCTACGAGGAGATGCTGGAGATGGCCGCGACCGGTTCCAAAGTGCTCATGCTGCGCTGCGTGGAATACGCGCGCCGCTACAACGTGCCCGTACATGTGCGCTCGTCCTACACCGACAAGCCGGGCACCTACGTTTACGGATCGATGGAGGACATCCCCTTGGAGAAAGCAATCCTCACCGGCGTCGCGCACGACCGCAGCGAGGCCAAGGTGACGGTCGTCGCGCTACCGGACGAGCCGGGCTATGCCGCCAAGGTGTTCCGCGCCATCGCCGACGCCGAGATCAACATCGATATGGTGCTGCAGAACATCTCCAAGGTGGAGACCGGCAAGACCGACATCACCTTCACCCTGCCCAAGACCGACGGCGCCCGCGCGGTGGAGATGCTCACCAAGCGGCAGGGCGAGATCGGCTTCTCGCAGGTGCTCTACGACGATCACATCGGCAAGGTGTCGCTCGTCGGCGCGGGGATGAAGAGCCACCCCGGCGTCACCGCCACCTTCTGTGAGGCGCTGGCCGACGCGGGCATCAACATCGACCTGATCTCCACCTCGGAGATCCGCATCTCGGTGCTGGTCCGCGACAACGAGCTGGATGAGGCCGTGAAGATCCTGCACCGGGCGTTCGACCTGGGCGGCGACGAGGTCGCGGTCGTGCACGCCGGATCGGGGCGATAACCGTGGGCGTACGGGTAGGCGTCGTCGGCGCGACCGGGCAGGTCGGCGCGGTGATGCGGAAACTCCTGGAAGAGCGCGACTTTCCCGCCGACGAGGTGCGTTTCTTCGCCTCGTCCCGCTCGGCCGGTAAGACGCTGCCGTGGCGCGGCGGCGAGATCGTGGTGGAGGACGCCGAGACGGCCGATCCCGCAGGTCTGGACATCGCGCTGTTCTCTGCCGGTGCGACCATGTCGCGGGTGCAGGCGCCGCGGTTCGCCGCCGCCGGGGTCACCGTCATCGACAACTCCTCGGCCTGGCGCAAGGACCCCGAGGTGCCGCTGGTGGTCAGCGAGGTCAACCCGGAGCAGACCCGCAATCTGGTCAAGGGCATCATCGCCAACCCCAACTGCACCACGATGGCCGCGATGCCGGTGCTCAAGCCGCTGCACGACGCGGCGGGCCTGCAGCGCCTGATCGTGTCGAGCTACCAGGCGGTGTCCGGTAGCGGGCTGGCCGGCGTGGAGGAACTGGCCACCCAGGCCCGTGCGGTGATCGGCGACGCGGAGAAGCTGACCCACGACGGTTCGGCCGTGCCGTTCCCCGCACCGAACAAGTACGTCGCGCCGATCGCGTTCAACGTGCTGCCCTTGGCCGGCGCCCTGGTCGACGACGGCTCCGGCGAGACCGACGAGGACCAGAAGCTGCGCAACGAGAGCCGCAAGATCCTGGGCCTGCCCGACCTGCTGGTAAGCGGCACCTGCGTGCGTGTCCCGGTCTTCACCGGCCACTCGTTGTCGATCAACGCCGAATTCACCCAGCCGCTTTCGGTCGAACAGGCCCGCAAGATCCTCGGCGATGCCCCCGGCGTGAAACTGGTCGACGTGCCGACCCCCCTCCAGGCCGCCGGCGCCGACGATTCCCTGGTCGGCCGCATCCGCCAGGACCCGGGCGTCCCCGGCGGCCGCGGCCTGGCCCTGTTCGTCTCCGGCGACAACCTCCGCAAGGGCGCGGCCCTCAACACGATCCAGATCGCCGAGGTCCTGCTCGCCGACCGCTGAGCAGCCATCCGCTGATGACACGGCCGTCCGCTCGCACAGAGTGGGCGGCCGTATCGGTTCCGAAAGGATCATTCAGTGACCGATACCGATTCCTCCTCGACCAGCCGGTTCGATCGGGGCTTTGCCATGCTCGCGCAGATCGGCGGGAGCGACCCCAGACGGGTGCTGGACAGCATGGCCGATATCGCGCCGGATCTGGCTCGATTGACGATCGAGTTCGGGTATGCCGACATCTACGGGCGGCCGGGGCTCACGTTGCGGCAGCGGCAGATCGCCAACGTCGCCTCGCTGACCGCGCTCGGTTATGCGGCGCCGCAGCTGCGTTTCCACATCGATGGGGCGCTCGAGGTCGGGGTGTCGCCGGCTGAAATCGTCGAGGTGATCATGCATATGAGCGTGTATGCCGGATTTCCGGCCGCGCTGAACGGGCTCGCGGTGGCCAAGGCCGCGTTCGCGGACCGGCCCGAGGCGGGAAACCCCGTGGGGGAGAGTGCTGTTCGCCCGAACGAGTCCGCGCAGGAGCGGTATGAGCGTGGATCCGGCCTGATCGAGCGCATTTTCGGCGAGCGGGGGACGCGGTCGATCGCGTCGCTGGACGGCATCGCCCCCGACCTCGGTCGCTACATCGCCGAATTCGCCTACGGCGATGTCTGGTCCCGCCCGGGCCTCGATCTGCAGACCCGCGAGTTTGCCACAGTCGCCGCGTTGACCACACTGGGCACCGCGGCAGCCGAACTCCGGATCCATCTGCACGGATTCCTCCAGGTCGGCGGTACTCGCCAGGAGGCCGTCGAGGTGATCATCCAGATGGCGGGGTACGCCGGATTTCCCGCCGCCTTGAACGGGATGGCAGCTGCCCGTGATGTTTTCAGCGAACGCGATGCCGCGGAGCGGTCCGATAGCTGAGTATCGTCCGAAATCGGCTCAGCGCGTGCGTAATCCGTCGAAGACCACCGCGAAGGTGCGGCGGCGTTGTTCGGCGTCGGCGCCGGTGGTGTGGGCAGCCACGAAGGCGCCCTTGAGGATTCGCATGAGATCGGCGATGTCGATGTCGGAGCGCACGGCGCCCGATGATTGGGCCCGGCGCAGCAGGACGTCGATCGCCGATCTCAATTCCAACGTGGGCCCCGAGGATTCGAGGCCCTCGCGGCCGCCGACAGCCTCGGCCAGATCGCGTTTGACCCCGCCCTCGACGACCATGTGGTCGAGGTAGTCGAAGAATGCCCGGCCGGGATCCACGGCCGAACTCAGGGAGCGGGCGTGCTCGAGCATTCGCTCGACGCGGTCCAGCATCGCGGCGTGGAACAGCGCCTCCTTGGTGGGGAAATGGCGATAGACGGTGCCGGGGCCGACCCCGGCGCGCCGGGCGATCTCGTCCAGGGGCACCGAAATGCCCTCGGCGGCGAAGGCCTCCTGGGCCGCGGCCAGAACGCGCTCACGATTGCGGCGCGCGTCGGCGCGGAGCGCGCGGCCGGGGGTGGGCGACGTCTTCGCCTGAGTCTCGGTCACAGCGTGAGTCTACCGGCGACCCATTGACAAACGGGGCGTGCGTTCCGGATTATAAGCGGGGTAATCGTTCCGTTTATTGAAAGGGTAGATATGACCGAGAGTTCGGCACAATCATCGCGCGCGGTCGTCGAGCAGTTGTTCACCCAGTTGGGCACACCCGACGCCACCGCGTTCGCCGACTACATGGCTCAGGACGCGGTATTCGAGATTCCGTTCGGCATACCCGGCGCCCCCCAGCGCATCGAGGGGCGCGAGGCGATCCGCGAACATCTCGCCGAGCGCTGGTCGAGGATCTCCGGCATCCGGATACACGGGGTCTATCCCGAGGTGCACGCCACCGACGATCCGGAGTTGTTCTTCGTGGAGAACGAGGTCGACATGACCCGGCCGGACGGCGTCCGCTCGCGCAGTCGTACCTCGGTCAACACGGTCCGCGTCCGCGACGGCAAGGTCACGCTGTTCCGCGACTACATGAATACCGGGCGCCAGGCCCGGGACTGAGCCCGATCATCGGATGCCGGGGGTGCGCGGGTCGGTCCCCAGACAGGCCAGGATCACGCAGCCCGGCGGCGTATCCGCGAACGGCGCCTTCAGCGGAATGTTCAGGCAGGACAGCACCGTGCAGTTCGGATAGGCGTCGGGTCCGACGCCGAACAGGGCCAGGGTGATGTTCGGATCGATGTAGCTCTTCGGGTCCAGTTGCAGTGGCGGCTCCACCCACGGCCCCGGGTCCGGAATCGGGGGCCGCTCGAACGCCGCGTACAACCGGCGGAAGAATTCGTGCGACAGTTCGGCCATGTTCTGCAGCACCCCGGCCGCGCCCTCGGTGGTGCGATCGCCGAACACGCCCGTCCACACCACCGTCAGCCCCAGATCGGGGACGATGAACACATCCTGCAGGCCGACTCCCGACATCTGATAGCTGTCCTTGGGCAGGAACGCCGGCAGCTCCGCGCATCCGGCGCCCACCCAGAACAGATACCCGTAGCAGCGGTTGGTGGCCGAGGGTTGTGTCGCCCTGCGCAGGTACGCCTGCGAGACGATCTGCCGGTTGCCCCAGCGGCCGTCGTTGCTCATCAGCAGGCCGAGTTTGGCCAGATCGTCGGGCGGGATCAGCAGGTGCGCATAGCCGTAGGTGTGACCGGACCGGTCGCTGGCCCAGTAGTAGTCGCCGCGTTCGATGCCCAGTGGGTCGAACAGCTCGCGCTGCGCGAAACGCTGCAGCGGCTCGTGGATCGCCAGTTCGATGACGTAGGACAGCAGGTCGACGTTGCGCTGGCTGTAGGAGAACGCGGTGCCGGGCGGATTGTCGAAGGGGACGGCCAGCGCCTGCACCGCGCTGTTCGGATCCAGCGGGATGACACCGGTGAGGCCCTCGTTCACCGCGCCGATGTGCAGGCCGGAGGTCTCGGTGAGCAGATCGGTGACGGTGATCGAACGATGGCGCGCATCACCCAGGCCCGCCGGCAGGTAGTGGCCCACGGGCGCGGTGAGATCGAGTTCGCCTCGGTCCGAGGCGATTCCGGCCAGCAGCGATACCACGCTCTTGGTGACGCTCCAGACGTTCCACGGGATCGTGCCGGTGACGTTGTTCCGCGGGCCCGTGCCGACCAGGCAGTTGTTCCGGAATACCTGGACGTTCACCCGGTTGCGGTCGGCGGCGAAGGTGAGGGCGGCCTGGAGGTGTGCCGGATCGAATCCGGCCTGTTCGGGGGTGACCCGCGGAAACGTTCGTCCGGAGGTGACCGAGCATCGAGCCGGCTCGCCGGTCGCCGCATGGGCGAACGCGGGCGTCACACCGAGCATCGCCAGAATGAGGATCGCCCCCATGATGCGGCACATGGGGTGTAGGTTATCGCGTGCTCCCCGGACAGAATCGAATACGAAACGCGCGCAATCACAATCGATATCGAATGCGTACCCGCTGGTCCGAAACGGATAACGCCGCCGGACCGAGGTCCGGCGGCATTCCACCTGCAGCACTACTGCACAGGGTCGCACGGCCACGCCTGGCGTGCGGCCCCTGGGTGTCGATGCCCAACATGCGCCTCTCGGCGAGTGGTCGCTCGTAGCGACAAAAGTTGCGGCCCGGGGCTGTCCCGGCATCGACAACTGACTCAACCCACCGTCGCGGAGTTCTATTCCCCCGGGACCGATGTGAGCTGGGCCATAGTGAAGTTACGGCGAGTCAGTTGTGAAAGTGAGATATAACGCCTGGTCGAGCGCCCATGTCACGGGCTAGCATTCGAAGAAGCCGCGAAGGGGGCCCGATGACCGATCCGGTACTGACCGAAATGCTGACCATGCTCGAGGCCAACCCGGACCTGCTGCCGGTGCGCGTGCGGGTGATCGAATTGCTGGTCGACCACGCCCGTCACCCCGAGGCTCTCACTCATTGCGCGACCGCTCTGGCGCAGGACCCCGGCAATGTCGTGGTGCTGGGGCTGTTGCAACGCTGTACGGCTGCACTGGCGGCCCAGCCGCCGGATCCGGTTGCCGCAGCGCCCGATTCATCCCTTTCCGCCGCTGACGATCCGGCCGATACCGCCTCCGGCGAGATCTCCGACGACGCGGCGGCGGACGACGCTGTGCCGGACGCGCCCGCCCACTTCGACTGGGCCGCCGCCGAACGCGAGGTCGGCGACATCATCGCGCCCGCATTTGTCGGCGACGCCGAGGCCAAGGATGGCGAATCGGCCGTCTACGCCGAGGGCGATGTGGGCAGGATCGAGCGCCCGAGCGTGGCCCTGGCCGACGTGGGCGGCATGGAGAACGTCAAGCGGCAGCTCGAGCTCTCACTGCTGGGGCCGCTACGAAATCCCGACCTGGCCAAGGCGTTCGGCACCAGCGCGCGGGGCGGACTGCTGCTGTACGGCCCGCCCGGCTGCGGGAAGACGTTCATCGCCGCCGCCGTCGCGGGCGAGCTCGGCGCCAACTTCTATCCGATCGAGATCGCCGACATCCTGGACATCTACACCGGTTCCAGCGAGCGCAATCTGCATCAGGTGTTCGAGGTCGCCCGCCGCAACGCCCCGTGCGTGCTGTTCATCGACGAGGTCGATGCGCTGGGGCACAAGCGAAGTCAGATGAGCGGATCGGCGACCATGCGCACGGTGGTGAATCAGCTGCTCACCGAGATGGACTCGGCCACCGCCGACAATTCGGGGGTCTACCTGCTCGGTGCGACCAACCACCCGTGGGATATCGACGTCGCGCTGCGCCGCCCCGGCCGCTTCGACCGGATGATCCTGGTGACGCTGCCGGATCGCGAGGCGCGCAAGGCGATTCTGCGCCATCACCTGAAGGGCCGCCCGGTGACAGGGATCGATCTGGCCGCGATCGCCAAGCGCACCGACGGCTTCTCCGGCGCCGACCTCGCGCATGTGTGCACCTCGGCCACCCAGCTGGCGATGGCCGAGTCGATCCGTTCGGGTGTCGTGCGCCCGGTCGGCATGCGCGATATCGAGTCCGCGCTCGCGCAGGTGCGGCCCAGCGCGGCGGCCTGGTTCGAATCCGCCCGCAACGTCGTGGAATTCGCGAACAACGACGGCACCTACGATGAACTGGCCAAATATATGCGCGAGAAGAAGTTCCGGTAGGAGCGCTGCGGGACGCGTGATGGCCGATATCGAGCGGGCGAAGGTCCTGATCGAGCTGCGCCGCTTGGACGAGGCCCGGGCGCAGTTGGCCGCGGTGCTGGCCGTCCAGCCCGACAATGCCGAGGCCACAACGTATCTCGCTCAGGCGGCCTACCTGGATCGGAACTTCGCCGAGGCCGCCGTGCAGAGCGCGGCGGCCCTGCGTATCCAGCCGCGCAACCAGTTCGCGATGCGGATCCACGCGCTGGCGCTGCTGAATCTGGGCCCGGACGCGCGCAGGCAGGCGCAGGAGGTCGCGCGCCGAGCGGTCGCCCTCGCGCCCGAGTTCGCCGAGAATCACCGGATTTTGGCGATCGTGCTGCGGGAACGCAACAACCTGCCCGAGGCGCTGGCCGTCATCGATCGGGCCGTGCAACTCGATCCCGACGAGGCCGACATTCATCTGGTGCGCGGCTCGATCCTGCGCCGGCTGGGCCGGTGCGGCGACCGGCTGCGGCCCGGTCCGGCCGCCGAGGCATATCGCACCGCGCTGCGCCTGGAACCCGAAAACGCCCATGCCGTGCACGATCTCGCGGTCGTCGATCTCAACGGCCGCCGTCTGCGCTCGGCCCTGCGGGGCATCCTGACCGCGGCGACGATGGATCCGCGTCTGGTTCCGCTGGTGCGCACCAATACCGCGACGGTGCTGCGCCTGGCGATGCGACGGGTGCACTGGGCCCTGGTGATCATCGCGTGGCTGACCGTGGTGATCGGATTCCAGCAGGCCGGCGACGATCCCGCGCGCGACTCGTCGTATCTGAACACCCCGGGACGGATCGCCGGCGCGATCGGGCTGGGCGGGCTCGCCGTGCTGTCGGCGTGGTGGGTGCGTGTCGTGCCGCGGCGGCGTTTGCGTTTCGTACTCGCCGCGTCGTGGTCGAATCCGGCTACCGCTCTACGGATGGTCGTACTGGCGGTGGGGCTGCTGCTGTGCCTGGTGGGGGTCGCGGCGGGTATCCGGGCGTCGGTGGAACTCGCGCTGCCGCTGCTGTTGGTTTCCGGCGTGATTCTGCGTCTGCGGCGCGTCTCCTGATCGACCGCGTCGCTCCGACGGACTAGGGCGTTCCGTGGCGGTCGTCCGCATCGCCGCGAATTCGTAGGAAGCTCCAGTTGTCCAGATGTGGGACGACCCACTGAAATAGCCGGGACGGGCTCGCGTGCGATCTCCTCTCTCTGGATTAAATCTATATCTTGACTAATTCCAGAAAAGAGGCAGACTGGGTTCATGCACACCGACCACTTCGACCCGCGCAGACAGTTGCGCGCCGCGGGCCTGCGGGTTACGGCCCCGCGGGTGGCGGTGCTGGATGTGGTTGTCGCGCAACCGCATTCGGATGCCGATCGGGTGACGGCCGCGGTTCGCGAGCGGCTGGGTTCGGTCTCGACGCAGGCCGTCTACGACGTTCTGCGGGCGTGCGTGGGCGCCGGTCTGCTGCGGCGGATCGAGCCCGCCGGATCCGCCGCGCGGTACGAGACCCGGACTGGTGATAACCACCACCACCTGGTGTGCAGGAGTTGCGGCACGGTCGTGGACGTGGACTGTGTCGTGGGCAGCGCACCCTGCCTCGAACCGTCGGATGCGCACGGTTTCGCGATCGACGAGGCCGAGGTCGTGTTCTGGGGCCTGTGCCCCGATTGTTCCCCATCAGCCCGAGGAGGCGTCGAATGACCGAGCAGGCCAAGCAATCTGCCAACACCAAGCCGACAACCACCAACACCGGCGTGCCGGTGGTCAGTGACGACGAGTCGCTGACCGCGGGCGCGCAGGGCCCGATCGTGCTGCACGACCACTACCTGATCGAGAAGCTCGCCCAGTTCAACCGGGAACGGGTGCCGGAGCGGATCGTGCACGCCAAGGGCGCCGGCGCGTACGGCGAGCTGGTGGTGACCAACGACGTCAGCCGGTTCACCAAGGCGGATCTGTTCCAGCCGGGCAGGCGCACCGAATCGCTGGCGCGCTTCTCCACCGTCGCCGGTGAGCAGGGCAGCCCGGACACCTGGCGCGATCCGCGCGGTTTCGCGGTGAAGTTCTACACCCGTGAGGGCAACTACGACCTCGTCGGCAACGACACCCCGGTCTTCTTCATCAAGGACCCGATCAAATTCCCCGACTTCATCCGCTCACAGAAGCGCCTGCCCGGCAGTGGCCTGCGGGACCACAACATGCAGTGGGACTTCTGGACCCTGCGCCCGGAGACCGCGCACCAGGTGACCTGGCTGATGGGCGACCGCGGCGTCCCGGCCACCTACCGCCACATGAACGGCTACGGCTCGCACACCTACCAGTGGGTCAACGCCGAGGGGGAGCGTTTCTGGGTCAAGTACCACTTCAAGACCGATCAGGGCGTGCAGAACCTGACCCAGGCCGACGCCGATCGCCTGGCCGGTACCGATCCGGACTTCCATCGCCAGGACCTGTACGAGGCCATCGAGCGCGGCGAGTTCCCGAGCTGGACCCTGCATGTGCAGGTGATGCCGGAGAACGAGGCCGAGTCCTACCGATTCAATCCGTTCGACTTGACCAAGGTGTGGTCGCACAAGGATTACCCGCTGATCGAGGTGGGTCGCTGGACGCTGAACCGCAACCCGCAGAACTACTTCGTGGATATCGAGCAGGCCGCGTTCGAGCCGTCGAATCTCGTTCCGGGCATCGGCTATTCGCCCGACAAGATGCTGCTGGGCCGCGTATTCGCCTACGCCGACGCGCATCGCTACCGGATCGGCACGAATTACGCTCAGCTGCCCTCGAACCGGCCCCGCGCCGCGGAGGTGAACACCTACTCCAAGGAGGGGGCGATGCGATATGAGTTCAACGCTCCCGATGTGCCGGTGTACGCGCCGAACTCGTTCGGCGGCCCGCACGCCGATCCCGCCCGCGCCGGTGATGAGGGCATCTGGGAGTTCGGCCGGCAGGCCGTGCGCGCCGGATACGTCCAGCACCGCGAGGACGGCGACTTCACCCAGGCCGGAACCCTGGTTCGCGAGGTCTACAACGACCAGGAGCGAGACCGGTTGGTGAGCAACGTCGTCGGCCACGTTCTGGGCGGTGTGCGGGAGCCGGTCCTGAGCCGGGTCTTCGACTACTGGAAGAGCGTCGACCCGGAGATCGGCAAGCGGATCGAGGAGGGCGTGCGCAGCGCCGGCTGATCGATCGTCACGAAGTCCCGCACCGGAATCCGGTGCGGGACTTCGTATTGTATCGACGGGGTCAGGTGACGGATCGGAGGCCGGGCTGGACTCCGGGAATCAGGCCCTGGTCGGTGGCGATTCGGGTCAGCAGCGCGGTGAGCAGCGCGCGTTCGTCCTGGGTGAGCGCCCGGCACAGGTCGTCCTCGTTGTCGCGGGCGGCGACGCTCAACTTGCTCAGGAGTTTTCGGCCCGCGGGGGTGAGGTGCAGGGCGTGCAGGCGGCGGTCGTGCGGGTTGCGACGACGTTCGATCAGGCCGCGGTCCTCCAGTGTGTCGGCGAAGGGGACGAAGCGGCTCGGTGGCATGCCCAACTCGTCGGCTAGTTCGCGCTGGCTGCGACCTGGCTGCGCGACCAGCAGTCGTAGTAAGCCGGCCTGGGGCGGGGTGAGATCCAGGGTGGCGATGCCATCCGCGAAATGCGCTGCCGCATGGGCTCCTACCTGCGCCAGCAGGAAGCCGACGCCGCCCGATGGGCGGTTGGCGCCCGGCTCTTGCCTCGTGTCCATACGGGCATGGTAGAGATAAAAAATCGTGCTTATATATAATTATTATATACTGTAATCATTGTATGTCCGGGGTTTTCCGCGGCTCAGCGGATTGGGCGCCCAGGAAGCCGATGATCTTGGCGTGGAAGTCTTCCGGGGCCTCGGCGGGTGCGCCGTGGCCCGCGTCGATCTCCGCGTAGCGCGCGTCGGGGATGGCCGCCACCAACTGCTGTTGCTGTTCGGCGGGGATGATCCGATCGTGCGCGCTGGCCAGGACCAAGGTCGGCGCGGTGATTCGATCGAGCAGGCCGGACAGGTCCACGGTGCGATCGACCTCGGTCTGCCGGTCCGTGCCGGGCGCGATCATCTCGACGAACTGCTTGACCACGGCCGCGTGTTCCTCGGCGCTGATCCGGGACCAGTAGCCCGGGCCGAATGCGGCCAGCGTGAGATGCTGTGCCAGCAGGGTGGTTCCGTGCTCGGCGTCGGCGCGGAAAAGGCCGATCCAGTACCGGAATTCGGCGTCCATCCGGGTGTCGGTGCGTACCCATCCGGCATGCAGCAGCAGCGAGCGCACCCGCTGGGGATCGGTCGCGGCCAGATGTGCGGCGATTGCCGAGCCGAGGGAATGGCCGACCAGATGGAAGCGGTCGAGCCCGGCGTGATCGGCCGCCGCCCGCACCTCGGCGGCGAGATCGCCCAGGGTGAGCGGTCCACCGTGGTCGACGGTATCGCCCGAACCGGAATAGTCCAGGGCGAGAACGGTATAGCGGTCGGCGATCTCGGCGGTCAGCGGCGCCCACTGCGCGCGGCCGGCCGAGGTCCCGTGCACCAGAACGACTCCCGGGCCGGTGCCGGTGATTTCGTAGGCCACGGTGGCGTTTCCGCCGCTGAGTTGAACGGTCGTAGTAGGCATGTGATGTCCTGTTCCAGCGATATTGTGCCGTTGTAATGGTTTCTGGCGGTGACGTATTCCGGTTCAGGCCGCTGTGGCGGCCGTGAACGCCCTCGCGGCGGCGCGTACCGCCGCATTGAACCGGGCCGGTCGTTCCTGATGCGGCATATGTCCCGCGCCCTCGATAACGGTGACGCCTGCGCCGGGCGTCAGTGCGGCGCATACCCGCGCCACCTCGACCGGGATTTCCGCGTCCAGTTCGCCGTGGACGTAGTGGATCGGAGTGCGCAGCCCCGGCAGGCGCGGTCGCGGGTCGTATTCGGCGAATGTGTGGAAGTGCTCGTCGATGAACACCCCCGAGTCCAAGATCTGCCGGATGGTCCAGTCGGCGAGTCCGGGAGTGGTACGGGGTGCGAACCAGTTCGGTATCCACTGGCTCACGAAATTCACGCGGTCATACCGCATATCGTCGATGATCTGCCGCAGCGGCATACCCTGCGCGGGCCAGTACGCGGGACCGTCCGCCGCGATCACCCCGCCGACCAGTTCGGGATGGGCCAGGGCCAGTTCGGTGGCGAAACTCGCACCGATCGAATTGCCGACCACGACCGGCCGCACGAGCGCCAATTCCCGGATGAGTTCGGCCAGGTCGGCGACGACGCCGGCGAGGGTGTTACCGGCCATCGGCCGGTCCGAGCGCCCGCAACCCCGCCAGTCCAGGGTGATCACCCGGAACTCGTTCACGAATTCGGCCTGCTGCGCACCCCAGACCCGTCCGCTGGTTCCCCAGCCGTGCAGGAACAGCAGCGGCTGTCCGGTGCCGTGATCCTCGTAGTAGAGCTGAACGTCATTGATCGTGATGTAAGGCATGCGATAAGGAAACCGCGATCGGCGGCGGCGAAAAATAGGCGGAACGAGCTGGCACTGATCACCGAAACTGATTAATCTCGCGGCGGTGGAGTTGCGTCAGTTGCAGTACTTCCTCGTCGTCGCCGAGGAGTTGCACTTCGGCCGGGCCGCCGAGCGACTGCATATCGTGCAGTCCGCGGTCAGCCAGCAGGTGCACCGGCTCGAGCGGGAACTGGGCGTCGCGCTGTTCGAGCGCACCACGCGCACGGTGCGGCTGACCGAGGCCGGTCAGCGGCTGCGCCCGCACGCCGAACGGGTGCTGGGCGCGGTGGCCGACGCCCGTGAGGCCATCGACGAGCTGCGCACCGAGCGCACCGGGACGATCCGCCTCGGCACCAGTACGGGCCTGGGTACACGGCTGGACGCGATACTGCTGGAATACGCGCGCCTGGCCCCCGACGCGTATCTGGAACTCGTCCATGTGGATGCCCAGGAGCGGACCAAGCGCGTGCGGTCGGGTGAGCTGGACGCCGCCGTGGTACGCGGTGATCTCGAGGCGCCGGATCTGGAACTGCTGCCGCTGTGGTCGGACGTGCTGGTCGCGGTCGTCCCCGCCCGGCACGACCTGGCCGTGCTGCGTGAGATCGACCTGGCTCGCCTGGCCGATCTGCCGCTGCGCTTGGTCGGCCGCGCGCGCAATCCGGGGCTGCACGACCTGATCGTCGGCTGCTGCCGCGATGCCGGATTCGAGCCGCTGCTCGGACCGGAACTCTCCTCGGACCAGGACAACACCCTGGCGGCGATCGGCTTCGGCAGGCCGAGTTGGACGGTGTATTACGCGTCGATGGCGCAGCGGCTGTCGGTCCCGGGCGTGGTGTTCCGGCCGCTGCGCGATCCCGAACCGGTGATGCCGAGTTACCTTGTGGTGCGGCCGGATCCGCCGCGCGCCGAGCTGCGGGCGCTGATCACGGCCTGTCATGCGGCCGATGAGTGAGAGTTGGCGCGGGTTTACTTGAGCAGACCCCACCAGTACACGAGGCACGCGAGCACGAAGACCACCGCGGTTTCCATACCTCCATCATTACTCGAGCGCTCGGGACACGCCCAGGACCAAGATCACAAGGCGGCAACGGAACGCCCGCCGGGCCTGTCACCCCTCGTGGACAGGCCCGGCGGGCATGAAGTGGGTGGAACGGGCCATCGGCGCGGCACCTGACACACGACCCAGCCGTGCGTGGGTGGCGGGGGGCCGTGCGTGGCAGCGCCGAGCCGATGATCCCGTTCCGAGGAATACGATGCCGTCGCGTGCTTGGTACAGGCTTAAAGGGACCTTGTGGGTTTACGGAGAATCGAACTCGTCCACGATCAGCACGATCAGCTGGCGTTGGCGATGGCGGCCCTGGCCGGGGGCGCCCTTGGCGTCGGCCGGCGCGGTCGGACCGCCGCACCAGGTGATGGGGCGGCGCGAATCGAGTTTGTCGAGCACCTCGGGTAGCGAGGAGTCGATCTGCGGCGTGCGCACCACGCAGATATGGCAGGTGGGCACCAGGGTCTCGCTGCGGCCCTGGCCTGGTCCGCCGTCCAGCACGACGGCTCCGGCGTCGGCGACCGCTCCGGCACAGGTGGTTACCACGGCGTCCGCGTCGTCCAGCTCCTCGGGCGTGAGCTGCTGGTGGTCCCGCATGACGGTGTTACCCGCGTCCTCGGCCCACGGGTCGAGCCATTCGTCCGGCAAACCGTTGGGCGTCACAACGGATTTCGCGCGATAGGTGCGCAGCGCGCCACGGACGGCCGCGGGAATCTCCGCCTCGGTGATCCGCTCGACCCGCGCGCCGTGGTGTTCGAGGCGCTCGATGAACAGTTCCACGATCGTGGGGTCGGCGAGGGACAGCTCGGGCGGGGTACGCCTGTTGCTGAGCGTGATGGTCCGGTCGTCGTCGGGCAGCGATTTGAGTCCGTCGCGCACCCGGCGCAGGAAGTCCTCCCTGGTCATCAGCGGCGCCCGTCCTGGGTCCGCCGATCGGTCCGGGAGGCTCCGGATGGCACGTTGCTGAAGTTGGTGAGTGCCGTGCGCATGCGGCCCCCTTTCTGACCGGCGGCGCAGCGGTCCCAGGGGCGCCGCGAACGCGGCGGACGGGGGACGAGCTGTGCGGGTGGTGCTGGGCGCCGCCGCACGGGCGGACGCGCTGATCTTGCGCACCAGGCTACCTGGACGGGGGACCGTTTTCGTTCGAGGGACGCGCTCTGCACTCGATTCGCGCAATTTGATGGAAATCCGCAGGTTCCATGGTCAGTTCGCGGCGGTGCGGATCTGGGTGAGGAATTCGGCGTTCGTGCCGGTCTGACGCAGTCCGGTCAGCAGCAGCTCGATCGCCTGCTGCGGTTCGCGCCCCGCCAGGGTGCGGCGCAGCGAGCGAGTGGCGGCCAGCTCCTCCGGTGTGAGCAGCAGTTCGTCCTTGCGGGTGCTGGAGCGGTTGATGTCCACCGCGGGATAGGTGCGCCGGTCGGCGATGCCGCGGTCCAGTTTGAGCTCGGCGTTGCCGGTGCCTTTGTACTCCTCGAAGATGACGGCGTCGGCGGCCGAACCGGTCTCGACCAGTGCGGTGGCGATGATGGTGAGCGAGCCGCCGTTCTCGATATTGCGCGCGGCGCCGAGGAATTTCTTGGGCGGCGCCAGGGCTCCGGCGTCCACGCCGCCGGTCAGGATGCGGCCGGTGCCGGCCGAGGCCAGGTTGTAGGCGCGGGCCAGGCGGGTCAGCGAATCCAGCAGCACCACCACATCGCGGCCCATCTCGACCAGGCGCTTGGCGTGTTCGATGGCCAACTCGGCCACGGCGATGTGGTCGCGCGCGGGCAGGTCGAAGGTGGCGGCGGCGATATCGGCGGGCACCGAGCGCGAGAGGTCGGTGACCTCCTCGGGTCGCTCACCCACGAGCACCAGCATCAGCTGGCATTCCGGGTGGTTCTTCGCGACTCCGTGCGCAATAGATTGCAGCACAGAGGTTTTGCCCGCCTTCGGTGGCGCGACGATCAATGCGCGCTGCCCCTTGCCGATCGGGGTCACCAGATCGGTTACCCGCGTGATCATTTCGTGGGGCTCTGTCTCCAGACGCAGGCGGTCCTGGGGATAGATGGGCGTCAGGTCGGCGAAATGCGGTCTGGCCTTGGCCTGTTCGGGCGCCAAGCCGTTCACGCGCTCGATGCGGATCAGCGGGGCGAACGGCGCGTTGTCACGCTTGGGGCCGACGATCCCGCAGATGGCGTCACCGCGTCGCAACCCGTGATCGCGGACCAGGCGCAACGATACGTGTGCGTCGTGCGGTCCGGGCAGGTAGCCGTCGGTGCGCAGGCTGGCGTGGTTGCCGGAGATGTCGAGGATGCCGGTGATCTCGTGTGTGGCGTCCGCGGTCTTGGCGACGACGTCCGGTGCGCCGTCGGGTTTGTGAATGATGTTGTCTTGCATGGTATTAACTCCTGAAGATGGATGGGTACGGCGAATGGCCGATCGTGCAGCGTGAGCTGCGGATGAATCCCCCTGCGGTACTTCGAATTCGACTTCGCTGGAGAGCGGAGCAATGGGGAGAACTTGGGCCGTCTTACGGGTTGTGGGAGGAAGAACTCACCTGCATCCACAAGCTGGAGACATGCCAAGAGTAACGCTGCCTGACACAACGCGCAATCACCCCCTACTATTCCCGCCGTCCCGGTAGCGCGGTCCAGGCATGCTCGTGACCGGTACTTACGCTGGATACCGGCCATGATTACGCCAGGCCGGCGAGTGCGCTCGAAGGCCGGGAAGAGCGCTCGAGCCGACGCGAATGCGAAAAGGCCCGGACTCGCGTACGGCGAATCCGGGCCTTGCGTCGATGTGAGCGGGTCGCTAATCCGATTGCGGCAGTGATGAATTCACCGGCACGACTTCCGGCACTCCTTCCGGCGTGGCCGCGGCATGCCGGAACGTCGGCGGTCGCCGGCGGGGGGAGGAACGCTGGTCCCGGAGCGTCAGAATCCGCTCGCGGTGATGCTCCTCGTGCAGGTCGCGGCGGCGCGCGTGCAGCAGCTGTTCGAAGGCGATCAGGCCGAGCAGCCGGGTCGGCCTGCTGCGGTCCACCACCGGTGCGTAGGTCACATTCGCCGTCGCCAGCTTGTTGGCGACCTCACGCAGCGTGTCGTCCGGGTGGATGACCGCGCGGGCCGGGACGGCGGCCGCGCCGACCGTGCGGTCGGTGCACGTCGCGAGGCGATTGCGGGTGGTCACGCCGACCAACTGCTCACTGTCGTCCACCACGGGGTAGAGCGTGGCGAAACGGGTGTGCGGCACGGCCGTATCGATCGGATCGTCCGCGCCGAGCACCACCGGATCGGTATGCATCACCTCGTACGCGAAGAACGCCTCCAGCGGGTCCGTGGTGTATTCGCGGGTCAGGTGCAATCTGCGGCGGGCGATCTTCTCGGTAAGCACCGAACGCTTGAGCAGCAGCACCGAGACCGCGTACGCCGAGACCGAGGCCACCACCAGCGGCAGCAGATCGCTCCAGGCGTGCGTCAGCTCGCAGGTGAACACGATCCCGGTCAGCGGCGAGCGCATCACCCCGCCGACCACCGCGGCCAGCCCGCACATCGCCCAGAATCCGGCCGTGACGTGCGGTAGCAGCCCGCCCTCGGCCGCACCGAGGGCCGCGCCGATCATGAATACCGGTGCGAGCACGCCGCCGGAGGTGCCCGATCCGAGGGACAGCGCCCAGATCAGCGTCTTCACCACCAGAATCCCGATGATCAGCGACATCGTGCCCCGCCCGGTGAGCAACTGGTCGATGACGTCGTAGCCGACGCCGAGCGCGCGCGGCTCGACCAGCCCGCCCAGGCCGATGATCAGTCCGCCGATGGCGGGCCACCACATCCAGTGCACGGGCAGCCGCTTGAACGCGTCCTCGGACAGGTAGACCAGCGATGTGGCGACGATGGCCAGCAGGCCGCCGGTGATGCCGGGGATCAGTGCCAGGCCGTCGGCGAGCGGGCCGGGCGTGGAGGCCGGATTGGGCAGGCCGAAGACCGGTCCGTTGCCCAGCAGCACCCATCGGCACAGCGTCGCGATCACCACGGCGGTACTGACGGGTACGAAGCTGCGCGGCCGCCATTCGAACAGCAGCAGTTCCACCGCCAGCAGGATCGAGGCCATGGGCGCGTTGAACGTGGCCGCCATGCCGCCGGCCGCACCGGCCACCAGCAGGGCCTTGCGTTCGTCGGCGGACAGCTTCAGCAGCTGGGCCAGGATCGAGCCGACCGCGCCGCCGGTCATGATGATCGGCCCTTCGGCGCCGAACGGCCCGCCGGATCCGATGCTGATCGCGGCGGAAACGGGCTTGAGCAGCGCCACCCGCGGGGCGATCCGGCTGCCGCCGGTGAGTATCGCCTCGATCGCCTCGGGCATGCCGTGCCCGCGGATCTTCTCCGATCCGTAGCGGGCCATGAAACCGATGATCAGCCCGCCGATGACCGGGGCGGACAGGACCAGCCACCACGGATGATGGTGAGCGCCGGGCGCCACCATCGCGGTGTTCACACGTTGGTAGAACACGAGATTCGTGATCAGGCCGATGAGTTTCAGCAGGCACCAGGCGGCCAGCGCCGACGCGACGCCGACCGGGACCGCGAGGGCTGCGATCAGGAGCATGCGTGGTTTGACCTGGAAATCACCCAGATGCGCGGCATGCGAACGCATCGCGCGGCGAGATGCCCGGCGTCGAATATTCACTTTCATAGCGCACCAATCAGACTTACCGAGGTCTCGGCGGCTGCCCGCACGAGATCCTGAGCGGCCACGGTGACCGCCCGCTTCTTCTCTTCCGGCAGTTGATCGAGGATGGTGCGGAATGCGGCGTGGCGGCGTTCGAGTACCCGATCGACGATCGCCCGGCCCGCCTCGGTCACCTCGACGGTGACCACGCTCCGGTTGCTCGCGTCCGCCCCGCGGGACAGATAGCCACGAGCCTCGAGCTTGTCCGCCAGCCGGGTCACCGACGAGGCGTTGACCCCCATCGCCGCGGCCAGCTTCGAACTGGGCACCTGCCCCAGCGTCCGCAGAACCAGCAACAACCGCATTTGCGGAAACGTCACTCCCGGCGGCGCCGCCTGCGTGCTGTTCCAGGCGATCCCGACCAATGTCCGAGTCAGAACCTCCAGAGCAGCAACATCCGAACGCGCTCCCTCATCAACTTGCACTCATCAAGATTTGCTAACAGCAAAGCCTTAGCGCAATAAGGTTTGCGCGATTGTGCCTGTGATCACACCCGATCGGTACGTCCTACCGACCGGCCCGTAGGTGTGACGCGAACAACATCGAACCGCCGACTCCCAGCAACACCGCCCACCCGTGCCGCCTCGATCATGTAGCCCCGGGACGTAGCCGCGGCACAGGTCGAGGAGTACTCGGCGGAGGCTAAAATAAACTCACCGGGAAGTAGGGAGGGGTCTTTCGGTGGGTAATTTTGAAATCGAACCTGACGAGATGCACAGTGCCGCGGATACGATGAGCCGGATCTCGGAAGATTTCGACAACGATCTCGCTCGTTTACGCAAGACGGTTCGTTCGGTCGTCGGGAGCAGTTGGCTGGGCAGAGCCGCTGAATCGCATGACTCCGCGTGGGATGAGTTCTTCGACAGCACAAGCGATGTCGTCGCTGGACTGGCGAAGGATGCGACCGCACTGCATCGAGCGGCAGCGGAGTACGCGGCTCGCGACCAAACCACCGGCCAGGCATTGGGACGAGTCGGTGCCGGTCTGCCGGATGCCAGTCCGCGACCCAGCAGCCTGAATCTGCCGTGACAGCAGGGCATCGGGTCAACCTCGCGGACTTGGAACGGCTCATCGAGGAGGCGGCGAAGACTCTGGCGGCGGTCGACAGCAGGATCGCCGAAGTCTCCCGCAGCGTCGACATACTGCACGTGAATTGGGACGGTGCTGCCGCCGAGAAGCACCGAGTCGCTCACGATCAGTGGATAAACGGAGCCCGGGGAGCCCATGAGGCTCTTGATGCGTTGCACAAGGCGGTCGCCGATGCGCACGCCAACTACTCGGGCACCGTCGAGGTGAATGTCGGGATGTGGCCACAACTGTGAGCCCTAGCAACGACATTCATGTCAACCCGACCGATATGCATACCGCAGCGGCGGGGCTCGCCGCTGCGACCAACATCCTGTCGGCCGCCTACACCAAGGTCGCCAAAGCCATGGGCGACGTCGGCGGTATGGCTGGCTCCGACCCTGCGGCACGCGACTGGGGCAACGACTTCGACACCGGCCTGACCGGCACCTTCGATGCCCACTTCAGCTCGATCGCCGCCCTGGCGAACTGTGCCGAACTCGTCGACGCCACCGCCGCCAACCACCGCAACGCCGACGGCGCCTCGATCATCGGCAACAAACCGCCGCCCGAGGCCCTCGGCATCAAAAAAGACAACCTCGTCCCCGCCGCGCCTGGACCCCCACCCAAATCCGCCGGGCAGCCCGACAATTCCGAACCCTCATGGTGGCGCTGGATCAAGGACAAGGTCGGTGACATTTAGCCCAACGGTCATCAAGACGAACTCCACAATGCCGCCGCCGCACTACGTGCCGCCGCGAGTGGTTGCCACGAGACAGCCAACGCGATGACCGCGCCCATCGGTACGGTCAAGAACCAAGTCTCACCGGAAATCGACTCTGCGGTTCATACCCTCACAACTCTGCAGAACTCACTCAACGAGCTCGGGAATGCCTATTCCGACCTGGCCTCCGCCTGTGACGATCACGCCCACCACATCGATGAAGCCCACTCCGAAATGGAGGAAGCAGGAGCGGAACTGCTCGGATGGACCGTGGTCGACTTCTTTACGGATGGCGCGGCCAGTGCGGCGGCAGGGCGCGTCGCGGCACGGATTCTCGAGATCTACGAGAAGTTCAAGAAGTTACTGGAGGTTGCCCGCATTGCTATTCGTGGTACCGCGACGACGGTAACTCGACTGAAGACAGCCCTGAAACCGATCGCTGAGGCGCTGTCCAAGATAAAGTCCTTCGGTCAGAAGGGGGCAAAGGAGGCCGAGGCAGAAGCTGAGGCAGCCTCTGCCGAAATCACACAGAAGGCCGAGCAGATCGGCAACGAAGTCAAAAACCTGCCGAAAGGGTCGGGGAAGCCGGATGTACTTGCTGGTAAGCTTACCGACCTCCATCTCACACATGAGCAAGCCGTGGATGCTGCTGTCTCCGCGTCCGAGACCGCATTCGGTGAGGTTGGTGGCACCGCCCCTGCAGTCGGAGGCGGAACGGTCATCCTACCGAAAATCGCGACCCAGAATATAGTCTTGATCGTCCGCGAAGATGGATCCGTAATCGCGGCGAGAGGTGATGTAACCAGCTTCATCGCGAGGTAAGTCTGATGAGTTCTGTAAAGGGGAAAGGTGTCACACGTAGCCAACGTAAACCAGGATTTCGATATCTACATATTGATGACCATGAGATGCGATGACTCCGTCAAGCAGTCCGTGCTCGACTCGATCAGCGTAGGCTGGGTCGCTGCAAAGGCGACGAAAGACCGCGTCAGTGCACTGTTGCCGGTGAACCCGGCCCAGTTCGCGAACCTTCAGACATTCCTCGGCCTCGATCCGCTGACCGCCGATCCGGAAACGTTCACCTACCTGCCCGAGCTGTGGCCGTCATTCGACATCGTCGTCACCTCCAAGCAGGGTTATCTGGATGCCGTTAGATTCACTCGAAAGGATGGCCTCCAGGCGCCGAGGATTTCGGAACCCGAAGAGTTGACGGCCTGGAGTGTGACCATTGCCGAGTTGGCGGAAATATTTGGGCCGCTGGAGGATGGTGACCATTGGCCACCGTACGAGGAGTTCCTTTTCAGTACCGCTTCGGGAGACCGATATGGGGCGGGTTTCAGTTGGGGCCTTCTTCAGGATGTGGAGAAGTTGGCCTCGCCTGGCGGCTTTGGTTCCTTGAATCTATGACACATGGGCAGCTGCGAGAACCCGGGTTCGCCGAAAGGCGAGCCCGGGTTCTCGAACGGTTGGTTACTGTTCGCCGGTGATGAACTGGGCTGCCATTTCGCCGATCATGTAGCAGGGGGCGTTGGTGTTGCCGCCGGTGATGCTGGGCATGATCGAGGCGTCGGCTACGCGGAGGCCTTCGATGCCGTTGACCTTGAGGGTGGGGTCGACGACCGAGCGTTCGTCGGTGCCCATGCGGCAGGTGCCGACCGGGTGGTAGACCGAGTGGACGCGGTTGGGGAGTTCGGCGCGCAGGGCGGTCTCGTCCCGCAGGGCCGGGCCGGGGGCGAATTCCTCGGTGATGTCTCCGGAGATGGTCTTGTTGGCCATGACCTCGCGGATCATGCGGATGCCCTCGATGAGGAAATCGGCGTCGGCGGGGTCGGACAGGTAGCCGGGGTCGATCAGGGGGGAGGCCATCGGGTCGTTGGAGGCCAGGCGCACCTCGCCGCGGCTCTTGGGGTAGATCAGCGTCGGGAAGATGGTCAGCGCGGGGCGCGTGTCCACCAGGTGTAGCTTGTCCTCGTCCTGGTTGGGGACCGGATAGCTCCAGGGCAGGGCGTGGATCTGCATATCCGGCACGCCGTCGGTGTTGAACTTGGTCTTGACGAATCCGGCCACCTCGAAGACCGTGCGGCCCATCCAGGAACTGCCCTTCTTGAGGGTCTCCCGCAGGATGCCGCCCGCGAAGTACGGCGGGGTGCCCCGGTGGATGGCCTTCTTCGAGACGAAGGTCATCGGCACGAACAGGTGGTCGTGCAGGTTCTGGCCCACCGGCAGATCGGCCTTGACGTCGATGCCCAGATCCCGCAGGTGGCCGGCCGGGCCGATGCCCGAGAGCATGAGGATCTGCGCCGAGGCCATCACGCCGCCGGAGACCACGACCTCCTTGGCGGCGCGAAGGATCCGCCGCGCACCGCTCTTGTCGATGACCTCGACCCCGGTCGCGCGGCCGTTCTCGATGACGACCCGGGCCACGTGCACATGGGTCAGCACGGTGAGGTTCGGATTCGGCCGCTCGGTGATGTAGCCGCGAGACGAGCTGTAGCGCAATCCGTTTCGCACGCTCTGCTGGAAGATGCTGATGCCCTCCTGCGATTCGCCGTTGTAGTCGGCGATGCGCGGGGCGTCGAGGGTCTCGGAGGCGGCCTGCATGAACAGCTGGGAGATCGGCGTCAGATCCTGCTGCCGCGTCACCTGGATGGGCCCGCCCGCGCCGCGGTAGTCGCTGGCGCCGTCCTCCCAGTTCTCCAGGCGCTTGTAGGCCGCCAGCACGTTGTCGTACTCCCAGCCCTTACAGCCCTCGGCCGCCCAGGAGTCGAAGTTGGCGCGGTTGCCGCGCACGAACAGCATGCCGTTGACCGAGCTGGAGCCGCCCAGCACCTTGCCGCGGGTCATCGGAACCTTGCGGTCGTTGGCGTACTTCTGCGGAATCGAGTACTGGCTCCAGGTCACCCGGTGCTTGAGCTGGGGCACGGTATGCACCATCGTGATCATGCCCGGGCTGGTCACCAGCCGAGTGTTGTCCTTGCGTCCGGCCTCCAGCAGAATCACGCTGGCACCGTGCTCGGCCAGGCGGCCCGCGACCACGGCACCGGCGCTGCCCGCGCCAACGACGATGTAATCGGCCTCGGTGGTTGGAGAGTCGGTCATGCTCGGGTACCTCATCCTCGAAGTAGTCGGCGGCAGGGTAGGCGCGTGCCTGTCCTCACTGTAGAACAAGTTCTAATTTTGGTGAAGATGCGCATCCGCTGTTCGGTTTCCCCTGGCCCGGCGCATCCTCGGCGATCATGGTCCAGGCTTCCTGGCTAAACGCCTGTAACGAAGCCTTCCGAGGTGCTTCAATCAGCGTAGAACTCGTTTCATTTTCACACCGGCTCGCAGTGCCGCGGGCCGTGAGGAGGAACCGTGGCAGAGCCAGCACAGCCACTGATACCCGCCGGATTCGATTTCACCGATCCGTTCCTGTGGGAGACCCGGACCCCGGTCGAGGAGTTCGCCGAGTTGCGCCGGACCTCGCCGGTCTGGTGGAACGCACAGCAGCCGGAGTACGCGGCCCCGTTCAACGACGGCGGCTACTGGGTGGTGAGCCGCCACGAGGACATCCGGGAGATCTCCCGTAACACCGAGCTCTACTCGTCCAACCGCAACGGCTCCATCATCCGGATAGCCGGCGACAGCGACCCGGAACAGCTGAAGGTGAGCCGCGATTCACTGCTGGTGAGCATGGATCCCCCCAAGCACACCAAGATTCGGCGGATCATATCCAAGGGATTCACTCCGCGCGCCATCGAGAACCTGCGCAACTCGCTCACCGAGCGGGCGCAGCGAATCGTGCACGAGGCCAAGCGATCCGGCGGTGGGGACTTCGTGCAGCAGGTGGCGTGCGAACTGCCGCTGCAGGCCATCTCCGAACTTCTCGGTGTGCCGCAGGAGGATCGGTTCAAGCTGTTCAACTGGTCCAACGAGATGCTCAGCTACGACGATCCGGAATACGGTGACCCGCTGACCGCCACCACCGAAATCCTCGGATACGCATGGAATATGGCCGAGCAGCGGCGCACGCGTCCGGTCGGCGACATCGTCAGCCGGCTCGTCACCGCCGATGTCGACGGTGAGGCGCTGGGTTCGGACGAGTTCGGGTTCTTCGTGATCCTGCTGACCGTCGCGGGAAACGAGACCACCCGCAACGCGATCACCCACGGCATGAAGGCGATGGTCGACCATCCCGAGCAGTGGGAGCTGTTCCGGGAGCAGCGCCCGCGCACTGCGCCCGACGAGATCGTGCGCTGGGCGACGCCGGTGACCGCGTTCCAGCGCACCGCGACCCAGGACCACGAGCTCGGCGGGCAGGCGATCGCGGAGGGGCAGCGGCTCGGCCTGTTCTACAGCTCGGCCAATTTCGACGAGGCGGAATTCGACAGCCCGTTCACCTTCGACATCCTGCGCGACCCCAATCCGCATCTGGGGTTCGGCGGGACCGGCGTGCACTACTGCGTCGGGGCGAATCTGGCTCGGCTGGAGATCGAGCTGATCTTCAACGCGATCGCCGACGCCATGCCGGATGTGCGCCAGGTCGCCGATCCGGTGCGGCTGCGTTCGGGGTGGATCAACGGGATCAAGCACTGGCAGGTCGCCTATTCCTGAACATATATCGCCGACCGTCACGAGCGGGCAGCAAAGGTCGTTTACCAGGTATTATGGTTCGAAGCCTGGCGGTGCTGCGTGCGCCGGTCCGGCACGGATGATCAATTCGGAGGTACCATCTCCTCTTGTGAGCATTCGAGACATTCCTGTCCGCACCCTCGCCGACCAACCCACTACCCTGGCCGAGCTGACCGGTGACAAAGCGCTGCTGGTGGTCAACGTGGCCTCCAAGTGCGGCCTGACCCCGCAGTACTCGAGCCTGGTTGAGTTGCAGCAGACGTACGGTCCGCGCGGTTTCAGCGTGGTCGGCGTGCCCTGTAACCAGTTCATGGGCCAGGAGCCCGGCACCGCCGAGGAGATCGCAGAGTTCTGCTCGTCCACCTACGGCGTGGATTTCCCGCTGCTGGAGAAGGTCGACGTCAACGGCGATGAGCGCAGCGCGCTGTACCAGGAGCTGACGCAGACCACCGACGCCGAGGGCGAGGCGGGCGATATCCAGTGGAACTTCGAGAAGTTCCTGGTAAGCCGCACGGGCGAGGTCGTCGGGCGGTTCCGTCCGCGCACCGAGCCCAAGGACCCCGCCGTCATCTCCGCGATCGAAGCCGCGCTCTAACACCTCAGCGACGTCGGCGGCGGTAGCGTACCGCGCAGGGCTGCTCGAGCTGGACCACCATCTTGGAGTGGTCGTTGCGATAGCTGTCCGAGGGCTGGGCCATCTCGAACTCCCAGTCCCGCAACAGGATCGAGAAGATCGCCTGGAGCTGCATGGTCGCGAACGCCGCCCCGACGCAGCGGTGCCGGCCCGCGCCGAACGGGATCCAGGTCCAGCGGTTGAGTAGATCCTGCTGGTTCGGGTCGATGTACCGGTCCGGATCGAAGTGGTCCGGGTCCGGGAAGTCCTCCGGGATGCGGTTGGAGACGGCGGGCGTGGCGGCCACGAGATCGCCGGGGGCGATGCGGTTTCCGCACACCTCGAATTCGTCGCGGGCCACCCGCATGAGGATGATCAGCGGCGGATGCAGTCGCAGCGTCTCCTTCAGGGTCGCCTCCAGCTGCGGAATCTGGCGCAGCGCATGGAAACTCACGTCCTGGCCGTCGGAGTAGAGCTCGTCCAGCTCGGTGACCACCCGGTTCAGGCGTTCGGGATGGCGCAGCAGTTCGATCACCGTCCAGGCCGCGGTGCCCGAGGTGGTGTGGTGTCCGGCGAACATCATCGAGATGAAGATGCCGGTGATCTCGCTGGCCGAGAAGCGTAGCCCGCCTTCTTCGTCGCGGATCGAGACCAGCACGTCGAGCATGTCGCGATCCTGTTTGCCCTCGGGCGGATTCGCGATACGGCCGTTCATGATCTCCTGGACCAGCTCGACCAGCTGGGCGCGCGCGGCGTCGCGGCGGCGGAAGCTCTCGATGGGCGCGTAGGGGTCGACGTAGCACAGTGCGTCGGTGCCCTGTTCGAGCTCGTGATAGAGATGCGCGAAGCGGCCGTCGAGTTCGTCGCGGAACTTCTTGCCGATCAAGCAGGAGGAGGACGTGTAGATGGTCAGCTCGGCGAAGAACTCCAGCAGGTCGATCTCGCCCTCGTCGCCCCAGCGCGACAGGATCGAATGCACCTCGCGGGCAATGGTTTCCGCGTGGCCGCGCATATGTTCGCCGCGCAGCGCCTGGTTGTGCAGCATCTCCTTGCGCCGCTCGGGGCTGGCGTCGAACACCACGCCCTCGCCGAAGATCGGCTTCATGAACGGATAGGCCGCACTCTGGTCGAGGTCCGAATCGGCTGAGCGGAAGAAGAATTCGTTCGCCTCCGCGCCGGTCAACAGGATCACGTCCTTATCGGCCAGCCGGAACGAGCCGACATCCCCGCATTCCTCGCGCACGCGCCGCATCAGGGCGATCGGATCGGTGCGGAACTCTTCGAGATGGCCGTGCTCGTGCTCGCCCCCGGACACCTGCTGCGGCTTGACCACCGTCATCGCAAAACCCTTCAGCCGTATCGTGTCCACCAATGTGGACACCTGTCTGGACGGTACTACGGATAAGCTGGGCGGACAAGCCCACGCGCCGTCGGTCCACGCTGACATGATCCCGACCGCATTGAGACTTATCGAGGAATATTCCGGGTAATCCATTGAAACCCTCACAGGGATATTCAATGACAGACTAGAAGGTATGACTGTGGATGAAATCATCGAATTCGTAGCGGGCCTCGGCGATGTGCTAACCATGCGGCCGGGTCCGGAGGACGGCTCACCGAAGATCAGCTGGGGCGACGTGTTCTTCTACTACTCCGCGGACGGTCACACCCCGAGCGGGGTGCAGCCCTTCGCCACGATCGTGACCAAGGATTACCCCGACGACGACGCCTCACACCTGGACCGCCCGGGCGCCTTCCGGGTGAACATGTCGGCGGGGTTGGTCGAATTCACCCGCTGGACCGGCCGCACCCCGAGTGAAATCTCCAGCGAGGACGTCGATTACGCACACGACGACACCGTGCTACCCCATCCGGTCTACGGCACCGCGGGCTGGCTCTCGGTCACGAACCCCGGCCCGGACACCCAGGCGGCCGTCTACGATCTGCTGAGCCTCGCCCACGCCCGCGCCCGGACCCGTTACGAACGCAACGAGGCTCGTGCGCAGAATGTTTCGCAGGTGTCGGAGTCGAATAGCCGGGCCTAGCCCGCTCACACGCGTCCGAGCGGTGCGGTAGGCATACGGACTCGCCGAGCGGATACCGATGAGTTCCGGACGCCGTATGCGTCACTACTGGTATGACGACGCATACGCTCGAAACCCCCGGTGCCCGAATCGTCTATGACCTTCATGGCCCGCTGCCCACGGCGGATGGCCGTCCCCCGCTGTTCATGATCGGCCAGCCCATGTGCGCGGACGGATTCACCGCGCTGGCCGGGTACTTTCCGGATCGCACCGTGATCACGTACGACCCGCGCGGCCTCGGCCGCAGCGCGCGTACCGATGGCCGGACCGACAATGTGCCCGAGGTGCAGGCGGCCGATATCCACGCGGTGATCGGCGCGCTGGGCGCGGGCCCGGTAGAGATGTTCGCCAGCAGCGGTGGTGCGGTCACCGCGCTGGCCCTGGTGACGGCACATCCGGACGATGTGCGCACCCTGGTGGCCCACGAACCCCCACTGGCCACCGCGCTGCCCGACGCGGCGGCGGCAGCTCGCGCGCTGTCCGGGATTCAGGCGGCCTACCAGGCCAAGGGCGTGGGCGCCGGAATGGCGAACTTCCTCGCCATGACCATGTGGCAGGGAGAATTCACCGACGCCTACTTCGACCGACCGCCGGCCGATCCGGCCATGTTCGGCATGCCGACCGAGGACGACGGCTCCCGTGACGACCCCCTGTTGTCGGACAACTCGGCCGCCGTCACCGCTTACCGCGCCGACATTCCCGCCCTGACCGCCGCCTCGACTCGCATCGTGCTGGGCGTTGCCGAGGAATCCGGCAATACTTTCACCGCCCGCACCACGAAATCATTGGCCGCCCAGATGAATCGTTCCGCGGTGGTATTCCCCAGTCATCACGGCGGTTTCACCGGCGCGGACAGCCCTTATCCGGGGCAGCCAGAACCTTTCGCCGGTCTCCTTCGTGAAGTGCTCGAGAGTAGGTCCTGAGCGCGAGGATCACAGCTCCGGGTTGGCCAGCACCTGAAGCGCGGACTTTTCCAAGCGGTCGGCGATTTCGGTATAGGAGGCGTAGCCGACTCCGGCGCGGACGAGGGCTCCGGCGTAGAGCAATTCCAAAGTTTCGACGATGTCGAGATCCACGTTGGGAGCCAGGGCGTCCATGAGGCGTTTGCGGATTTCGATGCCGATGCGGGTGCGCAGATGGGATACATCGGGATCGGTACCCAGCAGGGCGCTGGTCACCGCACCCGCCAGGGCGGGCTCGTCGGCGACGAGCGTGGCGATCTGGCGCAGGACCGCGACCACGCGGGAGTTGGCGTCCGAGGCATCGGCCAGTGGCGGTTGCGTGGCGGCCAACCGGCGCCAGAACACCTCCGCGACCAGGTGTTCCTTGGAGGAGAAGTAGGTGTACGCGGTGGCCGTACCCACCCCCGCGGTGGATGCCACCATGCGGACGGTCAGGCCGGCGAACCCCTCCCGGGAGAGCACCTCGAGCGCGGCGCGGGTGAGCCGGTCGACGGTGTCGGCCTGCTTTTCGGTGAGGCGGCGGCGGGTGGCCTCCCTGCTCACCTCTGGAGGCTCTGTGGAAAGGGGATCGGACACGTGTCTGGATGCTACTATGGTGACGCTTCCGGGGCAAATCGCACCGCCGTGGCAATCCGCGAGCGGATATGCCGATGAGAAAGGTTCCGCGCTGATGACTCGTGCCGATTCGGTGATTTCCACGGATACGACGCGATTGTTCGAAATAGCCGAGCAAACTACCGGTTTCATGCCCGCGGAGGAAGGGCGCGCGCTGTACGAGGCCGTGCGTCGATACGCGGGCGACGGGGTGGTCGCCGAAATCGGCACCTACTGCGGGAAATCGTCGATCTATCTCGGCGCGGCCGCGCGCGAGACCGGCGCGGTCGTCTACACCATCGACCATCATCGCGGCTCCGAGGAGCATCAGCCGGGCTGGGAGTATCACGACAGCTCCCTGGTCGACCCCGAGACCGGTCGGTTCGACACCGTGACCGAGTTCCGCCGCGCGATCGTGCGAGCGGGCCTGTGCGACACCGTGATCGGTGTGATCGGCGCCTCGGACATCGTCGCGCGCACGTGGTGCACGCCGATCCGGTTGCTGTTCATCGACGGCGGCCATACCGAGCAGGCCGCGCAGCGCGATTACGACAACTGGGCGCACTGGGTCGCCGCCGGTGGCGCGCTGGCGATCCACGACGTTTTTCCCGATCCACGCGACGGTGGCCGCGCCCCGTACAACATCTACCGAAAGGCGTTGGACGGCGGGAAGTTCCGTGAGGTATCGGTGACCGGGTCGTTGCGCGTCCTGGAGCGCTCGGCCGGCTGCGGCGGTCGCTGAGACCACCGGGAATGTAGGTGCGGACGCGTGGACGACGGGCGGCATGAGCGCAGTCGCCTGCGACTTCACGCGATCGTCCGAGAGGTTGCGTGCCAACTGAACGCCTGATAGCTTCCTCTGTGTTCAGATAACAATGCTGACATTTGATTCACGGGGGAACCAAAATATCTGGGAGCCATAGTGTTTCCGAGGGGGAATACCGGGGATTGAAAAGTCGGGGAGGAATCATTCAAATGCGCGTTACTTCTGTTCGTACCATCGGCCGTGCCCTGCTCGTCGCAGCGCTCCCGATGGCGGTCACCGTGGCCGTCACCAGCGCGGGATCCGCGACTGCCGCACCGGTCCAAACGCCTGCGGCACAGACGATTACGGCCTCCGGCGTCGATCACGGAGTCCGATACAGCACAGCGATCGCCGGTGACGGCGTCGTCACCGACGTCTCCGCCGGGCACTTCGCATTGAGCCCGGACAACAAGTCGGTCGCATTGACGAGCCCGACGGGTGCACACATCGTGACTGTGGCATTGAACATTCCGGTACAGGGCGGCAGCGTGGCTTTGACTCCGCGAATCGACCAGTCCGGCAAGAGCCTCACCCTCACGCCGGTCGCCGGCGGCTCATCGTGGCCGCGGCTTCAGGCGATGCTGCAGAAGGGTGCGACGCAGGCCGCCATCGGTGGACTGATCGGATTCCTGCTGCCGCCAGGGGATTTCGTCGGCGCGGCCATCGGTGCTGCGATCGGCGAATACATCGCGAACGGACCTGTTGTTCTCAACACCGCCATCGCGGTCCTGCAGGGCCACTGATCGTCCGACGCCACCGACGCCCCTCGCCGAGCTCGATACCGGCGAGGGGCACCGAGTGGGCGCGTGTGAGCAAGCAGGACGCATCCAGCCGCTCAGGCCGGTTGCGACACGCAGTCGCAGGCCAGCCCGCCCGTGATGTCCATGGGGAGCGCGAGGTCGCGGAAGATCCCGTTGGCCGGGGTCGTCCGCGACAGGGCGTCGGCGGCCAGGATCATCGCGCCCCCGGTCCACGTGGTCCGCTCCTCCGGCCAGCGCTTGCCATCGGCGAAAACCAGTCCGGTCCAATAGGATCCGTCCGTCTCGCGCAGGTGCTGCATGGCGCCCAGCAGCCGGTGTGCCCGGTCGCGGTCGCCCAGGGCGTCCAATGCCATGACCAGCTCGCAGGTTTCCGCGCCGGTCACCCACGGATTGTCGTCGACGCAGCGGATGCCCAGATCACCGACGACGAAATCATCCCAGCGCGAGTCGATCCGGACCATCGCGTCCGGCCCCTCGTACGCCCCGCACAGCACCGGGTAGTACCAGTCCATCGAGTAGCGGTCCTTCACGGAGAACGCCTCCGGATGATGCCGGACGGCATGCCCCAGGCGCAGCGCGGCGGCCTCCCAATCGGGCTGGGCGATGCCCAGGGACCGAGCCAGGGCCAGCGCGCAGCGGATACTGTGGAACATACTGGAACAGCCGGTCAGCAGGGCCTCGTCGAGGATGCCGTCGCCGTCCCGCAGCCAGAAGATCTCGCCGTTGTGGCCCCGCTGCATGGATATGACGTAGGAGATCGCGGCGCGCACGGTGGGCCACATCCGGGCGCCGAAACTTCGGTCGCCGGTACAGCACACGTAATGCCAGACGCCGGTGGCGATATAGCCGCAGAAGTTGGTGTCGGTCTCGTGCTCCTCGACGACGCCGCCGCGAAACTGCCTGGGCCACGAGCCGTCCGGCCGCTGAGTCCGCGCCGACCAGGCATAGGCCGCGCGTGCCTCGCGCAGCATCCCGGTGACCGTGAGCGCCATCGCGTTCTCGATGTGATCCCACGGATCGGTGTGCCCGCCGGCGAACCAGGGCAGCGCTCCGTCCGATTCTTGTTGAGCTGCAATCGATTCGGCTGTCTGCAGGCACTGGGCGACGGTCAGGACGCCGGAGATCTCGGGTAGCCTATGCTTTCGCACGCCGCACCGCGGGTTTGGTGAAATACAGGGCGACGCTCTTGCCGATCAGCGGGTCCAGCGCGGCCTCCGCGGACCGGGTGAGCCGGGGGGCCTGCATCATGTCCCACACCAGGATTCGGTGATAGGAGCTCACCGCCCAGTGCTTCTCATCCGACACCCCGACGAGGCATTTGATCCACCAGTAGGGCGCATGCAGGGCATGGGCGTGCGCGCTGTGGATGAATCGCATGCCGTGGCGAGAAATCTTGCCGCGCAACGCGTCCGCGCGATAGATGCGGACGTGACCGCCCTCGTTGGCGTGGTATTCGTCCGAGAGCAGCCAGCAGATGCGCTCGGGAAGCCAGCGGGGGACCGTCACCACCAGCGCGCCGCCGGGCGCGGTGACCCGTACCAGTTCGGCGATCGCGCGGTCGTCCGCGGGGATGTGCTCCAGGATTTCCGAGGCGATGACGACGTCGAATTCCCCGTCCTGGTACGGCAAGGCCAGCGCATCGCCCTGCACGGTCTCGGCATTCGCGTGCGCGGGGGCCTCACCGGCCTCGGCCATCGCCCCGAACATGACCTTGACCTGAGCCAGGTCGTCGGCACTCTGATCGAAGGCGACGATATCCGCGCCCCGGCGGTAGGCCTCGAAACTGTGCCGCCCCAGGCCCGCTCCCACATCGATGACCCGGGTGCCGGGGCCGACGCCCAGGCGGTCGAAGTCGACGGTCAACATTCGGCGCTCTGCTCCTATCTCGGAATTCCGGCTTCAGCCCAACGGCTTTCGGGCGATGGCCCGCTCATAGACCGAAACGGTCTGCGCGGCAACGGCCTCCCAGCTGAATACCGCCAGCGCCCTGGCTCGCCCGGCGGCGCCGAGTTCGTCGAGGCGATGCCGGGAATCCAGCAGACCCCCGATGGACCTGGTCAATTCGCCGACGTTGCCCGGCTCGACCAGTTCGGCGCAGCCGCCGACCACCTCGGGCAGCGCACCGGCGCGACTGGCGACCAGCGGGGTGCCGCTGGCCATGGCCTCCACGGCCGGCAGCGAAAAGCCCTCGTACATCGAGGGGATGCAGGCGATCTCGGCCGAACTCAGCAGTTCGGCCAGGGCGGTGTCGGACAGCCCGCTGCTCACCGTCACGATATCGGCGATGCCGAGTTCGGCGATCAACTTCTGCGTGGGGCCGTCGGTGTCCAGCTTGGCGACCAGTTGCAACTCCACATCGTGCGACAGACGAAGCCGCGATACCGCGTGCAGCAGGTGGCTGATGCCCTTGAGTGGTTTGTCCGCGCTGGCGACCGCGACGATGCGCCCGGGCGCCCGCGCCGAGCGCGGCCGGAACAGCTCGGTGTCGACACCCAGCGGTACCACTCGCAGTTGGTTCGAGGAGACGCCGAAGTCGTCCGCGATATCGGCGGCCGAGGACGAGGAGACGGTGACCAGATCCGGAATCTGCCGGGCCACCCGCTGCTGCATGCCCAAAAAGCCGTACCAGCGGTGCACGAGCGGTTTTCGCCACAGGCGCGCGGCTGCCAGATCCACCGATCGGTCCCGCGTGATCGGGTGGTGGATGGTCGCCACGACCGGCAGGCGCCGGGCGATGTCCAGTAGCCCGTAGCCCAGGCACTGATTGTCGTGTACCACATCGAAATCCGCTGTCCGCGTGCTCAACAGCCGCGCGGCGCGCAGGCTGAAGGTGCGCGGCTCGGGAAATCCGGCGGTCCACATGGTGCCCAGCTCCAGCAGATCGATCCGGTCGCGGATCTCACCGGGGCGCGGCGTGCGGAACGGATCGGAGTCGCGGTACAGATCGAGGCTGGGCACCTCGGTCAGCCGCACACGAGGATCGAGCAGTTCCGGGTAGGGCTGTCCCGAAAAGACTTCCACCTCATGGCCCAGTTCGGCCAGGCCCGCGCTCAGATACCTGACATATACTCCCTGGCCCCCACAATGTGTCTTGCTGCGGTAGGACAGCAGGGCGATGCGCACGCTGGTACCTCACTCTCGAGTGGTCGAACAATAAGGAATCAGAAGGTGACTCAGGATCGGATATCGAGTTTGGCGGACAACCGGTCCAGATACGCCAGTACGTCCGGTTCCGGCTTGTCCGGCAGCCCGAACAGTACATCGGTGACCCCGGCCGCCGCCCAGTCGGCCAGTGCCTGCGGATCGGGCTTGCCCGCCAGCGCGACCACGCGCGGTACGCCGTCGCGGCCCTCCTCCTGCCATACCTTGCGCAGCAGTTGCATGCGCTCGAGCAGCAGATGCGTCTCGTACGGGGTGGTGATCCAGCCGTCCGCCGACTTGGCGATCCAGCGGAAACCCTGTTCGGTGCCCGCGGTGCCGATCAGCACCGGCACATGGGACTGCGTCGGCTTCGGAAAGGCCCAGCTGGGGCCGAATTTCACGAATTCGCCGTCGTAGGAGGCCTCGTCCTGGGTCCACAGTGCCCGCATCGCCTCGAGATATTCGCGCAGCGCGGTGCGCCGCCGCTTGCCGGGGATGCCGTGATCGGCGAGTTCATCGGTGTTCCAGCCGAATCCGGCGCCGAGGGACACCCGGCCACCGGACAGGTGATCGAGCGAGGCGATGGTCTTGGCCAGGGTGATCGGGTCGTGTTCGGTGGGCAGCGCGACCGCCGTGGACAATTCGATGCGCTCGGTCACCGCGGCGGCCATGCTCAGCGCGACCCACGGATCGAGGGTGCGCATGTAGCGGTCGTCGGGCAGACTGGCATCGCCTGTCAGTGGGTGCGCCGCTTCGCGTTTCACCGGAATATGAGTGTGTTCGGGCACGAAGAACGACGCGAAGCCGCGCTCCTCCGCGGCCTTCGCCGCCGCGGCCGGGGCGATGCCGCGGTCACTGGTGAACAGTACGATGCCGAAACGCATGCGTGAGTATTCCTTTCAGTCCTGGATAGCGGCGGCGGCCTGACCGGCGCGCCGACCGTAGAAGCTGCCGTCGCCCAGGGACGTACCGCTGGCGTACCCACCGGCGCAGACGCCGGAGGTGCACCGGCCGGCGGCGAACAGGCCCGCGATCGGCTCCCCGGACACGTGCAGGACGCGCGAGTCGAGGTCGGTCTTCAGTCCGCCCGTGGTGAATCCGCCGGTGTGCTCGCGCAGGTCGAATCCGGCCAGTGGGGCGCCCAGCGGCTTGGTCCATTCGGCCCGGCGGCCCAGCAACGGATCCGTACCTTCTGCGGCGAACCGGTTGTAGACCTCGACCGTGGCCTGCAACGCGCCCTCGGGCAGGCCCATCTCCGATTCCAGCTCGGCCACGGTCTCGCCCGTCCACTTGGGCGGCTCCAGCCGGAAGAATTTGGTCGCGCTCTCGGTGGCGTGGGCGGCCTCGAGCGCCTGCTCGTCGATGATCAGATAGGCCTGGTTGTCCTGCGTGTTGAGGGTGGCTTGCCCGACCCGCCCGCAGTAGGTGTCCTCGTTGATGAACCGCTGGCCGCGCGCGTTGACGATGACGCCGCGCGCCACCATCTGCGGGTCGGCGAAGAACGCCACCTCGGCGGCGTCCATGTGCGCGACCTGCGCACCCAGGGACTGTCCGAGCAGGATGCCGATGCCGTCGTGCTGTTCGATGGAGGCGGCCGGCCGATTGAGCAGCCGCGGCACGTACGCCTCGATCATTTCCTGGTTGTAGGCGAAGCTGCCGGTGGCCAGCACCACGCCGCGGCGGGCGCGCACCGTCACCTGCTTGCCGTAGCGCTTGGCGACCACGCCGACGACGCGACCCGCGTCGTCCGAGTCGTCCACCACCAGGCTCTGGATGCGGATGTCGTATTCGGCCCGCACGCCCAGGCCCTCGGCCGTCTCGGCCAGCGGCTTCATCAGCATGTAGCCGCCGCCCTTCTCGCCGGTCCGCTTGTTCTGCATCTGCGGCAGATGTCCGCGCGGTGCGGGCGTGGCGATGCCGGAGAAGGGTGCGGCGTTCTCGCCGCCGGAGTACATCAGGCCCTCGTCGTGCGCCGGTTCCCAGCCCGGCTCACCCCAGAATTCCTCCTTGAACGGAACTCCCTGGGCCACAAGCCAGTTGAAATGCTCGACGCTGCCCTGGCAGTAGTCGTGCACCTTGGCCTTGTCCACGCCGGGGCCCAGCGCGGTGACCATGAACTTCTCCATGTTCTCCGGAGAGTCCTCGAAACCCAGCGCCTTCTGCAGCGGGGTGCCGCCACCGAGGTAGATGAAACCGCCCGACATGGACGCCGCGCCACCCCAGCCGCCGGTGCGCTCGAGCACCAGCACCTCGGCCCCGGCGCGCGCGGCCTCGATGGCGGCGCAGACCCCGGCGATGCCGTATCCGGCGATCACCACGTCGGCCTCGAAATCCCACTGGTCGATCGTGCTCGCGCGCTGCGGTCGTACTGTCGTGGTTTCGGACATCGCCTCTTGTTCCTCCTCGGGTAAGACCGGTCGGCCTCATCCTGCTCCGTACGCGCTCGCGGGCGGCGTCATCACTTCACTGTGTGAGACCGTTCTTTGCCCGGGCCTGCTTGTTTCGTTGTCCCACGACCTTGCCGACCACGCCGTCGAGCGTGGTCCCCGCGGGCCAGCCCGCGTAGTGGCACAGGAACAGCGCGATCTCGTGCAACTGTGCGGCGTCCAGTTCCTCGTTGCCCAGTGCCGCGCCGATCTGGATCTCGGCGATATCGAACTGGCCCTGTGCGGTGAGCGCGCCGAGCAGCAGCAGCCGCCGGTCGCGCAGGCTCAGCCCCGGACGGGTCCAGATATCGCCGAACAGGTGATCGACGGTGACCGCGAAATGCTCGCCGGGTCCGTCGGCGATCTGCCAGCCGTAGACCTCGGACATCTTCGCTATCCCGCGGGCGCGTCGATCCGAGGCGGTCTCTTCGGTACTCACCGCTGCTCCTTTGCGCTATCGCCGCTGTGCTCATGACCGGAAGATCTGTCCGCCGTCGACGCGGTGGAAGGCAGCGGGCCTGTCTGGACACGTGTACGGACTATATGGTCGAAAGTGTGGCAAGCGCAAGAACCTGTTGCAGTTTCTGTCTCGTCCCGACGCCTCTGGGCTGCTGCGTCGCCCTGGCGTGCGAGTGGTGGGAAGTTCGGCGCGGGCGCTGGCCGAAGACGCACCGAGGGTGACCAGGGAGCAGGGAAAATAATGCGGATCACGCGAAAGATCGACAGGCGTTGTCTGTGGTCCAGTGCTAATGGTACGGTCCAGACACATGTCCAGCTGCGTGTCTTCCCTGGTGTCGATGCGCGGCAGTACAAGGCTGAACACGTTCCGAGTAGAAGGTGAAGTCGATGACAGCCGCTTTCCTGGAACCGCTCACCTTCGACCCGTACGATTACGGCTTTCATGAAGATCCGTACCCGGTTTACCACCGGCTGCGCGCCGAGGCTCCGCTGTACCACAACCCGGAGCTGGGTTTCTGGGCGCTGTCGCGGCATGTGGACGTCACCGCCGGATTCCGCGACGCCGCACGGCTGTCCAGCGCCAACGGCGTCTCCCTGGATCCGATCGCCTGGGGTCCGCACGCGCACAGGATGATGTCCTTCCTGGCGCTGGACGATCCGCGTCATCTGCGGCTGCGGCAGCTCGTCTACAAGGGATTCACCCCGCGTCGTGTCACCGAAATGACCGGCCGCATCAGGGAATTGACGCTGCGACACCTGCGGCCGGCGCTGGCGCGGGGTGACTTCGACTGGATCGAGGACTTCGCCGGAAAACTGCCGATGGATGTCATCTCCGACCTGATCGGGGTGCCCGAGCCGGAGCGCGCCCGGCTGCGCAGGCTGGCGGATCTGATGGTGCACCGCGAGGACGGAGTGCTCGATGTGCCCGAGGGGGCGATCCACGCTTCGCTCGAGTTGGCGGGTTACTTCAACGAGCTGATCGCCCAGCGTCGTGGCGTCCGCACCGAGGATCTCACCTCGGCGCTGGTGGATGCCGAGATCGATGGCGACCGGCTGACCGACGAGGAGATCCTCGCGTTCATGGTCCTGATGGTGGTGGCCGGGAACGAGACGACCACCAAGCTGCTCGGCAACGCATTGTATTGGGCCGCAGCCAATCCAGCGCAGTACGCGAAAGTATCCGCGCATACCGGTCTGGTGCCGGACTGGGTGGAGGAGACGCTGCGCTACGACACCTCGAGCCAGATCCTGGCGCGCACCGCCGCCGTCGACCTCGAGTACTACGGCGCCACCGTGCCCGCCGGCGCCAAGGTGCTGCTGCTGGTGGGCTCGGCGAACCGGGACGAGGCCGCCTTCGCCGAACCCGGCGTCTACGACATCGAGCGCCAGGACAAGGGCGGGCTGGTCAGTTTCGGCCGGGGCGTGCACTTCTGCCTGGGCGCGCATCTGGCCCGCCTGGAGGCCACGATCGCCTTGCACGAGTTCGCCGATCGGGTCCGTGATTACCGGGTGGACGTCGCGGGCATCGAGCGCGTGCACTCCACCAACGTCAGGGGATTCGCGAAACTCCCTGTGACGGTTCAGGTTCGATGACCACCGAAGTGAGTAGGACAGCTGATGCCGAGATTCGAGCCCCATCCCACGCGGCGACCGGCGCTGATCGCCGGGGCCTCCTCCGGAATCGGCGCGGCCACCGCCGTCGCGCTCGCCGAACTGGGCCATCCCGTCGCCTTGGGCGCGCGGCGTGTGGACGTGTGTGAACAACTCGCCGAGAAGATCCGGGCCGACGGCGGCGAGGCCGTCGCGCTGCGCCTGGACGTCTCCGAGGGATCCTCGGTGGACGAGTTCGTCACCGCCGCCGAAAAGGCCCTCGGCCCGGCGGAAATCGTGCTGTCGGGCGCCGGCGACATCGAGTTCGGCCTGGCCCACGAGATGGATTCGGAGGACTTTCTGACGCAGGTGCACATCCATCTGGTGGGTGCGCAGCGGCTGGTCCATCGTGTGGTGCCCGACATGATCTCCCGGCGGCGCGGCGATTTCGTGCTCATCGGCTCGGATTGCGCCGATACCCCGCGTCCCCGGATGGGCGCGTACAACGCCGCCAAGACCGGCCTGGAGGCGATGGGCCGGCAGATGCGCATGGAGCTCGAGGGCACCGGGGTGCGCGCGTCGGTGGTCCGTCCGGGGCCGACCCAGACCGGTATGGGTATGACCGCGAGCCCGGAGGTCGTGGGGCCGCTGCTGGACGACTGGTCGCGGTGGGGTTTCGCGCGGCACCCGTACTTCCTGCGCGCCTCCGATATCGCCGCCGCCGTGGTCGCCGTGGTGAGCGCACCGCGCGGCGCGCATCTGGTGCTGGTCGAGGTACAGCCGGAAGCTCCGCTACGCGAGGTGAAAGCCGAGGCCGGACAGGAGAACTCGTGATGCGCATCGTGGTGGACGCCGATCTGTGCCAGGGCCATGCGGTCTGCCAGGACGAGGCCCCGAACCTGTTCGCGGTGCCCAAGAAAGGAACCGTGCAACTGCTGGCGGCCGATCCGGCAGACGAGCTCGAGGCCGCCCGCGCGGCCGTGCGGTACTGCCCGACCCAGGCCCTGTCCATCGTCGAGGACCAGTAGCCCGCGATCAGGAGAGGCGGCCCCACTCCGTCGACCTCATGCCCGATCGGGTGGCGGTCGTGCAGGGCGAGCGCCGGGACGCACGTCGGCCGATCCGGCCCCGACAAAATGAGAACGTGTTCTACTTAAGGGATGGTGAGCGTGCATTCCGTGCTCGGTGAAAAAGTCACGATGCCGGTCGAGATCCGCGATGCCGACGCGGCCTCGGCCATGTTCCTCGCCGACGCGGGCGCGGCGCGAAAGATCCTGTCGGGCATGGCCTTGGAGCCGGTCGTCGTCGCGGGCCGGGCGATCTGCTCGCTGGCCTTCGTCCGGTATATCGACGGGGATCTGGGCCCGTATCACGAGTTCGCGTTCGCGCTGCTGGTCCGGCGTCCCGGGGATCGGTCCAGTACGGGTGTGTACATCCCGTGGCTGCCGGTGAATCAGAGCTTCACCTGCGCGGCCGGTCGCGAGATCTGGGGCTTTCCGAAGGAGATCGCCGATATCCGGATCACCCGGTGCGGTCCCGGCAAACGCTGTGAGGTGCGCCTGGATGGACGGCTGGTGGTGGCCGTGCAGACGCACGGGGGTATTCCGACACCGTCCCGATTCGGCGGCGCGTCGATCGCGGCGTACACCCGGCTCGACGGAAAGCTGCACAGCACTGCGTGGGTCATGAATCCCTCCGACGTGCGAATGCGCCTGGGCGGCGCCAGCGTCGAACTCGGCGACCATCCCGCTGCCGAGCAGATGCGTTCACTGGGTCTGCCCCGGCGCTCGCTGTTCACCAGTCAGATCGGCGCGCTGCGCATGACATTCGAGGATGCTCGGGAGATCTAGATGAATAGAACGGCACTGGTTACCGGTGCGGCCAGCGGTATGGGGCGGATGGCCGCGCAGCGCCTGGCCGCTGCCGGATGCCGCGTCGCCGCGGTCGATGTCGACGAGGCGGGCCTGACCGAAACCGCCCGGCGCTCACCGAATATGAGTACCTACGCCTGTGATGTGTCCGATCCGGCGGAGGTGACGGCGGTGGTGGAGAAGGTGCGCGCCGACCTCGGCCCGATCGAGCATCTGGTGCACGCCGCGGCGCTGTGCCGGGTGGGATCCGCGCTGACCCACGATGTCTCGGAGATGCGCCGGGTCATGGAGGTCAACTACCTGGGCACTATCAACCTGTGCCAGAACGTGATTCCGGCGATGAAAGCGGCGGGATCGGGCACCGTGGTGCTGTTCGCCTCGGTGGCGGGCTGGCTGCCCTCGCCGGGGCTGGGCGCGTACTCCGCCTCGAAATTCGCCGTCGTCGGCTATACCGATGTGCTGTCCCAGGAGCTCGACGGGACCGGTGTGCGGCTGCTGTCGATCTGCCCGCCGCATGTGGAAACTCCACTGCTGGAAGGTATCCGGGAATCCGATCCCGCCGTGGTCGCCGGGCAGAGCGGGATGTCGCCGGAGAAGGTTCTGGACGCCATGGAGAAGGCCTTGGCGAAGCCCGCGAATCCGGTATTCATCTTCCCGGGTCAGGCGCTGCCGCTCGTCCTGGCCCGGCGCTTCGTGCCCGGACTGCTGCGCAAGCAGATCGCCCGAATGGTCAAGCCCACGTTGTGAATTCGTGCTCGGCGGGTGGGATGTGCACCCGCCGAGCCGCCGGGACGACCGAACTCAGCGCCCCTTGAACTCCGGCTTGCGCTTCTGCGCGAAGGCCTTCGGGCCCTCCTTGGCATCCTCGCTCGCGAATACCGACAGGCCCACCTTCGCGTCCAGCTTGAAGGCCTCGTCCTCGTGCATGCCCTCGGTGTCGCGGATGGTCTTCAGGATCGCCTGCACGGCCAGCGGCCCGTTGGCGTTGATCATCTCGGCCAGCTCCAGGGCCTTGTCCAGGGCGGTGCCATCCGGCACGACGTGCCCGATCAGTCCGATCTCCTTGGCCTCGGCGGCGGTGATGTGGCGGCCGGTCAGCAGGATCTCGGCGGCGACGGTGTAGGGGATCTGCCGGGGTAGGCGCACCGCCGAGCCGCCCATCGGGTACAGGCTCCACCGCGCCTCGGACACGCCGAACTTCGCGCTCTGGCCGGCGACGCGGATGTCGGTGCCCTGCAGGATCTCGGTGCCGCCCGCGATGGCCGCGCCCTCGACGGCGGCGATCAGCGGCTTGCTCAGCCGATATCCCTTGAGCAGACCGGGAATTCGGGACGGGTCGAATGTGCCGCCCGCGCTCATGCTCTTGCTCGGATCGTTGCGGCTCATCGCCTTGAGGTCGGCGCCGGCGCAGAACGCGCCGCCCGCCCCGGTCAGGATGCAGCAGTGAATCTCCGGATCGCTGTCGACCCGTTCCCAGGCCCGCACCATGATCTCCAGCATCTCGCCGGTCAGCGCGTTGCGCGAGGCCGGACGATTCATCGTGATGATCAGTGTCCCGCCGCGCTGCTCGACCAGCGCGTGGGGTTCGGTGCTGCTACCGGTTTCAGTCGCTGCTGTCGTCATCGCAGACCCTCTTCTCCTCGTTGGTGTCCACGAAGTTATCCGATACCTCGGACACCATTGCCCTAAACAATAACGTGTTCTAGTTTAGAACATGGTGACTGCCGTCACGAGGCGGCGAACAGGGAGGATCCGAATGGAGACAACCACGCGCGGCACGACGAACCTGCCGCCGCGGATCACGAAGGCGCTGATCGAGCGGCTGACCTCGATGGTCGTCGCGGGTGTCGCTGGTGACAAGCGTGAGCCCTACGAGATGATCGAGGTCTATACCGGCGGTGTCGTGGGTCAGCTGCCCCAGTCCTCGCCCGAGGATGTGGTCAAGGCGGTCGCCGACGCCCGCGCCGCGCAGCGCGAATGGGCCGGCTGGTCGGTGGACAAGCGCCTGGCGGTCTTCGAGCGCTGGCACGAGCTGATCCTGTCCGAGATCGAGACCATCGCCGACCTGATCCAGATCGGCTGCGGCAAGACCCGGCGGATGGCGATCGAGGAGTCCTGCGATCCGCCGATGGTGGTCAGCCATTACCTCAAGACGGCCAAGCGGGCGCTGAAGCCGACGCGTCGCGGCGGCTATATGCCGGTCATCTCCACCTCCACCGCGCAGCACCGGCCCAAGGGCGTGGTCGCGGTCATCGCGCCGTGGAACTTCCCGTTCGCGATCGCGATGTCCGATTCGACCCCGGCGCTGATCGCGGGCAACGGCGTGGTGCTCAAACCGGACAACAAGACCGCCCTGTGCACCCTGTTCGGGGTCGAGTTGCTCTATCAGGCGGGCCTGCCGCGCGGGCTGATGCAGGTGGTCTGCGGCGGCGGTCCCGATGTCGGGCCGACGCTGATCGAGAACTCCGACTTCGTGATGTTCACCGGATCCACCGCCACCGGGCGCACCATCGGCGAGCTGGCCGGGCGCAATCTGATCGGGTGCAGCCTCGAGCTGGGCGGCAAGAATCCGCTGCTGGTGCTCGACGACGCGAATCTCGACGATGTGATTCCGGGCGCGATCTTCGCCACGTTCTGCAACAGCGGCCAGGCGTGCATGCATATCGAGCGGATCTATGTGCACGACCGGGTCTACGACGAATTCGTGCGCCGATTCGTCGCCGCCACCGAGGAATTGAGCGCCAAGACGGGTGCGGCGTACGACAGCGATCCGGAATTCGGGTCGCTGGTGTCGCCCGAGCACCTCGACCGTGTGGCCGCGCACGTCGAGGACGCACGCGCGAAGGGCGCGACCGTGCTGACCGGCGGGAAGGCCCGTCCGGACATCGGTCCCGCGTTCTACGAGCCGACCGTGCTGACCGGGGTGACCTCGGAGATGACCCACGCCACCATGGAGACCTTCGGTCCGGTGGTCACGGTGTACCGATTCAGCGACGAGGAGGATGTGATCCGCCGGGCGAACGACACCAGTTACGGCCTCAACGCCAGCATCTGGAGCCGAAACCTGGCTCGCGCCACCAAGATCGCCGATCGGCTCGAGGCGGGCAACATCAACGTCAACGATGGGCTCGTGGTCACCTACTCCTCGAAGGTCACACCGTCCGGCGGGCTGAAGGAGTCCGGCGTCGGCACCCGGCACGGCGATGCGGGCCTGCTCAAGTACACCGACAGCGTCAATTTCGGTGTGCAGAAGCGACAGGTGATGGCCGCGCGGGCGGGTATGCCGTTCGCCAAGCAGCTGCAGACGACATTGATCACGCTGCGCACGATGCGGCGGTTCCGGATTCGCTGAACGATCGTTTTCGGGCCCCGGTTCCCATGGGAGCCGGGGCTTTTCCGTGCCGGAATCACCGCACGGTCGATCAGCAACCGGCCGGTATGTAATGCTCCTTTTGTGGAACACGCTATTGTGACGATTGCGTGGTACCGGCGCAAAAGCCCGTGCGTATGAGGGACACTCGGCACTGATCGAAGCGAATCATCGACGCCAGGAGCCCACGCTGTTTCAGCCCTCCGCCGCCTATCCCAGCGCTGTACCGGTCGGGGTCGACAACGCCCGCGCCAGCATCGCGCGAGTCTACGACGCCGCACTCGACGGCAAGGACAACTTCGAGATCGATCGGGCGGTGCTGGACCAGGTCCGCGCGGTCGCGCCCGGCGTTGCCGAACTAGCTTGGGCGAACCGGGATTTCCTGATCAGAGTGTGCCGATTTCTGGCCGGTCATGCCGGGATCGACCAATACCTGGACCTGGGTTCCGGGCTGCCGGCGACCGAGAACACCCACCAGATCGTGCAGCGGATCGTGCGTGAGGCGCGGGTGGTCTACGTGGACAACGATCCGATGGTGCTCGCCCACGCGCGGGCGGTGCTGGCGGAAAACGAACACACGTGCATCGTGTCCGACGATATTTTCCAGCCGTCCCAGATTCTGAAGAATTCAGTGGTGCGGGACGAGTTGGATTTCGACCGCCCGCTGGCCCTTATTCAGAATGGCACCCTGCAACACTATCTCGGCGCGGATATCGCCGACATGATGCAGACCTATATCGATGCGCTTCCGTCGGGTTCCTACGTCGCGATATGTCATTTCTTCAATCCCGAGACCCCCGGACTCGCCCAGTTGGCCGTGAGAATGGAGGAGAAATTCATCCACAGCGCCCTGGGCAGCGGCCGCTTCCGCACGCGGACGGAGATCGAGGCCCTGTTCGGGGACCTCGAGATGGTCGAGCCCGGTGTGGCCGTCGCCGATGAATGGTGGCCCAACGGGCCGTTCGTGACGCCGCTGTCCGACGTCCGCCGGTGTATCGCCGCCGGAGTGGGCCGTAAACGATAGTTCGGATCGTTCCGGAGCGGCGACAGCTCGTCGCCCCGGTAGATCTCAATCGTCCCCTACCGCCCGGGCGACGTGTCCGGCGATGAATTCATAGGTCTTCGCGGTGGCCTCGGGGGACTCACCGAGAATGTCGTACCCGTGCTTCACGCCGGGAACGTCACGGTATTCGACCAGCGAGCCCGCCGAATCGAGTGAGCGGGCGTAGGCGGCGCCCTCGTCGTGCAGGAAATCCCGCTCGGCGGTGACGACGAGCGCCGGCGCGATGCCCTCGATGCCGTCGGCGTTGCCGGCCCATGCCGGCGAGGCGAGCGGGTGGCGCTTGGCCGTCTGATCCCGGGCGTAGACGCTGTCGAAGATCGCGGACATCCACAGCGGCGGAATCGGCGAGCCGGGATACGGGTACGACTTGTCCTTGGGCAGCGTCACCAGATCCAGCACCGGGTAGTGCAGCACCTGCAGGGCGATCTTCGGCCCCTTCCGGTCCAGGGCGATCCGCGCCACGGCGGCGCCGAGGTTACCTCCGGCACTCTGCCCGCCGATGCACAGCCGACCGCCGTCCCAGTCGCGTTCGGCCGCCGCGGCCCACGTCACGACGTCGTAGACCTGTTCGACAGGAACGGGAAACCGATGCCGGGGCGCGGTCCCGTAGTCGACATTGACGACCACGACTCCCGCGTGCTCCACCAGATACCGGCACCACTGATCATCCTGCTCGGGAAACCGGAAAACGAACCCGCCGCCGTGCACATTCACATACACCGGCTGCCGAGTCCCCGCCGTCCCCGGCTTGCGATAGATCGCGCACCCGACCTCCCCGTGCCGGGTAGGCACCCGCATTTTCGTGATATCCGCTGGGAGACCGGAGAATTCACGCTTCGGCAGCCGAGCCAGAGTGCTGACCGCCGACATCACACCGGCGATCGTGTCCGCGACGACGGGGACAGACAACACAGACATGAGCCACACCCTACCGGTGAGGCGCAATACGGGCAGGCCGGCCACATGATCGGCTCACATCCCGTATTGCGCCCTCCGCCAGCCATTTTGCGAAGATTCCCGAATTCGACGAGTAATGGCCCCGGCCTTCAGATCGACATCATCATCACTTCCTTCGACAGCGGCGCGAACGCCACCGGCATCGAGACCAGGGCGCGGTGGAAGGGGCCCGGCCGCCACTTCAATTGGTCGGGCCGGATCGCCAGCTGCATTTCGCCCACGCGGTCGAACAGTTGGTCGATGGCGCTCTGGACGGTCTGGTAGGCCACGTCTTTGGCGGGGCAGGCGTGCGGGCCGGCGCTCCAGGCCAGATGGGAGCGGTTGCCGATGCTGGTGGTGCCTGCGCCGCGGATGTGGGGGTCGTTGTTACATGCGGCGAGGCTGATCAGTACGGGCTGGTCGGCGGGTAGCCAGACGCCGTCGATCTGGATGGGTTGGCGCGGATAGGTGGTGCAGAAGTTCGCCATCGGCGGGTTGTTGAACAAGACCTCTTCCAGCGCGTCGGTGGTCGACAGGTTGCGGCCACTGTCGGGCTGGAATCGCGGGTCGGTGAAGATGAGCAGCAGCGCATTGGCCAGAAAGGTGCGCTGGGCCTCGAATCCCGCGCCGTAGAAGCTCATCAGCTGCGCGAACACCTCGATGTCGTCGAGGCCGTTGGGATGATGAGCCAGGTGCGAGGTGACGTCGTCGCCGGGCTGCTCGCGCTTGAGCGCGATCAGTTCCATCAGCGCCTGCCTGACCATCACCATGCCCTGCTTGGCCTTGACTCGGTCGGAGTCGAAGCGATCGGCCATGCCGAGTGCGACCCGCTCGCCGATGTCGCCGGGGCAACCGCACATCTGATTGAGCACGTCGAGTATCAGCGGGAACGCGTACTGCATCACCAACTCGGCGCTGCCGTTCTCACAGAACGACGCGATCAACGGGACAGCGGCCTTCTCGACCATGGCCCGTATGGCGGCCTGGTGGATATTGTCGATCGCCACCACCGAGGGAGCGCGGTAGCGCAGATGGGTGGCGCCGGTGTTGTAGCGGGCCGCTGGATACCATTCCATCATCGGCCGGACCGGTGAATCGGCGGGGATGTCCTTTTCCCAGGTGCGCGGATCGGACGGGAAATGGTCCGGGTCGTTGAGGATGCGGACCGCGGTTTGGTAGCCGATGCACAGGTAGGCGGGAACGCCCGGAGCCAGTTCGACGGGAACCAGCGTGGGGTGAGCCCGGCGCATCTGGTCGTAGGTCCTGCCCGGATCGGTGACGAAATCGGGCGTATACATGGGGAACCGGTCCGGATCGACCTCCAGCGATGCACCGTGCTGGACGGGGCAGGTTCCGTTGGCCGTGATGTGGGACTCGGGGACAGGTGACTGTGGTGTGGTCAAAGACGTGACTCCGGACTGAGGAACAGGAATATGACGAAAACTGCTGCGAGCACGGCCGGCTGGCGCGCTCACGTGGGTAGCACGAGGACGGCCGTGTGCCGGATCGTCACGGAGGACGATCGACGGCATGTGCGGAACCGTTGTGCGGTACTCGGCGCTTCGCCCACGCAAGCAACATAGCAGCGACGACGCCCACAGGCTCGCGAACACAGGAGTGGCGCTCGCGCCCCTACGGCTGGTCATCGCCATGCGGAGGCCTTCGCCGCAGGGTGCAATTCGCGCCGATGCGATTGCGCCACAGCATATTCCGTTTCAAGTCCGCGGCGCCCGGCGCGACTCGCGCGGCGGCAGAACGGTTTGTGCGCACTTGTTGAGGTGTGTGGACGATCTACCCTGATACTATATGTAAAACGCTGTTGTACAACATGTTACGTCCGGTTGGTTACGCTCGGCGATGAGTGTGATGTCCTGAATGCCGGAAGTCATCCGTGGTTGTCGAGCCGCGCGTCCGGTTCGGCGTCGGCCGGCACGGTGGCATCGTGCGCGCGGTGCGGTGGTGTATCAGTGCGGGCGGTCGTCTCGCTGGGCCCGTGGGCCATGCCGAGTATGCGGAGTATCGGCGCGGTGGATGCCGTCGTCACCAGGGCCATGACCACCAGCAGCGAATACAGTCGGGCTCCGATCAGTCCGGTGGTCAGGCCAACGGACAGGATGACCAGCTCGGTCAGCCCCCGCGTGTTGAGTAGCACTGCCACCGCGGCTGCTGGTCGCGGCCGCATCCCGGTAAGGCGACCGGCGAGATAGACGCTGCCGATTTTACCGAGTACCGCGACGGCGACGATGGCCACGAGCTCACCGATCGCGGTCGAGTCCATCCCGCTGAGATCGACGGCCAGGCCCGCGACGACGAAGAACCCAGGGAGCAGGACCGCGCTGAGGACGCGGACGCCGGATTCCACGGCTGGGCGTCGTTCGCGGGGGAAGATGACGCCGAAGGCGAACGCGCCGAAGATCAGGTGCAGTCCGATCCATTCGGTGATCGCGGCGACAGCCAGCGCGCCGCCGACGCCGACCACGATCATCGTCTGGGCGTTGCCGATCTGGGAGATCCGCCCCAGCATCGGCCGCAGCACCCACCACATCAGCCCGACCAGGGGGATCAGGAGGATGAGCCGCCACGGGGCGCCGCCCGGATGGGCCAGTGCCAGGACCACGGCCAGTACCACCCACGCGAGGATGTCGACCAGCGCGGCGCACGCCAGGCTGAGCTGGCCGATCTCGGTGTTCACCAGGTTGCGGTCGTGCAGGATTCTGGCCAGCACCGGGAAGGCGGTCACGGCCAGCGCGCAGCCGACGAACAGGGCGAAGTGCAGCCGGTTGCCGGTCTGATACCGGGTCAGGACGGTGATCGCGACGCAGCTGCCCAGGGCGAAGGGCACCAGGTAGGCCGCCGACGCGACCGCGGGAATCGAGCGGCGAGCACCGGTGAAGATGCTGCGATCGAGTTCCAGGCCCGCGACGAACATGAATACCGCCACGCCGATGTCGGCCAGCAGATTCAGGGAGGGGCGGGCGTCGGCCGGGAACAGCACCGAGGACAGGTGGTGTCCGATGATGGTGGGACCGGCCAGGATTCCGGCCGCGATCTCGCCGATCACCGGTGGCTGGCCGATCTTCTCGGCCAGCCATCCCAGGGTGTGGGCCGCCGCCATGATCAGGACCAGGTCGAGCAGGACCGTCACGGTGGGAACACTCACTCGTGTGTCTCCTCGGGGCGTATTTCGGATGCCATCGCCGGGGCGCTCCACGGATCGCTCCGGCTAGGGCCTGTCACCGGGGGCCAGGCGGGTGCGATGGTGGAGGTCGGTTCGGGCTCCGGAGGGTCGGTTCGTCGCGCAGCTCCGGTTCCGGCGGCACCGCCATGGTGTGCTGGGCCGGGACGACGTCGGGATTGAACGCCTCACGGATCCAGCACACGGGGCGGTCGCCCAGGGACATGACGTACGCCCTGGCGGCGCAGGCGCGTCCGTCCGGCCACGTCCTGGCGCCTGCCCACATGATCCGGCGGCGCTGGCTCAGGCCGCGGGTGATCAGTCCGTGGCCGATCGGGGTACGCGGGTCGGCCAGGCCACTGGCCTGAGCCGGTTGCGCCACGGCCGCCACGTAGTTGATCGATACGGTCCGGTCGGGAGTGACCAGGCACGAGCGCCGGATCAGGGCGCGGTCCGCCGCGTTCAGTGCCAGAACTCCGGCGATGAATTCGGGCAGCGCGCGGGCGGCGACCTCGTCCTGATGCACCACTCGCACGCTCAGAGCGTCGGCGAGGAGGTGTTCGAGAGCCAAGGTCGTCAGGCCCTCGCTGGCCAGCAGGGCCCGGGTTGTGGGGTCGTGGAATCGTTGTATCTGGGTAGCGGTTGTCGTCCGGAAGACCGGCTCGCTGGGCGATGGTTCGCCCAGCGAGCCGGGGCCGGAGCAGGCGGCCGTCACGGCCGACCGCTTCTATCGGTGCGCACCGGGAGTCCTCCTGGTGACTCGCCGCTACAGGGCGGCCGCGGCGCCGTCGTGGGGCGGCAGGACCGGCCGGGTCACGGCGTCCCGTTCGGCGTCGGTGCGGGGGCGAGTGGTCAGGCCGAATACAGGCTCGGTGGTGATCCGGATCTCGCCCATGTCGGTATCGGACAGCGGATCCCGCCAGTGGTCCCAGACCGGTGACATGTCCAGTCCGCCCATATATTTGACGTTCACCCCTTCGGTGTCCGGGGCGGTGTGCAGGCGCTCGGCCTCGGCGACGATGACGTCGGTTCCGGTCCGGTCCTGCTCACCCGTCGTTTCACCGACATCGGTCAGTCCGGCCATGATGCGGGTGAACGATTGCTCCGGCGAATCGCCGTCGTGCACGTCGGTGAGCCGGTGGGCGTGCGCGAAGTACTCGTCGGACCCGATGTAGTGCTCGTACATTCGCGACACCAGCGACAGGAACCGGGTGTAGCCGCGCCGGTAGGTGTACTCGTAGTAGGCCAGCGCGTCGGTTTCGCTCATCTCTCCGCGCAGCATGGTCGTGATCGCCGCCGCGGAGACCAGCCCGGAGTAGGTGGCCAGGTGCACACCGGTCGACAGCAACGGGTCCAGGAAGCAGGCCGCGTCGCCGACCAGGGCGTAGCCGGGACCGCAGAACCGGTCGGCGACATACGAATAGTCCTGTTCGGCCTGCACATCGGAGATCCGCTCGGCGCCCTCGAGCATGTCCAGCATCCGCTTGCTCGCCTGGATGCTGTCCAGGTAGAAGGACTGCCGTGAGTCGTGGCCGCGCAGTTTCTCCGCGGCCAGCCGGGTGGGCACCACGTAGCCGACGCTGTTGCGCCCGTCGCTCAACGGAATGTTCCAGAACCAGCCGCCCTCTTCGGTGGAGACGACGTTGATCGCGCCCTCGGGGCTGTCGGGGTGCAGGCTCGCGCCCTTCCAATACGACCAGACCGCGACGTTGCGGAAGGCCGGATGTTGACGGCGCATGCCGAAGTGCTTGGCCAGCAGCCCATCTCGACCCGTCGCGTCGACGAGGAAGTCGAATTCGATCGTCCGGACGGTGTCGTCGCCGGCCGCGACCCATTCCGCCGCGATCGGTCGCTCACCGTCGAAGACGATGTCGGTGACCTTCGCCCGCTCGATGACCTTCGCGCCCTGGTCGCTGGCGTTGCGCAGCAGCAGGTCGTCGAAGACGGCCCGGTCGACCTGCCACGACCACGCCTCGGCGTCGACCAGCTTGGACCAGTCCAGCAGCCACGTGTCGTTCTGCCACTGGAAATAACCACCACGCTTGATCTGGAAGCCGTGTGCGGCGACCTTCTCGTATGCGCCTGATACCTGCAGCGTGGACAGGCACGAGGCCAGCAGAGATTCTCCGATGTGATACCGCGGGAACGTATCTCGCTCCAGGACTGTGACTTCCACTCCGGATCGTGCGAGCAGTGCGGCGGCGGTCGAACCCGACGGACCTCCGCCGACCACCAGAACGTGTGGATTTTCCCTGGTCCCCATAGCAACTCCCTGGAAAGTTCGAACAGATCGTGCACCGCATCGTGCATGGTCACGCGTCAGACGACAGAACCCCCAAACTTCCATAGCTGTAATTTAACTAGCTGGCGGCACACGACATTTAGGTTAGCAGCCGATCTTGAATCATCAAGTAGAACAGCGGAAATCGTTGCAATCGCAATCGGGCTTACAATAACTGAATATTAGCTGATGAGAGATGGAGTTACCGCGACAATGGCACGCGGGCAAGGCATTACGAAAATTGGTCCCGTATTGCGTTGCAGTGGTGCCGATTTCGGCGGATCGCCTGGAGAGGGAGCCGTCGAAAAAAGACGGAAGAGCCGTGGTCAGACTTGGTTCGGCATGCATCACCCCGCTTCCCGACCTGTCCCTAGTATGACGTATGTCCGGTTTGTATGGCGAGTAGTCCGGCATTCGCCCAGATACGCGGTCATTCGGGCCGTTCGGGCCGGTGTGCGCAGAGCTCTTGCGGCGGAACGTGATTGCTGCCCGTACACGAGAACGGGACGTGGCGAGAATCGGTCAGAGGGTCCTGACATGGTTCGCCACGCCCCGCGGCACGGACAGAGCTATTCGGCGGTCAGCCTCGCCATGGTGGCCGCGGCCCGTTGCGCATCGGCAACATCGCAGCGGCCCAGACCGCATGCGGTCGCGACGCCGTAGGCGGTGCGGCCGGCCGCTTCCTCGAACATGCTCAGCGCATGAGCGCTGTCATCGTCGGATTTCGGCGACACCACACCGGCGATGATGTTCCACCCCGGGTCGAGTCGACGCAGAGGCGCGTAAAACCCGGGGTCCTGCGGAGCCGGCTCGGCGCCGAACGCACACGGAATATGCACGGCGGGAAGGGGCGTGTCGTGATCGCGCAGGCGCCGCGCCGTGTGGTTCAGCAGGGTTACCGCGGGTGCCAGCGAGCGCGGGCTGAGCAGCGATTTGTGCTGGTAATCGCCATAGCAGAGGTGTACGACACTCTGCGCCCCGATCTCGTGGATCCGGGTGAGCAGATCGGCCAGTTGGCGAGCCAGCAGCGGCGCTGCCGCCCACTTCGCACCCAGCTGATCGGCCTTGACCATGCCCAGCAACGCGAACGGCGATTCCACCTGCCAGACCACCCGGTCGCCGTAGCGTTCGTTCACCGCGGCGATTTCCTCGAGCACGGCCGCGGTGACCACCGGCAGCGCCCGCAGGGCGGCCGCGATCAGATTCGATCGCCGCAGCGCCTGGCCTAGCGGGAATCCGGCCGACACCGCAGCGCCGGCGAATACGAACATCGTCAGATCCAGCGGATTGGGCTGGCTCAGCTGCAGTTTCGTCTGTGCCAACTCAGGTCGCTCGGCGCGCACTCTATCGAAGGCCGCGACCACGGACCCGATGCGCTCGAGCCTGTCCATCGACACGTGCCGCGGCTCCAGCTTCGCGCCAGGACGTAGACCATAGTTGGGAAAGTCGCTGTAGTCCGCGAACTTGCCCGGACGGACGATCTCGAGCACATCCTCATGCTTACTGCGCTCCCGCAGATAGTCCAGGATCCAGTCCGGATCCAGGTCGCAGGGCAACCCGGTCAGCCGACCACCATTACTGTCTGCGAACCACCGCAGCACCGCCTCGTCCCCCGTCATCAACTCCTCCGGAACACTACCCACGAAATGCGCATATCTGGTCATCGATACTCCTCGGTCGTTCCGTTGCCCGTTAACATTCTCAACCGAATCGTTTGTATGTGAAAGCATTCCGCGAACGAGGAGGTAGACACCCATGACGCCCGGCCCACCGGAACCCGACCGTGATCGCACCCTCGAGCGGACACCACCGCGGACACCGAGAGGCGAGACCGGACGATCACCGGTCTCGTCGGCAGAGCATGAATCGCGTTCTGACAGCGCCGCCACCATGCCGCGCTCCCATGGCCGGAACGTAGGCCGCGGCTCCCTGCGGTCGCCCTCGGCGCCGCAGCTCGGCGGCGCCGAACCGGCGTGCGCGCTCGGCGGCGGTCCGGATGCCAACGGGACGAGGACCACGAGAAACCGGATCGGCCGACCCGGACACGAATAAGGCCCCTGACCAGATACTGATCAGGGGCCCTGCCGTGTCTCCACACACGAGTCGGGGTGACAGGATTTGAACCTGCGACCTCTTCGTCCCGAACGAAGCGCGCTACCAAGCTGCGCCACACCCCGTGATGCGAACCTGAAGTAGCTTACAACAGGGGTGGCTCGGGAGTTAAATCCGCAGGTCATTTGTCCGGGAGGGGGCGGATGCTGGCCAGGATGTGCTGGGCGGTGGTTCGGTCGATCGCGCCGTTCACGCCGGTGTCGGCGGCGATCGTCATCACGAAGCTGCCGTTCTCGCCGGGGAAGGCGAAGGTGTAGACGGCGAACGTCTTGGCGCATGTGGGATAGGGCGGCGTAAAGGTGCCATATGTCTCGGCGAATGAGCCGTGCAGCTGGCCGTCCAGGGACGTCAGCGGTTCGGCCTTGCCCGGTGTGGCGCCGGTGGAGGTGGACCAGCCGATCTTGGCCAGCCGGGCGCCGATATCGGTGGCCGCGGAGGCCGGATCCGATGCGGCGGACATCGTCAGGAACGCGTTGGTGCGCACGTAGTTCGGGCAGTAGCCCTTACCGTCCTGGACCAGCCCGGCGATCTCCATCGTATTGGGCGCCTTGCCCCAGGTCTCGGCGCTCCTCGGGTCGATCTGCCACCCCTTGGGCACATCGAAGGCCGCACCCCGCGACGGAACCTGCACCACCTGATAACCGGGGATCAGCGGCGCGATACCGGCGACGGGGGCGGGGGCGAGCGGGGTCGCCGCGCTCGTCCCGGGGG
>NZ_JAGPOX010000001.1 GCF_019038435.1 Nocardia alni
GACGGGGTGAGGGAACCCAGCGACAGGGGCGGGAGATCGGAAATCCCCGTGGCGACCGCATCGGGGGTCGCCTGCGCCTCCCGAGCGGCCGTGCCCGCGAGCTGATCGGCCTGCTCGTTGAAGTAGTTGCCGACATGCCCGCGTACCCAGCGGAAGCGCACGGGCCCGGGTCGAGTGGCGATGGCGCGATCGATATGCCGCACGAGCTCGACATTCTTCACCGCGCCGCCGGTGGAGGTGCGCCAGCCGTTCAGGCGCCACCCCGCATTCCATTCCGATGCGCACTTGATCGCGTAGAGCGAGTCGCTCTCGATGAACAGCGGCTCCGATCCCGGATGCGCGAGGATCGCCTCGAACACCGCGCGTAGCTCGGCCACCTGGTTGGTGCCCGACGCCGCACCCCCGCTGGCCGAGTTTCCCTGATGGTTGACCCAGGCCCAGCCGATGGCGCCACCGGGATTGCGAAGGCAGGATCCGTCGGTGCTCACGATGATCATGGTCGGTACCCTACGCAATCCGGCCGACAAGATCCGTCCCGTGGAATTCCTCTATTGCTCTTCGCAATTGCGATTCACTACGCCGCACGAGCCATTGCAGGGCAGCGTGCACCATCGTGGCGCACAGGCGGCCCGGCAGGCGCCGGGCGGAGCGGTAGTCGACCTCGGAGGTCAGCACCGCCCGGCCGTAACCGAGCGGATCGAAACTCAGGGTCAGGGTGCCCAGCGCAGGCGTCACCTTCCCCGGGCGACGCCTGCGCAGCGTGTATCCGATGACCGCGTTGGGCCGGTACTGCGTGATCTCACATTCGACCGTGGGACGCCAGACCCCGAGGCCCAGAATCGCGGCGTACACGGCGCCCGCACCGTGCCCGTCCGTGCCGACCGGCTCGAATGCTGTGATGCCGGCCATCCACTCCGGGACGAACGCGGGGTTATCGGTGTAGATGAACGCGGTCTCCACCGGTGCACCGACGTCGCTCGCGTACTTGATGTGGCCCATAAGGTCTGACTTCCTGTTCCACGGCTGCCGATAAAAGTACTACAGCAATCCTCTTTATTGCAGCCGTATCCGCAAAACGGAACGTCGGCCCAGGTCGGAGCCGGATCGAGACCGATCGGGAGCGGGTGTCAGTCCTCGAGAAGTTGGCTGACGATGTGCTCGGCGATCGGGAGCGCGGAGGTCGCGGCAGGGGACGGTGCGTTGAGCACGTGCACCGAGCGCTCGGTGCGCTCGATCAGGAAATCGTGGACCAGGGTGCCGTCGGGTAGCACGGCCTGTGCCCGGATGCCGCACTCGCGGGGGCGCAGGTCCGCCAGGGTCAGCTCCGGACAGTATCTGCGGCACTGCGCCAGATAGCCGCGCGTGAACAGCGAATCGCGCAGCTCGCGCAGCCCCGTACGCACATTGGCCGCCGCGACTCGATGAAATCCCCGGTAGCCCAGTATCTCTCGGGCATCGCGCAGGTCCAGGCTGCCCTTGCGGTAGCCCTCGCGGGACAGCCCGAGCACCGCGTTCGGGCCGACCGTCAGCCCGCCCGCGATGGTCGGGCTCAGATGCACACCGAGGAAGGGCAATTCCGGATCCGGGATCGGATAGATGAGCGTGTGCACCAAATCGGTACGCGTGTCGGGCAATTCGTAGTACTCACCGCGAAAGGGCACGATACGCAAGGCGATCGACAGTCCGGCCAGGCGGGCCAGCCGATCGGCCTGCAATCCGCCGCAGACCACCAGCCGCCGGGCTCGCCATGTGCGGTCCGCGGCGGAAACCGTGACGGCGTCCGAGCTTTCGTCGATCGCGGTGATCTCCGTGCCGAGCACGATCTCGCCGCCACCGGCCCGCACCCGCTCGGCCAGCACCTCGGTGACCCGGGTGTAGTCGATGATGCCGGTACTCGGGACGAACAGCGCGCCCGTACCGCGCACGTGTGGCTCGCGCCGCCTCAGCTCGGCCGCGTCGATCAGCTCCACCTCGACGTCGTTGGTCACCGAACGTTCGTACAGATCGAGCATGCGGGCGTGTTCGGCGGAGTCGGTAGCCACCAACAGCTTTCCGCACACTCGATACGGAATGTCGTGTGCCGCCGCGAATTCCTTGGTCCACTGTGCGCCCCGGCGGCACAGCGTGGCTTTGAGACTGCCCGGGGCGTAATAGATTCCGGAGTGGATCACGCCGCTGTTGTGCCCGGTCTGGTGAGCGGCCAGCCGTTCGGCCTTGTCCACCAGCAACAGGCGGGCACCCGGCCGCTGTTCGAGGATCCGGTACGCGGTCGCCACTCCGACGATGCCGCCGCCGATCACGCAGTAGTCGTACACCTACGCAGTCTCACATCCCGGCGCCGAGATATCCGCCCGGAAACGCGCCGGGGCGCAATCCGCCCGGGCGCGTCCGATGCCTAGTTGCCCGGTGCGCCGGGTGTGGCGGGGGCACCGGGGGCGGGCGCCTGCGCACCGGGCGCGGGCGCGCTGTCCTGCAGGTCGTTGGTCATCGGCGACTGGAAGTTGCCGACCAGCCACTTGCCGTCCTTCTTCTGCAACGACGCCACCACGCCGATGGTCAGATGCTGCGGCTGCGGCGTCGCGGCCTTCGACTGGTTCTGGGTGATCAGCATGACCACCGACGCGTTGTCGTTGTTCGGATCTCCGGACTCCCACGCGCAGTGGATCTCGCTGACCGTCGAACGGGCCTGGGCCTGCTGGGTGATCTGCTTCAGCGCGCTGGACGCACCCTCGAACTGGGTCAGCCAGTCGCCGGTGGAGCGCTGCTTCACCCGGTTGACGTAGTCGTCGAAATTCGCCGCGTCGTAAGTGCCCACCTGATGGCCGAAGTCGCAGGCGGCGGCCACCGCGCTGTCCCGGGCGGACAGATCGTTGCCCCGGTCGTGGTCCTGCTTCCAGAACACGGCCACCGCGGCGACCGCGGCCACCACCACGACGCCCGCGGCGAACGCGCCGATGATCGGCGTCCAGTTGCGCGACGCGGGACCCAGCGCGGGGGGGCGAGCCGACTCGGCGTAGGCGGGCGTCGCCTCCGCCGCGGGCATCTTCACGGTCTTCTCCTCGGTGGCCTCACCCTTCGAGCTGGGCTCGGCCTTCGAGGCGGTGTCCTGCTTCGGAGCGTCCTTGGAGGTGTCCGTGCCGGCCTCGGCCGTCACGTCCGCGTCCGCCGATGTCCGATCGGCCTTCGTGGTGGGGTCGTCAGCGGAATCGGCATTCGTGGAGTCGGTGGCAGCGTCGTCATCGGACATGAGTGAATATGTCACTTTCCCGGTGCGCGGCCGCGCACCGTATCGCCGGATCGGACCAGGCTACCTGCCCGGACCAGACGGATTCGTAGGCGAGTATGCCCGCACGACGGATTGCCGCCGAACCGGATGCACTCACTTCACCGGGGGCAGGGTCCGAGCGTTCGGATCGGCTCCTGTGGGCATCTGCGCCCCGTTGTTGGGGATGTTGGGCCGCGGTGCGTTCGCCGAACCGCGAATCTGCTGGTCCGGCGGGGGGTTGGTGCAGTAGTTGTACCTCGACACGGTACCGTCGCTCACCCGCCACGGCGCGAGGGCCGGGTGGTTGTACTGGCAGTACGGCCGCGGCCAGATGTCGAGGATGGTGTGGAACTCGCCGTCGTGGGCCGGGACGCCGATCGCGGAACTGCCGGTCACCAGCGCCGGGAACAGCGCACGCAGCGCCGGCGCGCGCAACTCCGCGGCCCGGGAGATCGCCTCGAAGTTGGTGGCGAGGCGGGTGATCGGGTCCGCGGTCTTGTCCAGCACCGCGCCCAGTTCCTGCATCTGCCCGGGCGCCTTGTCCAGAATCCTGGTCAACTCGTCGTTGGCATTGTTGAACTGGTTGAACAGCGTGGCCGAATTCCGTGTCAGTGTGCCCAGGTCGGGCTGCGCGTCGGAGGTCGTGGACGCGATCGTGCGCAGATTCACCAGCAGATTGGTGGTCTGCGGCAGCAGGTTGTCCAGGCCAGCGGTGGCCAGGCTCAGCGCGTCGATCATATTGCGCAGCTGATCCGGACCGCCGCTGAGCGCGATGTCCAGCTCGTTCAGGATGGTGCTGTACCGGCTCGGGTCGATCTGGGAGAAGAAGCCGGTCGAATTGTCCAGCACCGCCCACACCGGCGTCGGGGTCGTCACCTTCTTCGGATCGAAGGTGATCACCGAGCCGTTGCCCAGATACGGCGACTGATCGGTGTTGGGGCGAAAGTCGATGTACTGCTCGCCCGCACCGGACAGGGCCTGCACGGCGACCTGCGTGTCACGCGGAATGTGGTACTGCGAGTCGATCGACAGGTCGGCCCGGATCGCGTCGCCCTGATCGGCCAGGGTGATGTTGTCGACCTTGCCGACCCGGTATCCGCGCAGGGTGACGTCGTTTCCGGGCTGCAACCCGCCGGACTGGTCCAGATCCACGGTGACCGCGTACGTGCTTTGCAGCGGATTCAACCGCATGACGCTCACCGCCAGATAGGACGCGCCCACTACCAGCGCGACCAGCAGCGCCACGTTGGACACCAGCAGCTTGTGCCGCTTCACCCAATTCACCGGTGGCCCCCTTGCAGCCTGCCCTGCACGATTTGCAACACCTGGATCAGGCTGCCCGCGAAGTCGTTCGCATCCCGCAGATCGAAGAATTTGCTGTGTGGCGGGTCGGTGATCAAACCGACGTCGAGCTGGGTCAGAGTCGCACCGACCGCGAGGGCGTCACCCTTGAACGAGGCGTCCGCGCCGGGCCGCACCTCGTGCAGGGCATCGAGCAACGGCCCGAAGGAATGCTGTGTCTGCGACAACGCCGTCATCAACTTGTGCACGTTGTCCAACAGGCTGGACAGCTTGTCGGAGGTGGTGTTGGCGTAGTCGCCCAGCGCGTTGCTCGTCGTGGAAATCTTGGCCAGCAGATCGCCGAGGTTCCTGTTGTTCTCGGCGATGGTGCCGATCATCCCCGGCAGGGTGTTGGCCACCTGGCCGAGCTCGTCGTGATGGGCCTGCAGGGTATCGGCGAGAGTGTCGAAGCCGCCCAGCACGTTGTCGATGCGAGCGCTGTCGGCATGCAGGGTCGTTGTCACGCTGGTCATCTGCTCCAGCAGGCCGGCCAACTGCTGCGGCCGACCGCCCACCACCGAATCCAGCTCCGAGGTCAGCTTGCCCAGCGCCGCCACACCACCGCCGTTGAACAGCATCGAGACCGACAGCAGCAACTCCTCGACGGTGGCGCCCGCGGAAGTACTCTTGATGCCGATCGTGTCACCGTCCTTCAGGGGCGGTTCGTCGGCCGAATTCTGGGGACGGGAAACCGCGACGAACACGTCGCCCAGGGGGGTGGCCTGGCGAAGTTCGGCGGTGGTGTTGTCGGGCAGGTCGATATCCTTGCGGATCGTCATGTCGACGATGGCCTGGAAGTTCTTGGTCGTGATGTGCGAGACCGTGCCGATATCCGAGCCGCCGATCTTGACCTTGGCCTGATCGGGCAGGTTGAGCGCGTTGGCGAAGATCGCGTGCACCGTGTAGGTCTGCCCCTGGGTACCGGGCTTGGGCAGCGGCAGACTCTCCACGGTCAGCCCGCATCCCGACGCGACGGTCAGCACGCCGGTCGCGACGACCGCGGCGAATATGCTGCGGGGCAGCCGGTTACGGATCATTTCGTCAGTCCCAACATGGCCGCTGTCAATCCGAAGTCAGGTCCCAGATCCTGCACCTTGCCGGTTCGACAGCCGTCTTCGCGCATTTGGATCTTCTCGCAGAACGCACTGATCATCTCGCCGGTCAGCGCGGAGCCGATCAGCGCGTGCAGGCGCACGAAGCCGCGGCCCCGATCCATCGAGTTGTCGACGTTCTGCAGCAGCAGCGGCGCCACGTCGACGACCTCGGTGAGCCCGGCGGCGTTGGCGCGCAGCTGATTCGACACGTTGGTCAGCCCGATCAGGCTGGAGGACAACTGATCCTGATACTGACCGAAGACGCCGGAGGTGTTGGACAGGAAGGCGTTCAGCTGGTCGAGGGTGGCCTGCAGGCCCGGGGCCTGCTGGGCCAGCAGCGCCGACATCTGGGTGATCTTGTTGCTGAAACCGCGGACCTGCTGGTCGTTGTCGGCGAGCATGGTGGTCAGCTCGTTCAGCTTGATGATGATCTCCGAGATGGCGTCCTTGTTGTTCACCCCGACCTGCAACGCGCCGGACAGGGCGTTGAGCGTGTCGCGGATCTTGTCACCCTGGCCGTTGACCATCGTGTACAGCAGGCTGCCGTCCAGGGGCCCCTTCGTACTGCCCGGCGCGGGCTTCAGCGCCTGCGTGAACTGATCGATGGTCTTGATCAGCGTGTCCAGTTCGACCGGGGTGCGGGTGGAATCGACGGTGAGGTACGAGTCGTCGGGCAGGGTCGGGCCGCCGGTGTAGACCGGACTCAGCTCGATATGCCGATCGGTCACGATGGACGGCGAGATCAGCGCCGCGATCACGTTCTTGGGCAGCTTCACGTCGCCGTCGATGGTCATGTGGACCTCGGCGTACTCGTCGTGCGGGACGATCTTGTCCACCTTGCCGACCTGCAAGCCGAGTACCGTGACCGGGTTGCCGACGAACATGCCCGCGATGTTGCGGAATTCGGCGGTGATGTGGGTGTCGTCACCGACAGCGTCCCGCACCGACGAGCAACTGCCCAACGCGACGGCGACGACACCGATCACGAAGATCTTCGCCGCGCGGCCGATCGACCGTCCGGACAATCTCATCCCTGGCACCCCTCGAGAACTCGGGCGAAGCACAACCAGTTGTCCGGGAACAGCCACGGCAGGGCGACCTCGCCGTACGGGCCGTTGCCGAACGCGTTGTCCAACTGCCGCACCGCCACCGGCATGATCGACAACAGCCGGTCGAGGTTGTCCTTGTTCTTCTGCAGGCCCGCGGCCATGGTGTTCAGCTGGGTGATGGTCGGGCCGAGCTGGTTGTTGTTCTGCGCACCGATCTGCTGCAGTTGCTTGGTCAGCGTGGCCACGTCGTTCAGCAGCTGACGCAGCAGGGCCTGGCGCTCCATCACCCGGTTGGCGATGGCCTCGCCCTGGGTGATCACCAGCAGCAGGCTGTTGCGGTTGTCGCCGAGGATCTTGGTGACCCGGTCCAGGTTCTTCAGCAGCCCGTCGACCTGGTCCTTGCGATCGTTGATGGTCTTGGCCAGGGCGCCGACGCTGTTCAGGGCATCCGCGGTCAGCTGCGGGGAACCGTCCAGCTGGTTGCCGATGACCTGGAAGGACTGGACCAGCTGCTGGGTGTCGAGCGCCTCGAACTTCGGTGTGCCGATCTGGATCACGTCGTTCAGGTCGTACGGCACGGTGGTGTTGCTCTTGTGAATGCGACCGTCCGGCAGGCCCTTCCCGTCGCCCGGGTCCAGGCTCACGTAGCGCGCGCCCAGCAGCGTGGCCATCTTGATCGCCGCTCGCGCGTCGGTCCCGAGTTTCAGATCGCTGTTGAGCTGGAGGGTGATCAGCACGTGGTCACCCTCCAGCGACTCGCCCGACACCTGGCCCACCGACACACCGGCCACGTCGACCTTGTCGCCGACCCGCACACCGGCGGTCTGCGCGAATTCGGCCTTGATGGCCTGCTTTCCGACGCCGAGCCGGTTGAAGGTGGAGGAGACCACCAGCAGGACCACGATCAGCGCGACGCCGATCATGCCCAGCCAGAAGAAGCGGTTGGAACCGAACCTTTTCTTGATCGAAGTCATCATGGGCGGCACACCGCCGACTGGGAGTGTCCGCCGATCTGCGAGACCAGGCCGCGCGGCAGCAGGATTCCGTACAGCGAGATGTCCAGGCTGCACATATAGGCGCTGGCGTACGCGCCGTCCTGGGTGAACTTCGCCGCGTCGGTCAGGATGCTCGGCAGATCCACCGCGGCCTGATCGAGTTTGGCGCCGTTGCCGATCAGCATGGTCAGCGCGTCCGAGGTGGCGTTCTGCGCGGCCGCTATCTTCGGCTGCACGCCGCCGATCATGGTCACCATCGATTCGGTCGCGTTGGCGATGTCGACCGTCGAGTTCTGCAGCGACTGCCCCTGTTGGTACAGGCCGCTGATCAGTGAGCGGGTCTGGGTCACCAGTGTCTCCAGTTCGTCGCCCCGTTTTGCCAGGCCCTGCATCACGCCGGACAGATTCACGATCACATCGGACAGGATCGCGTCGCGGCGCTGGAAGTCGCCGGCCAGGGCCGCGGCCTGGGTGATGAAGGCGCTCAACGAAACCCCGTCACCCTGCAATGCCTGGATGAAGGTGTTCGACAGCTGGTTCACCTGCGCGGGCTGCAACACCTGGAACAGCGGCTGAAATCCGTTGAGCAGTCCGGAGATGTCGAACGAGGGCTCGGTGTGGGCCAGGGGAATCGAACCGCCGTTGTGCAGCGGCAGCGGATCACCCTGGGTGCCCGGCGCCAGTGACACGTACCGCTGACCGATCAGATTCTGGTACCGCACCAGGGCCTTGGTGGTGCCGAACAGGGTCTGGTCGCGCTCCACGATGAAGGTCACGACCGCGTCGTGGTGCGAGTCCAGGTCGATCTTCTGTACCTTGCCGACCCGCACACCCGCCATCCGGACGTCGTCACCGGTCCGCAGCCCCAGCACATCGCTGAACGTGGCCGAGTAGGTGTTGGTGGAACCAGCCACGCTGCGCGCCAGCGTATTCCAGATCACCACCGTCACCAGCACCGACACGATCGCGAAGACGCCGAAGCCGATCAGGGGTTTGCGAATGCTCATCGACCCGCACCGCCGTTGGTCACTTGCAAAGTTCCACCCCTCAGAATCGAGCTCAGCAGCAGGTATTCGGCAACGGTCGGGCGACGTCCCAACAGGGCGGTGATGGCGGCGTCACCCGTGTAATCCGCGGGTCCGGCGAAGGCGACCGGCCCGCCCGGTTTGGGTGCGGGCGTCTGCGCGGCCGGCGCGCTCGGCGCGGCGGGCGGCAGCAGCCCCGGAATTCCCTGCGGGAAAAGACTTTCCAGGGGGGTTCCGGCGAACGGAGCGGCCGCGTTCGGTGCGTTGCGCTGCGTGGGCAGCGGGCCCGTGGCGCCGGTCAGCGAAGGCAGTCCCAGGATCGCTGGCATCGGGGGCAGTCCCCGCGCCGAATCGAGCGCGCGCGGCTTCAACGACGGGGTCGCCGGTCCGGGATCCGAAACCAGCGGCGCGGTAGCGCAACTCGGACCGGCCATGGCGCCGTAGCGCGGGCAGTCGCTGCGGTCGTAGGGCTTGTACGGGGTGAAGGTCACGCCCAGATTCCAAACCATCTGCTTCTGCGTACCCCAGTGGAATGTGGTGTTCAGCTGGCGAATCGAGGTGTTCAGGTTCGCGATGGCCGCGGGAATGGCCTGCGGCTGTCCGGCCAGGTTGCCGAACAGATCACCCATGCCGACGGTGAGTTGCTCACCCGCGTTGCCGTTGGCGGCGAACAGTGAATTCACCTTGTCCACCGTGCTCTCGGTGCCGGTGATCAGCCCGGCCACCGCGGCGCGTTTGTCGGAGATGGTCTGCGCGGTCTTCACCGAATCCGCCAGGGTCTGCATCAGTGCCGGTGCGGACTGGTTCAGCGCGTGGAAGGAGTCGGAGAAGTCGTTGAGCGTCTGGTCGACGTTCGGCACCGACGCGCGGACCTGGGTCAGCCAGTTGTTCAGCCGCTCCACGGTCGAGCCGGGCACCCGCCCGCCGGCGTTCAGGGCGTAGGACAGCGTGCTCAGCACCCGGCCCAGCTGCACCGGATCGATCTTGTCGAGAATGGTGCGGACCGTGGTGAGTGTGTCCTGCAGCGCGATGGTGCCCTGGCTGTGGTCCTCGGGGATCTGCGAACCCTGGTGCAGCGCCGCCTGATCCGGGCCGTTGTACACCAACTCGACCGAGGTGACGGCGAACAGGTTGCTCGGCACTACTCGCGCGGTGACGTTGGCCGGGATGCCGCCGACGTATTCCGGCTTCATCTCGATGTGCACCTGCTGCAGCGCGCCTTTGTTCGCGACATCGACGTTCTTGACCGAGCCGACCAGAACCCCGCGGAACTTCACGTCGGCATCCGACGGGAGACCGTCGCCGGTGGTGCTCAGATCGGCGGTGACATCAGTCTTCGGATGCATGATGTAGCCCTTGTAGCGGGCCATCAGGAAGGTCAGCACGAGTGCGAATACCACGATGCCCGCCACGCCCGCGACGAGCAGCTGCCGCATGGTCGGACCGCGGCCGCTCGGATCAATGATCATCTGCCGCGCCCTATCCCGAGATCCTGATGCCGGGGTTGACGCCCCAGACGGCGAGAGTGATGAACAGGTCGGCGAATACGACCGCGATGATGCAGTACTTGATCGCCCGGCCCGCCGCCACGCCGACGCCCTCCGGACCGCCGGAGGCGAAGAATCCGTAGTAACACTGGATGAAGGTGGTGATCGCGACGAACACGATCGCCTTCAGCAGCGACCACAGCACGTCGTGCGGGATCAGGAATTCGTAGAAGTAGTGCTGGAAGGTGCCGCTGGCGGTGCCGCCGTAGAACCCGACCGTGATCGCGCAGGAGAGGTAGGCGAACGGCAGCGCCAGGCAGTACAGCGGGACGATCGCGATCATCGCGGCGATCATCCGGGTGCTGACCAGATAGGGCAGCGGGCGGATGGCCTGTGACTCCAGGGCGTCGATCTCCTCGGCGATGCGCATCGAGCCCAGCTGCGCGGTGAACCGGCAGCCGGCCTGCGCCGCGAACGCCAGCGTGGCCAGCATCGGCCCGAGTTCACGAGTGGTCGCGAACGCCGAGATGGCGCCGGTGATCGGGCTCAGGCCCAGCAGATTCAGCGACGTGTAGCCCTGGATGCCGACGGTCATGCCGCCGAAGGCGCTCAGGATGAGCACCACGCCGATCGTGCCGCCGCCGACGATCAGGCTGCCGTTGCCCCAGGTGACGTCCGAGAGGAGCCGCCACACTTCCTTGGGATAGTGCTTGAACGCCAACGGCATCGAGCCGATCGACCGCAGGAAGAAGAACACCTGGTGGCCGATGCGCGCCAGCCAGTCCCGGGGTGCGCCCGCGGACGCCCGGATCCGCTCGAGGGGCCGCAGTAGCGGCGGTACATAGGTTGACGACACAGCTCAGACCATCTGTGGGGGGAACAGTATGTTGTAGACCTGCGTGATGATCAGGTTGACGCCGAACAGCATGACAGTGGACAGCACCACCGCGGTGTTCACCGAGTTCGCCACCCCGCCCGGGCCGCCCCGGGTGTTGAGTCCGGTATCGCAGGCGATGATCGCCGCCAGCAGCCCGAAGATGAGCGACTTGACCAGCGCGACAAGCAGGTCCGTCGTGACCGCGAAGGACGCGAACGTGCCGATGTACGAGCCCGGCGTGCCGCTCTGGGCGAAGATGTTGAAGACGTAGCCGGTCAGGAAACCGACGAAAACCACGAAGCCACACAGCAGAACGGAGACTAACATAGCTGCGCCCAAACGGGGGGCGACAAGACGCCGCATCGGGTCGACGCCCATGACCCGCATCGCGTCGATCTCCTCGCGAATGGTTCGCGAGCCGAGATCGGCGCAGATGGCCGAGCCTACCGCGCCGGCGATCATCAGCGAGGTGACCAGCGGCGCGCCCTGCTGAATGATGCCCAGCCCATTGGCCGCACCGATGAACGACGTCGCGCCGACCTGTCCGGCCACCGAGCCGACCTGAATCGACACGATGACGCCGATGGGGATCGCGACCAACAGTGTGGGCGCGGCGGCGACGCTGGCCATGAACGCGCACTGCCGGATGAATTCGGCGAATGGGAAGCGCCCCCGGACGATGCTGACGAATAGCTCTGCGACCGCTGCGGCGCCCATGGTTATCTGACGGCCGAAGGTCTCGAGCGACCGCTTCGGATGGTCCTGCCAGTAGCCCCTGCTCCAGTCGAGCGCACCACTCATTCGTGACGCTGGGCGGACAGCCTGCGGCCCGCCCGGGCTGTCGGTGGTGAACTGCACTAGCGAACCCTCCTCGGCGTCGGCAAGGAGCGCCGACGACTGTTTTGCTTGACGCACCTTACTACGGAGTTAGGAAAAACACATCACCATCGGTGACCCCGGTCATAGACCGAGGTCACCCCCGTCAAAAGGCTGTGATATCGAACAAATCCGTTGGTAAATGCCACAAATCACGGCGCTGTTACCTGGTACCGACTTCGCAATCCTGAACAAATGTCCAACTTTTCGCGCGTCTCGGAAGATAAACCGGAATCCATTTATCCAAATTATTGATCGGGTCGAATCACGGGTGAGCCTATCGCCCGATCGACCCGCACGCGTGCCGAGAACCGCCCGTGTCGAGAGGCGACGCGCCGGGTCGCGGCACGGCCCGGCATCCGGCTACATCCCCGATCATCGGCATCGGATCGGCAAACTCCGCAGCCGCGCACGAGGAGTCGGCACGCGAATACTGACAGGATGTAGTAGGACAAGGGTTGATATCGTGCGGGCTTCCGACGTCTCTGGAGGGACATGTTCACCACACTCGCCAAGGCGGCGCGTTCCGCCTTCGCCGTGGCCATCGGCGCGGCGTTGATCGGGATGGGCGCGGGAGTCGCGCAGGCAGCCGCCGGGCCACCGGTCATCGGCGGCGGTTCCGGAATCATCATCGACAATCAATTCGAGTGCACGGTCACCACCATCGGGCACGACCGAGCCGGTCGGCTGGTCGGCCTGACCGCCGGACACTGTGGCGAGGCGGGTGCGCAGGTCTGGTCCGAGCAGAACCGGGGCGCCGGAGTGATCGGTCACTTCGTCTACTCCAACCACGATCTGGACTACGCGGTCATCGAATTCGATCCGGGCAAGATCGTCCCGGTGAACCGGGTGGGCAATCTGGCGATCACCCGGGTCGGCGCGCCGGCCCAGTTCCCGGCCATCGTCTGCAAGGAGGGCCGCACCACCGGCAACACCTGCGGCGTCGCCTACGGCGATATCTTCCAGACCGATGAGACGTGGTCGCAGATGTGCGTCGTGGAGGGCGATTCCGGCGCACCGGTGGTCATGGGCACGACGCTGGTCGGCATGGTGAACGCCTATCTCGCCGTGGCCTGCTTCGGTCCCGAGGTCGGCACCAACATGAATGCGATCATGCACGATCTCAACGTGCGCGGCGGCGCGGGCTCGGGCTACCACCCGATCTGATCGCCGTAGGGAAACCGATGCCGCGGGGCGGTGATTCGAGCAGTCGGTCTCGAATCACCGCCCCGCCGCGTTTCCCGGCGACCGCGGCTGCACGGCCGGGCCGGTGACCGCCCCGCAGTTCGGCAGGCAGTCCACATCCGTCGGCCGATGCGTACCGCGATCGCGCGAACCGCCCAGCAGTACGGCCGCCAGCGCCGCACCGACCAGCAGCAGGCCGACACAGATCCACATGGCCACGGCGAAGCCGTGATCGATGACGGCCGCGTCCCTGATCGAACCCGATATTCCGGCCAGTCCGGGCAGCGCGGCGACCGCGAGCAACTGCGCGGTGCGGGCGACCGCGTTGTTGACCCCGGACGCGATGCCGGCCTCGGTACTGGGCACCGCGCCGAGCACCGCCCCGGTCAGCGGGGCGACCAGTGCCGACAGACCCAGCCCGAACACCAGCACGCCGGGCAGCACATCGCGCAGATAGCCGCCCACGGTCCCCGAGCCGGGGCCGATCCGCAGCAGCAACATCAGCCCGGCCGCACCCAGCAGCGGACCGATCGTCATCGGCAGCCGCGGCCCGTGCCGCTGCGCCCAGCGCCCGGCCCTCGCCGAGAGCGCCAGCATGAGCACGGTCATCGGCAACGTCGCCACGCCGGACAGCAGCGGTGAGAAGTGCGCGACCTGCTGCAGCTGCAGCACCAGCAGGAAGAAGACCCCACCCAGGGCGGCATAGACCGCGAGGGTCACCAGGTTGGCCGCGGTGAAGACCCGGGAGGCGAACAGCGCGGGCGGTACCAGCGGATGGTCGCTGCGCATCTCGACCGCCACGAACACACCGAGCAGCACCAGACCCACGACCACCGCCACCCACAGCGATTCGATCAGCCCGAAGGTCAGCGCGCCCAGCGCCAACGCCACCACCAGCGCACCGGGCACATCCAGGCGCGCGGGCGCTCGCGGATCCCGGCTCTCCGGCACGTGCCGCAGCGAGACGGCCACCACCACCGCGGCGAGCGGGATATTGATCAGGAAGATCGAGCGCCAGGTGGCCACCTCGATCAGCCAGCCGCCCAGGAACGGCCCTGCGGCCCCGGCGATTCCGCCGAAGCCGGACCACAGGCCGATCGCCGACCCCTGATCGCGCTCGTCGATGGACGAGGAGATCAGCGCCAGGCTGCCGGGTGTGAGCAGCGCACCGGCCACGCCCTGCACGATGCGGGCGGCCACCAGCATCTCGATGTTCACCGCCGCACCGCAGACCACCGAGGAGATGGCGAAACAGATTGTGCCCCAGATGAATATCCGGCGGCGGCCGAGCCGGTCGCCGAGCGACCCGCCGAGCAGGATGAACGAGGCCAGGGTCAGGGTGTACCCGCTCACCGTCCACTGCAGTCCGGACACCCCGGTGTGCAGGGCGGCGCCGATGCGGGGCAGCGCGATGTTGACGACCGTGGCGTCCAGCCCGACCACCGAGGACCCCAGGACGGTGGCCACCACGATCCACCGCCCGGTCGCCGAACGCAGCCTCGGCAACTCCGTTGTACCCATTGACCTCACGCTACGGTCCGCCGGACCGTCCCGGTGGGAAACTGCCGCGCCGCGGTCGGGGATTCGGGAGACGCCGCCGGGACACTGGCAGGCAGACTTGCCGTTACGCTGATCCACAGGCAACGTCGCGGCGACAGCAGACCCGGCCGCGACGACGTCCAGTGGAACCGACCGCCATACGGCGACAGGGAGGTCCGGAGATGGCCGCGGCAACATGAACGTGTCGGCGGGTGCGCACGGGAAGCCCTTGCGGGCGCCGCGCCCGGCGCTGGCGCACGCCCTGGCCGCGAGTGTCGACTTCCAACGGTATTTCCACTGGCGACGCGCTCGCGACGGTGATCCGTTCCTGGTGGGGTTCCCCGGATTCGGCGGCGGGCTGTTCACCGGGAGCCCGGCCGGGGCGCGCGAGTTGCTGCGCGCGCCGCTCGAACTCATGGTGCCACCGCTGCCGAATCCGATCGAGCCGCTGGTGGGCCCGGCCTCGCTGATCCTCGCGCGCGATCAGCGCCATCGTCGCGATCGCGCGCTGCTGGCTCCTGCGTTTCACCGGGCGCGAATGACGCAGTACGCCGAGGCGATCCGCGATTCGGTGCGCGAGGAGATGGACGGACGGGGAGCGGGTCCGCCGTGGCGGCCGGGAGCCCGAATCGATGCGCGGACGGCAGCCCGGGCGATCACCCTCCGCGTCATCCTGGGTGCGGTTCTCGGTATCGAAAGCCCCTCCCGCCGCGCCGAATACATCGCCGCCGTGATGCGGTTCCTGAGCACCTTCTCCGAGCCGTTGATGCTGGTTCCGAGTCTGCGGCGCAGCGCATTCGGACATTCGCCGTGGGATCGGTTCCTGGCCGCCCGGGACCACCTCGACACGCTGTTGCGCGCGGAGATCGAAACCAGGCGCGCGGCATGCACATCCGGGACGGATATCCTCGCGATGCTGCTGGCCGCCCGCTACGACGACGGCGCCGCACTCACCGACGACGAGTTGCTCGACCAACTGCGCACCCTGGTGGTCGCCGGGCACGAGACGACCGCGACCGTTCTGGTCTGGGCGCTGTACCGGCTGCACCGGCACCCGCACGCACTGCACCGGCTACGCGCCGAGCTGGATCCCGACGCCGAACCGCTCGCCGCGCTAGAGCTGCCGTATCTGGACGCGGTCTGTTCCGAGACGCTGCGGCTGCACCCCCCGGTGCCGATCGTGCTGCGCCGCCTCACCGGGCCGTTCACGCTGTGCGGCGTCGAACTCGGTGCGGGGGACACGATGGGAATCGCGGTGCCGCTGCTGCATTCGGATCCCGCGGTCTGGCCGGATGCGGCGAGCTTCAGGCCCGAACGCTTCCTCGAGCGCCACTACGGCCCGTTCGAATTCGCTCCGTACGGTGGCGGACACCGGCGTTGCCTGGGGGCCGCGCTGGCGGACTACGAACTGCATATCGCGCTGGCCACCATACTGTCCCGGTCCGAGCTGGCGCTGACGCCGCGCTACGCGCGCGGACCGAGGCCGCTGTCGGTGCCGCACAACATCGCTACTGGGCCGCGCGCCGGAATTACCTTCAACGTTCTGTCCCGCCCCGGTCAAAACCGTGATTTGCCTCACAGCAGCTTCTGACCATGATTTGTTTCTCTTGTCCGATTGCTGCGCATGCGCTCGCTCCGTACCGCCGGGAACGGCGGATACCCCCGGATTCATGCCGCCACCCGGCATGGGTGACGCAAGACACCATCACGGACCCGAGTCCATAACTCGCATTGGGCGATTGGCTGCCGGCGGCGAGAGATGTAGTAATGGAAACCGGGCTGGGGGCGATACAGATTTCGTTGTGATCGCGAGCAAGATCTTCCGCGCATACGCGCGTGTGATGAAGGATTGAGAGGACGAACGGCCTTGCGCAACACCACCTGTCGGAAACCCGTGCGAGACAAGGCATCCCGGGCAATGCGAATCGGGGCCCTATCGCTCGCGGTGGTCGCCGCAGGTGGGCTGGCCACCGCGACCGCCTCGGCCGCGCCACTGTGGCCCGGCGGCCCCGACGTCGGCACCTCCCCGATCGTGCAGGCTCCGCAGCCCGCGCCCGGCGCCGCACCTGTGCAGAGCCCGCCGCCGCTGCCGAAGGCCAACTTCGCCGCGCCGGTACTCAGCCCCGGTGACGGCGATGTCGTCGGCGTCGCGGAGCCGGTCTTCATCAACTTCAAGGAGCCGGTGAGCGACCACGCCACCGCCGAGAAGGCCGTTCGGATCACCTCCACGAGCCCGGTGAAGGGTCACTTCTACTGGTACGGCGACAAACAGCTGCGCTGGCGCCCGGAGAGCTTCTGGCCCGCGCACGACAAGATCACCGTCGAGGCGGGCGGTACCAAGGTCGCCTACTCGATCGGCGACGCGTTCGTCACCACCGCCGACGACGCCAACCACCTGATCACCATCACCAAGAACGGCCAGGTCATCAAGACCATGCCGACATCGATGGGCAAGTCCGCCCACCCGACGCCCAACGGCACCTACTACGTCGGCGAGAAGAATCGCAAGATGATCATGGATTCGGCCACCTTCGGTGTGCCGGATACCTCCCCGGAGGGCTACAAGCTCGAAGTCGAATATGCCAGTCGGCTGGCGAACAACGGCATTTTCCTGCATGCCGCGCCATGGTCCGTGACCCAGCAGGGCAACTCGGATGTCAGCCACGGCTGCCTGAACGTCAGCACCGCCGACGCCGAATGGTTCTTCGACAACTCCCAGAAGGGTGATCCGGTCATCGTGAAGAACACCGACGGCGGCACCGCCAGCCACAGCGACGGCATGGGCGACTGGATGTAACCCCCACCCTCGCCTGCCGATCCCCGTCATACCGGCATGCTTTTGGCTGGAATCCATCGAAATCAGCTCGATACCAGTGGATCCCGCCAGAAGCGCGCCGGGATGACGCGCAGGCTCTTGTTGTCGTGATCTCCGACTGAAGTTCATCCGCGATTCGCTCCTGCGATCAGTCGGCTGCCCTTACGATTCGGCGCATGTCCGGTGTGCCCGAGGAGGGGACGGTTACGACCGATCCACCGCGCGAACAGTTCAGCGGGTGGGCGGCGACGGTTAACCGATCATTGGCCCGAAACCGCGACACTGCCGCGGTGCGACCGCGACCCGAACGTGTACTGCCACACAGCCGCGCTCGCGGCCTGCGCGGGCGGCCCTGGAGCGACTACGGGCTGTTCCTCGTGCTCGTCCTGCCCAATCTGGTGTTGCTCGGCCTGTTCGTCTACCGGCCGCTGATCGACGATATCCGGCTGTCGTTCACCGACTGGAATCTGGCCGATCCGATCGCACACTTCATCGGACTGTCCAACTACCGAGAATGGCTGGGCCGCAGCGATTCCTGGCAGATCGTCGGCAATACGGTGATCTTCACCGTGGCCGCGGTCGCGGGCAGTATGATCCTCGGCCTGGCGCTGGCGCTGCTGCTGGACCGGAAGCTGTTCGGGCGCAATGTGGTCCGCTCGGTGATCTTCGCGCCGTTCGTCATCTCCGGCGCCGCGATCGGCGTGGCCTTCCAGTTCATCTTCGACCCCAGCTTCGGCCTGGTGCAGGATCTGCTACATCGACTCGGCGTGGCCGATGCGCCGGACTTCTACCAGAATTCGCACTGGGCGCTGTTCATGGTGACCATCACCTATATCTGGAAGAACCTGGGCTACAGCTTCGTCATCTATCTGGCCGCGCTGCAAGGGGTTCGGCCGGAACTGAGCGAGGCGGCCCAGATCGACGGCGCGGGAACCTGGAGCAGGTTCTGGCACGTGGTGCTCCCGCAGTTGCGGCCGACCACCTTCTTCCTGTCGATCACGGTGATGCTCAACTCCCTGCAGGTGTTCGACATCATCAACGTGATGACCCGCGGCGGCCCCCTGGGCACCGGCACCACCACCATGGTCTACCAGGTCTATCTGGAATCCTTCCGCAACTTCCGGGCCGGCTACGGCGCGACGGTCGCGACGATCATGTTCGTGGTGCTGCTGATCATCACGCTCGTGCAGGTCCGCGTCATGGATCGGGAGGACCGGTGAGCTACCAGCGCCGCAAGTTCGCGGCCACCCTGCTCGGCTACGCCGCGATGGTGTGCGTGCTGATCATCGTCGGGGTGCCGCTGTTCTGGATCGTGATCACCTCGTTCAAAGCGCGCCCGGACATCTACACCCAACCGGCGACGTACTGGCCGCACACCTGGCATCCGGGGAACTACCGCGAGGCCACCACGACACTGCCGTTCTGGCGGTTCCTGCGCAACTCGCTGATCGTCACGGCGATCGTGGCCGGTGTGAAGTTCGTGCTGGGCATCATCAGCGCGTACGGCCTGGTGTTCCTTCGGTTCCCGGGCAAGAACCTGGTGTTCCTGGTGATCATCGCGGCGCTGATGGTGCCCAACCAGATCACCGTGATCTCCAATTACGCCATCATCGCCGAACTCGGCTGGCGAAATACCTTCCAAGGCATCATCATCCCACTGTGCGGAGTGGCCTTCGGAACCTTCCTGATGCGCAACCACTTCCTGTCGCTGCCCGCCGAGGTGATCGAGGCGGCGCGCATCGACGGCGCCGGCTGGTGGCGGCTGCTCACCCGGATCGTACTGCCGATGTCGGGGCCGACGATGGTGGCATTCGCCGTCGTCACGCTGGTCAACGAGTGGAACGAGTACCTCTGGCCGTTCCTGATGGCGGACGACTCGCGGGTGGCGACGCTGCCCGTCGGCCTGACGCTGTTGCAGAACACCGAGAATCCCAGCGTCACCAACTGGGGTCCGGTCATGGCGGGCACCCTGCTCACCATGGTGCCGATCCTGGTGGTGTTCCTCATCCTGCAGCGCCACATGATCAAGGGCCTGACCTCCGGTGCCATCAAAGGCTGACCCCGACAAGAAAAGCACGGTGATTGCGGTGACGAACAATGCTGTGTCGCGGCGCCGGTTCCTGGGCGCGGCCACCGCCGCGACGGGTCTGGCCGCCGCGGCCTGTGCCGGCATGGGCGGCAACGGTATTCAGGGCGGCGACCCGAACACGATCACCTTCTGGTCCAATCATCCCGGCACCTCCAAACCGCAGGAACTGGAGATGATCAAGCGTTTCGAGGAGGCGCATCCCGGGCTGCGGGTGCAGTTGATCGATGCGGGCAAGGGCTACGAGGAAGTGGCCGAGAAGTTCAACGCGGCGCTGGTAGGCGGTCAACTGCCCGATATCGTCATCCTGTCCGATGTCTGGTGGTTCAATTTCGCGATCAACCAGGCGATCACGCCACTGGACCCCTACTTCGTCGCGGCCGGGGTGCGGCTGGACGACTACGTCGACACCTTCGCCGGCGACTACGAGTTCCAGGGCAAGCACTACGCGCTGCCGTACTGCCGGTCCACCCAGATCTTCGTCTACAACCAGGACGTCTGGTCCAAGGCCGGTCTGCCGCAACGCGGTCCGCAGAGCTGGCAGGAGTTCGCCGAGTGGGGCCCGAAGATTCAGAGCGTGCTCGGCCCGCGCAAATGGGCGCACGGCTGGTACAACGCCGCGAACTATCTGGCCTGGACATTCGAGGGACCGATCTGGACCTTCGGCGGCGGATACTCCGACGACTGGACCCTGAAATTCACCGAGCCGGCCACGATCGCCGCGGGAAACGCCCTGCGCGAGATGACCAACGGGAATAAGTATGCCAGCATCCGCCCCCAAGCGGCCACCGACTTCGGTACCGGCGTGGTCGCCTCGGCGGTCCTGTCCACCGGTGATCTCGCGGGTGTCGACGCCAACGCCAAGGGCAAACTCTCCTACGCCACGGACTTCCTGCCGCATCCGCACGGCCCCGGCTGCACCACCGGCGGCGCGGGCCTGGCCATCCCGGCCCGCATCTCGGACGCCCGGAAAATCAACGCGCTCAAATTCATCGAGTTCGTCACCAACACCACCAATACCGTCTACTTCACCCAGGCCACCGGCTACATCCCGGTTCGCAAGTCGGCCCAGCAGAACCCGTCGGAAATGGCGTTCCTGGCCAGGAACCCCAACTACCAAACGGCCATCAACCAACTCCCACTGACCAAATCCCAGGACTACGGCCGAGTCTTCCTCCCCGGCGCCGACCAGATCATCGGCACCGGCCTGGAACAGATCGGCCTGCAGAACAAGAACCCCGCCACCGTCTTCGCCGACGTCCAGAACCAACTCCACAGCATCTACACCCGCCAGATCAAACCGAAACTGCCGAAGTAGAGCAATCTGCGGCCTGGTGTCGCATTGACGTAATGATTAAATCATCTTAACCTGAAGGGGTGCTATTTCCGACTCCACCACTGACGGCAGACGATGCCCGCGTCCTGACAGACGTCGATCGGATGCGCGATGAGCTGCGCCATCAGCTTCAGGCGCAGCCGGGGAAGTGGGCCGGTGGTCTACGCAAATTTCTGACGGCGGATGCCGTGGCAGCTTCCAACTCGATCGAGGGCTTCAAGGTCTCGACGATCGACGTGGAGGATCTGATGGCCGGCGAGCGCGACGTCGACGTATCCGATGAGAACCGCGCCGAGACCCTCGCCTACGAGCAGATGATGACCTATATCCAGACATTGCACGATGTGGACGACTTCGCCTACAGCGCAGGGCAACTCAATGCGATGCACTGGATGTTGCAGGGACACAGGCATTCCCCGCGCAAGCCCGCAGGACAGTGGCGGCGCGGGCCTGTGTACGTGACCGATCCTCGCGATCCGAGCATTGCCGCCTACACCGCGCCCGAAGTCGGCCGAGTACCAGGTTTGATGACCGAACTCACCGAGTGGCTCAACACCCCCGACGACACCCATCCACTGATCCGTGCCGCGATGGCGCATCTGCACCTGGTGTCGATCCATCCGTGGGCTGATGGCAACGGCCGGATGTCACGCTCACTGCAAACGCTGCTGATCGCCCGGGAAGGTGTACTCGCACCGGAATTCTCGTCCATCGAGGCATGGCTGGGACGCCCCGGCAATACATGGGAGTACTACCAGGTGCTCGGTAGGCGCGGCAACATCTATCGACCGAGCCAGGACGTTTCGGAATGGATTCGGTTCAGTCTGGTTGCCTACCACCAACAGGCACAGACCGTGCACGCTCGGTGGGCTAGATCCGGGAAGGTATGGACACTGCTGGACGAATTCGCCGCGACCAGCGCACTCGACGAACGGGTCGTCGCAGCCCTGCACGACGTGGCAATGTCGGGCCGGGTGCGACGCACCCGCTATGAACAGTCGGAGGGGCTGAGTTTGCAGCAGGCACAACGCGATCTGCGCGACCTGGTCACCGTCGGTGTACTCGAATCGGTCGGCCGCACTCGCGCGCGGTATTACGTCGCCGGACCCCGCTTCCCCGACGCCGCGCTCGAAGTCGCACGCACGCCCAATCCGCTCACCGATCCCTACTCGCACTAAGTGCCGACAGCGTGCGGGCCTCAGCCGTCTTCGGCCAAGACCCGCGATCCACCGATCTACCAGATGCGTACGCGCTCAGCTGGTTCCAGGTACAGGTCATCGCCCGGATTCACGTCGAACGCTTCATGGAAGGTGTCCAAGTTACGCACGACGCCGTTGCAGCGGAACTCCGGCGGGGAGTGCGGGTCGACGGCCAGGCGGCGGATGGCTTCCTCCTGGCGAGCCTTGGTGCGCCACACCTGGGCCCAGCCGTAGAAGACGCGCTGCAGGCCGGAAAGGCCGTCGATGACCGGGGGCTCGGCGTCGCCGAGGGCGATCTTGTACGCCACCAGGGCGATCGACAGGCCGCCTAGGTCGCCGATGTTCTCGCCGATCGTGAACTCGCCGTTGACCTTGTGGTTGTCGGCCAGGCCCTTGGGGGAGAAGGCGCTGTACTGGTCGATCAACGCCTTGGTGCGCTTGCCGAATTCGGTGCGGTCCTCGTCGGTCCACCAGTCGATCATGTTGCCGTCGCCGTCGTACTTGGCGCCCTGATCGTCGAAGCCGTGGCCGATCTCGTGGCCGATCACCGCGCCGATACCGCCGTAGTTGGCGGCGTCGTCGGCGTTCATATCGAAGAACGGCGGCTGCAGGATCGCGGCGGGGAAGACGATCTCGTTCATGCCCGGGTTGTAGTAGGCGTTGACCGTCTGCGGGGTCATGAACCACTCGTCGCGATCGACCGGGCCGCCCAGCTTGTTCAGATCGCGGTCGTGGTCGGCGGCATAACCGTTGCGGTAGTTGCCGACCAGATCCGTCGGATCGACCGGCACCTGCGAATAGTCGCGCCAGCGGTCCGGGTAGCCGATCTTCGGGGTGAACTTATCCAGCTTGGCCAGCGCCGCCTCACGCGTCGCGGGGCTCATCCACTCCAGCTCGGAGATGTTACGGCGGTAGGCCTCGGTCAGATTGGCCACCAGCACCTGCATGCGCTGCTTGGCCTCCGGCGGGAAGTGCTGCTGCACATACAGTTTGCCGACCGCCTCGCCGAGCAGATCCTGTACCAGCGCCACGCCGCGCTTCCAGCGCTCCCGGTTCTCCTGGGCGCCGGTCAGCGTGCGGCCGTTGAAATCGAAGCTCTCCTCGACGATCTCGTCGGTGAGGTACGGGGCGCGCGCCCGCACGATGCGCCAGCTGGCCCACGCCTGCCAGTCCGCCAGGGGCTCGGCGGCCCACAGCCGGGCGAAGGTGCGCAGGTAATCCGGCTGGCGCACGACCACCTCGGCGAACAGCTCCGTGCCCGGCCGGTCCACGCCCTCGGACAGGGCCTCGGTCCATGCGGCCCAGTCGAATTCGGGACTCTCGGCGGTGAGCTCGGCGAATGTGGTAAGGTTGTAGCTCAATTCGGCGTCGCGGCGGCGCACCACATCCCAATGCGCCGCGGCCAGCTTGGTTTCCAGCTCGAAGACGCGCTGCGCGTCGAGGTCGAGGCCGGCCAGGGCGAACATGCGCCCGATGTGCGCGACGTATTTGGTCCGAATCTCGGCGTAATCGTCACTGCGGTAGTAGGACTCGTCGGGCAGGCCGATACCCGCCTGGCTCGCCTGCACCACGTAGCGCTCGGAATTCTTGTCGTCGGTGTCGACGTAGTAGAAGAATCCGCCGCCCACACCGGTGCGCTGCAACCGGCCCAGCAGCGCCGCGAACTCACCGCGATCGGTGACACCCGCCACCGCGGCCAGTTCGCCGGCGATCGGGGTCAGACCCGCGGCGCGCACGGCGGCCTCGTCCATGAAGCTGTTGTACAGATCGCCGATCTTGCGCTCCTCGGACCCCGGGGCGGCATCGGATGCGGCGGCGGCCTTGATGATCTCCTGCACGTCCAGCTCGGCCCGGTCGTACAACGTCCGGAAGGCGCCGTCGACCGCACGGTCGGCCGGAATCTCGTACGCGTCCAGCCAATGGCCGTTGACGTGCGCGAACAGGTCGTCCTGCACCCGCACGGCGTCGTCACGGTAGGTCAGATCTATGCCGGAGGAACTCGTCACGTCTGCAGTCACGACGTCCAGTATGCCGATCCACGCCGATCCGCGCCGTGGCCGAATCCGATAGTGGCCTCCTTCACGCCGGGGCGGGCGCCCGGTCGAACTCCCCGTCCCGCGCCCCGGCCAGGAACGCGGCCCATTCACCGGGGGTGTACGTCAACTCCACCGCACCGTGCCGGACCTTCATCCGGCCACCGCCCGCCGGCTCGGCGCCGAGTTGGCCGTCCGCACCGGCCCCGGCGAGCACGGCGGCCAGGAACCGCATCCATTCCCGGGCGTCGACGGTGATGACGGGCTCCTCGGCCGGGCGGTGCGCCGGATCGCGTCGGAATTTGCTGTCCCGGATGTGCACCGCAGCGCCGTCGAACCGAACCTCGACGCACTGATTCCCGTTGTTGGTACGGGTCGAGGTGAACCAGCCGGTGGCCGCGGGCCGATACCTGGCGATGCTGGGCATGAGCAGAATTTTACACGCGCGAATACTTGCGAATCAGCGCCAATGAGTCAGTGCGACTGAGGGATTGGTCGAGTGCGCGGACATAGGCGAACGCCAGGTCACGGACCTGATCCGGGTTGTCGACCGCACCGCCGAATACCGCGCTCTCGACCCATCCGAAGGTCGGCAGCGTCTGACCCGCGAAGTCCAGCAGATGAAAACTCGCCCCACCCAGGATCGCCCCGGCGCTGGCGTCGAACGGGATCACCCGCATCTCGATCGTGTCCAGCTCCTCCAGCAGATCCGCCAGGTACTCCAGTTGCCCGCGTAGCACCTTGGGGCCGCCGATCTGCTGCAACAGCGTCGCCTCGCCGACCACCGCGGTCAGATCCGCCCGCTCCGGGCCGCGCAGGCGCTGCTGGCGCCGCATCCGCACCGCGACCAGCTGCTCCACCTGCACCGGCCGGATCATCACATCCGCGCTGATCAGCGCCCGCGCGTAGTCCTGTGTCTGCAGCAGACCCGGAATCACCAGGCTGTCGTAGCTGCGGATGCTGTCCGCGCCGTATTCCATACCGTAGTAACGCTGCAGCTCCGGCCCGGTCAGCGCCGAATTCTTGGCCCACCAGCCGCGTTCCTTGCTGGTCTGCAACAGCGCGAGCAACTCCTCGTGCTCCTCCTCGGAAACATCCAGCAACTCCAGCACCGGGCCGATGGTATTCACGGTGAGCACCCGCCGGCCCTTCTCGACGTGCGACCAGTTCGCGGGGGTGAAGCCGACCCGCCGGGCGAAGGTGGCCGAATCGAATCCGCGCTGTTCTCGCAGCTCACGCAGGCGCAGAACCAATTCCCACCGGGCCACCGTGGGGGACACAGGTGCCATGGTCGCCGATGGTACGCCGGGAGAATCCCTATCGTGTGACTATTGTCATTTTGATTGCCTAGGATTACCGTCGAGTAAACGGTGTGACTGCACTCACAAAATGAGAGGCTCACCATGGATACCCCGGGATCGTTCGCCACCGCACAGGAAGCGCTGGAACGCTGTCGCAGGTATCGCAAGGAGAACGGTCTCTACGGCGTGGTCGACCAAGCTCTGGGCCGGATCATGGTGGAGATCGGCGTGGTCGGGGCGATCACCGTACCCGCGCCACTGGGTGCGCTGACGCGCGAACGGCTGCGCGCCACCGAACGGCCGGAAACGCCCGGGCAATCCCGTTGCGGCCCGATCATCGGACATCCCCGCTCACACCGCTGGACCTTCCTGACCGAGCACGCCGACGTCTCCACCCCGGATACGGCGGTCCTGACGGCCCTGATCGGGCAATACTCCGCGCTGGCACAGCCGGGCACCTGGATCGTGCTGCCCTCCCCGGCCGACGAGCGCACCGGCTACCGGGTGTGGATCGACTCACCCGACGGACACTTCCGACCCGATCTGGCCGAGGTCATCGAGGCGATCCGCAGTTGCGGCTCACCGGTGCGGTGAGCGGATCTCAGGGCGTCGTGGGAGGCACGTTCTGCAGACTCGACTTCAGGTCGTCGGAGCACTTCTGCAGCTTCGCCTGATCGTTGTTCGCCTGCTGCACACATGTCTTGTAGTCGGTGCCGCCGTGGTTCATGACCCAGTTGCCCGCCACGACGCCGATCGCGATCGCACCGATCAGGCCCAGCAGCGCGAGCACCGTGCCGGTGATCGCCATCCCGCCACCCGCGGCGGTGCCCCGGCGGGCCTTGACGATGGCGATGAGGCCGAAGATCAGACCGAGGACTCCGAACACGACGCCGCCGAACACCGTCCAGCAGCTGAGCAGGGCCAGCAGGCCCAGCACCAGGGCGGTGACGGCCAGACCCCGGCCGCCCCGCGGCCGATATTCCCCCGGCGGGGTCGGATAGCCGCCCGGAGGCGGCGGATAACCGCCCGGCTGCGGATAGTTCCCGGACGACGGATAGTTGCCGTATTGCCCGGCCGGATCCTCACCCGGCCGCGGCGACGGATAGGGCGGGGGATACTCCGTCATGGCAGTCCTCTCGTTCACCCTACGATATGCCGGGTTCGTATCGAGTGCCGATGTTATTGCCGGGCCGTCCTACCGCCGCTGCTTCGCGTCGGCGTGTTGGCCGGCGGCGTGTCCGGAATGGCGCGGACTATTGCCCGCCCAGCCGCGCGTGCATCTCCCACACGATGATCTCCGAGGGCACATGCGCGGTGATCCGCTGGCCGCCACTGCGGGTCAGGCGTACCGCGTCCCCGGCGTAGAGCATGCCGAGGCCCTCCATCTCCACTTCGCCCTCGGCCACGAACAGGTGCAGGTACGGCGCCTCGGGAAGCTCGACCACGGCCGGGCGACCGGGCAGCCCCACATTCGCCACATGCATGGCCGAGTGGCTGCTGTTGATGGCGATCGCCGTGCGGTCCCGATAGCGCGGCAGGCCGGAGGCCACCGTCACCAGAGCACCGGCGGCGAGTTCGTCATCGATGTCGAGTTGCTGGTAGCCGGGTTCCAGGCCGGGCTCATCGGGCACCACCCACATCTGCACGAAATGCACCGGATCGCTGTGCTCGGCCGTGCCGCCCTGTGCGGCGGGCAGCTGCCACGAATCGTTCTTCTCCGAGTGCATGATTCCGGTGCCGGCGCTCATCCGCTGCGCGAGTCCGGGATAGATGATGCCGTTGTGCCCCAGCGAATCCTGGTGTACCAGAGAGCCACTGAGCACCCAGGTGACGATTTCCATATCCCGATGCGGATGCGTCTCGAAACCCTCACCGGGACGGACGATGTCCTCGTTGTTCACCAATAACAGTCCGTGATGGGTGTTTTCGGGGTCGTAATGCTCGCCGAACGAGAACGAATGCTTGGAATCCAGCCACGCCACACGGGTTTTCATGCGGTCGCCACCGCGATGAACGTCGATGTGAGGGGTCGTGAGTGTGGACACCGCGGTCCTCCTCTCGGGCCGAGCACCGATCACTGTTCAGGCCGGGGGACGACACGAGCCGTGGTACGAGCCCCAGACCTCGAATTCCTCTTAAATCCTAGCTTGCCACACCATCGCCCATGTCGCCGTATCAGGCGCAGCAACCATTCGGCATCCGCGGCACGGAATCGGCCCCGGTACGGTTCACGAAAAGGGCGAGAACGCGTATCCGTTACACCCTCGCGCCGAGCGAGCCGGGTCACCGACGCCCGAGCGATGCGGAGGACGATCATTCACAGCCGAGGTGACGACATGACCGCGCGCGAGGACATGCCCGCGCGCGGATGGGCCGCACGGCGAGCTGCGCTGCGCGGGTTGCGGCGCTCGGGCCCTGAACTTCCGCGGCTGGCGCTGGTCCGCTTCGCGGGGCAGTTCGGGGACGGGATGTTCCAGGCGGCCCTGTCCGGAGCCATCCTGTTCAACCCCGAGCGGCAGACCGATCCGCTCGCGATCGCCGCCGGATTCACCGTATTGCTGCTGCCGTATTCGGTGATCGGCCCCTATGCCGGTGCGCTGCTGGACCGTTGGGACCGCCGTTCGGTGCTGCTGACAGCGAATGTTCTGCGTGCCTTGCTGATCGGTGCGACGGCCGTCGCGCTGGGCACGGGCGTGCGGGAGACACCGCTGCTACTCCTCGCGCTGTCGGTGGTCGGGGTCAGCCGGTTCGTGCTGTCGGGGGTGTCCGCGGCGCTGCCGCGCGTCCTGGACCGGCGCTGGCTGGTCCCGACGAATTCGGTACTGGCGACCGTCGCATCGGGGTGCGCCGGGGCCGGCGCCGCCGCCGCGGTGGGGATCATCGGCGTCATCGGCGCCGGGAATCTGTCCGGCGCGGTCGCGGTGGGCGCCAGTGCGGGCGGATCCATCGTCGGTGCGGTGTGCGCGGCCCGGTTCCGTCCCCGGGCGCTGGGGCCGGATGCGGGGGAGTCGGGTAGCACGGTGAGCTCGGTCCGGGCCATTCTGACCGGACTGCGGACGGGCGCCGGTGCGGTGTGGGAATCGGTGGAATGCACCACCGCGATGATCGGGATCGGCGTGCATCGCATCGTGTTCGGCGCGGACACCCTGCTCATGGTGCTGGTTCTGCGCAGCGCGGCGGGCGGCGCGGGCTCGCTCGGCGGCGGCCTGGTCGGATTCGGTGTCGCGATCGCCGCCACCGCCATCGGGATGCTGGTCGCGGCGGTGGTCGCACCGCTGACGATCCCTCGCCTGGGCCGCTCGCGCACCGTCGTCGCGGGCCTGTGCACGGCCCTGGTGGTGCAGTTGACGCTGGTCACGCCGATCACCCTGGCGACCGGCACGGGCCGTGGCGCGGCCGGCCACCTGTTGCTGGCCGGGGCGTTCCTGCTGGGCCTGGCCGGGCAGATGATCAAGCTCACCGGCGACGCCGCGATGCAGATCGATATCGACGACACGCGGCGCGGCCAGGTGTTCGCGCTACAGGACACCGTCTTCAACATCGCCTTCGTGCTCGCACTCGGCGTGGCGGCGCTGCTCATCCCGGCCGACGGGCGCTCGTTCGGCGTGGTGCTGGCGGGCGCCGGATGCTATGCGCTGGGGATCGTCGCTGTCACGGTCAGGTCGCTATCGGCCAGATCTGATGGTTCCAGGTGCCCAGTCCGCTGGGATCGGTGAAGTAGTGGTCCAAGACGCCGTCACCGTCCAGATCCAGCGCGGCGATATCGGCGACGCCGTCGCCGTCCGAATCCCACAGCGCGTCGTCGGCACGCCCCGAGCCGTCGAAATCCAGGCGCACCGCATCGCACACTCCTGTGCCGGACAGGTCCAGATCCGCGGGAGAGGACCAGGTGTGTGTGATGCCGTCACCGGTGCCGAACACGTAATCGATGTCGGTCATACCGATTTCGACGCAGCGGTTTGCTCGCGGGTTCCCGGGGAACCCCGCCGATTTCCCGCCACGCCGACGTTCAACCCTCCTACCACCGATAGGTCGGCTAGATTGAACGGGCTGTGCCCGGCCCATCCACCCGAACGTGCGATGTATCACCGTGGCTCGGCGTATTCCGGAGCGGAACTTCAGAGAGGCCGAGAGCTTGCTGGCGAAGTATCGGGGCGAGGCGCAAGTCGGTGAAATCCGCGTCCAGGCCGGGAAGTAGCGGTTCGAACGTGTCCTCTCGCCTCGAAAAGGCCTGTGCGCCCGCATTCTTCGGTGTAGTGCTGATCGGTGTGCTGCTCGTGCCGTCTCCGGTGCGGGCCGAGCCGCTGCCCTGGGCGCCGCCACCGGTGAACGCCTGCGGTGAAACCGGTTTCGATCCGCGAGCCCGCGAGCCCGATCCGAACGCGCCGCCACCGCCGCTGCTGCCGCCGACCATCAACATTCCGGTTCCGGTACCGCAGATCACCCCGGTGCCGGTGCCCGGACCGCCACCGAACAAGACTCGCATCGATCCCCGGGCGCTGCCGAAGGATCCGTGCCGGAACCCGTGCCCGGATATCCGCAACGACCGGACCATATCGGTACTGCCCGATCCGAAGGACTCCGAAATTCCCTCGACGCCGGCCCAGCCCGGTAACTCCGGACCGGCGGGTGGTTCAGCAAGCGGATCGGGCAACGGCTCCAGCGGCGGATCCGGGCGGTTGAACATTCCGAACGTCCAGATCACGCCCGATATCGAGCCGATACCGATTCCGATCCCCGGCGGGCCGCCCCTGCCGCCGGAAACGCCGCCGCCCCCGGTGGTGCATCCGGCCCAGCCCGGACCGGTCGACGCGGCGCCGTCGCCGCGCACCGTCACCTCGGTGGACCTGGTCAACCAGGTCACCGGCCACGGCTCGGTCAACCGCACCGATATGCGCTGGTCACTCGACGGCACCGATCTGGGGATCATGTGGCAGACCAAGCCCGGTCAGGTCGCGGTCCTGTTCGGCGACACCTTCGGCAAGGGCTGGAACGGCAGCGGTGCGGGCGGGGTGAACCAGGACTGGCGCAGTAACGTGCTCGCGTACAGCTCCCAGCACGACCTGTCCAAGGGCCTGACGATCGACACTATGGTCCAGAACAGCCGCTGCCACGCCACCGAACTGCTGAACAGCCGCAAGATCAAGAACTTCGAGACGACCGTCATCCCGACCTCCGGCTTCGCCCTCGGCTCGCGGCAGTACATCAGCTATATGTCGGTGCGCCGCTGGGGCGAGATCCCGGGGACGTGGTGGACCAACGACGGCGGCCTGGCCTACTCCGACGACGACGGCAGGACCTGGGTCGAGGATCAGTACGCCAAGTGGGACAACATGTTCGGCCTCGACCGCTTCCAGGTCACCACGATGGTGCCGCACGGCGACTACGTGTATATGTTCGGCACACCCAACGGACGCATCGGGGTCATCGGACTGGCCCGGGTGCCCACCACCCAGCTGCTGAACAAATCCGCCTATCAGTACTGGGTCCACGGCACCTGGGCCCCGGCGCGGGAGAACGACGCCACCCCGCTGTTCCCCGGACTCGCGGGCGAACTGTCGGCCCGCTACGACGATTCCACCCAGCAGTGGCAGATGGTGTACCTGGACTCCGTCCGGGGAGCCATCGTGCTGCGCACGGCCCACGCACCGCAGGGCGCCTGGACCGATGAGGTGCCGCTGGTGAATACGAGCGACTATCCCACGGCCTACGGCGGCTTCATCCACCCGTGGTCGACGGGCAAAGATCTGTACTTCACGATCTCGGCCTGGAACAGCTACAACGTGTACCTCATGCATGCGACGCTGAACGACCCGCAGAAGCAGGGACCCAAGAAGTAGGGGTCGCCGATCTGGGAGAGCCGAAGATCATCGCGGCAAGTACGCTCGACTCAGTCATGGTCACCAATTTCGATCCCAGATCCTGGCGACCCGGGTCACGTGCCCTCGGCCTCGGCAGGCGTCTGCTGGATCTGGACCAGTGGAGCAGCTTCACCACCGCGTGGCTCGACCCGGTGGCGGATCTCGGCTCGGGCACCGTCACCGCGCTGGTGCCCGATGTGCTGATGACGCTGCTGAGCGGGGGAATCCTGAGCCGATTCGGCGGCCAGGAGGTCACCGCCGCCATACTCGGCCACGAGATGAGGGGCGCCCTGCGGACGCTGACCGCCCGTCGCCGCGGCGCGAACTTCGAGGTCGAGGCGGTGCTCGAGGAACTGCACTGGGACCGGTATCCCATCGATGAGCTGACCGTCGTCGCGCACGGTGTGCGGCTGATTCCGGGCGTCCCGACCAAGGTGCGCGCCAGCATGATCGATATCACCGGCACCGTGAGTACGGCGGCGCTGCTCGACTGGCTCAACACCTGGGAGTTCGATTGGGAGCTGGGGGCGGACCCGAGCGGCCTGCTCGTCGGCCGGCATCGACGGCAGCGCACGCGCGCCCTGATCGATGCGTCGGTCATCGACGACCTGCTCACGATCGTCGTGCATCGGGTGAGCCGGTGTGGCGTCCGGATTCCGCGCAGGTGGGCCCGCGTGGCGCCGATACCGCTGACCGACCTGCCGAAGGACATCCGCGTGCGCAGTACCCGGCGCGAGGGCGATCGCGTGCGATTCCAGCTCGAAATCCCCGAACTCACCGCATCGTTCGATCTGGCTCAGATCCGCTCGGCGATCGTCGCGGGAACGACGCTGGTCATCTTCTAGAGACGGATCCCGCCGGGAAGTACGCGCGGTTTCCCGTGAAACCCGGGATCACGGTTTCCCGTGAAACTATTGCCCGCCCGCGTTCCACCACTCGCGCAGGGCCTGCTCGGCCTCCTCGCGCGTCATGGGCCCGCGATCCAGGCGTAGTTCCTTCAGGTAGCGCCAGGCCCGGCCCACCTGCGGCCCCGGTTCCAGACCCAGCAGCTCCATGATGGCGTTGCCGTCCAGGTCCGGGCGCACCCGCTCCAGGTCCTCCTGCTGCTGTAGGCGCTCGATACGCGTCTCGAGGTCGTCGTAGGTGGCGCGCAGCGCGGCGGCGCGGCGTTTATTGCGGGTGGTGCAGTCGGCGCGCACCAGCTTGTGCAGGCGCGGCAGCAGCTCACCCCCGTCGGTGACGTAACGACGCACCGCGGAATCGGTCCACTGTCCCTTGCCGTACCCGTGGAAGCGCAGGTGCAGATACACCAGCCGGGCCACATCCTCGGTGAACTGCTTCGGATACTTCAGCGCCCGCATGCGCTTGCGCACCATTTTCGCGCCGACCACCTCGTGATGATGGAAGCTCACCCCGCCGCCGGACTCGTTGCGCTTGGTCGGCGGCTTGCCGATATCGTGCAGTAGCGCCGCCCAGCGCAGGATCAGATCGGGATCGCCGTGCTCCTGATCGATGGCCTGACGCAGCACCGTCAGCGAATGCTGGTAGACGTCCTTGTGCTGGTGGTGCTCGTCGATCTCCAGCTTCATCGCCGGCACCTCGGGCAGCACCCGCTCGGCCAGCCCCGTCTCGCACATGATGTCGATGCCCTCGGTCGGATATGCACCGCCGATCATCTTGTCCAGTTCGGTGCGCACCCGTTCGGCGGTGATCCGGTCGATCTCCGGAGCCATCGCGACGATTGCCTCTCCCACCCGCGGCGCGAGCTCGAACCCCAGCTGCGAGACGAACCGGGCGGCACGCAGCATGCGCAGCGGATCGTCGTTGAACGAATCCTCCGGCGCGGCAGGAGTGTCCAGCACACCCGCCAGCAGCGCGGACATTCCGTCCAGCGGATCCACGAACTCGAGCGACCCGTCCGCCCCGACCCGCACCGCCATCGCGTTCACGGTGAAGTCGCGCCGGACCAGATCGGCCTCGAGCGTATCGCCGAACGTCACGACGGGATTGCGCGAAACCCGGTCGTAGTTGTCACTGCGGAACGTGGTGATCTCCAGCTGCCACCCCGCCTTCGACGCGCTCACCGTCCCGAACGCCAGACCTCCGGTGTCCCAGAGATTGTCGGCCCACCCGCGCAGAATGCTCTGCACGGTCTCGGGCCTGGCATCGGTGGTGAAGTCCAGATCGGTCCCCAACCGCCCGAGCACCGCATCGCGCACACTGCCACCCACCAGGTACAACTCATGCCCGTGCGCCGCGAACATCTCACCCAGCGGAGTCAGCACATTCGACAACCGCCCCAGCGTGATCGCCGCCGCCGCGAGCAATCTCGTACGCCGATCCTCCGGGGGCAGGGAGACCGGCACTGCTATGTCCTCGGACTTCGGCGAAACCACAGACACGCAGCTTACGCGTCAACCACCGCGGCCAACCCAGGCACACAGCCTCCGAGTCGACCTGACCGACTGTGTCGCGACCACGTGAACACTGCACGGCCACGCCGGAGTGAAGCGGAGACCATACCCACAGCGCCGCTAGACTATGGCGGTGTCTCCGGCCGATCGCGCGAACAGTCGACGCCGCCAGCCCCGGCGCCGCGGTTCGGCCGGTAATGCGGCCAAACCTAGGATGCGCACTGTCCGGGAAACCTCGGCGGGCGGGTTGGTCGTGGACGGGCTGGACGGACCGCGCGAGCAGCGGTCCGCGGCTCTGATCGGCCGCACAGATCGGCGCGGGCGCCTGCTGTGGTCGCTGCCGAAGGGGCATATCGAGGAGGGCGAGACCGCCGAGCAGACCGCCGTGCGCGAGGTGGCCGAGGAGACCGGTATCAACGGCGTGGTTGTCGCCGAACTCGGCAGCATCGACTATTGGTTCGTCACCGAGGGGCGCCGGGTACACAAGACCGTGCATCATTATCTGATGCGCTCGGTGGGCGGTGAGTTGTCCGACGCCGACGTCGAGGTCACCCAGGTTGCCTGGGTGCCGCTCACCGACCTGGAGTCTCGGCTCGCATATGCCGACGAGCGCCGACTGGCGGAGGTCGCCACCCGCCTGATCGACCGGATGGAGAACGGCAAACAATGACGTATGCGGGTCGCCAGACCGCGGCCACGGCACTCATCGTCCTGCTCCTGGCCCTGCTGGGCCTGCCGCTGAGTGGCACGGCCGCGGCGGATCCCGGCGGATCGGCCACGACGACACCGAAGTTCCTCAAGCTCACCCTCGATTCGGTGACCCCGAATTCGGTCACCACCAACAGCGATTCGGTTCTGACCATCTCCGGCACGGTGACCAACATCGGCGACCGGGAGGTATCCGATATCGCGGTGCGCACCCAGCGCACGGCCGCGATCGGCGATGCCCGGGGGCTGCGCTCGTCGCTGCGACTGGACCAGGTCGACTACACCGTTACCACGCCGTTCCAGGACGTCGCCGACACTCTGGGACCGGGACAGCGCCAACAGTTCACGCTGCACGTCGGTGTGCGCGCGGGCAGTAAGGGCACCGCTGGCAGCGCGCCGGTCACCTCGTCCCTGGACATCACCGAGCCCGGCGTCTATCCGTTGCTGCTGAACGTCAACGGCACCCCCGCCTACGGCGGCCAGGCCCGCCTGGACGACGCCCGCTTCCTGCTCCCGGTGCTCGGCCTGCCCTCCCTGCCGAACGACGCGGACCAGAAATCCGGCGGTGTGCAACCGATTCCGGCGCCCACCGACGCCCCGGTGGCGACCACCATGCTGTGGCCCCTGGCCGACCGGCCGCGACTGGTCGCCGGAATTCCCGGCTCGGTCGCCGGCAAGGCGTTGCTGACCGACGACGAGCTGGCCGGCGAGCTGGCCGCGGGCGGGCGGCTGGACCAGTTACTGGGCGCGGTGGAACAGGCCGTCCGCCCCGATTCCGCCCGGACCGGGCCCAATGTCGCAGGCGCGCTGTGCCTGGCCATCGATCCGGATCTGCTGCTCACCGTGTCGGATATGACCAATGGCTACCGCGTTCTGGCCAGCCCGTCCGATCCGGACGGCCCGACCCGCGACGGCACCGGGGCAGCCGCCGCGAAGGCCTGGCTGGATCGGCTGCGCGCACTGGCCCCCGCGATGTGCACCGTGGCCCTGCCGTTCGCACAGGTCGATCTGCCCGCCTTGGCCGCGACCCACGATGCCGCGCTGGCCGAGCGCGCGATCTCCTCGCCCGCCGACATCGTCGATCGGATCCTGTCGGTCAAATCGCTGCGCGGGGTGAGCCTGCCCGATACCGGCACCATCGACGCGAACGCCGCGACGATGCTCACCGGACACGACTTCACCACCGCGGTCCTGGCCGACAACGCGGTCGACGTCGGCGATTCCGCGACGGCGCGCAATGCCGTGGCGGTGTCGGCCACTACCTCCGGCGCCCCGGCCATGACGCGCCTGCACGGACGGACAGCCTCGACCACGGGCACCGCGAGCACCGCATCGGCGCCCGACCCCGGACTGAAGGTCGCCACCTTCGATGTCTGGTCGGCCACCGCACTGGCCGCGGTCGGCTCCAATCCACCGACGCCCACCTTCACCCCGGAACGGGTGCGCTATGAGGTGGCCAAGGATTCCCGGGCGGCGCGACTGCAGGACGCCCTCGGCGCGATGTCCTGGGCGGCGCTCAATCCGCGACCGGGCCAGGCGCGTTCGCTGCTGCTGATGCCGCCGCAGCAGTGGAGCGCCAATCGGGACGAAGCCAGCGCCCTGCTCGAGCAGCTGGACGCGATGCTCCGCAACGGCCTGGCCACGCCGCGGTCGTTTCAGGATCTGCTGGCCCTGCAGCCGGATCCACGCCCGTTCGAGCTGAACTATCTGTCCAACGCGGCCGATACCGCCGTGCCGAGAGGGTTCATCGCGCCCGTGCAGCAGCTGTCCGCGCGGATCGCCAACCTGTCCGGCGCGCTGGTCGAGGTTCCGCAGCAGGAGCCGACGCCGCAGACCTTCCTGTCCCCGCTGCGCGATGATCTGGTGCGGGTGCTGTCCTCGTCGGACCGGTCCAGTCCGGTCGAACAGGCCGACATCGCCGCACAACGCCGGCTCGACCAGAGCACGGTGGACCTGAACGCGATGTATCACTCGGTGACGGTTCTCCCGCCCGGCGGGGTGTACACGCTGGCCTCGGAGCAGAGCCCCCTGCTGCTGGTGGCGCGCAACGACCTGCCCGTAGCGGTGCGGATCCGGCTGCGGATCGGTGCGCCCGAGGGCGCCGACATCACCGATATCGGCGAACAGACGCTGCCCGCGGAGGGCACGCGATCCTTCCAAATCCCGACGAAGGTCAGCGATACCCGTAATCTGACAATTCCGATCTCCATTACCACACCCGATGGGATACCGCTCGGCGACGCCGTATCGGTCAAGGTTCGGTCCAACGCCTACGGTTCTGCGTTGGCGATAATTACCGCATGTGCCGGAGCACTGCTGTTCCTGTTGGCCGGTCGTCGCCTGTGGCGCCGCTTCCGGGGACAGCCGGATCCGGCCGATGAGGGTTTGGACCCCGGCAAACGGCGCAGGCTGAACAGATACCTGCGGGCGCGCACGCGGGTGCTGCAGCGACAGGAGACACCATGAGCCAGCACGGTGAGCGGGCGAGTTCGGCCGAGTGCGGCACGTCGGTCCGGGGTGACCTGCCGCGTATCGCCGGTGGCTCCCGCGCCATCGCCTCGGCGCCTGTCCGGCCGGCGCGGTGCGCCCGATGACCGGGTACGAGGACCCACGCCGCGCCGAACCCGCCGAGGACGATCCGGCCCGGCGGCGGCATCCGGCCGCGCCGTGGGAGCGTGCGGCGGATCGTGAGCAGAACCACCCGGGTCCGCCGATGCGGGTGCCGCTGACCGGACCGATTCCCCACGTTCCTCCCGCCGACCAGCAGTATCCGAGTCCGCCGAGCGCCGCGGCGCCACAGCTGCCGAGCAGACCGGTCCCGCCGCCGAACGGAGCGCCTCGCCAGCCCCCGCCGAACCCGGCGGATCGACGCATGCCGCCCGGCGGCCCAGCCCGGCCGGACCAGATGCCGCCCGGCGCGGACCGGCGCCGAATGCCGCCCAACGGCCCGGACCGGCGCCTGCCGCCGGAGCAGCGGCCGCCGAGCGGAGCGGTGCGCCGAGTGCCGCCCAACGGCGCCGACCGGCGCCCGCCACCGGACCAGATGCCGCCCGGCGCGCCCCCGCGCCGCAGGCCACCGGACCAGGCGCCCCCGAGCGGAGCCATGCGCCGAGCGGCCCCGGACAATATGCCGCCGAGCGGTGCGATGCGGCAGCAGGCGCCGCCGTCCGGTGACATGCGCCGGGTGCCGCCGGGTCCGCCGAGCGGGCCGATGCGGCGGGTGCCGCCGGACGGTCGGCAGCCCAGGCAGCCGAGACCCGACGACGACAAACCCCGCGGCCGCAGGCCCGGGCCGGACGCGCCCCATCCCGGCCGACGGTCCTATCCGGCAGATCCGCCCAGCGGTCAGCAGCGGCGGGTGCCCCGCCCGTCGGCACAGTCCGAGGCCCGGCCGAGGCCGCAGCGCATACCCGCCGGGACCGCCCGCGCCGAGCGGCCCGCGCCCGCGCAGACCGGTCAGCAGACCGCGGTCAGGCCCGAGAATTCCAATTCGCGGCTGCTGAGCGCCACCGGTTCGATCGCGATCGCGACGCTGATGAGCCGGATCACCGGTTTCGCCAAGCAGGCACTGGTACTGATGGCGCTGGGCCCCGCGGTCGCCAGTGCGTTCACCGTCTCCAGCCAGATCCCGACGATGATCGAGCAGTTGGTGCTGGGCGCCGTGCTCACCGCCTTCGTGGTCCCGACACTGGTCCGCGCGCAGAAAGAGGACCACGACCAGGGCGAGGCGTTCATCCGGCGGCTGTTCACCGTGGCGGTCGTGGTGCTGTGCGGTGTCGCGCTGATATGTACCGCCGCCGCCCCGGCCCTGACCAAGTACCTGTTCCTGACCCACGACGGCAAGGTCAGCGTCGGACTGACCACCGCACTGGCCTATCTGCTGATTCCCGCAGTGCTGTTCTACGGCATGTCCTCACTGCTGATGGCGGTGCTCAACACCCACGAGATCTTCAAGCCGGGCGCATGGGCGCCGGTGCTGAACAACCTCACGATGCTCGTCGTGCTCGGCCTGTACCTGGTATTGCCGGGCGGAATCACCCTCGACCCGTTCCGGATGGGCCAGCCGAAGGTGCTGCTGCTGGGCTGCGGCATCACCTTCGGTGTCTTCGTCCAGGTGGTGAGCATGATCCCGGCCATCCGGCGGGCCGGGATCAGCCTGCGCCCGCTGTGGGGCTTCGACGACCGGCTCAAGCAGTTCGGCGGCATGGCCAGTGCGGTCGTGCTGTACGTGCTGATCAGCCAGGCCGGATTCATCTTCGCCACCCGGGTGTCCTCGCACTGGGATGTGGCCGGTCCGGCCATCGTCAACCAGGCTTGGAACCTGCTGCAGCTGCCCTACGGCGTGCTGGGCGTCACCGTGCTCACCGCGATCATGCCGCGGCTGAGCCGCAATGCCGCCAACGACGACACGCCCGCCGTGGTCGACGACCTCGGTACCGCCACCCGGTTGACCATGATCGCCCTGGTCCCGGTGGTGCTGTTCCTGACCGTCGCGGGCCCGCAGGTCGGCGACGTGCTGTTCGGTTACGGCCACTTCGGCCACGACAACGCGCACCGGCTGGGTGAGGCGGTCAGCTGGTCGGCCTTCGCCCTTATTCCGTATGCGCTGGTGCTGATCCACCTGCGCGTGTTCTACGCCCGGGAACAGGCATGGACGCCGACCTGGATCATCCTGGGCATCACGGCGGTCAAGATCCTGGTGTGCGCGATCGCCCCGATGATCGTCCCCCCGGATCAGATCGTGATGGCGCTGAGCATGGCCACCGGGCTCGGCTTCCTCACCGGTGCGATCGTCGGCGGCTGGCTGCTGCATCGCAGCCTGGGCGATCTGCGCATGTCGAACGTCGGCCGGACGGTGACCAGGGTGGTCCTGGCCTCGGTCGCGGGTGCGGCGGTCACGCTGATCGTGGACCAGCTACTCGGCCTGCCGCGCCTGCACCACGGCCTCGGCGCGCTGCTGCGGGTCTGCATCGACGGTATCGTGATGTTCGGCGTCGCGTTCGGCCTGATGCGCCTGATCGGCATTCCGGAGATCGTCGCCATCACTGTCGCGATCTCCCGCAGGCTGGGTCTCACCCCGCCGGCGCCGGATCTGGACCTCGGAGGCGGGATCGATGGCAGTCAGGACACCATGCTGTTGCCGCGGCCCGAACCGGCCTCGCCGTACTACTACCGGTACGACCCGTATACCGATGCGCAGACCATGGTTCTGCCGGTTATCCGCCCTGGCGCGGTTGACCGTACCGGCCGGGGTGAGTTCCCGTACCCTGTTCCGCAGAGAAACGCAAATGCCGACCCCGGTGACGTCGCCTACAACGCGGAGCCGGCTGCCGGCAGGGTCGGCGACGGGCCGGATGCGCCGCCGGCGTATCGGACTTCGGCACATCAGGGTGAAGGAGGAACGAGGGTGAGCGACGACGCGGCGGGCGGCGTCCCTGCCGCTGATACTGCCGGTACCGAGGCAGGAACGGTGCGCATCGACGAACCCGAGATCAGGGATGTGCCACCGGCCGAGGCCGAGCAGCACACCGAGGGACCCGAATACGGCGAGGATCCGCCTCCGCGCGATCCCACCTACGACACCGGCATGCTGCCGGTCGGATCCCCGGAGATGCCGCCGATGCGGGTCGAATCGCCGTCCCGGCGTACCCCGCGCGGTCCCAAGCTGATTCCGGGCGCGTCGGTGGCGGGCGGCCGCTACCGGCTGCTGGCCGACTGCGGCGGCTCGCGCGGGCTGCGGTTCTGGCAGGCCCTGGATGTGAAGCTGGATCGCGAGGTCGCGCTGACCTTCGTGGACGCCGATCAGGCGTCCGCGGACAACTCCGGTCACGACGGTCCGCAGGCGATCCTGTCGCGCACCCTGCGCCTGGGGCGCATCAACTCCCCGGGTCTGGCTCGCGTGCTGGACGTGGTCCGCGGCAGCTCCGGCGGCATCGTGGTGGCCGAGTGGACTCCGGGACGCTCGCTACGCGAGATGGCCGACACCATGCCCTCGCCGATCGGCGCCGCCCGCGCGGTGCGGGCGCTGGCCGCCGCGGCCGAGCTCGCCCATCGCGGCGGTGGCTCACTGTCCATCGACCATCCCGACCGGGTGCGTATCAGCGCATCGGGCGATGCGGTCCTGGCATTCCCCGGCACCCTGTCCGACGCCGACGCCCAGGGCGACGTGCGCGGGCTCGGCGCCATGCTCTACGCGCTGATCACCGCCCGGTGGCCGATTCGCTCCGGCGGTGCCGTCAGCGGGGCGGCGGTGACCGTGGGCGGGCTGCCGCTGGCTGATTTCGGTCCCGACGGCACGCCCGTCGAGCCGCGGCAGATCCGGCCCGAGACGCCCTTCGAGATCTCCGCGGTCGCGGTGCGGTCGCTGGAGTCGAACAAGGGCGTGCGCACCGCCGCGACGGTGCAGCACGTGCTCGAGCAGGCCTCTGTGGTCGACCAGAAGACCGACTTCATCCCGGTCCTGCGGCTGGGCCAGCGCGCGCAGTCGACGATGGCCGAGGAATCCCTGGCCGATCCGGAACTGCTCGCGGCGGAAAAGGAACGCTCGCAGCGGATGCTGTGGATCCTGGTCGGGCTCGGCGTGCTGGCGGCGCTGGTCGTCGGCGTGATCATCTGGTGGCTGCTGAGCGTGTTCGCGCCGTCGAGTTCGAACGCGCCGCTGGACGACCAGCGCCAGCTCGGGCTCACCACGGCCGCGGTGGCGCCGCCCAGCCCGAACGCCGTGACGTCGGCCTCCGTGCCTTCCATGGCGACCAAACCGGGCGCCGGGGTGCCCGTGCCGATCACCGGCGCCACGGTGTTCTCACCGGAGGGCACCCCCGACGATCCCACCCACGTCGCCGCGGTGCTGGACGGCAATCCGACCACCATGTGGCGCACCGACCAGTATTTCCAGCAGTTTCCCGCGCTGAAGAAGGGCGTGGGCATCATGACCACGCTCGGCAGCCCGAGCAAGCTGACCAAGGTGGTCATCGACTCGCCGAGTGCGGGCACGGTGGTGGAGATCCGCACCTCGCCGACCGCCTCGCCCACCCTCGACCAGACCCAGCAGATCGGTCAGGTCACGCTCGGCAACGGCACCACCACGATCCCGGTGAGCACTGACCAGCCGGTCAGCTACGTACTCATCTGGATCACCGCGCTGGCCAACCAGGGCGGCCAGTACCAATCCCAGATCGGCGAGATCCACTACGAGGCCGCGCCCTGATCACCTCGCCGGCCGACCCGGCACGTAGCGCGACACGCCGCGCCTGACTCGGTGGTCACCGCGCTCTGGTTGCCTGCCCTTCAACCCTGCCGATATGATTCGCAGCGCGCTCTCGGCAGGGGAGCTTCCCAGGATCTGTCGTCTCGGTCCTGGATGAGCGAAGTTATGTGGCATGCGTCCGATCCGCTGACGCGATGCCGTCTCCAGCGCTGGGCCAAGGGGTAAGTGTTGTCGTTTGAAGCGATCGAGCGATCCACCGGGGGGACGTCGGAGTCGTCCACACACCGCAGACGCCCGATCGACTTGGACGCCGCGACCGACGTAGAACTACTCGATGCCCACGTCGCCGGTGACCGCGATGCCTTCGGCGCGCTGTTCCGCCGCCATTACAATCACCTGTGGCAACTCGCCGTGCGGACCTGCCGGGTCCAGGAGGACGCCGCCGATTCACTGCAGGATGCGCTGTGGTCCGCGCACCGCAGCGCCGCCCGGTTCCGCGGCGACGCGGAGGTGCGCAGCTGGCTGCACCGGATCGTGCTGAACGCCTGCCTGGATCGGATCCGGCGCAATCGGTCCAGGTACAGCGTGTCGCTGTCGGACGAGACCATCGCCGAACCGGCCGTCGAGCGCGACGATATCGCCCGGCTCGAGGTGTCACTGCTGGTCGACGGTGCACTGATGCGACTGCCCGACGATCAGCGCGCGGCTTTGATTGCGATCGACATGCAGGGGTATACCGTGGCAGAAGCGGCGCAGTTGCTGGGCGTCGCCGAGGGGACCATCAAGAGCCGCTGTGCCCGTGGGCGCAAGCGGTTGCAGCAGGAGTTGGAATTCCTGCGCAATCCGGGGAACCGGATGTAGTTGCGATGCGTCATTACTAGTGACGAACAAATTCGTCATACGCGCACCCCATCCGCGATGGGAGTGCGCGTACCCAACGCACACGGGCCGACCCGGAGGGGGCGATGGACGACAAGGGCGAAGCCGCCGCGCGTCGAGCCCACACCGGGGCGGGTGGTGAAAACGAACAGGCGGGAGGAGCTTCGATGGCCCGCTCGGCTCCGCAGCCTCCCTTCTCCACCGATTTGCTGGCCGATCTGCACGCCGACAATGTCGCACCCGATCTGTCCGAGCAGCTGTGGCCGCAGGTCCGCCGCGATCCGGAGGCATTGCGATTCCTGCGCTCGCTCGATGACGTCACCGCCGAACTGCGGACGCTGGGCCAGGATTCGGCCGTGCTGCATCCGATGCCCGCACAGGTCACCGAGCGCCTGGACAGGTTGCTGGACCAGCTCGCCTGCGGCGATCCGCCACTCGACGGCGAGTCGGGGTGGGTGAACGCCGAGCACGTCGCGACGGTGCATCATCTGCCGTTCGCCCAGTCCGTCGACGATCGGCCGACGACGCAGCCCATTCCCACGCTCCCCATGCCCGCGGTGGGGGCCGAGCTCGCGACCGATAGCCCGGCGGCCCCGGTCGTCCGGCTCGATCGGCGACGCTGGCGCTGGCTCGCCGCGGCGGCCGCCGCCATCGCGGTCGTGGCGGGTTCGCTGGTCGCGGTCGATACGTTCCGAGATCATCCGGCGGCGCCCGACGCCTCGACGACCACGCAGTCCGACGATGTGCAGCTGTCCACCGATCTGCCGGTCTCCCAGCTGCTCGGCGCCATGGGCCGCCGCGACCTCAGCGGCCCGCTCGCCGATCCGGGAGCACTGGCCGGCTGCCTGGCCGGCGCCGGGCTCGACCGGACCATCCTGGGCGCCATGAACGCCACGTACCGCAGCCGGCCCGCGGTGCTCGTCCTGCTCACCGGGCCGAACCCGCCGAAGATCACCGCGGTCGTCCTGGGGAAGGACTGCCGTCCCAGCGCTCCGCACATTCTGGTGACGCAGGACATCGGCTGAGCGTCCCGAGCCTGGTCACCGCGGGTTGCCCCGCGCCACGAGAGGCCAGGGCGTGCGGGCCGGGGAACAACAGCGTTTACCCTGTTGTTGACCGACACGCCTGTTGAAACATCTTTCGGAAGGGCCTCATGAGTACGCCAGTTCGCGATCTGATCATCGTCGGCTCCGGCCCCGCCGGCTACACCGCCGCGGTCTACGCCGCGCGCGCGGAACTCGAACCACTGCTGTTCGAGGGCACCCAGTTCGGCGGCGCGCTGATGACGACGACCGAGGTAGAGAACTTCCCCGGATTCCGCGAGGGCATCATGGGTCCGGATCTGATGGACCAGATGCGCGAGCAGGCAAAGCGTTTCGGCGCCGACATCCGAACCCAGGATGTGGAGGAGCTCGACCTGTCCGGCCCGATCAAGAAGGTCACCGTCGACGGCGAGACCTACGAGTCCTACGCGGTGATTCTGGCCATGGGCTCCGCGGCCCGGTACCTGAACGTTCCGGGGGAGCAGCGGCTGCTGGGCCACGGTGTCAGCGCCTGCGCCACGTGTGACGGATTCTTCTTCAAGGGCCAGGACATCGTCGTGATCGGCGGCGGCGATTCGGCGATGGAGGAGGCGACGTTCCTGACGAAGTTCGCCGCCAGCGTCACCATCGTGCACCGCCGTGAGGAGTTCCGTGCCTCGCGCATCATGCTGGAGCGGGCCAAGGCGAACGACAAGATTCGCTTCCAGCTCAACTCCGAGGTCGTCGAGGTGCACGGCGAGAACAGCGTCACCAGCCTGACCCTTCGCGACACCAAGACCGGCGAGACGTCCGAACTGACCGCGACGGGTCTGTTCGTGGCGATCGGCCACGATCCGCGCAGCGAATTGGTGCGTGGGCAGGTCGATCTCGACGCCGAAGGCTATGTGCGGGTCACCGAGCCCGGCACCGCGACGTCCGTCACAGGCGTATTCGCCGCGGGGGATCTGGTCGACCACACCTACCGCCAGGCGATCACCGCCGCCGGAACCGGTTGCCGCGCGGCCATCGACGCCGAGCACTGGCTCGCCGACCAGGGCGATATCACCACCATGACACTGAACCACGCCGGCGCGCCGGTCGAAGTCAACTGATCCGCAGCTCGAGGAGTTCGAAAGCCATGTCCGACAACACGAAGACAGTCACCGATGCCAGCTTCGCGCAGGATGTCCTGAACAGCGACAAGCCTGTGCTCGTCGACTTCTGGGCGGATTGGTGCGGCCCGTGCAAGATGGTCGCCCCGGTGCTGGACGAGATCGCCGCCGCGCACGCCGACAAGCTGACCATCGCCAAGCTCGACGCGGATGCCAATCCGACCACCTCGCGCGACTACGGTGTGATGGCGCTGCCCACGATGATCCTGTTCTCCGGTGGTAAGGAGACCAAGCGGATCGTCGGCGCCAAGGGCAAGGCCGCGCTGCTGCGCGAGCTCGAAGGTGTTATCTAACCGGCTCATTCGACCGGCCTCATTAAATGCCACAGCGGAGACGGCGCGAGGTACTATTTCGGCGCCATCCGCTGGTGGTGGATCGTCACTCGGCCACCTGCGGGGTCTTCGTGGTTGCGCAAAGGGGCGTCGACCTCGGGGTATGATCCTCTGCACTCGCCAGAATTGCCGAAATTCGGTCCGGGTCTTCAGAGAATCGACCGGCGCTGTGCGCCTATCGAGAAGGTAAGACCCCTCGCGCGCCCCCGAAAGTGCTTCGGGAGTGAGCGGACCCAGAAGTGGGTACCCGGGTTGGCGGAAGGAAAGGGCTCTCACGCATGCACCGACTTCGTCACGGCGATACCGGTCCAGCCGTAGCAGAGGTTCGGAGCACCCTGGCAAGTCTGGGTTTCCTACACAGGCATCCGCACGGTGGCGATCGGCCGGAGATCCACGGCGAGTATTGGATGGACTCCGACGCGGTCTTCGACCATGAACTCGATTCCGCCGTGCGCGCATTCCAGCAGCATCGTGGGCTCTTGGTCGACGGGGTCGTCGGCCCCGCCACCTATCGCGCGCTGAAGGAGGCCTCGTACCGCCTGGGCGCACGCACACTGATCTATCAGCTGTCCGCACCGCTGTACGGCGACGATGTGGCCACTCTGCAACGGCGCCTACAGGATCTGGGCTTCTATGTCCACCGCATCGACGGGTACTTCGGCCCGCAGACCCACGACGCGCTGACCGCGTTCCAGCGAGAGATCGGCCTGTCCGCCGACGGCATCTGCGGTCCGGACACGCTGCGCTCGCTGGATCTGCTCGGCGCCCGCGTCACCGGCGGCAATCCGCACCGCATCGCGGAGGAAGAGGTCGTGCACCGGGCCGGGCCGCAGCTGACCGGTAAGCGCATCGTCATCGACCCGGGCATGGGCGGTCCCGACAAGGGTGTCGCCGTGCCCACCGAATACGGCGACGTCTACGAGTCGGAGATCCTGTGGGATCTGGCCAGCCGGCTCGAGGGGCGGATGGCCGCGACCGGGATGGAGACCTTCCTGTCCCGTCCCTGGGGCGCCAATCCGTCCGATGCCGAGCGCGCCGAGATCTCCAACACCTTCGACGCGGATCTGATGATCTCGTTGCGCTGCGCGACCAATCCCAGCTCGCTGGCCAGCGGCGTGGCCAGCTTCCACTTCGGCAACTCGCACGGCTCGGTATCGATGATCGGCCAGGTGCTGGCCGGATTCATCCAGCGCGAGATCGTCGCCCGCACATCACTGCAGGACTGCCGCACGCATTCGCGCACCTGGGATCTGCTGCGACTGACCAAGATGCCGACCGTCCAGGTCGATATCGGCTATCTGACAAACGATTACGACGCGACGGTGCTGACCAACCCGCGCATGCGCGACGTCGTCGCCGAGGCCATCCTGGTCTCGGTCAAGCGGCTGTACCTACTGGGCCAGGACGACCAGCCCACCGGCACATACACATTCGCCGAGTTGCTCGCCGAGGAACTGGCCGCGGCCGACAGTTCCGGCTAGGCTCATCCGCCTCCCCGCGCCTCAGGCCGGACTCATCTGCCACACCAGTTGCGTTGGCGACCAGGGGCAGGGTGAGTGAGCCCGTCCCCGGTAAGTTACCCGACCGTCGCGAAATCAGTTGTCGCGCGGGCATCCCGCAGAGGTGAGTGCCGCGAGATCTGGGTTGCGGGCCGCTGGTCGGCGACCTGCAACGGTTTCAGCGACAACCGACTCGGCTAGGGGTGGGTGTCAGCGCAGCGGCGGCCAGCAGTTGGTCGAGCGCGTGCTCCACGTCTTCCTTCCAGAGGTGGTCGCTGTCGAGTTCGAGGCGCAGGCGCGGGAACCGGTGATGCGGCGCGATGACCGAGAAGCCCACATCCTCCAGGAAATCCGCATCGATCATGCAGCCCTCGGGAGTGCAGGCGCCGTTGGCGCGCGAGGCCGACGGCGTTCCGGTCGACGCACTGCCGGACGGCGGCGTGTCGATCCGTTCCATGAGCAGCATCGAACTGATCGCTCGGGCGGACATCAGCGTTGCCGACGGATCCTTGCGGATGCCGAAGGACTCGATCGCCCGAACGCCGCGACGCATCAGATCGGCCACCACGGCCTGCATCAGGTAATCGGCCACCCCGGTGTCCTGATAGGGAAAATCGGCGCTCAGCGTGGTCAGCAGGACCGCGTCCGGGCTCACCGGGGACGTGGGGAACAGACCCGCGCGAGGTACCACGCTCGGTGGTGAGTACAGCGCACACCCGGCGGGCTGGTCGTTGACGAGTGCGACCTGCCCGCAGGAGCCCCAATCGAGCATGACCGTGGACAGCCATGCTTCCTTTTCGAAGACCGGATCACTGAATTCGCGAGAGTCCGCGGCCACGGCGGGGTCGATCTCCCAGAACACGCATCGGCGCGCGTGCGCGGGGAGCTTGTCCAGTCCGCCGAGGGTCAGTGCAGTCACGCTGGTCGACACCGCTGCGTTCAGCCTCCAGCCATCGGATTCGTCCACACTCACGTCACATCAATATCTTCTCGCCAGCAAGAATAAGCGATCAAAGCCAACCGCCTCATTTCCGTTTTTGCCGCATCTCTCACCTCAACGCTGTCACAGTGACGTTTCAGCGCCGAGGCTTTGTATATCGGCTGTTCACGGGCCTGCACACGTTAGTCGTGGGCAGGCGCACGCAGGTTTACGGTGTCAGGACTAGCGCTGGCTTTCCATCAGCGCCACGATACGTTCGAGATCGGCGAGATCGCCGAATTCGACGGTGATCTTGCCCTTCTTCTTACCCATACTCACGGTCACGCGAGTGTCGAACGAATCGGCCAGACGCTCCGCCAGACGATCCAGCCCGGGGGCGTAGACGGGCTTGCGCTCGGGGGCGGGGCGGGGCTCCTGTTCCGGATACCGGTTCGCTAGGGTGACCGCCTCCTCCGTGGCGCGAACCGACAGGCCCTCCGCGACAATCTTTTCCGCAAGCTTTTCCTGCGCCTCGGCACCGGCGTCCAGACCAAGCAGGGCGCGGGCATGTCCGGCCGACAGCACGCCGGCCGCGACTCGCCGCTGTACCGGAATCGGCAGCTTCAGCAGCCGGATCATATTCGTGACAACGGGCCGGGATCGGCCGAGCCGGTTCGCCAGCTCCTCATGGGTAACGTCGAATTCCTCCAGCAGCTGCTGATAGGCGGCCGCCTCCTCCAGGGGGTTCAGCTGAACCCGGTGGATGTTCTCCAGCAGCGCATCGCGGAGCATCGCATCATCGGCGGTCTCCCGCACGATGGCCGGCACCGTCGCGATCCCTGCCTCCTGGCAGGCCCGCCAGCGCCGCTCACCCATGACGATCTGATAGCGGATCGGGGACGACGCAGGAGAGTCGGTGGCGCTCTGCTCACCGGAGGGGCTGAGCTCCCGCACCACGATCGGCTGCATCAAGCCGAATTCACGGATCGAGTGGATCAGCTCGTCCAACGCCTCCTGCTCGAAGACCTGGCGTGGCTGTTTGGGGTTGGCCTGTATCTGCTCCGGCGGGATCTCCCGATAGACCGCCCCGGCATCCGCATCGGGGACCGGATCCGGAACCCGGTGCAGATACGCCTCGGCCGGATGCGGGCCGATCGGATCGAGACCGATGACCGCGTTCGCCGCGGCACTTCCGAGTCCCTGCACCTCCGCGGGCCCGGTCGGGATCAACGCGGCAAGCCCGCGTCCTAGTCCACCCTTTTTCGCCTGACTCATCGGCTTATCGGCCCCTTTCCTCATTCACCTCGTCACCCTCCGTGGCAATAGGCACCGCGGCAACCAAACCTGTCTCAGGGGCGGCGCCGACGGTCCGGGCCGCCATCTCACGCCCCGCGTCGAGATAGCTCATCGCACCGCGCGAACCGGGGTCGTAGTCGAGAACCGTCATACCGTAGCCAGGCGCCTCGGACACCTTGACACTGCGGGGGATCACCGCCTTCAACACCACATCGCCGAAGTGCCCGCGGACCTCCTCGGCGACCTGGTCGGCCAGCTTGGTACGTCCGTCGTACATCGTGAGAATCACGGTCGAGACATGCAGGTGCGGGTTCAGGTGCGACTGCACCAGGCCGATATTGCGCAACAGCTGCCCCACACCCTCCAGGGCGTAGTACTCGCACTGAATCGGGATCAGCACCTCCTTGGCGGCGACCAAGGCGTTGACCGTCAGCAGGCCGAGCGAGGGCGGGCAGTCGATCATCACATAGTCGATGTCATAGCCGGCCAGATTCGCTTGCTCGATCGAGGACTTGAGTCGCCCCTCGCGGGCGACCATGGAGACCAATTCGATCTCGGCGCCGGCCAGGTCGATGGTCGCGGGAATGCACAGCAGACGCTCGTTGTGCGGGCTCTGCTGGATCGTGTCCTTAACCGGAATCTCGCCGAGGAGTAATTCATAGCTCGACGGCACACCGGAGTGATGCTCGACGCCGAGCGCGGTGCTGGCATTGCCCTGGGGATCGAGGTCGATGACGAGCACCGTCATACCCTGCACCGCTAGCGCGGCAGCAAGGTTGACGGCCGTGGTCGTCTTACCGACTCCACCCTTCTGATTGGCGATGGTGATGATGCGTTGCTCGCGAGGTCTCGGGATGTTCATCGCGGCTGGATGCAGTACCTGACTCGCCCGCTGCGCCTCGGCCGCGATCGGAGTATCGGCGGAGATGCTCCCGAATGGCGTGCGGCCGAAATCCTCCGCATCGAAGGGACTACCGTCCAACATCCCGGGCACCCGTGACGATGTTTCCCGTGAAACGTTCGTCGGACCGTTCGACATACAGGCTCCTAACCCGAGAACTTCTTCACACGTGCCGGAGCGGCTTCGGCGCCGCATGGATCGAGCAAGCGGAACACGGCACCAACCGCGAAACCGATACCCTCCGGCGAGCCTGACGGGCATCGAGATTTTGCGCTCATACTCAACGACACCTAGCTTGCCAGCACCGGACGCAATACGGAAGTTGAACCGCTGCAATCCCTCCAAGACGCGCCGAGAAAAACTTGATTTGCCGCAACAGAACTCATCGCGCGCAGAGTTTCGCGATGTTTCACATGAAACCTCGCCGGAAATTGCGGGTTGAATCGCGCTGCGGGGGACGTACTTCCACCCCGAGTGGACTTCGTCACGGTGACGGTAGATTTGGCGAACACCGCCGCTGTTTCACATGAAACATCGCACCCGAGTTCAGCGCCCCCGCTGCTTCCGTGTCGCATTCCGCCCCGGCCGCTCGGAACGGGGGAGACGCTCGACGCTCAGAACAACTGTTGGCGGCGAGACGATTCCGGCCCCGCACTCGAGCACCGTCGCGTTGCCGCCGCCGACCCGCGTCAACTCTTCGCGGTCGCGCTCCAACTCCTCCACAACGCTCGCCCCCTTCAGCGCGAGCATTCGACCGTGGTCATGCACCAGGGGCAGCGACCACTGCGCCAGCTTGGCCAGAGGCGCCACGGCACGAGAGGTCACCACATCCGCGCCGCCGGCCTCCTTCCGCACGCCGGGCTGCTCTGCCCGACCGCGCACCACCGTGACATTCAATCCCGCCGACTCGATGAACTCCGCCAGAAAGATCGTCCGCCGAAGCAGAGGTTCGACGAGAGTCACCCGGAGATCCGGCCGAGCGATCGCGAGAGGAATTCCGGGAAGCCCGGCGCCGCTTCCGACATCGACCACCGCGGCCCCCTCGGGGATGAGCTCACCGAGCACAGCGCAGTTGAGGATGTGACGGTCCCAGAGTCGCGGAACCTCGCGGGGGCCGATCAGCCCCCGATCGACACCATCGGATGCCAACGCGGCGTGATACTGCCGTGCGATCGGAAGCCGATCGCCGAATACCTGCAACGCCTCGGCGGGCGGCGCCCCTGCGTCCATACCGGGGGAGGGGGTCGAATCGGTGGCGCCCGTGCCTGGTTCCACGTGAAACTTCCTTCCAGATCACATCTAGACCAATGGATCGCATGGACCGGGCGCGGCGACGAATCAAGTGCGCGAATCGATCCGCCGTGCGACTGTCCCGTACAAGAGTAGGGCCCCCGGTTCGAATGAACCGGGGGCCCTACCACCATTCGATCCTTCTCAGGACGGCACGACCACCACGTGCCGGTTCGGCTCCACGCCCTCGCTCTCGCTCTCGACGCCATCCACGACCGATACGGCATCGTGGACGATCTTGCGCTCGAACGGAGTCATCGGCGCGAGCGGTTCCGGCTTGCCCGAGGAAAGCACCCGCTGCGCCGCCGCCGCACCCAGCGCGCTCAGTTCCTCGCGACGCTTGGCCCGCCACCCGGCGACATCCAGCATCAGGCGGCTGCGCTCCCCGGTGGCCTGTTGCACGGCCAGCCGGGTCAGCTCCTGCAACGCGTCGAGCACCTCGCCGCGACGCCCCACCAGCTTGGACAGATCGCGACCGCCATCGATGCTCACCACTGCCCGATCGCCCTCGACATCCAGGTCGATATCACCATCGAAGTCCAGCACATCCAGCAACTGTTCGAGGTAGTCGCCGGCGATCTCGCCCTCCTCGATCAGATCTTCCTCGGAATCACGCGGATCGTCGTCCTCGGCGGCGGTGGCAGGGGAGTCGGATCCGTCGCTCGCCTCGGTGTCGGCCTGGTCGGCATCTGTACCCGCGGGGGAGGGCGCCTGCGACTCGTCCGTCGCCGCGCTTGTCCGAGGGGCATCCTCCATCGTGTCGTTCGCGCTCAGCGCCACAGTGGCGTCCCCTCCGTCGGTCTCAACAGTCATGTTGTCGTTTCCTTCACTCCGGCCGCGAGTTCTCAGCGACGTCGCTTCTGATTCGGGCGGCCACGATTACCGGATCGCTTGCGGTTGCCCTGCCCCGTCGATTTCCCGGACGAAGCCGCGGCCTTACCGGGCTTGGCCGTGCCGTTCTTCGACTGCGTGGAATCGGCGTTACCGACGACGGGTGCATCCACCGGCGCATCGACGACATCGTCCACGGTGGCTTCCTCCACCGCGTCGGTCGCACCCGAACGCTTACGGCGGGCCTCCGGCTTGGCGCCGGGCTTCGGCGCGTTCGCCGCGCGGCGGTCCAGCGCCTCCTGCTTCTTGTGTGCCTCTTCCTTATCGATCTGCTTGAACACCACGTGCTGCTGACCGAAGGTCCAGATGTTGTTCGACACCCAGTAGATCAGGATGGCGACCGGCAGGAACGGACCACCGACGATCACGCCCAGGGGGAAGACGTACAGCGCGAGCTTGTTCATCATCTCGGCCTGGTTCGGCCCCATCGGGCTGGGCGAACCACCGCCGCCCATCCCTGTCGGATCCACCGACATACCCGTTGCCCGCTGCCGGGCGACCGAGGCCCGCGCGTTGAGGTGGGTCGCCAGACCCGCGATGAGCATCAGCGGAACCGCGACCGCGACCATATTCGCGACGTGCGGTATGCCGCCGAAATCGGCGAAGGCCGCGAGCTGTGATTTGGGAGTGGTGATAGCCGCGGAGATCGGTGCACCGAAGATTCGCGCCGACAGGAACGATTGCACGTCTCCGACGCCGAACGCGTAGTTCGGAGTGTGCGCGTTCGCATAGACGCTCATACCGCCGCCGTGCCCGAACCCGGCGATACCGCTCGTCACGCCCACCCGGTTGAACGAACGGAGCACGTGATACAGGCCGATGAAGACCGGGACCTGGGCGAGTACGGGCAGGCAGCCCATGAGCGGATTGAAACCGTGTTCCCGCTGCAGCTTCTGCATCTCGGTCGCCATCTTCTGGCGATCGTTCTTGTACTTGCGCTGCAGCTCCTTGATCTTCGGCTGCAACTGCTGCATCTGCCGGGTAGTGCGCACCTGCTTGACGAAGGGCCAGTACAGCACCATGCGGAGGGTGAACACCAGGAACACCACGGCCAGCGCCCAGGCGAAGCCGTTGTTGTCACCCAGCGCGAAGCCGAAGACACGGTGCCAGAACCATAAGATCCAGGACACCGGATAGTAGATGAAATCGAGCACGGCTCTATGTACTCCCGTCGGTCGTGCCACGGGCCGACGGCAAGTGCGCCGGCCCCTTCAAAGGCCTGTGTTCGGCTGCCGTACCGGTCGCCGGGGTCTGCTCGGATGCAGCGCTCTCGGGCGATGCCGGATCGGCACTCGCTGTGCCTACCCACCCCGGCGGCTCCGCAAGCTCCGCAGCCTTGCCGTCCCCTTTTCGCTTCGGTTCCGGAACGGGGTCCCACCCACCAGGGTGCCAGGGCGCACATTTGGCCAGACGAACGGCCGTCAGTCCGAGGCCGATGAACAGCCCTCGGGTGCGCAACGCCGTCACCGCGTACTCACTACAGGTGGGGGTGAACCGGCACACCGGCATGCGGGTCGGGGAGACATAGGTGCGATAGAGCTCGATGAGAAATATCAGGATTTTGGCCGGCATACGCGCCGAGGACCGCAACCAATTCATGAGGACCTACCGGACTCCGCGACGGGCCGGGCAGCGTCGAGATGCGGTGTGGGAGGGAACAGTTTGTGCAGCGCGGATCGCAGCTGCCGGTCCAACTCGGCCGAGGACACCGAGGCCGCACCGGGCAGCGCCCGGATCACGACATCCACCGAGTCCGGGAGATCGTCGGCCACACCGGCGCAGATATGACGCAGGCGGCGGGCCACGCGATGACGTATCACCGCGGTGCCCACCGCCTTGCTGACAATCAATCCGAATCGCGGTCCGCCGCTGCGAATGGTCGGCTGCCCCTGTGCATCCAGGCCCGACTGCGTCAGGAACCCGTGCACAACAAGATCATGCCTCCCGACTCGCCGGCCATGCCGCACCGTCCGGGAGAAATCGGCACGATGGTGCAGCCGATACGGCTCAGGCAACACCTGGGTGTCCGAGCACGTAACGGATACAGGGATACGGACCGAACGGCGAACAGTACATGACGCCGATACCGGTACCGATGGATCAGGCCGTGAGCTTGGCGCGGCCCTTGCCGCGACGCGACGACACGACGGCGCGGCCCGCACGGGTCCGCATCCGGAGACGGAAGCCGTGGACCCGCGCCCGACGACGGTTGTTCGGCTGGAACGTCCGCTTGCCCTTGGCCACGGTCAACACTCCTCGAGTTGGTGGGCGCCACACGGCGCCCGAAGCTGATCGACAAAACTTTTCTGCGTTGGAGACGAGAACAACCTCGCCGCCGACGCGCCCATCGGGATACTGTGACCTCGCCGTTTTCAGGCAGCAGGCACTCAGCACCACGTCAATGGGTGACTGTACGAGGGTACTGATCAGCTCGGAGAGGGTCAAACCCGGGTCCCCTGTTGCGACCAGCGCCACTATTGTGATCCAACATACGCGACACGCGCGGACGCGCCGATGACGTCGACGGCGTGGCCGATCATCGGCCTTTGCCGACGGTCACGACAACATATAGGGTGCGTAGCTACAGGATTGCTAGAGAACCCCTGATCCCAGCGCTGAGTGGGGGATATGAACAGCGCGACTCACACGACTGTGGTTTTCCACATCTGTGGATAATTGTGTGGAAAGACGGCCGGGGTGGCATATTCTTATGGCCCCCAGCCGACCGAGACGGCCATGCCAGCAACTGATGCTGCCCCTGCCTGCTGGGGCTGTGGGCGATGCCGACCGTCTGCTCCAGCGACCTGTTTCCGGGGAGGAAGTCTACGTGGACGACGAGCAGAACGTGTTGAACGACGTGTGGCCGGAGGTGGTCGCCGAGCTCACCACCGGCTCCGCAGATGGTGCGATATCGCCGGTGAGCAACGCCCAGAAGGCGTGGTTGGGCCTGGTCAAACCGCTGACGGTGGCACAGGGATTCGCGCTGCTCTCGGTACCCTCCTCCCTGGCTCAGGAGGCGATCGAACGCGATCTGCGCGAACCGATCCTGCGCTCGCTGGCCCGCCGGCTCGGCCCACAGGTGGAGGGTCTGGGCGTACGCATCGCCGCACCGGCCACGCCGTCGGCCGATCGTCCCGGCGGCCCGCCCAAACACGCCCGGCTGACCTCACGCCCGGATCGGCTGCGCGAGCATCCCCGCACTCCCCGGGAGCCTGTGAATTACCCCGCACCGCCGGAGTATCAGACCCCGCCGGACTACGCGCCGCCGCGGTATCACGCCCCGCCCGAGTACCCCTCGCACGGTGACTATCCCCAGCCCGAGTACGTAACCGCATCGATGGCCGGAGAGTTGCCGAATACCTCTCCCCATCTCCCGCCGCCCGCGGCCCGGCGCGAGGTCGACCTACCCCCGGCTCGGACGCCCCCGAGCCCGCCGGGGCAGGAGTCGTTGTTCGGCCCGGAGTCCGAATCCGCACCGGGGCGCCGCCCGCAGGCAGACGAACAGTCCGACGACGAACCGGTCGTCACCGCGCACAATTCGTGGCCGACCTATTTCGCCAAGCCGTCCGAGCCGGCTCCGGCGGTGCCCTCCTCCTCGTCGTCGGCGAGCCTCAACGCCAAGTACACCTTCGACACGTTCGTCATCGGTGCGTCCAACCGTTTCGCCCACGCGGCCGCGGTGGCGATCGCCGAGGCGCCCGCGCGCGCGTACAACCCGTTATTCGTATGGGGCGCTTCAGGTTTGGGCAAGACACACCTCTTACACGCGGCCGGCCACTACGCGCAGCGGCTGTTTCCCGGCATGCGGGTGAAGTACGTATCGACCGAGGAATTCACCAACGACTTCATCAACAGCCTGCGCGACGACCGCAAGGTGGCCTTCAAGCGCCGCTATCGCGAGACCGACATCCTGCTGGTGGACGACATCCAATTCATCGAGGGTAAGGAAGGCATCCAGGAAGAGTTCTTCCACACCTTCAACACCCTGCACAACGCCAACAAACAGATCGTCGTATCGTCCGACCGGCCGCCCAAGCAGCTCGCCACACTCGAGGAGCGGCTGCGCACCCGGTTCGAATGGGGACTGATCACCGACGTCCAGCCGCCGGAACTCGAGACCCGCATCGCCATCCTGCGCAAGAAGGCGCGGATGGATCGGCTCGACGTGCCGCACGATGTGCTCGAGCTCATCGCCAGCCGGGTCGAGCGCAATATCCGCGAGCTGGAGGGCGCGCTGATCCGCGTGACGGCGTTCGCCTCGCTCAACGGGCAGCCGCTGGACCTGTCGCTGGCCGAAGTGGTGCTGCGCGATTTGATGCCCGACACCACCACGCTGGAGATCACCGCGTCCACGATCATGGCCGTGACCGCGGAGTACTTCAACACCACGCTGGAGGAGCTGACCGGGCCGGGTAAGGCGCGGCCCCTGGCGCAGGCGCGTCAGATCGCGATGTACCTGAGCCGCGAACTGACCGATCTGTCGCTGCCGAAGATCGGTCAGGCCTTCGGCAGGGACCATACGACGGTCATGTACGCCGAGAAGAAGGTTCGCAAGGAGATCACCGAGCGCCGCCGGGTGTACGACCAAGTTCAAGAACTAACAGCCCGAATTAAACAGCGCTCCCGCTGATCCGCGTCCACAGGCCGCTTCACCCTCTTGACCAGGGCGAAGCGGCCTTTTTCGTATGTGGATTCCTCGAGGAATTCTTGTGGACTCCTCGAGGAATCCCCCGGTAGTCCACCGAGTTGCCCACAGGTCTGGGGACGAATCTGTGCATCGCCCACTAACAGCCGGTAGTCCACAGATTGCACAGGCAGATTCATGCACGGGGCCTGAACAGCCTCGATGCCCGATACAGGGTGTGGATTCCTCGAGGAGTCCTTGTCAGCTCCTCGAGGAATCCCCTTGTTATGCACCGGTTTCTGCACACGTGTGTACAACAGGGTGATCATCATGGAAGAACTCGAGGATGGATTGCGGATGAACCTGGGACAGATTCGCGGGCTCCACAGCGACTCGTTGTTCATCCTCGAGTCACCCTCCCGACATCCCCATGCCGCCACGCCGCTCTAGCAGGCGATTCGCCGGGACTCCACAGAATCCACAGCGCCTACTACTACTTCAGTTCTTCTCCTAGAGAGATCTCTTTTAAAACAGGGGATGTGGAAACTCGGCTCGGGATGAATCGAGACGACGGGCTGCATCCCCAACACCCCGATCGATCGCAAGGACGAGATTCGCGGGATCCGCACCGGCGGAACTTTCGCCTGACGCACCGGAGTCCGTGGCAGGGGTGGTTGTAGTCATCTCGGTCGTTCGCGAGTACGGTTTGGTGTCGGTCGCCTGTGCCACACTGCGGTGGGGACAGATTCGGGAGACCGATCCAGCACTTCTGTACGACCCGTACGCATGAGCCGCACACAGATCACGACCGATCCGAGACTGGGAGAGGAAGCACCAGGCGATGGAGCTTGCAGGCATGAAGTTTCGGGTCGCTCGTGAGGATTTCGCGGAATCCGTCGCCTGGGTGGCCCGGAGTCTGCCCTCACGTCCGCCGGTGCCGGTACTCGGCGGCGTCCTGCTCGTAGCGGACGAGGACGGTCTGACGGTGTCCGGCTTCGACTACGAGGTCTCCGCCCAGATGCGGGTGGCCGCCGAGGTCGCGGGTCCGGGCCAGGTTCTGGTCTCCGGTCGCCTGCTGGCCGACATCACCAAGGCGCTGTCCAACAAGCCGGTGGATGTCTCGGTGGATGGCACTCGCGTCCTGATCGCCTGTGGCAGTGCGAAATTCTCGCTGCCGACCATGCCGGTCGAGGATTATCCCCAGCTTCCCGAGCTGCCCCCGCAGACAGGTGAACTCGGCGTCGACGTGTTCGCCTCGGCCGTCGGCCAGGTCGCCGTCGCCGCGGGTCGCGACGACACCCTGCCCATGCTCACCGGCATCCGGGTCGAGATCGATGGCTCGAAGGTCGTTCTCGCGGCCACCGACCGATTCCGTTTGGCCGTACGGCATCTGGAGTGGCAGCCCGGTCGTCCCGATGTGGACACCGCGGTACTGGTCCCCGCACGCACGCTGTCCGAGTCCGCCAAGACCCTCGGCGCCTCCGATGCGCCGGTGCAGCTCGCCTTCGGCACCGGCACCGACGGCCTGCTCGGCATCGTCAACGGCGGCCGCCGCACCACCACCCGCCTGCTCGACGCGGAGTTCCCCAAGTTCCGGCAGTTGCTCCCCAAGGAGCACACCTCCATCGCCACCCTCGAGGTCGCGGCGCTGATCGAGGCCATCAAACGTGTTGCGCTGGTGGCCGAGCGGGGTGCGCAGGTCCGGTTGGAATTCTCCGAGCAGGGCCTGCTGCTCTCGGCCGGCGGCGACGACGCGGGCCGCGCCGAGGAATGGCTGGAGGCCGACTTCCGTGGTGATGCGCTGACCATCGCGTTCAACCCCGGCTACCTCAACGACGGCCTGGCGGCCCTGCACGTCGACAGGGTGACCTTCGGCTTCACCACCCCGAGCCGCCCCGCGGTGCTGACCCCGACCGCACCGGACGAGCCGGAGATACTCGAGTCAGGTGCGTTCGCCGCCCTGTCCACCGACTACATCTACCTGCTGATGCCGGTCCGCCTGCCAGGCTGAGTCCAGACCGTGGCACAACACCGGAGACCTTTGGATGATGTTGGTAACCCTATGAATAACGGTGCGGGACCACCGCTTTCGTGACAGATGCAAGCTGCCGGGTACGCCCGGAATCGGTTTGACTCTCAACCGCAGCCCGCATGCATGACGGTCGACGGCACTCAGTGGTGCGCAAAGGCGCGGGGAGGCGGAATTGTGTACGTGCGCACAGTGACGCTGCGTGATTTTCGCTCGTGGGACCAGGTCGACCTGGAATTATCCCCGGGCCGAACGGTTTTCCTGGGTTCCAACGGCAATGGCAAGACCAATCTCATCGAGGCGGTCGGCTATCTGTCCACACTCGGTTCACATCGCGTGTCCTCGGACGCGCCGCTGATCCGCCTGGATACGCAGCGGTCCCGGATCGGGGCGACCGTGGTCAACTCCGGTCGCGAACTGCGCATCGATATGGAGTTGAACCAGGGTTCGGCCAATCGCGCGCAGATCAACCGCTCGCCGGTGCGGCGCACGCGAGAGATCCTCGGCATCCTGCAGACGGTGTTGTTCGCGCCGGAGGATCTGGCGCTGGTGCGCGGCGACCCGTCCGAGCGGCGACGCTTCCTGGACGAGTTGTGCACAGCTCGGCTCCCCCGGCTGGCCGCGGTGCGCTCCGACTACGACCGGGTATTGCGTCAGCGCTCGGCGCTGCTGAAAACCGCTGGTAGGCAGGCACGCTCGCGGTCGGGTCCAGCCGAGGCGTCCCGGGAGTTGAGCACCCTGGACGTCTGGGACGGACATCTGGCGGTGCACGGCGCCGAACTGCTGGCACAGCGCCTGCGCTTGGTCCACGACCTGTATCCCCATCTGGAACAGGCATACCGCTCGATCGCCCCGGAGTCGCGCACCGCCTCGATCCGCTACCGCAGCGGATACCTGCCGCCGGAATTGCTGGATGCGGACCGTGAGCCGCAGTCCGACGACGTACCGGCGCTGGAGCAGATCCTGCTGCGTGAGCTGGCGGCCGCGCGCGTCAAGGAGCTCGAGCGCGGGGTCTGCCTGGTCGGCCCGCACCGCGACGATCTGGACCTGATGCTGGGCTCGGCCCCGGCCAAAGGCTTTGCCAGCCATGGCGAATCGTGGTCGTTCGCGTTGGCGCTACGCCTGTCGGCGTTCGAACTGCTGCGCGGCATGGGCACCGACCCCGTGCTCATGCTCGACGACGTCTTCGCCGAATTGGATCGCCGCCGCCGCGCCGCCCTGGCCGCCGTGGCCGCGACCGCCGAACAGGTCCTCATCACCGCCGCGGTCCCCGAGGATGTGCCGCCGGAACTCCAGGCCCGGCCGCTGCGGGTGGAGACCAGCGGCGAGGTCGACCGCCGTATCTCGCGGATCGCGGATCCGGACTCCGAGGCGGCCGTGTCGTTGGCAGGCACAGACGAGGAGGGGCGGCCGTGACGGCGGACGATTCCGAACATGAGAAGCCGGCCGCGCCGCCGGCCGGTCCGGATCCCGAATTGCGCGGGATCGATCTCGCCCGCCGGGCACTCGAGGAGGCCCGCGCCGCGGCCAAGGCCAGCGGTAAGGCGGTGGGGCAGGGGCGGGCCTCACCGCGCAAGGGCGGTGTGCGGGCGCTGCGCCGACGCGGATGGTCGGGTCCCGGACCCGACGAGCGTGATCCCCAGAGCTTCTCCGCGATCACCGGTGCGCTCGCCAAGAGCCGCGGCTGGTCGGGCAAGGTTGCCGAAGGCACGATATTCGGCCGGTGGCCTGGTGTGGTCGGCGAGGATATCGCCGCCCACGCGACCCCGGTCTCGCTGACCGACGGCGTACTGAGCGTCCAGGCCGAATCGACCGCCTGGGCGACCCAGCTGCGCATGCTGCAGTCGCAACTGCTGGCGAAGATCAATGCGGCCGTGGGGCAGGGTGTGGTCAAACAGCTGAAGATCAGCGGTCCGGTCGCCCCGAGCTGGCGCAAGGGCGCGCGGCACGTGAAGGGACTCGGCCCGCGCGACACATACGGCTGATCCGGTCGATAGCGTCTCGAGCTGGGATGGCTGGCGGGATAATGGTTGTCGAGGATTTCGGGGGGTCGCAGTTTCACGTGGAACGGTCGATATCGCCGGGGCAACCGTCCGCAAGATCTGCTCGGGGTCGATGGAGGCGTTTCCGGGGTGCACCTCAACCCTCGGGCAAACTTTTCGGCGCACATTCGCACAGGTACCCGACTGGCCGCGCAGGACGATCGGACCCTCGAACCTACAAGCCGACCCGTGATTGTTCGGTTTAACGCACTCACGACGCCGTCAGGGGTGTCATAGGTGCGTTCTGTGCCGGGTGTACCAGTAGGATGGTGGAGTAACTAGCGGCGATACCCCCGGCGCGTTCCGTGCTCACTGCCCGCTGGACCCGTAATTCTCGAGCAGTTCGTCCACCTCGAGCAGACACCATCTGGGGTCCTGGCCTGTGCCGTGCTGCGCTTTTCCGCGTACGCGCCGAGGGATCAGCAAGTAAGGAGAGCTACCGAGCAGTGGCTGCCAACGACTCCAATGTAAGCGGCTCGACCAACCCCAAGTCAGGCAAGCAGACCTACGGTGCCGACTCCATCACCGTGCTCGAGGGGCTCGAGGCGGTGCGCAAGCGCCCCGGCATGTACATCGGCTCCACCGGTGAGCGTGGTTTGCATCACCTGATCTGGGAAGTCGTCGACAACTCCGTCGACGAGGCGATGGCCGGGTACGCCACGCGCGTCGATGTCACCATGCTCGCCGACGGCGGGGTCGAGGTCGTCGACGACGGCCGCGGTATCCCGGTCGCGATGCACGCACAGGGCGTGCCCACCATCGAGGTGGTCATGACCCAACTGCACGCCGGCGGCAAGTTCGACGGCGAGTCCTATGCCGTCTCCGGCGGTCTGCACGGCGTCGGCATCTCGGTGGTGAACGCGCTGTCCTCCCGCCTCGAGGCGGAGATCGACACCGATGGGTATCACTGGGCGCAGGAGTACAAGGACTCCAAGCCCGGCAAGCTGATTCAGGGGGACCCGACCAAGCGCACCGGCACGACCATCCGGTTCTGGCCGGATTCGGAGATCTTCGAGTCCACCGTCTTCAGCTTCGAGACGGTGGCCCGACGTCTGCAGGAGATGGCGTTCCTGAACAAGGGACTCACCATCACGCTGACCGATCAGCGCATCAGCGACAGCGAGGTCACCGACGAGGTGGTCAGCGAGACCGCCGAAGCGCCCAAGCACTCCGAGGAGAACGCCCCGGTCGCGGCGCCGAAGGTGAAGACCCGCACCTATCACTACCCGGGCGGCCTCGAGGACTTCGTGCGGCACATCAACCGCACCAAGCAGCCGATCCACAACTCGATCGTCGCCTTCACCGGCAAGGGCACCGGCCACGAGGTCGAGATCGCCATGCAGTGGAACTCCGGCTACTCCGAGTCGGTCCACACCTTCGCCAACACGATCAACACCCACGAGGGTGGTACGCACGAGGAGGGCTTCCGCGCGGCCCTGACCACCGTGGTGAACAAGTACGCGAAGGACAAGAAGCTCCTCAAGGACAAGGACGGCAACCTCACCGGCGACGACATCCGCGAGGGCCTGGCCGCCATCGTGAGCGTGAAGATCGCCGATCCGCAGTTCGAGGGCCAGACCAAGACCAAGCTCGGCAACACCGAGGTCAAGTCGTTCGTCCAGCGCACCTGCAACGAGCACATCTCGCACTGGTTCGAGGCCAATCCGGCCGACGCGAGGACCATCGTGCAGAAGGCGGTCTCCTCGGCGCAGGCCCGCGTCGCGGCGCGCAAGGCGCGTGAGTTGGTGCGCCGCAAGAGCGCGACCGATCTGGGCGGTCTCCCCGGCAAGCTGGCCGACTGCCGCTCCAAGGATCCGACCAAGTCCGAGATCTACATCGTCGAGGGCGACTCCGCCGGCGGCTCGGCCAAATCCGGCCGCGACTCGATGTTCCAGGCGATCCTGCCGCTGCGCGGAAAGATCATCAACGTCGAGAAGGCCCGCATCGACCGCGTGCTGAAGAACAACGAGGTGCAGTCGATCATCACTGCCTTCGGCACCGGCATCCACGACGAGTTCGACATCGCCAAGCTGCGCTATCACAAGATCGTGCTGATGGCCGACGCCGACGTGGACGGCCAGCACATCTCGACGCTGCTGCTGACGCTGCTGTTCCGTTTCATGCGCCCGCTGGTCGAGCACGGTCACGTCTACCTGGCCCAGCCGCCGCTGTACAAGCTCAAGTGGCAGCGCTCGGAGCCCGAGTTCGCCTACTCCGACCGGGAGCGCGACGGCCTGCTCGAGGCCGGTCTGGCCGCGGGCAAGAAGATCAACAAAGAGGACGGCGTCCAGCGCTACAAAGGTCTGGGCGAGATGAACGCCAAGGAGCTGTGGGAGACCACGATGGACCCGTCGGTGCGCGTGCTTCGCCTGGTCACCCTGGATGACGCCGCCGCCGCCGACGAGCTGTTCTCCATCCTGATGGGTGAGGACGTCGAGGCGCGTCGCAGCTTCATCACCCGCAATGCCAAGGACGTTCGCTTCCTCGACGTGTAGTCCGGTGTGAATTCCATTACTGCACACCAGGCCTCATAAGGAGACTCGATGACTGAAACAACGCTGCCGCCCAGCGGTGGTGGTGACCGGATCGAACCGGTCGACATCCAGAACGAGATGCAGAGCAGCTACATCGATTACGCGATGAGCGTGATCGTGGGGCGCGCGCTGCCCGAGGTGCGCGACGGCCTCAAGCCGGTGCACCGCCGCGTGCTCTACGCGATGTACGACAACAACTACCGTCCCGACCGCGGCTATGTGAAGTCCGCGCGCCCGGTCGCCGAGACGATGGGTAATTACCACCCGCACGGCGACACCTCGATCTACGACACGCTGGTCCGCATGGCCCAGCCCTGGTCGCTGCGCTATCCCCTCGTCGACGGCCAGGGCAACTTCGGTTCGCGCGGCAACGACGGCGCGGCCGCGATGCGATACACCGAATGCCGGCTCACCCCGCTCGCGATGGAGATGCTGCGCGAGATCGACCATGAGACGGTCGATTTCACGCCGAACTACGACGGTCGCTCCCAGGAGCCGACGGTTCTGCCCAGCCGGGTGCCCGCCTTGTTGATGAATGGCAGCAACGGCATCGCGGTCGGCATGGCGACCAACATTCCGCCGCACAATCTGAACGAGCTCGCCGAGGCGATCTACTGGGCGCTGGAGAACCACGAGGCCGACGAGGAGGCCACCCTCGCCGCGTGCATGGAGCGGGTCAAGGGCCCGGACTTCCCGACCCACGGCTTGATCGTCGGCACGAACGGCATCCACGACGCGTACACCACCGGTCGCGGGTCGATCCGCATGCGCGGTGTGGTCGAGATCGAGGAGGATAGTCGCGGCCGTACCACGATCGTCATCACCGAGCTGCCGTACCAGGTCAACACCGACAACTTCATCAACTCGATCGCCGAGCAGGTGAAGGACGGCAAGATCGCGGGTATCTCCGATATCCACGACGAGTCCTCCGACCGCGCGGGTATGCGGATCGTGGTGACGGTCAAGCGTGACGCCGTCGCGAAGGTGGTGCTGAACAACCTCTACAAGCACACTCAGCTGCAGACCAGTTTCGGCGCGAACATGCTGTCCATCGTCGACGGCGTGCCGCGCACGTTGCGGCTGGACCAGATGATCCGGTTCTACGTCCAGCACCAGTTGGAAGTCATCATCCGGCGCACCCGCTACCTGCTGCGCAAGGCCGAGGAACGCGCCCATATCCTGCGCGGCCTGGTCAAGGCGCTGGATGCGCTCGACGAGGTCATCGCGCTGATCCGGCGTTCGGCCAATACCGACACCGCGCGCACCGGCCTGATGGAACTGCTCGATATCGACGAGATCCAGGCCACCGCGATCCTCGATATGCAGCTGCGCCGCCTGTCGGCCCTGGAGCGCCAGAAGATCGTCGACGAATTGGCCAAGATCGAGCTCGAGATCGCCGATCTGAAGGACATTCTGGCCAAGCCGGAGCGCCAGCGCGCGATCGTGCGCGACGAGCTGAAGGAAATCGTCGATAAGTACGGCGACGACCGCCGTACCAGGATCATCTCCGCCGACGGCGATGTCGCCGACGAGGATCTGATCGCCCGCGAGGACGTGGTCGTCACGATCACCGAGACCGGCTACGCCAAGCGCACCAAGACCGATCTGTACCGCAGCCAGAAGCGTGGCGGCAAGGGTGTGCAGGGCGCCGGGCTCAAGCAGGACGACCTGGTCAAGCACTTCTTCATCACCTCGACGCACGACTGGCTGCTGTTCTTCACCAACCTCGGCCGGGTCTACCGGACCAAGGCGTACGAGCTGCCCGAGGCGGCCCGTACCGCGCGCGGTCAGCATGTGGCGAATCTGCTGGCCTTCCAGCCGGACGAGAAGATCGCCGAGGTCATGCAGATCAAGACCTACGAGGACGCGCCGTATCTGGTGCTGGCCACCCGCAACGGTCTCGTGAAGAAATCCAAGCTGACCGATTTCGACTCCAACCGCACCGGTGGCATCGTCGCGGTGAATCTGCGCGACAGTGACGAATTGGTCGGTGTCGCATTGTGTTCGGCCGACGACGATCTGCTGCTGGTCTCCGCGCACGGGCAGTCGATCCGTTTCCCGGCCAATGACGAGGTGTTGCGTCCTATGGGACGCGCCACGTCCGGCGTCCAGGGTATGAGGTTCAATACAGACGATGAACTCCTGTCGCTCAACGTCGTCCGTGACGATACGTATCTGCTGGTGGCCACGTCGGGCGGCTATTCGAAGCGCACCGCGATCGAGGAGTACACCGCGCAGGGACGCGGTGGTAAAGGTGTATTGACTATCCAATACGACCAGCGTCGTGGCAGTCTGGTAGGCGCCCTCATCGTCGATGACGAGGATGAGCTCTACGCCATCACCTCCGGAGGTGGTGTCATCCGCACGGCGGCTAAACAGGTTCGCAAGGCGGGCCGTCAGACCAAGGGCGTGCGATTGATGAATCTCGGCCAGGGCGATACGTTGCTTGCGATCGCGCGTAACGCCGACGAGCGTGACGACCTTCCCGACGAAGACGACACCAGTGATTCCGAGAAGCAGTAGTTTCTACTCGAGCAGCAGCAGCGGCGGCACAACGGATCTAAGGAATCCCCACATTGACCACACCGAACCAGCCGAACGATGAGCGGCCCCACGCCAATGGTGTGACCGAGCGGATAGCACCCTCTCCGATTCCGCCGCGCCCGATTCCGCGGCCGGCGTCCGACGAGGGTGACTCGTCCGAAAAAGGCAGTCAGTCGGCCGATTACGCGGAAAAAGTCGGATCGACCGATTCCGCGGCGGCCGAGGGAAATTCTCGATTCGAGGAGGGGTGGTCACAGCTGCCGCAGCGTGAACCGCAGTCGAACCTGAACCGTCCCGGACAGGCGCCGGTGGCGGGGCGTCCGTCCGGGATGTCCGGTCTCGGCAGCTCGTCCAACGCCCGGACCACCACGGACTTGGCGGCCAAGGCCGCGCGCAAGGAAGCCGCGATGGTGAAGTCCGTCGGCATCGACGGACCCACCCGCAGCATCGCCCGTCCGGAGCTGGTCAAGGACATGCCCGACCTGTCGGACCTGCGCCACCCGCTGCCCCCGCCCGTCATGTCCACCGGTCCGCAACCGGCCGTCTCACCCACCGTCCCAGCCGCGGTGGTGCAGGCGGCGGCCACCGGTGACCCGCTGCGGGCGACCGTGCAGCTGCGCCATATCGACCCGTGGTCCACGCTGAAGATCTCGCTGGTGATCAGCATCGCCATGTTCTTCGTGTGGATGCTGGCGGTCGGGTTCCTGTACATCGTGCTGTCCGGCATGGGCGTCTGGGACAGGCTGAACAGCACGTTCACCGACATGGTGTCCGACAACAACTCCGGCTCGTCCGCACTGATCGACGCCGGAACGGTCTTCGGCTACGCCGCGGTGATCGGCCTGATCAACGTGGTCCTGCTCACGGCCCTGTCTACGGTAGGCGTCTTCATCTACAACCAGTGCACAGACCTGGTCGGCGGCATCCAAGTAACCCTCGCCGACCCGGACTAGATTTCCCTTCCGCCCAACGGCCGGACCCACCCCTGACAGGATGGGCCCGGCCGTTGTCCATCTCCACCGCTTCTACCAGCCGTTTTGGCCGATCCCGACCTAGTCGGGTAATCTTTGCTCTCGGCTCAGGACGCAAGTCCGAGAGTCGACACGGGCCTATAGCTCAGGCGGTTAGAGCGCTTCGCTGATAACGAAGAGGTCGGAGGTTCAAGTCCTCCTAGGCCCACATCGCATGAAAAATGCTCCTGACCAGGGAAACCCGGTCGGGAGCTTTTCTCGTTTCGCGGGCTGTACCCGGGCGGTTTCAGGGGCGGAGGCAGCAAAAAAGCAGCATCAGTCTTCCGGGGTGTCCGGCTGTTCGCCGAGCGATTTGCGGATCGCCTCGTGATCATCGGTGCGCCGGACGTACAACTGCATCGTCGTGGTGATGTTCTCGTGCCCCATGATCTTCGCGAGCCGATGCGGCGGAATACCGTCGTCGGCAAGCCAGGTGCCGAAGGAGTGCCGCAGATCATGGAACCGCAGACCGCCGTACTCGGAGCGGGACACGTGCTGCACGGCCTGCTCGTACTTGCTGAACACCTCGGAGAGCACGTCGCCGTCCTCGTTCATCAAGGCGCGCTCCGCGCCGTCGCCCGCGCGGCTCCGCGCAGCGACGCGCAACGCGCGCTGATGGAACGTCGCACGCGGCGCGTCGGCACGTCGGCACCGCGCGGGCGACGACACAGAACGCGGACTGATCCTGTCTGACCACTTTCGATAACGAAGGCCAGTGCTGGGCACGAGGAGAGCCGTACCCGGCTGACCTCCCGCAGTCGATCCCGAATCGGTCGGCACCCGGCCCGGTCAACCGGCTGTGGTTCCGACCCAGGAACTCATCGGAGTCGAAGTCGTGCGCGTCAGGTCATCAGCAGAAGTGCCGACCACGGCCACTTCTGCCAGCAGTGCACCGACGCGCACGACTTCGACTCCGATGAGTTCCAGGCCCTGCTGGACCGGATGGCCTGACCCAGCCCGGGGGGCTTCGGCCCCCTTATCCGGGGCACCCAGCAACGACGCTGGGTAGCGAGTCGCCAACGACGCCGACTCAAGCCCCGCGGGACAGCCCGCTACCGGGAACGGCATCCTTTCCCCGGACCCGGTAGCGAGGCACCCCCTTATTGCCGAGCAGTAAACCGCGGGCCGCCCAGAACGCTGAGCACCGCCAGAAACACGGTCAAGGCAGAGGGCCACCCCATTAGCAGCCCAGCCGTGGTCGCCAGGCTCACGGCCAGGGACAAAGCCAGCAACGGATGAACCACCGGACCCTTGGGTTCGGGCGGGGACGGCTCAGGGGTGTCGGACTTCGGCACTATCGTCATGGGTGCCTAGTCCTCCTTTCTTCGCAGGAGCGGACAGGTGTTCGGCGGCCCCGTCTCTTCCCAGGCGGGGTCGCCCTATCTCCAGGACCCGAACGGGTTCCGGCACATCGCACTCTATGCGGCACACCCGACAGCAAACCGTGGTCAGGTGTACGCAACTGTTCGCAATTCGCAGGATCAGCCATCGCCAAAGGGGCTGCGCACGAGAAGAATTCGTCGTCTTCCCTGGACAAGCTGTGTATGAATCTGGGGATAACAAGGAGACTCCCTGGGATAACCCCAGGTCCGCGAGATTCGGGGACATCCACAAAGTTCGTCCTGCCCTTGACGAACTTTTTGGCTGCGTACTTGTAGTCGAACTGCGACCCGTTGAACGCATCTGCGCGATCGCCTCGTAGCTCGCGCCACTTCGTGTGAGTTCTTCACCGCAATGGCGATATCGCGCAGGTGGCACGCAGTTGCCGGTGACGCGGCGCGCGCGGATCTTGCCGCGGTCGCTCGCGTACTTACGCAGCAGCGTCGTGTCCTTGTAGTCGATGGCCGCGAACTTCTTGCCATCCTTGGCGGCAGCCTTGCTTTCCTTGCAGAAGGCGCAGGCCTTCTTCTTCAGCACCTTCTCGCGTGCCGGTGACCGTGACTCCGGTGAAAGCCGTTCTAGAACGGCGGTTCGTCATCCACCAACATGATCTGGTTACGCAGACCCCACCCTCCTCATTGCCTGATTGTCTCGCTCCGGCCGAACGAGTCAAGGACCACCTGCCGGTGTCCGCTGCGCGGTGCCTACGGCATCCTTGACTCGCCCGACCTTCGCTGAGGGCGGCAAGTATGAGGATGATGGGGGAAGAGCAGTCAGGAGCGAGATTGATCCCCGCGTGTGCAGGGCGGATCATCAGTGGACCCGCGGCCACGATATGCCTTCGGTCGATCCCCGCGTGTGCAGGGCGGATACTCTGCGCACGATATCAGCTCAGCACCGAGCGCTGGATCAACATGGACATGACGCCGCGTCTGATGACCTCCGAGGAGGCAGCAGAAAAGCAGCGACAGCCTTGGTACGGTCGCTCACTGGCTAGCACGGATCATCATGAATGCGCAGCTCAACGACACTATGCGACCTCGGGCAGCACACCGAAGCAACGCTGATAACGAAGAGGTCGGAGGTTCAAGTCCTCCTAGGCCCACATAGGTAAAAAAGCTCCCGAGCAGATTGTGTGATCGGGGGCTTTTGGCATTTCGGGGGCATTTCTGCAGTGGTGTTTCACGTAGCCGGAGAGAGAAAAACCTCGGCGCCCGAAGTACTTTCGGGCGCCGAGGTTTGGATGGGCTGTGGTCGGTGCTGGTTATCCTCGGTTCGAGGGTTGCGCGTCCAGGGGGATCGGCGGGGTGGCCGGTGCGTCGTGGCCCAGGTGTGCGTCGACGCCGTCCACAGTGGTGCCGTGGACGTTCACCTGCATGACGACCGGTGCGTAGCCGCTGACGACCACGGTGTAGTCGCCGTCGGACAGGTTGGTGAAGGTGTAGGCGCCGTCGGGGCCGGTCGTCATGGCGTCCACCACGTGTCCGGCCGGATCCATCAGGGTTACCTGGGCGTCGTCCAGCGGGCCGTCGTCCCTGTGGGTCCGGACCACGCCGCTGAGGCGGGCGCCGGGGCGCAGCAGGATCGTGATCTCGGTGATGCCGGTTCCGCTCACCGGGGTCGGAACGGCGGTGGGGTGAAAGCCGGTGGCGCTCACCGCGATCGTGAACTCGCCTTCGGGCAGATCCACCAGGCTGAAGCGGCCGAGGATATCGGTCTCCGTCGAGCCGACGACCTCGCCGCGCGGGTCCAGGGCCGCCACCCGCGCGTCCGGTACCGGGTCGTCGCCGGGGGTGCGCATGACGGTCCCGGCCAGTGCGCCCATTCCGGTCAGGGTCACATCGCAGGACACCGGCTGTGATCCGAGGGTGACCGTCGAGGCATCGGGGCGCCGGCCCTCCGCCGAGCCGATCAGCACGTATGAACCGTCGGCCGGTGCGGTCAGCTCGTAGGTCCCGTCGGCCCCGGCGACGGACCGGCCCAACTGCTGGCCCGAGGTGGAGATCAGGGTCAGTGTCGCGCCGGGGACGACCGCGCCGCCCGCGTCGAGCACGCGGCCGAATACCACGGGACCGGCGATGGCCGGCGCGGGTACCGCCGCGTGCCGGGTCGAGGACACCGCCGCGAACGCCCGCTGCGCCGCCTGCTGTTCGACGACGACCGGGGCCGGTTCGGCGGCACGGCCCACGACGGAAGCGACCACCCGGCGCGTCGGGATGGCGATCGAGATGAGCGCGGCGACAACTGAGACGCCGCAGCCGATCAGCAGGCCGGTCCGGAACCCGTTGTGTGTCGGAATGCTGTGTCCGGCAAAGGAAACGCTCATCTGCGCCAGCACGACACCGATGACGGCCGAGGCTGTCGACGTGCCGATCGAGCGCATCAGGGTGTTGAAGCTGTTGGCCGCCGCCGTCTCCGTCTGCGGAACGCCGCCCATGATCAGCGCGGGCATCGCGCCATAGGCGAATCCGGTGCCGGTACTGACGATGATGGTCACCAGCATCAGCGTCCACGCATGCCCCATCAGCACCATCGACAGGCCGTAACCGACGGCCATGATCACCGCGCCGATCGCGAGGGTGACCTTGGGCCCGCGCAACGCCGAGAGCTTGGCGCTGATCGGCGAGACCAGCATCATCATCAGGCCACCGGGGGCCATGTACAGGCCCATCGCGATCATCGACTGGCCCAGTCCGTAGCCGGTGATCTTGGGCAGCTCCATCAGCTGCGGAAGGATCAGCGACGAGGAGTACATCGCGATGCCCACCGCGATCGACGCGACATTCGTCATCAGCACCTGCGGGCGAGCGGTGGTTCGCAGGTCCACCAGTGGCGCCTTGGTGCGCAGTTCCCACCAGCCCCACAGCAGCAACACCACGAGCGTGGCCACGAACAGGCCGATGATGCCGCCGCTGCCCCAGCCCCAGTCACCACCCTTGGATACCGCGAGCAACAGGCACACCAGCCCGGCCCCCAGCCCCACCGCGCCCGGCACATCGAAACGCCCGGTGGCCCTGGACGACGGCGTATCGGGCAGGACCGCGACGAGCAGCGCGCCCACCACACCGCCGGCGACCGCGACACCCCAGAACAGCACCCGCCAGTTGCTGTACTGCACCACTGCCGCCGCCAGCGGAAGCCCCAGTGCGCCACCGATTCCCAGCGACGAGCTGATCAGCGCGATGCCCGAACCCAGGCGCTCGGGAGGTAGCAGATCCCGCAGTGCGGCGATGCCGACCGGGATGATACCCACGGCCATGCCCTGCAGCCCGCGCCCGATGATCATCGGCCACAGTGACGAGGACAGTGCGCACACCGCCGACCCTACGATCAGCGGCACGGCCGAGCCGATCAGCACCGTGCGCTTGCCGTACATGTCACCCAGCCGCCCGGACACCGGAGTGACCACCGCGCCCACGAGCAGGCTGGCCGTCACCACCCATGTGGCGTTCGCCGAGGAGGTGTGCAATATCTGCGGAAGCTGCCCCAGCAGCGGGATCACCAGTGTCTGCGTCAGCGACGCGACGATACCGGCGAACGCCAGTACCGCTAGAACGCCGCCCGAGCGGGCGGCCGGTTTCGATTCGACCACGTCATTCCCCAATCACCCAATATCATCTATATGTAGTATGCATATCGTATGTCTAGTGCACAATACTTGCTACGTGCACATAGTGTGGCGTCCGTCTCGCGGCACATCGCCGGCACCGGACGGAGGCGGAAGTGAGGATGATATGGATGCGCCCGTGGACCTGGTCGAATTCGAGGCCATGCTGCTTACCAGGTACACCCTCAACCCGCGCTACCGCAGCGGGAACGGCCTGATCGAACGCAGTGCCTATCTGTTGCTCAGCCGACTCGCGTCGGTCGGGCCGCAGACCATCCGGGAGCTCGGCGACGCCTTGCGCCTGGATGCCTCGACGCTGAACCGCCAGACCGGGTCGCTACTGCGCAACCGGCTCGTCGAACGCATCGCCGACCCGGACGGCGGCATCGCACGCAAGTTCCGGCTCACCGAGTTCGGGAACGAGCGCCTGCACGCCGCGCGGACGGCCAACGTCGAGGGCATGACGCGGGTGATGGAGGGCTGGCCGGCCGAGGATGTGGCCGCCTTCGCGGCCTATCTGCGACGCTTCAATTTCGACATCGAACGACTGGACGGGCGTCCGTGGCCGCGCCCGGGACTATGCGTTCCGACGCCTGCGGCGCACGACGAGGAACGCGGCGATCGCCGCAAGGACGACGCAGGCCGCGATGACATAACCGGGGCCACGTATCGCGTTCTCGACGCTGGGCCAGTCGGCGCCAACCGCGTAGCCGGCGATCGCCAGCGCCGCGGTCCACGGCAGGCAGCCCGCGAGGGTGTACAGGCCGAACCGGCCGGCGGGCATTTCGGCAATTCCAGCGGGTAGGGAGATGAAGGTACGGATCCCGGGCAGCAGACGCGCCCAGAACACCGACGAGGCCCCGCGGCGTACGAACCAGTCCTGGGCTCGGTCGAGTTCCTCGCGACGGATGAAGAGGTAGCGGCCCCAGCGGTGCAGGATCGGGAGCCCACCGTAGCGGCCCACCAGCCAGGCCAGATAACTGCCGGCGACATTGCCCAGCGTTCCGGCGGCTATCACGGTGATCAGATTCGGATGCGGCCCGCTCACCGCGCCCGCCGCGAGTGCGCCACCGAGCAGCATGGTGACCTCGGACGGGATCGGAATGCACGCCGACTCCGCCAGCATGAGCACGAAGACCGAGGCCACCCCGTAGGTGAGAATCAGATGTTGCACACGGCCACGGTCGCAGGTCGGCGCTGAGAGCACGCTGAGATGCTCTCGGCGCCGCGTACGACGAATCAGCGAGTGGTTACCTCGTGCCACAGGTCCGCACTCGGACGCTGCCGGAACTTGTTGATGGCGAAGATGACACCGACCACGACACCCAGGGTAAGCAGAATTTTCATGACGCCCACCCTACTGTGATCTCCGAGCGCCGCCCACAACGGTTCGAAGTTACTCTCCTGCAAGCACTCCCACGCCGCGGACCGACCCGGGCGCGGCAGGGCCCGCGCATCGCCGGACAGTCGGCACGGTCCACCCGGCTCGGCTACATTCCGGCCGGACGGCTGCGATCCGGTCCGCTCGTGCTCGGTTCCGAGACGCCCAGATCCCGATCGTCGGTCGCGCCGATGCTGGCCAGCAGCCGCAGGCTGTCGTGTGTCTTACCGCCGGGTGTGGCAGACAGGATCACCAGCTCGGTTCCCGTGTTGTCGGCCACCATGAAATTCTCCTGATGCAGCTCGAGGTCGCCGACCAGGGGATGGGTGAAGGGTTTGCGGCCGTGCGTGCGGCTGTGCACGACGGCGCGGGCCCAGAGATGACGGAACCGGTCGCTGTGCATGGCCAGCTCGCCGATCAGGGCGGTGAGCTGTGGGTCGTCCGGATACTTCCCGGCCGCGAGGCGCAGCTGACCCACGGTGTCGCAGGTGCAGCCCTCCCAGTCGCCGTACAGCGCGCGGCTGGCCTCGTCCAGGAAGATATGCCGGGCGGTATTCATTCCCCGCATGGGCCTGCGGTCGTACAGCAGTTCGGCCATCCGGTTGCCCGCCAGGACGTCGAGCCGGTAGTCGACGATGAATGCCGGACTGTCCGGCATGAGATCCAGCACGCGCAGCAGTTCGGGGCGCTGCCGGACGGCCGTATGCTCGGCCTCCCCGGCGGACGGGCGCCTGCGCCGCGCGAGCCGGTGCAGATGGTCGCGCTCCACGGCGTCCAGGCACAGCACGGTGGCCAGCGCATCGAGGATCTGCGCGGACGGCTGCCGGGCCCGGCCCTGCTCCAGCCGCACGTAATAGTCGACGCTGACGCCCGACAAATGCGCGATCTCCTCGCGGCGCAGCCCGGTGACGCGGCGGCGGGCGTCGGGTCTGATACCCACTGCCGCCGGGTCGACGCGGGCGCGCCGGGTGCGCAGGAAGTCGGCGAGATCGTCCATCTCTCCAGTATTGCCAGGGTTACGCCCATGCGGGGTGGTCCTGTCGATACCAGGAACGGCAAGCCGACCGTCGTGGTCGAGGGCGGCATGGACTCGAGTGCGCGGTATCATACATCTCGAGCCAAGGGCAGGACGTATGAGCATTCGAAAACGTCATGGCTAGGCAAGGCACGCCGGCCACGATCTACGATGTCGCCAACGCGGCCGGCGTGGCGACTTCGACTGTGTCACGGGCCTTTTCACGTCCCGGGCGGGTGAGTGCGGAAACCGCCGCCCGGGTGCACGCAGCCGCCGAGGCACTGGGGTATCGGGCCGAGGCCGGGCCCCGGTCGAGTTCCACCGCTTCGTCGGGGGGCGTCGGCGCCATCGCCGTGGTCGTATCCAACATCACGAATCCCTATTACTTCCACCTGGTGCAGAGCGTGCAGACCGCCGCGCAGACCGCGGGGGCCACCGCGGCGCTGTTCGCGACCCAGGGGGCCGGGCGGACCGAACGTGAACTGCTGGATCGGCTGCTGCCGGCATTCGACGGCGTGGTCGTGTCGGGGTCGCGGCTGTCCGACCGTGCGCTATACGCCGTCGCGGAGAAGATTCCGCTGGTGGTGATCAACCGTGTGGTGCCGGGCCTGTGCTGTGTGGTGCCGGATATGACGATAGCGGTGCGTACCACCCTGACGCATCTGCGCGATCTGGGGCATCAGATGATCACCTATCTGAGCGGTCCGTCGGCGGTATGGGCGGACGGCAACCGGTGGCGCACCATCCTGGATACCGGTACCGAACTCGGTCTGCGGGTCAACCGGGTCGGTCCGTGCCCGCCGACGATGGCCGGCGGCGCGGGCGCGGCAGGCAAGATCCTGCAGTATCCGCCGACCGCGGTGATCACCTTCAACGATGTGCTCGCCATCGGCCTGATCCGCGGCCTGGGTGCCGCGGGTGTGCGGGTGCCGCGCGATATCAGCGTGGTGGGGTCCGGCGACATCTTCGGCGCGGATTTCCACGAACCACCACTGACCACGATGGCGATGCCGCAGCGCGCCATCGGCGCGGCGGCCTTTCTCGAGCTGAGCAAGATGATTCGGGGCGTGCATTCGGAGCGGAATCAGGCGACCGGGCTGGACGGGCGGCTGATCATCCGGGAGTCGACCGGACCGCGCAATCCGCATCCGCTGGTCGTCGGAGCCCCGGCCGTGCCGTGACACGACCGGGGCTGGGACCGGGCGACGCTCAGCCGAGGCTGAACGGTGGGCCCCACGCGACGATCTGCCCAACCGCCGTGTCCGTCTGGGCGCGGATCTTCACGAAGGCCCGCGCTTGCGCGTACCCGGCGCAGCCGGTCAGCGCGATGGTGGTGTCCTTCCAGCTCACACCGACATCGTTGGTGTTCCGGTAGGAGTTGGACGGGAAGTTGTGGTCGGCGCCGAAGGGGTCCGCTCCTTCGATGTCGAGGATGTTGAAGTTCTGCTCCTGGCCGGGGCCCAGGCTCAGTGTCGCCGTGCTTCCGCTGGTGGCGCTCATCGCGCCCGTCGCTGTGGTCTGCGTGCCGCTGCCCGTCGTGGCGTCGCTCACGGCATTGATGTCGACCTGGCAGCCGACGATATAGCCGGGCCAGATCCAGCCGTTGAGGATCTTGCCGTTGGTTGCGTGCATCACCGCGTTCGCGCTGACCCAGGTGTTGCGATGCACCGGGGTATCGCCCATCGACGGGTTGATGTCGACGCTCTGGTTCGTCAGGCTCACGGTGATGACGGTGCCGTCCGGGAGTTTCTGTGTCACCACGGTGTTGGGCTGGGGAATGAAGGTGTCCGCGTCGGCGGCGCCGGTGGACAGCAGCCCGATCGCGGTGATGGCGGCAGCGGTCAGACAAGCCGCCTGGAAATGTTTACGAATAATCATCATGTCGGTCCTGAAGGGAATCGTTTCGGCCGGAAGGGGTTAGAGCGAAGTGGATCGCTTTATCCGATGCTGAACGGTTGCCCGTAGAGCGTGGTCCGGGAGTAGAAATTGCCGAGAACTTCGACGTTCGTGTACGCGCGCGCCTGTGCGTAGCCGCCGCACCCTTGCACGTCGATCTTGGCGTCCCGGTAGGTGATGGAATAGGTGCCGGGATGCAGAATGTCCTTGTACGACACCTGCACGAATGCCACCTGCCCCGGACCGAGTTGCAGACTGACCGAACCGCTGGCCCCGACACTGGTGGTGGACACGCTGACGCCGCCGCCCGCGGAGATCGCCGAGGTGCCGATGGCGACCTGGCAGCCCACGATATAGCCGGTGTTCAGCTGCGACGCTCCGTGCGTGTTGGAATTGTTGGTGCCCGGATTATTCGCGGGTGGGGTGTTGAACGGGCCGACTCGCGAGTACGTCGGCGCCTTGTCGACCTTCGCGATGACAGTCCCCGACACCATGGCGTCGCGACCTACGCCGTTGTCCGACATGGACGGGAAGATGTTCGCGGACTCGCCGTAACGATCGATTTTCACGCCATCGCCGACCTGTTCGCCGTTGGGTAGCGGCACGAAGGTATCGGCGTTCGCGGCGCCGGTGGACAGCAGTCCGAATGCCGTGAACGCGCTCGCGCCGACCACGGCGGCGCGAACACCGAAATACAGTGCCCGCGAGTGCGGGCGGACAGCGCCTCTACCGGCGCGGGGTTGATCATTTTTCATGTGAAACCTAAAGCTGGAAAATCGGCGATCCCGTAGAAGAATCGACTCGCCGTCGTCAGTTCGTCGTTGAACTTCCATATTCACCCTCACCATTGTTGGGAACCCGGATAGGTACGGCTCCGTGTCCCAGATCACAAGTTATGTACAGAGTATTGGCTACAGATTCGCCTCCCGCAATGTGTTGCCCCGAGTTGCCTTCAATCGGTTCATGTATCGGAAACGGGAAAGATACATGTCGTACAGGCGGATGGACTATTGGCTGTTAGAAGGCATGAAAGATCGTCCGGTTGCACCGCTCAGGGGTGCCCGGATCAGGTTGACGCCGGATTTACTGGTCGATCGCCCATTTATGAACTAGTGGGCAACTGGCGAAGCACGGGAAATCCAGGGAGATATATGTGATTTTATCGACGCATGAAATAGTTGTGCGCGATGAAGCGAATTACCCATGGCTCATCGGCTCAGGGCAGGTCGATATAACGCAGGCCGATACGATCTCGGGCCGCGATTTGTGTTTACGGCTGCGGTTACCGAAGTTTCAGATACTGCTTCGCGTCGGCGAAGATCTCGTCCGTGGTGGGTTCGGCGCTGATCAGATGCTGCTGTGCGGCGTAGCGGACACCCAACTCCAGTGCGGCCAGCAGTCGATCGTCGAGGCCGTGGCCGACCTTGCGCGGTCCGTCGACGGTGTGCGCGTCGATTTCCGCGGCGAACGCGTCGTACAGGCCCTGTACCGCGGCCGGATCCTCCCGCAGCACATCGGTGCGCACGGTCAGCAGGTGGTTGATCGGGACGGCCGCATGCCGGCGATACCAGTCCTGTTGTGCGGCTTGCGGATCCGGCAGCAGCGTGGTCACCGCGATGTCCGCGGGCAGGGCCCTGCGCCCGACGAGCAGGGCGGCGATGTCACCGCCTCGCAGCAGGTCGCTCAGGGATTCGGTGGTGCGCTCCACGTTGTCCGGTTCGGTGTACTCGGCCACATGCGGGCCCTCGGTGGTCACCCAGGTGACCTTGTCCGCGTCGAGCCCGTGATCCTCGGCGAGGACGCCCCGCACCCACAGGCCGGTCGTCTGTGTATACGACCGCACGCCGACTCGCCGGCCGGTCAGATCCGCCGGGCTCAGCGCCGGACCGTCGGCCGGGCGGAAGATCGAGCCGTGGTGGAAGTTGCCGTGCAGTACCAACGGCAGCGCGCTGATCCGCTTGCCTGCCTCGCGCGCCTGGAGATACGTGGCCAATGCCAGCTCACTGAAGTCATAGCGCAGTTCACGCACCATCGGGGCGAACGCCCGGTGGATGGGCTCGACATCCACGAATTCGATCCGGCAATCGGCCGGTACGCGCCGTCCGGCCTTCACCTCCGTCGTATGCGGATAGTCACGGATCGCCGCGGTGTAGGACTTCATTATCCCCAGCCTTCCAGTGCGTTCACGGCCTCACGCCCGGGCGTGACCCGCTGTTCGTACGCCACGACGACATCGTGTCGGCTCGAGTTCCGAGGCGGCGTCAGTCGGTCGTGGTCGAGGCGGGCGCGGTGCGTCGTGGTCGCGACGGGCCGATGGTTTGGGTGACCGCCCACCTGATGAAGATTGTCTTACAACTTTCACAGGTAATGCTAGGTCACATCACACTTGTCGGCAAGTATCTCCGACGTCGCCTGTATATCGTTTGACAATCTGAGTTGGTCAACGGGCAGGATGACCGGCCGAGGGGTGGTCCCGCCGATACCAGGAAGCCCGGACCGACGGTACGAACGCCCCTGAATATCGCGCGTCGCGGTCGTCAGGATCGAGTCATCCGATCCGAAGGAGTAGCCATGAAGGTGTTCATCGTCCACGCCCACCCCGAACCCGCCTCGTTGAACGGTTCACTGACCGAGATAGCGGTGTCCACGCTGACCGAGGCCGGGCACGAGGTACGGGTCAGCGATCTGTACGCGATGGGCTGGAAGTCGGTCGTGGACGCGGACGATTTCGGCTCCGCGGCAACGCATCCCCTGAAGATCGAACGAAATTCCGCGCGGGCCTTGGAATCCGGTCAGCTCGCCGCCGAAATCCTGGCCGAACAGGAGAAATTGCGATGGGCCGACGCGGTCATCCTGCAATTCCCACTGTGGTGGTTCTCCATGCCCGCGATCCTCAAGGGCTGGGTGGATCGCGTGTTCAGCTACGGTTTCGGCTACGGCGTGGGCGAGCACAGCGACGTCAAATACGGTGAGCGCTACGGAGAAGGAACCCTGACGGGGAAGCGAGCCCTGGTCTCGGTGACCCTCGGCGGGAAGTATTCGCACTACACCGACCGTGGCGTCAACGGTCCCATCGACGCCCTGCTGTTCCCCATCCAGCACGGCATCCTCTACTACCCGGGCATGACCATCCTGCCGCCGCACGTCCTGTATGCGGCGAACCGCCTGACCCCCGAGGACTTTTCGATCGCCGCCAAGGCATGGCGCGAGCGCCTGCTCACCCTGGCGGACACCGACCCGATCCCGTATCGCTCCCAGAACGGCGGCGACTACGAGATCCCGTCCCTGCGTCTGCGCGCGGGTCTGGGATCAGCGGGCCAGAGCGGATTCGATCTGCACACGGCCTGAGTCGAGGCGCCGACCGCCCCTCGGCGAGCAGCGGACCATCTGTCTGAGATACCAGACTGAAACGGTGATCCGGGACTCGTTTCGGGGCAGCCGAGCGGTTCCAATGGGTTCATGACGCGATTCGGACTCATCCCGACGCCACCCCGTGGAGAGGTATCCGACCATGTCCCGAACCGTTCGACCGGCGACCGGCACCGTCTTGTCGGCCCGCACCTGGCAGACCGAGGCGGCCGTGCGCATGCTGCACAACAACCTGCATCCCGACGTGGCCGAGCGCCCGGAGGACCTGGTCGTCTACGGCGGCACCGGGAAGGCGGCCCGGGACTGGGCCAGCTTCGATGCGATCACCCGCACCCTGAACGATCTCGAGGCCGACGAGACCCTGCTGGTCCAGTCCGGTAAGCCGGTCGGTGTGCTGCGCACACACGAATGGGCGCCGCGCGTGCTGATCGCCAACTCGAATCTCGTGGGGGACTGGGCGAATTGGCCGGAGTTCCGGCGGCTGGAGGCGGCGGGGCTGACGATGTACGGCCAGATGACCGCGGGGTCCTGGATCTACATCGGCACCCAGGGCATCCTGCAGGGTACCTACGAGACCTTCGGGGCCGTCGCGGCCAAACGCTTCGACGGGACACTGGCCGGAACCCTTACCGTCACAGCAGGTTTGGGCGGTATGGGTGGCGCACAGCCGCTCGCGGTCACCATGAACGACGGCGTCGCGCTGTGCATCGACTGCGATCCGCACCGGGCCCGGCGCCGCGTGCGGACCCGCTATCTGGACGAGGTCGCCACCGATCTGGACGACGCCGTCGCTCGCGTGCTGGCCGCCAAGTCCGAGCGCCGCCCGCTGTCGGTCGGCCTGGTCGGCAACGCCGCGGAGGTGCTGCCCGAGTTACTGCGCCGCGAGGTGCCGGTCGACATCGTCACCGATCAGACCTCGGCGCATGATCCGCTGTCCTACCTGCCGATCGGCGTCGAGCTCGAGCGGTGGCACGAGTACGCCGCCGCCGAGCCCGAGGAGTTCACCCGGCGCGCCCGGGAGTCCATGCGCGCGCACGTCGAGGCGATGGTGGGCTTCCTGGACCGCGGCGCCGAGGTCTTCGACTACGGCAACTCCCTCCGCGGCGAGGCCGAACTGGCCGGTTACGAGCGCGCGTTCGACTTTCCGGGCTTCGTCCCCGCGTATATCCGCCCGCTGTTCTGCGAGGGCAGGGGGCCGTTCCGCTGGGCCGCGCTCTCGGGTGATCCGGCCGATATCGCCGCCACCGACCGCGCCATCCTGGAGCTGTTCCCAGGGAACGAGGGACTGGCCCGCTGGATCACGATGGCGGGGGAGAAGGTCGAATTCCAGGGGCTGCCCGCGCGTATCTGCTGGCTCGGCTACGGCGAGCGGCACCGGGCGGGCCTGCGGTTCAACGAGATGGTCGCCAGTGGCGAGCTGTCCGCGCCCATCGTGATCGGGCGCGACCACCTGGACTGCGGTTCGGTGGCCTCCCCGTACCGCGAGACCGAGGCCATGGCCGACGGCTCGGACGCCATCGCCGATTGGCCGCTGCTCAATGCCTTGGTCAACACCGCCTCCGGTGCGACCTGGGTGTCCATCCACCACGGCGGCGGCGTCGGTATCGGCCGGTCCATCCACGCCGGTCAGGTATGCGTGGCCGACGGCACCGAACTGGCCGCGCAGAAGATCGAGCGGGTGCTCACCAACGATCCGGGCATGGGCGTGCTGCGACACGTCGATGCCGGCTATCCGGCGGCGGACGAGGTGGCGCGTGAGCACGGCGTGCGCATCCCGATGTGGGATGAGTAGTCCATGACCAGCACCGCTCGCGGTGGGCAGCAGCGCACGGTCGATTCCAGCCACAAGCGCGCCGGGGATATACGAATTGGAAAGGGCCCAGTATGAGTACCTACTGGGCTCGCCGGGCCTGGCTGCCCGACGGCGTCGCGGAGCATGTACGCATCGAGATCTCCCACGCGGTCATCACCGCGGTGTCCCGCGATGAGAAGCCGAGTGGCACAGCACTTTCCGGAACGATCGTGCCCGGCTTCGCGAATACCCACTCGCATGCCTTCCATCGTGCGCTGCGCGGGCGTACACACGACGACCGGGGAAGTTTCTGGACCTGGCGTGAGCGGATGTACGCGGTCGCGGGGCGGTTACAGCCCGACTCGTACTACCGTCTGGCGCGCGCGGTCTACGCGGAGATGGTGCTGGCCGGGTACACCAGCGTCGCCGAATTCCACTATCTGCATCATCCGGCCCGTGGCCGGCGGTACGCCGATCCGAACGAGTTCTCCTGCGCGCTGGTCGCGGCGGCCGCCGACGCTGGTATCCGCCTGACACTGCTCGATACCTGCTATGTGGCAGGTGGTTTCGGTAAACCGACCGAGGGCGTGCAGGGCCGGTTCGACGATGGTGACGCCGAGGCATGGGCGCAGCGGTTCGAATCCTTCCGTCCCGCAGGTGAACTGGCGAGAGTGGGTGTCGCGGTGCATTCGGTGCGCGCGGTGCCGGCCGAGCAACTGCCCGTCGTGGTGCGGACGGCGTCGGGTAGGCCACTGCACGTGCATCTTTCGGAGCAGCTCGAGGAGAACGAGGAATGCCTCGCGTACTACGGCCGCACCCCGACCGAGCTGCTGCACGAGGCCGATGCGCTCACCCCCGACACCGTCGCCGTCCATGCCACCCATCTGACCGGCACGGATATCGCGGCATTGACCGGAAGCTGGGCGTCGTTCTGCCCGAGCACCGAGGCCGACCTGGGCGACGGCATCGGCCCGGCCCGGGGTCTGGCCGACGCCGGGGTGCGGCTGTGCCTGGGCAGCGACGGACAGTCGGTCGTCGATCCCTGGTTCGAGGCGCGGGCGCTGGAACTGCACGAGCGCCTGGCCAGCGGGCAGCGCGGGCGGTTCGACGCCGCCGAGATCATGGCCGCGGCCGCCGCGCACGGTGCGTCGGGCTGGCCCGGTCTCGGCTCGATCGCGGTCGGGCAGGGCGCCGACCTGGTGCATGTGAATCCGGATTCGGTGCGCACGGCCGGGGCCGACGGCCCCGGCATCCTGTTCGCCGCCACCGCCGCCGACGTCACCGATGTGATGGTGGCCGGGCGGTGGCGGGTGCGCGACGGCGTCCACACCGGCGTTCCCGAGGTCGCTCGGGAGCTGAACACCGAGATCGGAGCGCTATGGCAATGACCGCGGCCGCCACACTGATCACCGGGATCGGTGAATTGACCACGAACACCGACGAATTCGATGTGCAGCGCGATGCCGCGGTGGTGATCGCGGGCGATAGGGTGCGCTGGATCGGCCCCGCCGCCGACGCGCCGGATGCCGATCGCCGCGTCGACGTCGAGGGCCGTGCCGTCCTGCCCGGCTGGGTCGACAGCCACACCCATCTGGTGTTCGCCGGAGACCGCACCGCCGAATTCTCCGCGCGCATGGCCGGTCGCGCGTATTCGGCGGGCGGTATCCGCACCACCGTCGAGGCCACCCGTGCGGCCACCGACGACACACTGGCGGTGAATCTGCGCCGGTTGCGCACCGAGGCGCTGCGCCAGGGCACCACATATCTGGAGACCAAGACCGGGTACGGCCTGACCGTCGAAGACGAGAAGCGCTGTGCCGCAATCGCCGCCGCGGTCGCCGACGAGGTCACCTTTCTCGGTGCGCACGTGGTCCCAGCCGAACTGGCCGCCGACGAGTACGTGGACCTGGTATGCGGGCCGATGCTGGACGCGGTCGCCGACAGCGTCGGCTGGATCGACGTGTTCTGCGAAACGGGCGCCTTCGACGCCGACCAGTCCGCCCGGGTGCTCGCCGCCGGGCGTGCCCGTGGCCTGGGCCTGCGCGTACACGGCAACCAACTCGCCGCGGGCCCCGGCGTGCGATTGGCCGTCGACCACGGCGCGGCCAGCGTCGACCACTGCACTCACCTGTCCGACGACGACATCGAGGCGCTGGCGGCCTCGCGGACCGTCGCGACCCTCCTCCCGGCCTGCGACCTGTCCACCCGGCAGCCCCCGGCCCCCGCGCGCCGCCTCCTGTCCGCCGGCGCCCGAATCGCCCTGGCCACCAACGCGAATCCCGGCAGCTCCTACACCACCTCGATGGCCTATTGCATAGCCACCGCAGTCCTGCGGATGAACCTCTCGGTGGACGAGGCGATCCGCGCCGCGACCCTCGGCGGCGCCCTGGCCCTGGGCCACGACCCGTCCGCCGACGGCGCGGTCGGCGTCCTGCGCCCCGGCTCCCGAGCCGACCTGCACATCCTGGACGCCCCCTCCACCACCCACCTGGCCTACCGCCCCGGCGTCCCCCTGACCTGGGCCGTCTGGCGCCGAGGTGAACAGGTCTCGTTTTGACCCGGCCCCAGCTCGAGGGGTACCGTCTTCACGGTCGTTCGCATCGGCGGCGACAACAGTGCCCGGGGCCTTAGCTCAATTGGCAGAGCACTGCCTTTGCAAGGCAGGGGTTAGGGGTTCGATTCCCCTAGGCTCCACAGAATGGCGCAGCCGCAGGTCAACGGCTTGCGGCTGCGCCGTGTTCAGCGCGCGGCGCTCGATATGAGGCGAATCCGTCGGCGCTGTCATCGATTTCGATCACCGGCCGGTGCGAGAACACGGGGGCGGCGCTGTGGTTGCTGTCCGAAATGGACTGCGCGAGTAGCTCGAGCGTGTTCTGCGAGTTCGAGTCCTGTGTCGTGGTGACGACGACCACGGACTGCTTCGGCGAACGGGCAGGCACGAGAATTTGCTGAGTGACCGTGAGCGCGCCGACCAGTGGATGACGTAGCTCGTACGCGTCTGCTTCGCACGGCTTGACCCGATGATCACCCCATAGCGCCACGAATTCCGGGCTGCGCATGGAAAGCTCCCCGACCAGCGACGCCAACAGGGCGTCTTCGGGGTACCGTCCCGCGACCAGCCGCAGGTTGCCCACGACGGCGCGCGCTTTACGTTGCCAGTCGGCGTAGAGGTCGCGAGTGTGCGGGTCGAGGATCAGCATCCGAGCCAGGTTCGGCCGGTCCCCGGGCCGGTCCGGCGCGGTGCGATCGATGTGCCCGGCCAGCAGCGCATGCCCCAGTTCGTTCCAGGCCAGCACATCGGTCCGCTGGCCCAGGACGAGCGCGGGCGCCGTCCCGAACGCGCGCATCAGGTCACGGGTCATGGGGCTCAGCCGTTCCGGCGGCGGCGGGCGCCGGGGACGCGGGCGCTGGGTGGCGAGCTCGTGGAGGTGTTCGCGCTCGTGCTCATCGAGCCGCAGGGCTCCGGCGAGGGCGTCGAGGATAGCGCCGGAGGCGTTGACCGACTGCCCTTGTTCCAGGCGCGTGTAGTAGGAAACGCTGACCCCCGCCAGCTGCGCGAGCTCCTCCCGGCGCAGCCCCGCAACGCGCCGTCGTTCATGCAGTGCGGGTAGGTCTACGTCCTCGGGACGCAGGCGGGCGCGCCGTGCGCGAAGGAACTCACCCAGCTGGCCAGGAACACCCATACCCCCAGTATGCGTGGCCTCCGGCCGACCAGCCTGCCCCTGCCGGAGGTAGGCAAACGCGGGACTGGTCGCGCCCGGCCGGCGACTGCAAGCTGGTCGGCACCAGCGAGAATCACGGAGCGGACATGGATGAAATTGTGCTGGGTGATGTCACGATCACCCGGATCACCGAATACTTCGGTTCGGTGGAGATGTCACCGGACGTCTTCTTTCCCGACAGCCCCGCCGAAGCGTGGCACGAGCACGAGCACTGGCTCGCGCCCGACTTCCTCGACCCGGCGAGCAACGTCTGCGTCTCGGCCATCCAGACGTGGCTGCTGCGCAGTGCGGGTGCGACCATCCTGGTCGACACCGGTGTCGGTAACCACAAGGAACGTCCGTACTCACCGGTGTGGAGCCATCTGAACACCGGCTTCCTGGACGAGCTCGGGCGCGCGGGGGTCCGGCCGCAGGACGTCGACCTGGTGATCAACACACACCTGCATGTGGACCACGTCGGCTGGAACACCCGTCTCGACGACCGTACATGGGTGCCGACGTTCCCCAATGCCACCTACCTGATGCCACGGCTCGACTTCGACTTCTGGAACCCCGCGAACGGTCATCAGCCGAACCTGGGCCGCGGCAATCAGAACGTGTTCGAGGACAGCGTCGCGCCGGTGCACGAGGCCGGTCGCACGTTGCTGTGGGAGGACAGCTACCGGATCGACGCGAACCTGACGCTGGACCTGGCGCCGGGGCACACCCCCGGTTCGTCCGTGCTCACCCTCGAATCGGGTACGGACCGCGCGCTGTTCGTCGGCGATCTGCTGCACACCGCCCTGCAGTTCGTCGAACCCGACACCAACAGCTGTTTCTGTGAGGATCCCGTGCTCGCCAGGGCCACTCGCAGGCGTCTGCTCACCCGGGCGGCCGAGGAGAACGCGCTGGTCCTGCCCGCACACCTCGGCGGGCACGGCGGCGCCGAGGTCGTCCGAGAGGGCGACCGGTTCGCCATCAAGCAGTGGGCGCCTTTCGCCCGCCTGCGGGCCGAATAACAGGAGAGAACGAGTGTCCAACCCGATCGTCACCACCTCCGGGGGCGCCGTCCGCGGCGGTATCGCCGGCGCCGCGCACGTCTTCCTCGACATCCCCTACGCCGCCCCGCCGACGGGCGCGGCCAGATTCACCGCGCCCTCGCCGCACGAACCATGGCGGGACGTGCGGGACGCGATGCGGCCCGGCCCCACTGCGCCGCAGCCGCGCCGCGACGGTTTCGGAGCCCTGGACATGTCGGCCTACTTCGGGCCCGGCTGGATACCGGGCCAGGACTACCTGACGGTCAGCGTGTGGGCCCCGCCAGGGGCCGAGAACAGCCCGGTGATGGTCTTCGTGCACGGCGGCGGATTCATGACCGGCTCCACCCGCGCGCCGCTCTACGACGGAACGGCCTTCGCCCGGGACGGTGTGGTGCTGGTGACCGTCAACTACCGGCTGGGCATCGCCGGGTTCCTCGACCTGCCCGGCGCGCCCCCCAACCGCGGGCTGCTCGACATCGTGGCCGCGCTGCGCTGGGTGCGGAACAACATCGAGGCCTTCGGCGGCGATCCGGGCAAAGTCACGCTGTTCGGCCAGTCCGCGGGGGCGACGATCGCGGGCGGGGTGCTTGTCACCCCCGGCGCCGCGGGCCTGTTCCAGCGCGTCATCATGCAGAGCGGTAGCGGACTCGGCGCGTTTTCCCCGGAGCAGGCCGCACGCGTCACGCACGCGGCGGCCGATGCGCTCGGCATCGAGGCGACCGTCGCCGAGTTCGCCGAGGTGCCGGACGAGCATCTGGTCGACGTCCTCCCGAAACTGGGCGGTCTGGACCTGCGGACAGGCAATCGGTTCGATCCGCTGCTCGGGTTGAGCGCGTTCAGTCTGGTGCTCGAGCGGCAGCCGGCCGATGCCGTGGCCGCCGGCGCGGGCGCCGACGTCGCGCTGATCGTCGGCACGAACACCGACGAAGGCAATCTGTACCTCGCGCCGCAGGGCGACCTGACGACCTCGACCATCCGAGATGTGCACGACACCGCGGCCCGAGTGCACACCGATCCGGCGGAGTTGGTGGCGCGATATCGTGCGCGGCATCCACACGTGACGGCGGGTGAGTTGCGCTCGGAGATCATGGGTGACGCCCTGTTCGGCGCCGGGTCCCGCCGCCTCGCCGAGGCGCATGCGACACACGGGACGGCCGCGACCTATACGTACGAGTTCGCATGGCGATCGGCTGCGGTAGACGGCCGGCTCGGCGCGGCGCACACCATGGAACTGCCGTTCGTATTCGACCGCCTGGACCTTCCCGAACTGCTCGGCCCCCGCGGCCTGCTCGGCCCGGCAGCACCGCCGGCCGCGCTCGCCACGCACATGCACGCGGCCTGGGTCGGCTTCGCGCGGACCGGCGCACCCGGCTGGGCATCGTCGCGGACCCACCGTTTCACCGGGCGGGAGTGATTACCGGACCGCCACTGAATACGGTCGTGAGCGCATACGCTGACGGTCGTGGAATTGCTGGTTGGCATTGATCTCGGCACGGGGAGTAGCAAGGGGGTTCTGGTTCGGGCCGATGGGGTTGTGGTGGCCGAGCATCAGGTGGCGCACGAGATATCGTTGCCGCGGCCGGGGTGGGCGGAGGTCGACGCGGTCGGGATGTGGTGGGACGAGGTGTGCCTGATCAGCCGGGCGCTCGTCGATGCCGCGCCTCGCGGGTCGCGTATAGCCGGGGTGTGTGTCAGTGGCGTGGGCCCGTGCCTGGTGCTGTGTGACGAACACGACGATCCGGTGCGGCCGGCGATCCTGTACGGCATCGACACCCGGGCCTCGGCCGAGATCGCCGATTTCACCGCGGAATTCGGCGCCGCGGAGATTCTTCGGCGGGCGGGCAAATCGCTGTCCAGCCAGGCGGTCGGGCCCAAGATCGAATGGGTGCGCCGGCACGAGCCCGAGGCCATGGCCCGGGCGCGCCGCTGGTACGGCTCGAACTCCTTCGTCGTGGCCAAGCTGACCGGTGAATACGTGCAGGACCACCACACGGCCAGTCAGTGCGATCCGCTGTACGCGATCCGCGATTTCGATTGGAACGCCGACTGGGCCGGGCGAATCCTGGGCGAGCTTGCGCTGCCCCGGCTGGCGTGGCCCGGCGAGGTGGTCGGCACGGTCACCGCCGAGGCGGCCGATCGGACGGGGATCGCGGCCGGTACTCCCGTGGTGGCCGGAACGGTGGATGCCTACGCCGAGGCGTTCAGCGTCGGGGTGCGCAACCCCGGCGATCTCATGCTGATGTACGGCTCGACGATGTTCCTGGTGCAGGTACTGGACAAGTTCCACACCAACTCGGCACTGTGGACGACCACGGGCGTCGAGGCCGGTACGTACGCCCTCGCGGCGGGCACCTCGACCGCGGGGAGCCTGGCCCAGTGGCTGCAGAAGATCACCGGCGGTGCGCCGTTCGACGAATTGACGGCCGAGGCGCTGGCTGTGCCGCCGGGATCCGAGGGGCTGGTGGTGCTGCCCTATCTGGCGGGTGAGCGGACCCCGGTATTCGATCCCGACGCGCGCGGGGTGGTCGCGGGGCTGACCCTGCGGCACGGGCGCGGACATCTGTTCCGGGCCGCGTACGAGGGGATCTCCTTCGGCATCCGGCAGATCCTGGAGATGTTCGATGATGCCGACTCGCCGGTCGTGCGGGCGGTGGGGGTCGGCGGCGGACTGCGCAGCCCGGTCTGGGCGCAGGCGCTCAGCGACATCACGGGGCTGACCCAGTTGGTGCCCGAGCAGGCCATCGGCGCCAGCTACGGTGATGCGCTGCTGTCGGCAATCGGCGTGGGATTGGTTGCGCCCGAAACGGATTGGGCGCGCATCGACCGGGAGGTGCCGCCGGACCCGGCCAATCGCGAGCGCTACGACGCGCTGTACGAAACCTGGCTGCAGCTGTACCCCGCGACCCGCGAACAGGTGCATCGACTGGCGGAATTCGGCTGACCGGCCGCCCGGCCGAGACGCATTCGCCTCGCTCGAGGCCGTACCCACCGTCGACGGGCAGTTCGACGCCGTTCATCGCGGCCAGGTCGGCGGCGAGAAACAGCGCGGCGTCGGCGACGTGCGCCTCGAACTGGCCCGCCGCCTAGCCGAGGAATGGCTGGGCTACCGCTTCGACCCGGTTCGGCCTCGGCGGCGAAGGGCCGCTACGAAGACCGCTGAATCAGTGGTTGTAGTAGTACTTCAGGTTCGGGTAGACCAGGCTGCCGTCGTCCGGATAGGGGAAGCAGCCGCCGCCACCGCCGAGGGCGAATCCCCCGGAATTCGCCGCGGCGGTCTGGCACTGGCTCTTTCCGGTCGGTTCCTGGTTGCCTTGGGTGTAGGGGCCGGACGCATTCGGTTGTGGCGTAATCGGATTGGCGGCCGCTATGCCTGCGGCTCCACCCGCGAGAATTCCCAGGGAAATCACACCGACTGCAATGCTCTTACGAACCATGACAACACTCCTGCGTTCCGGCAATTCACGCATACCTACTGGTCCCCGCAGGGTAGGTCGGGAAAGCACCGCCGGGGAGATGTATTTCATTCAAGGTCACACCTATTTCGTTCATAGGCGTATACGAACCGTAAATTCCTATGATTGTAAATAATATTAATGGACATATTGGACAATGATTAGAACCCGGTGAACGAGCTGGGAATAGTCTGAATACCGGGTGTGAGAATGTGGGAAATGATCACAGCCGGTGGTTGACGGACCGCGAGTTGGGTTGTGACACAGCACGGTGCGTGCGGATGTGCACCCCATGTCCCCGTATCGTCGTGCAGATGGATCGCGCGGAGTTGTCGGCACTGGTGCAGGCGGTGGTCGAGCCGTACCTGCTGGGGGGACCGCGCCGGTACGACCGCGGTGAGGTGGCGCGTCGCGCCGGTTCGCCGGTGGAATCGAATCGGCGGCTGTGGATTTCGCTGGGGTTCGCGGTCGGCCCGGACGACGAGACGGCCGAGTACACCGATGCCGATGTGGCCGCGGTGCGTAATTTCCGCCGCCTGGACGCCCTGGCCTCCACCGATGTGCGTCGCCAGTCCGCGTCCGTGCGCACCATGGGGCAGGCGATGGCGCGGCTGGCCGAATGGCAGGTCGACCTGGTGGTCGAGGAGATCGGGAACCGGATCGACGCGATCACCGCGCAGGATCCGCGGGCGGATCCGGAGGTGGTGGCGCGGGAGGCGACCGAGGAGGTCGTCACGTCCCTGCAGGAGTTGCTGGCGTACGCGTGGCGGCGGCATCTGGCGGCGGCCCTGGATCGTTCGGTCGGCGGGTACGGCGGCGACAGCGTGCGCGAGATGGCGGTGGGTTTCGCCGATATGGTCGGCTACACCCGGCTGACCCGGCACCTGATCGCCGAGGAGTTGTCGGACCTGCTGGAGACGTTCGAGGCCGTGACCACCGCGGCGATCACGGCCAACGGCGGCTGGGTGATCAAGAACGTCGGTGACGAGGTGATGTTCGCGGCCGATACGGCCGTGGTCGGGGCGCGCATCGGGTTGGACATTCAGGAGGCCGCGGCGGCGCAGACCCGCCGAGGCGTATCCGATGCCACCACGATGCCCGAGTTGCGGGTGGGCCTGGCCTACGGGGATGTGCTCCAGCGATTCGGCGATCTGTACGGTTCGACGGTGAATACCGCGGCGCGGCTGACAGGTGTCGCGCGGCCCGGCACGGTGCTGATCGACGATGGCGCCGCGCACCGGCTTGCCGGGGAGCCGGAGTTCGCGATGCAGCATCTGCGCAGTGTGCGTGTGCGGGGGATCAGCCGACTCGGATCACATGTGCTTCGCCGCGCGTCGGAGGCAGGTCATCAGGCGTGATCCACGGTCCGAAATACCTGGAAAATTAGGAGCGGGCCTCGGCGAAGGGGGGGAGTTTGCCGAGGCCCGCGTAAGGTCGGCCCGGGGGGGAGGGGCCGACGTGAATGATCCTACGCGACGATTCGCGATTGTGTGCGTATGACGGCTGCCACTTTTCGGAAAAATTTTGCGGAGGCCGTATCCGGGGTGGTTCGGACTGGTTGCCATGGAGTTGTCCAGCCGCTGGTTCCTTGCTTGAAACCGTTGATACACAACAGATTACGTGTGCCGGTACCCCGGGTTTTCGGTCTGCGAAACGTTCATTATCTGCCGGTCGGTAGGTGATCGCTGGCACCATTGAGCCACCGAAATCCCCCGCGCGTACATGCACTCGGGCGTGTCCCGGTAGGGGGCGGATCGGGCGATGTGAGTAGCGGTCCGCGGCAGAGTCGAGTAGCGCGTTACTCGCGCCGGCGGGCCCATCCCGGGACGACGATGACATCGGCCGCATCCCGCCGGCACCCCCGAGCACCCGCCGGATCCCCGGGATGCGGCCTCCTGCGTTTCCGCGCCGCTCCCACGCTTCCACGCTGGTAGCGCCGATATTCGGATGAAGTTGTCGGTGGTCTGGGCAATACTTGGCTTCGATATCCCACTCCACCGCGGCAGGAGGGACATGCCCGACGCCATCATCGTCGAGGGGCTGGTCAAGAAGTACGGTCGTCTGATCGCCCTCGACGGCTTGGACCTCACCGTGCCCGAGGGCACCGTGACAGCTCTCCTGGGCCCCAACGGCGCCGGGAAGACCACCACCGTCCGCGTGCTGACCACTCTGCTGACGCCCGATTCCGGTCGCGCAACGGTCGCCGGGATCGACGTGCTGCGGCAGCCGCAGCGGCTGCGGGCCCATATCGGCGCCTCCGGCCAGTACGCGGCCGTCGACGAATATCTGACCGGATTCGAGAACCTCGAGATGGTCGGGCGGCTCTACCACCTCGGCGTGGCGCGCAGCAAGGAGCGGGCCCGCGAGCTGCTGGATCGCTTCCGCCTCAGCGACGCCGCGGATCGTCCGGTGAAGGGCTACTCCGGCGGTATGCGACGCCGTCTGGACCTGGCCGGGGCCCTGGTGGCCAATCCGCCGGTGCTGTTCCTGGACGAGCCGACCACCGGCCTGGATCCACGGGCCAGGCTGGATCTCTGGGATGTCATCGAGGAGCTGGTCGCCGGCGGCACCACGCTGCTGCTCACCACCCAGTACATGGAGGAGGCGGATCGCCTGGCCGACGCGATCGCGGTGATCGACCACGGCCGGGTCATCGCCCGCGGCACCGCCGACGAGCTGAAGGCCATGGTCGGCGGCGACCGCATCGAGCTCACCGTGGACCATGTCGACAGGCTGGAGGTCGCGCGAGCGGCGCTGGCCCCGCTGGCGGTCGGGGAGATCCACCTCGAACCGGGCCTGCGGCGCATCACCGTTCCGGTGAGCGACGGCTCCCAGGCGCTGGTAGACGCGATCGGCCGCCTGAGCGCCCACGAGGTGACGATTCAGGACGTCGGTCTGCGACGGCCCTCGCTCGACGACGTCTTCCTGACCCTCACCGGGCATGACGCGGGTGAGCTGATCAACGGCGACGGCCCGGGCGCGGCGCTCGAACAAGCCACGGAGGGATCGCGATGAGTGAGCCGAGCGCCGGCGAGGCGGAGTCATGAGTCTGGTTGCCGACGCACCGTCGCCGCTGGCCCGCCTGACGATGATGGTCAGCGACAGCATCACCATCACCAAGCGCAATGTGATCAAGATCCGCCGGGTGCCCGACGTGCTGATCTTCTCGACGCTGTCGCCGATCATGTTCGTGCTGCTGTTCGCCTTCATCTTCGGCTCGGCGATCAAACTTCAGGGCACCTCGTACCGGGAATTCCTGATCGCCGGGATCTTCGCGCAGACCGCGGTGTTCGGCTCCACGTTCACCGGCACCAGCCTGGCCGAGGATATGCAGAAGGGCATCATCGACCGGTTCCGCTCGCTGCCGATGGCGCCGGCGGCCGTCCTGGTCGGTCGCACGGTCGCCGATGTGGTGATCAACGTGGTCAGCCTGGTGGTGATGTCGGTGACAGGTCTGCTGGTCGGCTGGCGTATCCGCGGATCGCTGCTGGACGCGGTGCTCGGCTATGTGCTGCTGTTGCTGTTCGCCTACGCCGTGTCGTGGCTGATGGCCCTGGTCGGGCTGCTGGTCCGCACGCCGGAGGTGTTCAACAACGCGAGCTTCATAGTGATCTTCCCGCTCACCTTCATCGCGAACACCTTCGTGCCCAGTGCCGAATTGCCGACGCCGCTGCGAGTGTTCGCCGACTGGAATCCGGTTTCGGCGGTCACGCAGGCCGTCCGCGATCTGTTCGGCAATACCAGTCCACTCGCTGCGCCGCCGCAGGTGTGGTCGATGCGGCATCCGGTGGTCACCACGCTGATCTGGGTGGTGGTGTTGCTGGCGATCTTCGTGCCGCTGTCGCTGCGTCAGTTCAAACGCACGGTCAGCCGGTGAGGCGTGGCAGACACCCGGCTGCTGTGACACAGTGGTCGCATGCAGTTGGGGACCCCTCGTAAGCCGGGCCGGTTGCGCAACCGGTTGATCGTCGCAGTTCTGGTGGCAGCCGTAGGCGGTACCGCGTGGCGCGTGGCCACGCGTCGTCCGCAGTTGCCGCAGCCCGCCCCGGAACCTCCGCGTCTGGGATATGCCACCAACGGCTCGAGCGCCCAGCACGCGGTCCAGCATTAGCGATTCTCGGCCTGCCGGGTCGAAATCGGCTACCGGGGCGTATTCGTTCGCCGGTGTGTCGTCCGGGATACGACAAGTGAAGTGGCTGCTCGGTGTTGACTCGAGAAGTAACGGGCTCCCGTGGCACGATGTTCGGCGTGACTTCACCGAATCAGACCTCCGTGGCAACGTTGCATACGAACCACGGCGATATCAAGATCTCACTTTTCGGCAACCATGCCCCGAAGACGGTGCGCAACTTCATCGATCTGGCCAACGGTTCGGCGCCGTATTCGACGAAGAATGCGAAGGGCGAGACCGCCGGCCCGTTTTACGACGGCAGCGTCTTCCACCGCGTGATCGACGGATTCATGATTCAGGGCGGCGACCCGACCGGCACCGGCCGCGGCGGCCCCGGGTTCGAATTCGGCGACGAGTTCCACCCGGAGCTGCGCTTCGATCGTGGGTACCTGCTGGCGATGGCGAACGCGGGACCAGGCACCAATGGATCGCAGTTCTTCATCACCGTGGGACCGCAGTCGCATCTGAACCGCCGCCACACGATCTTCGGCGAGGTGGTCGATCCGGATTCGCGCAAGGTGGTCGACGCCATCGCCACGACCCCCGTCGATCGCAACGATCGGCCCAAGGATCCGGTCGTGATCTCCGGCGTCACCCTCGGTTAGTTCGTACGGAGTTGTGCTCGTGAACCCTCAGCCGCCCGCACCGACCTGTTTCCGCCATCCCGACCGGGTCACCGGTCTGGCATGCACTCGGTGCGGGCGGCCTGCCTGTCCGGAATGCCTGCGCCCGGCCGCCGTCGGACAGCAGTGCGTGGAGTGCGTCGCGCAAGGACAGCGCGCCACGCCGCAGGTGCGAACCCCGGTCGGGGCGCCGGTGACCACCCGGCCCACGCCGTACGTGACCTACGCGCTGATCGCGCTCAACGTCGCGGCCTACGCGTTCACCGCCGTGCAAGCGCACAGCGTGGCCCACAACAGCGATTCCACGCTGTTCTACGACTGGGTGCTCGCGCCACAGGAGGTGGCGCAGGGGCAGTGGATCCGGGTGGTCGGCGGGGCGTTCCTGCACTTCGGTCCGATCCATCTGGCCGTCAATATGTTCGCGCTGTTCATCCTGGGCCGCGATGCGGAGACGGTGCTGGGCCGCACCCGCTATCTGGCGATCTACCTGACCTCGCTGCTGGGCGGCGCGGCCGCGGTGATGTGGCTGGCCCGTGATTCGGCGACGGCGGGCGCCTCGGGTGCGATCTTCGGTCTGTTCGGTGCGCTGGCCGTCGTGCTGTTGCGGCTGCGACGCAGCCCGACCCAGCTGCTGGTCGTGATCGTGATCAACCTGATCATCAGCGTGTCGGTGCCCGGGATTTCGCTGTGGGGTCACCTCGGCGGCCTGGCCGCGGGAACCCTCGCGACGGTGGGTCTGCTGTATGTGCCGCGGTGGCTGCGGGTGCGTTCGCAGGCGGCGGGCCTGCGGATCGGCTGGGCCGCGCTGGCGGCCGTGGCGGTGCTGGCGGTTGTACTGATCGCCGGGGCGGCCGCGGCGATCGGTTCCTGACAGCGTTCAGCTCAGCTGACGGCCAGCCCGTGCGCGACGAGCGCGTCCATGACGTCCTGGGGATGGGTACCGAGATCCCAGCGGCCGAAGATCAGCAGGCGGTCCTCGCCGTGATGGTCGATATCGAGCTCGAGGTTGGGCACCGAGCGGCCGAGGCGTCGAAAGCTCACCACTCGCGCCCGCACGATCCGTTCCGGGGAATACTTCTGCGCCCCGAGCAGCCCGCGCACGACCAGCGTGGGCGGCGTGCCGGGCACGATGGACAGCCGCGGGCGCTGGCGCAGACCCACGGCCGCGAGGATCAGCAACAGCACGGCCGCGAGTCCGACCAGCAGCCGGCTCGGGCCGTCGTCGGCGACCATGGCGGCCGCGCCCAGTGCGATACCGCCCACGACCGCCGCCGCGAGCGCGAGCGGTGGGGTGGACCATTGCAGCCGGGATACGGGCTCGGATGCCGTCACGGTCCCCACTCGCTCCTCGAGTTGTCCACAACCTCATCCACAGGTGTGCATGAATGACATGGATGTCAACGCCAGCGCATCGTCATGACCAAGCCGATGACCATGAGTCCGAAGCCGATCAGGAAGTTCCAGGCATTGAGGCTGGCCATCCAGCTGATCTTGTCGTTGGCCAGGTAGTACACCAGCAGCCACGCCAACCCGGCCAGCATGAAGCCGAGCATGATCACGACGTACCACACGGGGGAGGGGCCGCCCTTGACCTTCACCGGGATGCGGCTGGCGGGGTTGACCGAGTAGTCGGTCTTCTTGCGGACCTTAGACTTGGGCATGACGTCCTCGTGTTCGGGTACAGGTCTTACCGGCGGGGGCGCAGCACGCGACGACGCCCGGCGCAGCCGGTCTGTACTCAGGCTATCCCAGCTGGGTATACGTATGGGGGCCGGACTGTTGTCGACGGGGCGGGCAGGTATTCCCGTGACGGCGTGTCGGGCCACACCGTAGGCTTTCTGTCATGCGTGTACTGGTCGTCGACAATTACGACAGCTTCGTGTTCAACCTGGTGCAGTATCTGGGTCAGCTCGATGTCGAGGCCACAGTCTGGCGCAACGACGATCCCCATCTGGACGATGTGGACAAAGTCGTCACCGAATTCGACGGCCTGTTGATAAGTCCGGGCCCCGGCACGCCCGATCGCGCGGGCGCCAGCATCGAGCTGGTCCGCGCCTGCGTCCGCCACAGTGTGCCGCTGCTGGGCGTATGCCTGGGCCATCAGGCGATCGGCGAGGCGTTCGGCGCGACCGTCACCCGCGCGCCCGAACTCCTGCACGGCAAGACCAGTTCGGTCTTCCACAACGGCGGCGGCGTCCTGGCCGGCCTGCCGAATCCGTTCACCGCGACCCGTTATCACTCGCTCACCGTGGTGGAAGATACCCTCCCCGAGGAGATCGAGGTGCTCGGCCGTACCGACAGCGGGATCGTGATGGCGGTGCGGCACCGTGCCCTGCCCATCCATGGGGTGCAGTTCCATCCCGAATCGGTACTCACCCAGGGCGGGTACCGGATGCTCGCCAACTGGCTGGAAGTCTGCGGTCACCGGCCGCCCGAGCAGCTGATCGAAGCGCTGGAGGCCGAGGTCGCGGCGCTGGTGTAGGGCCTGAGCTCACCCACCCCGCCGGCGTCGGCGCACCGTCCCCCTGTGATGTGATGGGTCCGTGGCGCATCGTCCGTATGTCCTGTTGTCCGCCGCGGTGAGTGTCGACGGCTATCTCGACGACGCGAGCCCGGATCGGCTGCTGCTGTCGAATCCCGAGGACTTCGACCGGGTCGACGCCGTGCGCGCGGACTGCGATGCCATCCTCGTCGGCGCGAACACCCTGCGCCGCGACAACCCCCGGCTGCGCGTGGCCGACGAGGGTCGTCGTGCCCGGCGAGTGGCGGCCGGAAAGCCCGAGCACCCGGTGAAGGTCGTCGTCAGCGCGAGCGGCGAACTGGATCCGGCCCTGAAGGCCTGGCGGCACGGCGGGGATCGGCTCGTCTACACCACCGATGCCGGAGCGGCCCGGCTCGGGACCACCCTGTCCGGCCTGGCCGAGGTCGTATCGCTCGGAGCGGACATAAGTTTCGGCGCACTGCTGGACGACCTCGGCCGTCGCGGCGTAGCGCGTCTGATGGTGGAGGGCGGTGGCCGAATTCACACCGCCTTCCTGTCCGCCGGCCTGGCCGACGAACTGCTCCTGGCCGTGGCCCCGATCCTCGTCGGCGACCCGGACGCACCCCGCTTCCTGCATCCCGCCGGGTATCCCGGCGGCCCGAGTCGCAGAATGGAACTCGCCGATCTCACCCGCGTCGGCGATGTCGCCCTGCTGCGATACCTGCCGAAAACCGATGTGCCGAAACCGGATAGAGGTGTTCACGCATGAACCAGGATCGCCTATGGATGCGGCACGCGATCGGCCTGGCCCGGCTGTGCCCCAAGAGCACGACCGCCTTCGCGGTCGGCGCGGTCATCGTCGGCGCGGACGGAGTCGAACTCGCAGACGGTTTCTCGCGTGAGACCGACCCGAAGGTACACGCCGAGGAAGCCGCGCTGAACAAGCTCGGCGACGAGCCGTCGACACGCGACGCGCTGGCCCACGCCACCATCTACAGCACCCTCGAACCCTGCTCACAGCGCGGCTCGGCGGATCGCGTCCCGTGCACCGACCGCATCCTGGCCGCCGGCATCCGCCGCGTCGTCATCGCCTGGCGAGAACCGGCCACCTTCGTCACGAACTGCGTCGGCGTGGAGAAACTCCGCGAACACGGCATCGAGGTGATCGAACTGGCGGACATGGCCGACGAGGCCATGTCCATGAACCGCCACCTCGATCTGAACTGAGCAAGAACTACGGCGGGCCGAGCACACCCGTCACGATCGTGACGGTCGAGTTCTTCCCGACCGACGAGCCCGCCTTGGGCTGCTGATCAACGATCCGCCCGACGGTCCCGGTGTCGAAAGTGCCCTGGGTGTTCTGGTCGATCTGCCCGGCGCCGCCGGTCCAGCCCGCCGAGCGCAACTTGTCCATCGCCTGCGACGCGGTCAGCCCGGTCAGATCCGGCATCGGGATCTGGTCGCCCGCCGACACCTGCACCGTCACGACCGAACCCTTGTCGGCCATCGAGCCACCGGACGGATTAGTGCCGATCACCTCGCCCTTGGGGCGCGAGGAGGCCAGCTGCTGCACCTGGACCTTGAATCCGGCGCTGTCCTGGAGGTTGGGTTCGGCCACATCGAGCGACTGGCCCACCACCTGCGGCACACGAGTCTGATCCGGGCCCTTGCCCAGGGTGATGGTCACCGTGCCGCCGGAGTCCACCTTGGCCCCCTCGGGCGGATTCTGGCTGACGACCTTGTCCTTGTCCTCGACGCTGGAGGAGCCGTGGCCGATATTCGGGTCCAGGCGCAGGCCGTTCGCGTTGAGCTGCTGCTCGGCCTGCGCCTGGGTGAGCTTGGCCAGCCGCGGCACCGGGATGGATGCCGGGCCGGTGGACACCTGCATGGTGACGGTGCTGCCCTTGGGCGCGCGTGAACCACCCTGCGGTTCGGTCGCGATGACGTTGCCGCTGGCGACCTTACCGTCGGTCGTCTGCTGGATGGCGACCGCGAATCCGGCCTTCTGCAGTTCGGCCTGCGCCTGCGGCGCCGGTTTATTGGCCAGGTCCGGGATCTGGACCTGGTTGAACGCGCCGCTGGGGCCCAACAGTACCCAGTACAGGACGAACAGCCCGACCACGACGGCCGCACCGACTCCGCCGAAGATCAGGGTGCGGCGGGTGTCGCGCGAGGGCGCGGGTTCGGCATCCTCGGCATCGTCTTCGCGGTAACGCGGGGAGCCGTCGACGCTGCCCAGCAGGGTGGTGCGGTCCTCATCGGTCATCACCATCGGCGCCAGCGGTTTCTGCCCGCCCAGCACGCGGATGAGATCGGCGCGCATCTCCGCGGCCGTCTGGTAGCGGTTGGCCGGATTCTTGCTCATCGCCTTGAGCACGACCGAATCCAGTTCGCGCGGTACGCCGGGATGCACGGTGGAGGGCAACTTCGGATCCTCGCGCACATGCTGATACGCCACCGCCACCGGCGAATCTCCGGTGAAAGGCGGCTCGGCGGTGAGGATTTCGTAGAGCACGCAGCCGACCGAGTACACATCCGAGCGCGCGTCGACCTGTTCGCCGCGGGCCTGTTCCGGCGAAAGATATTGGGCGGTACCGATGACCGCGGCGGTCTGCGTCATCGGATTCGAGCTGTCGGCGATCGCGCGGGCGATGCCGAAGTCCATCACCTTCACCGCACCCTGGCGGTTGATCATGATGTTCGCCGGCTTCATGTCGCGGTGCACGATGCCGTTCTTGTGGCTGAAATCCAGTGCGGCGCAGACGTCGGCGATGACCTCCATGGCACGGCGTGGCGCCAGCGGACCCTGACCGCGCACGAGATCGCGCAGGGTGTCACCGTCGACGTACTCCATGACGATGTAGGGCAGCGGGCCGCCGTCGATCTGCGCCTCGCCGGTGTCGTACACCGCGACGATCGCCGGATGGTTCAGCGCCGCGGCATTCTGCGCCTCTCGCTTGAAGCGCAGATAAAAGGTCGGATCGCGGGCCAGATCGGCGCGCAGCACCTTGATCGCGACATCGCGGCCCAAGCGTTCGTCCCGGGCCCGGTGGACCTCGGACATACCTCCGAATCCGATGATCTCGCCAAGCTCATAGCGAGAAGACAGATTCTTCGGGGTTGTCATTGCTGTCCTTGAGAGGAGGTTTCCGGGACCTGGTTGTCGTACTGTCTGCGTCCGTAGGGGCCGTTGTTCTGGTTGTAGCTGCCGCTGTATTGCTGCCCGTTGTACGGGCCGTTGCCGTACCTGTTGTTGTACCTGTTGTTGTACTGATTGCCGTACTGCCCGCCGTAAGGGTTCTGAACCGTCGGTAGGTCCATGGACGGGTAGGGCGAGTCACCGGTGGCCCAGGGTGGCAGGAAATGACGGCCGGTGGTCGTCGTGGGGGAGTCCTGTGTGGTCGTCGAATCGGGGGTGGTCGTCGAGGGGGTCGTCGACGGGGTGGTGGTCACGACCGGCGGCGCGTGGTGGTGCGTGGTCGTGGGTGAGTCCTCGGTGGTCGTCGGCTCCTCGGTGGTGGTCGGGACCGTCGTCGGGGCGACCGTCGAGGTCGGCGTGACAACCGGCACCGAATTCTGCGGCGGATGACCGCTGAGCAGGACGTAGGCCGCGGCGCCGCCGATCAGCACCGCGCCGATACCCAGGGCGAACAGCCACTTCTGCCACCGGCCCGCACGCGCCTCGTCCTCGTCGAACGGCGGGCTGGTGGGACGGCCGGGCATCTGCGAGGTCGAGCCCGCCGCGTACGACCGACCGGACGTCGGGTAATGCCCACCGTCCTCGTACTCGTCGTAGTCGTCGTAGTCGTGCGGCATCACGGTCGTCGCGCCGGTCGGCGGCGGCAGCACCCGGGCGGCGCCGGTCGGTGCCGCCCCCGGACCGCGCATCGTGCGCGGCGGCGGCGGACGGCGCCCGGCCCGCACCGCGGCCACCGCGTCGGCGAACTCGCCGCCGCTGCGATACCGCTGGGACGGATCCTTGGTCATGGTGACCTCGATCAGCTCGCGCACATTGGGCGGCAGATCCGAGGGCATCGGCGGCGGGGCCTCGCGCACATGTTTCATCGCGACGGTGAGCGCGCCGTCACCGGTGAACGGCCGCTGCCCGGCCAGCGCCTCGTAGCCGACCACGCCGAGGGAGTACACGTCACTCGAGGAGGTGGCGTCCTCGCCGGTCGCCTGTTCCGGCGCGATGTACTGGGCGGTGCCCATCACCATGCCGGTCTTGGTCACCGGGGAGGCGTCCACGGCCTTGGCGATGCCGAAGTCGGTGATCTTCACCTGTCCGGTCGGCGTCACCAGGATGTTGCCCGGCTTCACGTCGCGGTGCACGACACCGGCGGCGTGCGCCACCTCGAGCGCCCGCCCGGTCTGCTCGAGCATGTCCAGGGCCTGTACCACCGACAACCGGCCCAGCCGGTTCAGCACCGTGTTGAGCGGTTCGCCCTGCACCAATTCCATGACCAGATAGGCGGTTTCGCCGCCTTGCGGGTCGAGTGTCTCGCCGTAGTCGTAGATGCCCGCGATGCCCGGATGGTTGAGCTGCGCGGTGGTCTTGGCCTCGGTGCGGAACCGCATGCGGAAGGTCGGGTCCGCCGAGAACTCGGCCTTGAGCACCTTCACCGCCACCCGGCGGTCCAGCCGGGTGTCCAGGGCCTCCCAGACCTGACCCATGCCGCCGGTGGCGATCAGGCGTTGCAGTCGGTACCGGTTCGCGATCATCGCGCCGTTGGTCAGCATTGCAGCCCCCAGACTCGCTGCTTGTTGCACAGCCTCGGTGTCATATCGTTCAGCCCCCCTGCAGACCGGCCTCGAGCACCGCACGCGCGATGGGGGACGCCACGAACCCTCCGGTGCCTCGCAGACCCATGTTTCCGCCGTTCTCCACGACGACCGCGATCGCGATCTTGGGGTTCTGCGCCGGGGCGAAGCCGATGTACCAGCAGTGCGCCGGGGTCGTACTCGGATCCGCGCCGTGCTCGGCGGTGCCGGTCTTGGAGGCTATCTGGAACGGAGTCGTGTTGCCCTGGAAGGTGTTCTTCTCCGAGTCGATCATCATATTCGTCAATGTCGAGGCCACCTGGGGACTGATCGCCTGACCCACCGACACCGGTTTGGTCTTGGACAGTTCGGTGAGATCGGGTCCCTGGGTCTGGTCGATCAGATGCGGCTCCATCCGCACTCCACCGTTGGCGACGGTCGCCGCGACCACCGCGTCGTCCAGCGGGGTGATCGCCACGTCGCGCTGGCCGATGCTGCTCTGGGCCAGGGATGCCTGGTCGGGGATGGTTCCGACGGTGCTGTCGGCCACCGGAAGCGGAATGCCCTGGTGCGTGCCGATACCGAAGGCCGCGGCGGTGTCCTTGAGTTTGGACGCGCCGACCTTCATGCCGATCTGCGCGAACGCTGTGTTGCACGACAGCGCGAAGGCCTCCTCCATCGTCGCGGTGGCGCCGGTGCCGCAGTGCTCGCCGTCGAAGTTCTCCAGCGTGGTCGACGTATCGGGCAGCGTGATCCGCGGGTCGGCGGTGAACTGGTCAGAGGTCTGGATACCCGATTCCAGCGCGGCCGCCGAGGTGATCACCTTGAAGGAGGATCCGGGCGGATAGGTCTGCGAGATGGCGCGATTCAGCAGCGGCTGCTTCGGATCCGCATTGAGCTGATCCCACGCCTTGGTGCTGGTCGTACCGTCGTGCGAGGCCAGCTGGTTCGGGTCGTAGCTGGGCGTCGAGACCATGGCCAGGATGCGGCCGGTGCTCGGCTCGATGGCCACCACCGAACCGGTGTAGCCGTTGCTGGTCAGCTGGTCGTAGGCGACCTTCTGCATGACCGGGTCGATCGTGGTGATGACATTCCCGCCGCGCGGATCGCGGCCGGAGATCATGTCGATCAGCCTGCGGCCGAACAGCTTGCTGTCCGATCCGTTGAGCACCGAATCCTCGGCGAGCTCCAATTCGCTGCGCCCGTACTGCATCGAGTAGAAACCGGTCACCGGCGCGTACGCCATGGGGTCGGTGGGATAGGTGCGCAGGTACTTGTAACGGTCGTTGGTGGCCACCGAACTGGCCAGTACCGTGCCCGACGCGGAGATCTGCCCCCGTTGGCGGGAGTACTCGTCCAGCAGCACACGGGAATTGCGCGGATCGCTTCGCAGGCTGTCGGCCTGGAACACCTGGACGTAGGTGGCGTTGAGCAGCAGCGCCACGATCATCAGGATCACCGCCATGGCGACACGGCGAAGTGGTGTGTTCATGCCGGTTCTCCGTCTGCCAGGAGGCTCGAATCGGCCCGGGCCGGGCGAATGATCTCGGTCTTCGCCGGGCGCAGCAGCTCGGTGGGTGGGTTCGTGATCGGCGCGGATTCCTTCTTGCGGGACGGTGCCGGTGCCCGGGCGGCATCGGAGATTCTGATCAGCAGCGCCAGCAGCGTGTAGTTGGCCAGCAGGGCCGAGCCGCCGTAGGACAGGAACGGTGTGGCCAGACCGGTCTGCGGGATCAGCTCGGTGACACCGCCGACGATCAGGAACACCTGAACCGCGACGCTGAACGCCAGTCCGGCGGCCAGCAGTTTGCCGAAGCTGTCCCGGACCGCCAGCGCGGTGCGCAGCCCGCGCACGACGAAGATCATGAACAGCAGCAGCACCGCCGTCAGGCCGATCAGCCCCAGCTCCTCACCGATCGTGGCGACGATGAAGTCGGTTTTGGCGAAGGGCACCATATCCGGTCGGCCGCTGCCTAATCCGGTGCCCGCGAGCCCGCCCGTGGCCAGGCCGAACAGCGATTGCGCGAGCCGGTAACCGGTGTTGGTGTAGTCCGCGAACGGATGCAGCCAGGTATGTACGGCGACGCGCATATGCCCGGATGCTTTGTAGGCCACCAGAAGTCCGAGGGCCAGCAGTGCCGCCCCGACGATCAGCCAGCCCACTCGCTCGGTCGCTATGTACAGCAAGGCCAGCACGGTGGCGAAGATCAGCAGGCAGACGCCCAGGTCTCGCTCGAACACCAGAACGCCGACGCAGACGACCCAGACCAGCAGCAGCGGGCCGAGATCGCGGATGCGCGGCAGTTCGATCCCGAACGCGTGCCGTCCGGCGGCGGTGAACAGGTCGCGCTTGGACACCAGCAGCGCCGCGGCGAACACCACCAGGAGCACCTTGGCGAATTCGCCAGGCTGCACGGAGAATCCGGGCAGCCGTAACCAGATCTTGGCGCCGCCGGTCTCCGAATATCTTTCGGGCAGCACCGCCGGAACGATGAGCGCGGCCACGCCCAGCAGGCCCAGGGTGTAGTTGTAGCGGGCCAGGGTGCGGTAGTCGCGCAGCAGGACCAGCAGCGCGGCGAAGATCAGGATCGCACCGGCGGTCCACAGCACCTGGTGGTCGGCGTCCAGCGCCGGAATCGGCTGGGAGTTGGATACGGCGGTCTGCACGCCGGCGAGGTCGAGGCGGTGGATAAGCACGAGGCCGAGCCCATTGAGCAGCGCCGCGATGGGTAGCAGCAGCGGATCGGCGAAGGGCGCGAATCGGCGCACGGCCAGGTGGGCGACCACGAACAGGGCTAGGTAGGCCAGGCCGAGTTTGGCCAGCTCCCAGGAGATTTTCTGATCCTGGCTGGCCTCTACCAGCACGAGCGCCACCGTGGTGATCACGACTGCCACGCCGAGCAGCAGCAATTCGACGTTGCGGCGGGTGGAGGGCGGCGGCGCGGGAGCGAACCCACCCGGCGGACTGGGGAAAGCCCCTGCGGACGGCGGTGCCGGAGCGGACATCAGTCCGCCTTCCTGCAGTTCTCCCCCGGAGTCTGCGGGACCGTCGGTGCGGCCGTCGTCGGGGCGGGCCCGGCCGAGGGCGGGCCGGGACGAGCGTCGCCGCTGGTCGGAACCGGCGTGCCGGATGCGCCCGGGACAGCGGGGGTGGCGCTGCCCGGAGCGGCGGGCGTGGTCGGTGCGGTAGTGGGTGCGGGTGTACCCGCCCCGCCCGGCCGCGAGGCTGGGGTGGCGGTCGTACACGCGGGCAGCAGATCCTGCTGGGCGAGTTTGTCCAATTGGCGGCGCGCGTCATCGAACGCGCCCGGCGGCAGGCCGCTGTTCACCTTGTCGCGGCCCGTCTGTTGGAGGTCGGCGACCTCGAGCTGACTGCATCCGGACGGGAATCCCTCGCCCGGATGGGCGAGGGACAGGCTCCCGTCGCGCTCGACGCACGCGACCTGGTCCACGTCGTGGATCGAATAGCCGAGCACCGATCCGGGTAATCCGCGCACGATCACCACGTTGCCGCTGTCGGCGCCGACGTAGTAATTGTTGCGAATCATGTTGTAGCCGACCACGAGTCCGACAACGATCGCGACGAGCAGCGCCAGCGACAGCACGATCCAGCGGAGTTTGTGGCTCTTGCGCGGCTCGGGCTCCGGCGTCACGGGGGCGCGGCGTGGCGGCGTGGCGCGCGGCGGCCGCATCGCCGCGGCGCGTCCGGCGGCGGTGTTCGGGGGCGGGGTGTCCTCGTCCTCGCCACCCGCGGCGCCGGCCACGATCGGATGACTCTGGCCGTAGTCCAGGTCGATGACGTCCGCGACCACGACGGTCACGTTGTCCGGGCCGCCGCTGCGCAGCGCCAGCTCGATCAACCGGTCCGCGGTCTCGTCGGTGTTGCCCTCGCGCATGGTATTCGCGATGGTCTCGTCGCTGACCACATCGGACAGGCCATCCGAGCACAGCAGATAGCGGTCGCCCGCGCGGGCCTCCCGCATGATCAGTGTGGGATCTATCTCATTACCGGTCAGCGCGCGCATGATGAGCGAGCGCTGCGGATGAGTGTGCGCCTGCTCGGCGGTGATCCGGCCCTCGTCGACCAGCGACTGGACGAAGGTGTCGTCCCGGGTGATCTGCGTCAGCACATCCTCGCGGAACAGGTAGGCACGGGAGTCGCCGATATGGGCCAGGCCAAGTTTCTTGCCCGCGAACAGGATTGCGGTGAGCGTGGTGCCCATGCCGTCCAGTTCGGGCTCTTCCTCGACCTGATCGGCGATGGCGGCATTGCCGGCGTGCACGGCGCGGTCGAGCTTGCCGAGGATGTCGTCGCCGGGCTCGTCATCGTCGAGATGTGCCAGCGCGGCGATCATCAGTTGGGACGCCACCTCACCGGCGGCGTGCCCGCCCATGCCGTCGGCGAGCGCCAGCAGGCGCGCACCGGCATAGACGGAATCCTCGTTGTTGCCTCGGACCAGACCGCGGTCGCTGCGCGCCGCGTAGCGAAGAACAAGTGTCACGATCGCAGCTCGATCACAGTCTTACCGACACGGACGGGGGACCCGAGCGGAACCCGCACCGGGGTGGTGACCTTCGCTCGATCGAGGTAGGTCCCATTGGTGGATCCTAGATCTTCGACGTACCAGTCATCGCCGCGTGGTGACAGGCGCGCATGCCTGGTCGAGGCGTAGTCGTCGGTGAGTACCAGCGTGGAATCGTCGGCGCGCCCGATGAGCACCGGTTGGGTGCCCAGGGTTATGCGTGTGCCGGCGAGTGAACCTTGAGTCACCACTAGATACTTGGCGCCCTTCTGGCCACGGCCCAGGGATGGCAGCACCGAGGAACCGCGTGCGGCCCGGGGCTGGATCCGAATGCCGGATGCCGCGTAGATGTCGCTGCGCAGGGTTCGAAGCACCGCCCATACGAACAGCCACAACAACAGCAGGAACCCCGCACGGGTCAATTGCAGGATCAGTCCCTGCACGGTGCTCCACCTCCTGTCCGACCGATGTAGGTACGCGCCTGTGCCCCCAAACCGGTATTGCTGGTCAGCTCGGACCTGCTGCGCAAGGCGAGGGTTGGCAGCATCATAGGGCCGATGACCGGTTGCGATCACGATACGGGCCAAGGATTTCCGGGCGTCGCATCGTGACGTGCATCGGCGAGCTTACGGGATCAGACGATACGGATCAGGATCTCGGAATGTCCGGCGCGGATGATGTCTCCGTCGGCCAGCTGCCAATCCTGCACCGGCGAGCCGTTGACCAGCGTTCCATTGGTCGACCCGAGGTCCGAGAGCATGGCGACCTGGCCATCCCAGCGGACCTCGATGTGACGCCGGGACACGCCGGTGTCGGGAAGGCGGAAGTGTGCGTCCTGCCCGCGGCCGATGATGTTGCTGCCTTCTCGCAACTGGTAGGTGCGGCCGCTGCCGTCGTCCAGCTGGAGGGTCGCCGAGTAGCCCGAGCCGGCGCCCGGGGCCGGCTGTGCGGGCTGGGCGTAGCCGGCCTGCTGCCCGCCGTAGCCCTGCTGCTGCCCGGCGTAGCCCTGCTCGGCGTAGCCGCCCTGGGCGCCCTGCTCGTAGCCGCCCTGCTGGGCATAGCCCTGCTGCTGGCCGTAGCCCTGCTCGGCGTAACCGCCGGGGGCCTGGCCGTAGCCCTGCTCGTAGCCGCTGGGCGCCTGCCCGTAGGCCTGCTGCTGGCCGCCGTAGCCGCCGCCCTGCTGGGCGTAGCCCTGCTGCTGGCCGTAGGCCTGGTCGTTGTAGCCCTGCTGGCCGTAGCCGCCGCCCTGCTGCTGCTCGTATCCGCCGTGCTGTTCGTAGCCGCCCTGCTGGGCATAGCCCTGCTGCTGGCCGTAGCCGGGCTGCTGCTCGTATCCGCCCTGCTGGCCGTAGCCACCCTGCTGGTAGTCGGCGCCGTTCTGGTAGTCGGCGTAGCCGCGCTGATCGGCGTATTCGTTACCGCCCGGGGCCTGGTATCCACCGCCCGCCGGCGCCTGATGGCCACCCTGACCGTATTCGTCGTAGCCCGGTGCCGCGGGGCGGCCCGCCGGGGGCGGCGCGTACCCGCGGTTGCGTGGATCGGACTCCGCGGGCTCACGGCTGGGGTCGTAGCCTGAGTTCTGCGTCATGGGGCCAGCTCCTGGTTGCGGGTGTGCGGTTCGTTGTCGGGGTGGTCCAGGCCGACCAGGGGACCGGCCGGAAGTCGGCTGGTTCTGGTGGCCCGCGTCCGGGTCGACCCGGCCGCGTGTCCTGAACTGCCCGGTGTGCAGCGTAGGCGATGGCTCGAATTCGACGTGTACTTCGCCGTAGGTCTGCCACCCCTGATCGCGGATATAGTCCTGCAGATGCTTGGCGAACGCACGGGTGGTGAGCTCGTGGTCCGCATCGAGTTGTTGCAGGTCCGCCGCGTTGATGGTGATCGTATAGCTGTTGGGAGCCAGTAGATGGCCGCCGTCGAGTTCGCTGACTCGATCGGCAGCCTCACGCTGCAGGGCCGCCTCCACCTCCTGCGGGACGACACTACCGCCGAACACGCGCGCGAACGCGTCACCGACGGCACCCTGCAGGCGACGTTCGAAGCGGGAAACGATGCCCATCTCGGCCTCCTCGGGTGTGCGTTCATAGGTCATCTGTTCAGGATTCGCGACACGCCAATGGGCGTGTCGACAGTCGGACACGGTCATTGCATGATATCCACGATCGTCCATACCTGTAACTCCCGGTGAGTTCCCAGGGTTCCCCGTCCCGGTCAGGACGCTGTTCAGCATCGTGAACAGGCGATTTCGTTTCGGTCAACCCCCCGTGCTACTGTCTTGCAGTCGCTCGGGCGAGTGGCGGAATGGCAGACGCGCTGGCTTCAGGTGCCAGTGTCCTTCGGGACGTGGGGGTTCAAGTCCCCCTTCGCCCACCGGGGACTGTTTGTGAAACCGGTCTGACCAGGTTTGTGAAACCTGGTCGCTGGTTGAGTAAGTGGTCACAGATCGAACAGAAGGTCGATCCGCACCTGCGGATCGACCTTCTTTCGTTGCGCATCACTGATGCTTAGGCAGCCGCCACTGCCGGTGATTCAAATCACTGGTAGGCGGAAGTGTGCACGCGCTGTTAGTCCGGTCGGCAGGGGTCAGTGTGTCGAGCAGCGGGCCCAATCATGGGTGAAGTGTCGCGTGCCGGCTGGTACGTAGTGAGGCTGTCGGTGTGTCGGCGACGGTCTATCGGGGACAGCGATTGGGGTGCTGGCTTGTGCTGGCGGGCGAGGTAGGCGCGGATCTTACGGATGTTCGCGCTGACGGTCAGCAGTGCGACCGACAGCAGCTGTGCGGTGTAGCCGCGGATGCGTCGGCGGCCCGCCTCGGCGAGACTGCCGTATGCGGGGTCCTTCACGAACCCGTTGAAGCCCTCGACGGTGTTGCGCGCGGTGGCGTAGCGAGCATGCCAGGCATCGGTACCGTACTGCAGCGCCTGACCGTATTTAGCGCCGTCAGCGGGGCCGAAGGTGACCGATTCGCGGTTGGCACAGATCTTCGGTGACGGGTTCGGTGGATTCAGTACGGTCGGCAAGTCCTTGCCGCTCACAGCGTCGCGCGGTTTTACCGGGCATGACACCGTCGGTGCGGGTCCTGCGGCTGGACATCGCATCGGCCGGTAGCCGTCCTTGTCGGCGCGAGCTTTCGGAGTGAGGAGGTAGTCATGGCGTCGGCCGATCCGCTGCCGATACATGCCAATGTCGATGCGTTCGTCACGCAGATCCGTGGTGGCTTCGATCAGGCCGCGGGGCATAGCCGGGCAATACCAGTTGCCTTCGACCTGAATGGCGCCGTGGCGGGAAGTCATGACTCCGAGTTGGTCACGACGGTAGTCGAACACCAGCTCGTAACCCATCGCGCGGGCTACCAGTTGCAGCTTCTCGGGGCGCGAATTGGGAAAGTAGGCGCGGTCACCGACCATGTACCGGCCAGGCAGCCCACGATCGCGCAGTGATGCCACACAGGTGACCGCGTTCTCCGCGACGCGTTGTCCCGGCGCGTCCAAGGTCATCGAGAGCACCAGCAGTGGATAGCCCGGACGTGTACCGGGGTTGTCGGCAGCCATCACCGCATAGGTCGCCTCGTACGCCCACACGGTCTTCGGGTCCCGCCCTGCGGTGGTGTCGCGGTGATCGCCTTCGCGGGTGTACCAGCCTGCGTCGATGTCGGGGCTGCACCGGGCGTGCGGATCACGTGTGGTGCGCGAGGAGGTTCCCTTCTTGCCCCACACGGGAACCGGAGTGGCATCGACGCAGATGTCCCCGAGCCACTGCCGCCGATCCGGTTCGGGGATCAACAGGTAGGAAGCCTGGAGGAACTGGTTGGCCACCCACTGGGCGCGTTTCTGTTTCGTCACGCACGCCTCCGGGTCGCGCGCGGCGCGAATGGCTTGTACCTGCGCTAGCGGTAGCCGTCGGCCCGGGGTTCCTGGGGCGGGATCGATCACGTCGAGCAGCCGGTGAAACGCCCGCCACACAACGAAATACAACCGATCTCGAACGGCAGTGCCCGCACTCCGCCACTGCTGCGGGTCGAGTCCCAGCAATCGCAGTGACTCCGATTCCAGCCGGTAGCGCAGGATCTCGGTCATCCGCGACACCAGCAGTGGCTCGTCGTTCAGAGCCAGCATCAGCAACAGCGTCAGTACCACCCGATCCCGGCCTGGCAGCAAGGTCGGCCGACCACCGCGCCCAGGGCTTTGCCGATCATCCTCGGCTCGCCATCGCTCGATGCGTTCGACCAACCCCGACCCGTCGACGAACACGATGGTGTCGGCGACGAATTCCGACGAGAACGTCGTCCGCGCGGAGGGGCGGCTGAGGTTCCTGTCAGTCAGTCCGAAAAGTCCCTGGAGGCGCGCCGGGTCGCGGGCGTCGTCGTGACTGTCGATGTTTGGGTTCGGCTGCGGCCGAACACTCATGCTCTGCCCCTGGCGGTGCCGCGCAACGCGGCTCGTGCTCGCAGGGCATCGGTGTCGGGGATGTGGGCGAGGTAGCGGGTCAAGCCCTGCACGGTGTCGACTCCCGCCGCTTTCATCAGCACCGCGATGGGAACATCAGCGACCAGGTGCTCGACGATCCAGGTTGAGCGCATCCGGTGCGTATTCGGTCCGGGCTCGCCGCCACCACGGCTTGTGAATCCGGTGATCAGGTTCTTGCTGCGCCGCCGCCCCGGCAGAAACACGGGTGTTCCCGGTGGATGACCAGCCTCCACGACCCCGGCCAGAGGCCGTTCGTAATCGAACAAGACGGGCACCTCGCGTGGTCGCTCGCCAGCGAGTTGCACCAGCACACCCTGCTCGTCGACCACGATGTCGTCGACGACCAGTGCGGCGATGTCCGCAGCTGTACAGCCCGCGCCGAGCCCCAACGCCAACAGCACATCTGCCTGTGTTCGCGCCGCCGCGGTCGGCTGCCCGTACGCCCACGCCTTCAACGAGGCCACGTCGGCCCGCGTGTACGGCATCGACGGATCGATCCGGCCTGGTCCCGGCCGCCGAGGCGGTGCCTGAGGAGGTGAGATCTGCTGCGCACAGTGCGTCAGGAGCCGTCGCAGATTCGCCACCGACCTGGGCTTCAAATCCTGGGACCCGTGCGCCAGCGAGTCCGCGATCGTCGCCGGATGGAACACCACCGCACGGTCCAAGTTCAGTCCCGCCGTCCCCCGGCACCACCGCACATGCCGCGTGCACGCCCACAAGAGATCCCGCGTCGCTGCCGTACCCTCCGGCCCACACTCGGTTACCACCGATCGAACGAAGTCCCCGATCGCCGCCCATTCCCGTGCGGGAATAGCGGGAATGTAGTTGTCGTACAAAGGATCCAGAGCCTCACCCTCAACGTCACTGTCGTTAGTTAGCGACATTAGCGGGTTGAGGACGATGTGTCGCGCCGATCGTGTGTCTACTCTGAGGTGGTGCCGCGACCCCATCGGCTCCCACCCCGCCACTTCACCGCAGGCTGGCCGACGACTCCGGCCACATCTCCGGTCGCTGAAGCCGTTCGTCTTCTGGTTGCGAACCTTCGCGCCGCGATCGACCAGGCCAGTGCCCGCGACCTCGCGGCCCGCACCGGCGTCCACCACTCGGTCATCGCCCGGATCCTCGCCGGCACCACCTGGCCCGACGCGGAAACCATCGCTCGCCTCGAAACCGGCCTCGGTGTCGCCCTGTGGCCCACTCTCGCCAGCGACGGCACCACCTACCGGGCGAAACGCCCAGCTCAACCCCGGAAATCTCCCAGCCGACAATAAGCCTGTCACGGGTACCTCGAATCCCCCGTACTTCACACGGGCCCGCGAGCCTGCCCCGACAGCAGCAGACGAGCGGGTACCGTGAAGCACAGGTCGTCTCCAGTGGTGACGATCTGGTCCAAGGCCCCGCCCGTGCCCTTCCAAAAGCTGCGGGCGGGGCTTTATCTATGCGCCTATATCACCCGCCTCCGCTCGGTCGATGAACTGTCACCGGCGGAGTCCAGCAATTCACCGTCTGCTGTTGCGTGCGACGGAACCGTCGTGGATTCGGGACGCCGTGACATCAGCTGGCGCACGCGAGCCGAGGAAACATCCTGATTCGCAACAGGTTTCGGACCTGCTGATGAGATCGGGTCATAACGCCACAGACCAGGCCCGACACGGGAGATCCCCGAGTCTGCTTTAGCGGCCAGCCTGCTCAATGCGAGATTGATCGAGTGCCCCGGCCGTAGCGGCTTGTGCCAGCCGTGCTCGACCAGCCAATCGACCATCTCCCGCGCAACCTGCACCTCGCCTGGACGATCGTGCATGAACGACAGCACCAGGTTGGTGACAGTACCTGCCGGTGACCGTGAACCCGGACCACGGTCACCGGATTCGGTCTCCATCGGGGCCTCGGCGGACGAACGGTCACGACCAGTGGACGCTCCTGTCTCCTTGCTCAGCTCGGCGTCCCGTAGCTTCGCCGCAGCAACGGGATCCGAGTCAGCATCCAGCTCGAGTAGCTCGGCACACATCACACGTATCGTCAGGCACGGCTTCCTTTGATAGTGCATGCGCCGCATCGCTTTATAGAACGCGACGACATCGCCGAGCGCCTCGACGGCCTGCTGCTCTCGCTCGGCGACCAACGCCTCTGCCTCGTTACCCACAGTGCCGCCTCCTTCGGTCATGCTCGTTCGCTACCAGTCACATGATGGGATCACATCGGATGCCCGAAGCAGCAGCGACGCGCCAATGAGCCATCAACTCGGTAGGTGCATATGGCCACTGGGTATCGCAGTGATGCCTACGGCGCTGTTGAGCGCTGGTAGCACTGGCAGCACACCGAAGCGGGGCCTGTGATGACTGCCCGACGCGTGGGTGCCGGGTGGTCATGCGAACAGGTCTGGATCCGGTCCCGGCAGCGAGGACCCGGTGGGGTAGCCGACTGGCCGAAAATTGGGCTGATATCGCGTAATTGGCTGGCGCGGAACCCCGCACGACCCGGCTCCGGTGATCGGTTGCGCCACAACATGTTTGCTCCGCGCTCATCAGCGGAGTCGTGTCGTGTCGGGGTCGCGGTTAGGCCAGCGACCTGCGCTGCTTTCTTTGGTCCGGACGTGATCGTCTACAGTGTGCCGAAAATCGCGCTCACGAACATCAGGCCGACGACGGATCGCATCGCGATTCACGACTTAAGCAGGCCGATCAGACGATTCCGAGTAGCCTGCCAATCTGCCATGTCCTCGGGGAACAGTTCGACGAGGTGCAGGCTGTTCTCGCGAGCGACCTCACGTTTTTTCGCCACCTTGGCGTCATAATCCGCGTTGCCAGCCAAGCCGAAGTATTCGATGTAAATATCGCCGATCTTGAAGTCAGCGCGCAATTTCGACCCGCCGGGGTACATCGGCTCTCGGCTGTGCTCGATGCCTTCGCTGTGCAAGAAGTCGCAAATGACCTTCTCTGGGATCGAATGGCAGACATGCCCGTCCTTGGCGATGCTCCGAATTCCCCTTGACATCTTCTGAGTACCCTCTGGCAGGATTCCGGACTTGATCAGTACCGCGAGCCAGGACCCGAATGTTTCGCGGACGCGCTCAATCGAAGGGTAATTTTTCCGAAGCCGCATGATCTTGACCTGCATATCGACATCAAGCGTCGAAAAGTTTTCCGGGATGGCGATATGGAGTGTAGGTACGGTGCCAGTGACTTCGGCTAAGTCTCTGGCATATTGGAGGATTGCACGCTTCCCCATGCTCCCGTTGGGCGGGCCACCCAAGCACTCTAGACAGAAATGCGATCTATGCAGATCAAAGTCGAACACGAGTTTGCCGCACAGCGCGCACGGAACTCGTTCGGGTCGCTTAATGAAGCCGAGTTGAACTGCCCTGCCTATGGCTGCGGCTTCGACGTGAGTGTGGTAATGCCTGAAATCGAATATATCGTCCACGTCGATGATATATCCGGATAAATCCTCGACTTCCCACCAGACGTATGTCGGACCTGGGTGCCCGTTGTATATGGGCTCTAATTCTTTTCGCCAAACCCTGTCTGGCGCCCAGTTGCGGCCGACTGATTCCTGGTAGCGGTTGAGCGTCCATGATGCGAATTCGTCGGGGAACGCTGCCCTCCATACGGGAAGTTTGCTAAGGGCATCGCGATTGCGTGGCCAGCCTTCGTCAACTGCGGTGCGCAGGATAGTGTCGAGTTGGGTGTTCCACCAGTTGCCGACGCTTACAAACGCTTCATCGTGAGCTGTTTCGTTGATTTCTCGGTCGCGCATTCGTTCCCTTGGACATGCTCAGAACTTGCCGGGTGATTCGTTTATGATAGACCAGCCAATCTCATCAAGCCTTCGTTTCACTAGTTCGGCAATCTGCTAAAGGATACGCCCCCCATCCGGTTCCGGCGGCGATTCGCATCCGCGTGCGGCACGTGCGTTACGTCTCCGACCGGGCGCAAGGGGTTCCGGTAGATCTGACATTCTCGATCTGAAAATTTGGATCGAGTCACTCAGACCTAATGTTCGGATCTGCAGCTTGATCAAACTGGCGCTGGCATTGAGCTGTCCGGATACGATGGTTCAAGAGATACCCTCGGCTGTAGTAGGTTTCCGCAGGCCGGGATCTGTGAGGATTGTCGTGTACGCGCCAACGTCAACCTGTCGGGGGTTCGCAATATGCTCCGCGCCAGCGGCCGTGCCCGACTTCTACATCCGCTCTGGGCTCGACGAACCGCGGGCAGCTCGACTGGATCTGCCGTGGACCGCCCCCGAAGGCGCTGAGCGAGGCCGCGTAGCTGCGCTGGATCCGCGAGGTGCAGCGGCGGCCGATCCGCGATCATGTCCTCGCGTACCTCGGCCGGTACGCGGGCCTGCGCGTCGGCGACGGGTGGCGCTGAACATCGGCGACGTCGGGTTGTCCTCACGCAAGCGCCTGATCACGGTCCGGCGCGCGAAAGGCGGGAAGTGGCGCGAGATCCCGGGCCACCCGCTGCTGCGCGAGAGCCTGACCCGGTGGGTCTACGACGAACGCCCCGACTTGCCCGGCACTGCGGACACCGACGCCCTGCTGCTCAACGCCCGCGGGCAACGACTCTTATCCCGCGGTGCAACGAAGATCCTGGACGGCATCGCCGAAACCGCCTGTGTCTCCGCGGAATACCACGTCGATCGGCACGGATTCGCCGCCGATCTGATCCGTGACAGAAAAGTCGATCTCGTTCTGGTCGCCGAGCTACTCGGCCATGCCCGCCTCGAGGACCCCGCCGGTACAGCGTGCCGAGCGCGGACGAGGAGGCCGCTGCGGTAGCGCTACTCGCGGTAGATCGGTAACCAATTCCCCTCCGAGAAGGCCAGCGCGATGGCTGGCCTTCTCGTCAAGGCGAGGGACCTGGCGACCGTCAGATCCCCTGTCCGTTAGGATGCGACAGCCTTTTCGTCCTCCAGCCGCTCGATGGTGGAGAGCTTGTCGGTGGGAATGGCGAACACCTTGTTGCCGTACGAGTCGTGGAAGATCACGAGCGAATCGACCTCGGTGAAGTCGGTTGCTGTCACCTTCTGCTCGGTGTTGTAACCCTCGTTGATCCGGAATACTGCCATGTTGATCTCATTTCTCGTGTCGGGTGCCGACGATGTGCCCAAGGGTGGGCAGACCGCTGGACCGCAAACGGAGAATGGACCGCAGGTCAGTGTGATTCGTCCGGGAACAACGCCCCGATCCGAACCACCTGTCGTAGCATCAGGCTGTCCTACCAAGACGAACCCGAGGCCCCTGGAGTCCACGCTCCGGACGGGCCTCGGCGTTTTCCTGTCGGTGGCGAGAGGTTCGCTCCACCGACGTTTTAATCGTAGCCGCGTGGTCCGACAGCCGCATTCACCTCGAAGCCTTGCGTCACAAGGCCATCCGAAGACCGGATGCCCAAAGTTCACCCTCGCTCGCGGATAGCCGACCGGGGGCGGCAAGCTTGAGGGTTCCGGACTCGCGCGAAAAAACGGCAATGGCTTGACCAGTACTTCGGGGAGGTACATCGACCTACTCCGCAGGTCGTGGTGACCGGCCGTATCGTCGGACCCACCTGGTGCCGTCCTCGTCCTCGAAGCGGAGATCCGCGTGGACGTCAACGGCCCCGGGGGCGTGAAACACGACAGTGGCCTTGTCGTCGTGGGGCATCACCGTGGGGAAGTTGTCGATCATGAACGCCTGGATGATATTGCGCGTGAGGGGTGCCACGATCGGAGTAAGCCTGCTCTCCAACACGTTCTGGACGCCGGGCGCTCCGAACGGGCTCCGGTACACTCGTCCGCGCGATCCGAGCAAGGCTGCCATCATGGCCTGCCGCGACTGCATCTCACTGGTGAGCACCTGGTCGCCAGCACGCATGTGCTGACGCATGACTTCCTCGATGATGTCGGAGAAATCCACCTTCCCTTTAGCGGGCACGCATGGCCTGCCGGTGCGGTTCCCGCCGCTGTCCACGGCAAACACGTCCACCTCGAGGGCGGTGATCAGACCATCACTGCCGTTGTTGACTTGCACAGCCCACAGGTCCTTCCCGAGAGGAACCGTGGTTACGGAGGAGGTGACGGCGCGGACCCTGGCGGAATCGCCTGTTGCGGAGGACGCGCCGCTGATGATGACATCGCGGCCAGCTGAGAACTGACTGGCGGTTACGCTGGCGGCCGAGGTGGAGGTGGAGCCGAAAGGCGCGGCGACCGCTCCGTCTACCGCCGCGCCGGAGAAGGGTGGGGCGGCTCCTGGGTGCCCGCCCGGACGCCTGAGACCCTGAACGACCCATCCGCGGTGACGTCAGTGGCGATCACGCCGCTGCCGCCTCGTACCGCGATGTCGGCGATTTCGATGTCGCCGCCCGCTGCCACATGGGTGAGCTGGACGCCGACCGTCGTGGCGGCTTGTGGTGCGTACTCGGCGATTTGACGCAGCAGCTCTTGGGCTGCTTCGCGCAGCTCGTCGTCGGCACCGGCACCGGCCTTGTCGAGCTGTTTTGCCAATAGCTGACGGCGCAGCGGCTCGTCCGGTTCGGATTCCACCGCAGCCAGGTCGATGGCCGCCTTGCTGTAATGGTTGACGATCCGGGCTTTCAGCGCCGCGTACGCATCGGTCACAGCGCTCTTGGCGGTCTCCGTCATTCCAGCGGCTGCGCCGGTTGCCACCGCGTTCGCGACCATGTTCACCAGATCCATGTCTATCCCTACCCACCTTCCACTCCGAAACGGCCGTCTCGATCGGCGGCCTGAGTGCACAAACTAGCCGAGCCCACCGACATATCGCGCCGATGCCGGATCGTCCAGGGCCGGGCGGGAATTCGGCCATGCGTGCTGGCCGGTGACGGGCTGAGTGGTCAGTCGGTTCGCTGCTGGGGGTGGTTGGGCGGTGCGACAGAATCGAGGGTGTGACCGGTGAGGACTATGGCTTCGATGAGGTTCCTGTGGCTGAGGTGGCGCTCGTTGGCCAGGGTCTCGGTCTGCTCACTCTCAGTGAACGCGACGCCATCCAGGCGTATGCGTTCAACGGGTTCGAGCAGGTTAATCAGGCCCTGTGGGGCGTGATCCCGATGACGCCCGCCCTTGCGCGACGCATCGATACGATCAGATCGGGCCTGCGGAAGTACCCGGTGCCGATGATGGTTCGCGTGACTCGTGAAGCTGAGGCTCGGACCTTCGGCATCGTCGACGAGGAGTCGGCGCGTGCGCTGGTCTACCGGGAGTTCACGCATCGAGGCTTCCTGTCGGCCAGCGGTTCTGCTGTGCCACCCCGATCAACACGGCACACCGACCCGGTAATCCTGGACCTGCTCGTCCCCGCCGGCACTCCCGCTCTTCGTCTGGGCGAGCTCGCCGAGATTCCCGATGAGCGTGAGGTGCTGCTCATCGACGCGCGCAGCTACTTCGTCGTTGGTGTCGCCAGGGACCCGGCGCGTAGCATGTGGCGTATCCAGGCAATCGTGGCGGAAGGCGAGCAATGAGTGCGTTGACTCAGGAAACGTTACGCGCCGTCGAGGTGGAGCTGTCGCCTGAGCAGGTCGAGGAACGCCGCCGCAAGGCTGAGAAGATCCTCGGCCGCAAGCTTCCCCAGCGACCCGCCCCAGTGGCGGCTCGCAAGCCAGGCCAGTAGCGACCCGCATGTGCGAGGCCTGAGCTATTCCAGCAGCCGATAGGCGGCAACCGCCACATTGATGGGCTGCCACCTGTAACAGGAGGCGGCGCTTAGAGGTATTGATCGTGCATGATCGATCTTCCTCGTGCCGCCTACATTTCGTACAGCCCCGAGACCGGGTTCGATCGGGGTGTCGAACTGGCTGCGGCCTATCTGGAGCATGCCGGAGCCGCAGCTACCGCTGTCGTAATCGTCCCAGAAGTTCGCATTGTCGGCTATTCCGAGCCGTTGAAGCGGTTCGCGGCGCGCCGCACCATCCTTCCTCAGTCCACGTAACGAGAACAGGGCCAGAATCGGCTACGGCCATCCAGCGCTGGTATATGCCCCGGCCTTGAAAGAACTCACGCTCGCCACCAAGTACACCCAGGAGCACCCGATCGCGATCGTGGAGGACCTCTCGTTCTCTTGCCGTCGGTGGGCCGACGAGATCGGCGCGATCAACCTGGTGGACGCCACCATCCACAGCATCCAGCGGCCGAGTCACACCAGAAGATCCTGGAACGGATCGACTTCGCTGGCAACAACGGCTGGCATGACGCGCCCGGCAAACGAGACCTGCGCCGCTACCTCGGTGAGCTTGCCGATCTCGGCGCTCGACAAGGACGAGATCATTGCCTACCAGCTCGTTCACGGCCGATACAAGTTCTTCGACTCCCTCACCCACCTCAGCCAGGAAGTCGACCGGCTCATCTCCACCGAGCACTGAACGCGATCGATCCGTGGGCAATGGTGGCCCGATGCATGGGCAAGCGCCCTTCTTGAGGGCAACCGCTCTCCAGGTCCGGGAGTTATGCAAACAGCCCACCCACTTGAGCACGTGGAACCCGGCATACATGCCGGGTTCCACGTGTTCGAACTCTCTGAGATCTCCCCTCGCATGTGGCGCGAATGCTGCAATGGAGTGGTTGAGTATGTTTGATCTCTAACCCGTATCTGGGGGTGCCCTCAGTAATGTGACACGTTGCACATGGGGGTCGAGCGTCCCAGATGACCGGCCGCTGCCGCTTGTGATGCTGGTTACCTGCTGTTCGTTCGGCGCAGGATTATCTACAACTTGATATGCTACCTAGGTGAGTAGTTCGTTCGTGTCCTCGACGCCAGCGACTCTGTTGGTCGCGGCTCGCCGGAATGCCGGCCTGACGCAGAGCCAGCTCGCCGGATTGGCCAATACGAGCCAGTCCGCCGTGGCGGCATACGAATCGGGCCGCCGCCAGCCGACGATCGCGGTGTTGGACCGCTTGTTGCGAGCGGCGGGGTTCCAGTTGAGTCTCGGGACCGAGCGTCGAGCGGACCTGTTGCGGCTCGCAGATCTCGCACCGCTGATCGCGGCCGCTGTCGACGACGCGCATCGACTCAGGCTCTTCTTCGAGTTTCTGCGTGGAGCCGACGAAGCTGGAGCCGAGTTACCGCTGCTGATCGCAGCTGAACCCGCCCCCGTCGGGGATCCGCGTTACGATGCGTTACTCGCGGCCACAGCTGAACATCTGGCTCTGCATGCCGGTTTCGAAGTGCCCGATTGGGTATTGAGCGATGGTCGGTGCCTCGACCGGTTCTGGTGGGTCAGCGAACTGCCGTCGGCCAAGGCACAGGCGTTGTTGCATTCCCCTGCCTCGTTCCGCAGCCGCGGGGTGATGCTCGATAGCCACGATCTGGAGGCGGCGTGACTGAGCGTAGCGAGGGAACCCTCAGCACAGCACCCGCGGTCGCGGCGGTGCCGAGCGCCAGCGAGGGGCCGTCGTGACCGAACCCCTGCTCGATCGCCCTGCCCTGGAACAAGCATTTGCTCTGCTCGCGGAAAAACTTCGTCGACGACATGTCATCGGTGAAGTCTTCATCTTCGGTGGTGCGGCGATGGTCATGGCCTACGACTCGCGGCGCTCGACGCGAGACGTCGACGCGTTGTTCTCCCCGGACGGACCCGTGCTCGAATCGGTCCGCGAGGTTGCGCGAGAGTTGAGATTGCCCGACTCGTGGCTCAACAACCAGGCCAGCTCGTACGTGTCATCGAAAGCGGGTAAAGGGCGGGCCGTCTTCGACCACCCCAATCTGAGGGTCATCGCCACCCCAGCGCAGCACCTGTTGGCAATGAAGGTAAGGGCCGCGCGTGCAGTCCGCGATGCAGACGATATCCGGATTCTCCTGGATCATCTCGAACTCCGGACTGTCGACAAAGTTCTCGAGTTGGTCTCCGACTACTTTCCCGGCGAGCCGCTGTCGGAACGGTCCCGCATGATGCTCGAGGACATCATTGCCGAAAGGACCTGACGGGCAGCCAGTCGGCGCTGCAACATCGTTCGGGAGGAGGTGTCCAGGCTGTGCTTTCGTGCTTCGACCTCACCGAAGCACATTGCCGAGTCTGAGAAGCCCCGCTCGCATCAGTGCTGGGACTGCCAGGCCTCGGTGTCGTCGGCGGTACGGTCATCATTCCGATGCACGCGGTCCAGACGGCGTGCCCGTGTTCCGCCGGGTGTCAGATCCTCGATCAGCTCGTCGAGTACGAGTTCTTCCTCGACGCGAACGCCGTGCCGGTGCAGGGCCGGAGCCAGGTCGGTGTCCCAGGCCGCGGCCGTCGGGCGCCCGGACAGTGTGCCTCTGGTGGCCCGCGATAACGCACTCAGGTAGTCGGCGGTGGCGAATCTCCAAGGCTGCCATGCGATGTGCTGGGCGAGTGCGTTGGCGATGCGGAGGCCGCCCCAGTCGAAGTCACCGTGGTAGACGAAATCCGCACCGGCGCCGGAGAGCATCCCCAGTAGGTGCCGGGCAGCGGTGGAGGGCTGTCCGGACAGGCATATCAGCGGCGGGCAGTCCGATCCCACCGCGTCGGCGGCGGATGCCACCACGATCGGGTTCTCGCAGATCCGAAACAGCGTCGACCGGATACCGAGAGCCTCCGGTTCGATGCGGGTGAGCTGCCGCAGCGTGAGCACCACGGGCTCGCCCGCGGCGCGCGCCAGCGTCAGGATCCGGCCCATGGTCGAGTCCGATCCGCCGGGCAGACCCAAGACCAGTACCGTCGAGGACAGTTCGTCACGGTGCACGCCTACCGCAGCCCAAGCGACTCGCTTTTCCAATGCTGATCCCGACCCCGTCGGCGCCGCCCCGGCCAATGCCCGGGCAGCCGACAGGGCCAGGGTAGCGAGCGGCCGACCATCATCGAGCGCATGCGCGTCCCCGGTGGTGTCGGCGGCGAGCCTGCCGAGCGCGATGTCCGCGGCGGGCAGCCGATCGACCACCCGAGCCAAGCCGTCGCAGAGTTCCTCCGCCGCAACCACATCGGCGGCACAACGGCGCAGCAACCCGGTACTGTCCAACCATCCGCGCCATGCCCGGAGTTCAGGTCGGCGCTCAGTGAGTTCATCGAGCGAAGCCTGGGCCAGCACCCACTGCCGGGCCTGCGCCGCTACCCGCTCAGACCGATCCACAATCTCACCGACCAGCTCCCGCACCGCGCCAGACAGTCCCTCCGGTGCCGCGCCGCTGCGCCGCAGCACCGCGTCTACCTCGTCCAGCGATACCGTCAGCGATCCACCGGTCCGCCCGCGCCGACCGAGCAGCCGCTCGACCGCGCGGCGTTGTTCGAGGCTTGCCCCGGCCAATGTGGTGTTACCCGCGACTGGCTCTCCTCGTTCCAGCCTGCGCCGCACCCGATCCACCAGCCACACCAACTCTTCGCCGCCGAGCAGTCGCCGTATCCGTTCGGGATCGCCTCCCGCGGCATTGGTGGAATTCTCGATGTCGCTCAGAACAGCCCACTCTCGGGCTCGGCGGATGCGGCGGCTACCGGCAGCTGCGACACCGGTCGCGTCACCGCGATGCGCTCCCGGCCGTCCCAGCGCCACGGCGTGACCAGTACTGCGTCGATCCCGTCCCGGCGCGACAGCTGCGCGATGGCTAGACCCGGAACCTGTGGGTAGCAACCCCATTCGCGTTCACTGGTCATCACGACATCGAGGTCGAAGGCGGCGAGCAGGCCCAGGCATTTGGCTCGGGAATCGTCGTCCACACCCGCGAATGCCTCGTCGAGCGCGACCAGTCGCGGCGCCTGCGGGTTCCCCGCGGAACTGTAAAACGAGGAGGCGGCGGCGAACAGGGGTACCGAGGTGACCAGTGCCCGTTCGCCACCGGACGCCGGTCCGGCCGCCGGCCGCCACTGGCCGTCCTGATATCGCTGGATGCCGAATTCGTGCCAGGATCGGTAATCCAGTGCCCGGGTGAGCTGTTCGGTCCAGCCGCCGCCGGTGGTGTCGTCGGTATGCTCGCGGTTGATCTGCTCCTGCAGGAACGCGCCGACCAGCGCACGGTCTGCGGTACTCCATGCATCGGCGGTCTGCCGCAGCAGCCGCTCGCGTACCCGCTCGAGCCCGTCCGGCGCCCCGCGCACCGTGCGCCACTGCAGGCGCAGCCGCATACCGGTCGAGGTGGGTCGCGCCTCCAGGTCGGCATTGATGGACCGCACCTGGTCCTCGGCGCCGGAGATCAGTTCCTGCAGCAGCCCGGCCACCTCGTTGACCAAATGGTTTTCCAGGATCTCGCGTTCCTTGGCGGACAGCAGCGTGACGCGGTGCTCGGTTTCGGCGGTCAATGCGCCCACCAGGCCCGGCACGTCCTGCTCACGGCCCTGGAACCGCACGTCCACCACGATGATGCCGTCACGAACGGTAAGACCTACCGAATGACCGTGCCGGGACAGGGTGTCGGTGAGCAGCTTGTGCTCGGCGGAAACCCTCTGCTGCACCAGTTCCCACGGACGTTCACTCGCATCGAGGTCGGCGAGTTCGGCATCGATGGCGCGGGCCAGTGTCACCGCCGGGGTCGGGGCCCAGTCCGCGGCCACGTCCGGGACAATCAGGTCGGGGAGCGCGGTGGTGAGCAGGCCGGTGGCAGCGAATGCACGGAGCTCGGCAATCGTCCGCTCCCGGTCGGCGGTCACCTCATCGAGTTGAGCGGACAGCGTTTCGCGCTGCCCTCGGGCATGCCCGCGGTCGTCGACTGCATTCTGCTCGGCGGCCAGCGCATCGTTGGTGGCCTGCTCGCTGGCGGTGATCTCGGCCTCGACCGCTGCCAGCTCGCGGAACAGCTCCTCGACGGCGGTGCCGGCGGTCTCGACGAGCGTGCGGTGCCGTTCGACCGCGGTGTCGGCCTCCGCGCGGGCCTCCCCGGCGGCCTCTGCAGCCTCGTCGCGTCGGTCGGTGGCCAGTTCGCGCTCGTGTTCAGCCTCGAGCACCGCGTCCCGTGCTCGCGTATTCGCGCGGGCCGCGGGCCATAGTCCCGCCAGCGCGACACGATAATCACCGAGCGCGGACCGGATATCCGCCAGCGCAAGATGATCCGCCGGGAGGTGCACGTCCTGCGCGAATTGCGTTGCCGCGGACAATGCCTCGCGAGCATGTGTCTCACGGCGTGAGAATTCGCCGGCCGCCTCGGCGTGCTTGCTGTCCAGCAGTTGCCGGGCCCGGTGCTCCGCGGCCACCCGGCCGTGCGCATCCCGCAGCGCGGTATCTGCCGGAAGACGCTGTTGTTCTGCGAGGATCGCGTCCTGGCGGTCGACCAGTTCGACGGCGGTGGCGGCCAGTGTGTCCAGCCGGGCCCTGACCTCTCGGAGTTCGTCATTCAGTCGCTCCAGCCGGGCGCGCCGCGCGGTCTCCCGCGCGCCTTCTCCGATATACGCTGCGGCGGACTTGTGCCAGGAACCCCGCAGCACCCCGATCCGGAAGCTGCCGTCGGCGTCCACCCAGGTGGCGGCGCTGCCATGTCCATAGCCGATGGCGCCGAGTGCCGAAGCGACTGCGGTCTCGCCCAGCGCCGCGGCCTGCGGGTCGGCGCGATCGATCGCGGGAGTCAGCACCGTGGTGAGCCCGCCGTCCGGGGCGGGGCCCTCCGGGACGATCAGGACGTCGTCGGTGGCGCCGTCGCGCAGGGTGCCGTCCGGATCCAGCCACGCGTCGAGAATGCCCGCGGCCTGCAGCGCGGCCTCTACACCCGCCCGCTGCTCCTCGGATACCGCGGCGGTGAAATCGACGACCTTCCACAGCGGTGCACCGGGCCGGGTGCCGCGCGCCATATCGTCCCGGGTGGGTGGGGCGGTCGGCGCGTCGTGGCCACCCTGCTCCAGTCGCACGATTTCCTCGACGAGTACATCGCGCTCGGCCGCGGCGATCTCGGTGGCGGCCTCCACTCCCTGCTGTTCGCGGGCGACCGCCGCAGTGGCCGATCGTGCCGCCTCGGCCACCGCGGCGGCGGCCGGGTTCGGACCGTCGAGAGTATCGACCCAGGCCTCGAGAGCCGCCTGCACCGTGTCGGGGTCCGCGAATCGCACATACTTTGCGCCACGCAGGTATTCGGTGAACTCGGTCGCCAGGGCGGCGCCTGCGGCCGTGACGTCCCGCTCCGCCTCGAGGATCCGTTCGACGGCCTGCTGCAGCTCGCCCGTGATCCGATCCACCTCGTCGCGCGCACGTTGCGCGGCCCCGTCCGCGGTTTGCGCGGTGTCCAGCAGATTCGTCAGCGTGCCCAACGCGGTGTGGGTGGCATCGACAAGCTGGTTGGCGGCCCGTTGTGCCGCAGCGTAGGGCTCGGAGTCCGTTGCCAGCGTCTCCAGCATCTCGGTGTGCCCTGCAGCCACGCCGGCCGTCGCCGCGGCCTGCGCCGCACCGTCGGTGGCACGGGTGTAAGAGGCGGCATCGATGGCTGCTGTCTTGTTCGCGGCCTCGAGCTGATTTTCCCTGCGCCGCAGCGTATCTACGGCGTCAGCGAGATCTCGTTCCCGGTCGGTCGCCAGTGCGCCGACCCTCTCGGCGTCCAACTTCGCCTGGTTCAATGCCTTGGCGTCACGCATTTCTGGGCTGTCGTGCAACGCATCGCGCCGCGCGGTCAGGGTGACCCGGCGCTGCCCGGCCGCCTTCCGCTCCGCCACCGCCGCGTCCACGGCGGCCTCGGCCCGCGCAAACGCCGACTGCGCCTCGGCCAGTTCGCTATTAAGCTTTTCGTAGCGACTGTGCGCCTTGCGGGGCGGTTCGGCGCGCCGCTTCGCCGCGATCCGCGCGTACCTACGGTAATGGCTGAGGAACGCCTCGCCCGCCGACTGCGCCTCGGCCAAGCCGCGCAGCGCCTCGCGTTCCTCGTCGAGGCCGCGGAAAGCCTCGGCTACCGTAGTGATCAGCACTGGATCCAGTGGCGGCAGCGCCTCGGTGAGCGCCCGCGACAGCAGCTTCTCGTCCGGCTTCTTCGACAACTGCGGCTGCCGCAATTGAATCAGCAGATTGACCAGGGCCTCGTAGCGGTGCTGCCCCAGCCCGAACAGCGCCTCGTCGACGGCGCGGCGATAGTCGGAGGCCGTGTCATACACCCCGATACCGCCGAGTGCGTCCTTGAGCTTCTCCCGGGTCAGCGCCACCTTCGTCGGACCGACCAGGGATAACTCTCCTGCAGCGCCCCGATGACCGACGCGCTGTTCGGTCACGAAGAACCAGTGCCGGGCGATACCACGCCCGGCGACTGCCTTGAGCCCGCAGCCGATGGTCCGGTATTCGGGCGTGCCCTCGGAAGTCAGTCGGCCGAACTCCAGCCAGGAATAGCCGAGCCGCTCGGTGTGCGGATGTTTGCCGCCCAGCAGCAGATTCCATTCCATCCGCTTGTTGCGGTCACCGTCGGGTTCCACTCGATGCGCGGCCAGCTCACCATCGAGCAGGAACGGCAGTGTCAGCGCCAGCACCTTCGATTTGCCGGTGCCGTTGTTGCCACGCAGCAGCAGTCGGCCGTCGTGGAAGTGGAACTCCTCGACGTCGTAGTAGAACAGGTCCACGAGCCCGGCCCGCAACGGCTGCCAGCGCTGCCGGGCCGGCGTGGGAAGGTGACTCATCGTGGTAGTGCCTTTCGTGTCGTGCGGCGGGTTCGCGGCTCGGCGCCGTCCCGGATCACCGCTTCCCGCACGGAATATCGGGCGATCGCAGGCAGGGCGTGCACGGTGTCCGGCGCCGAATCCACGACCAGCCGTAGCGCCCTGAGCTTCGTCAGTGCGGTCTCGAGCAGCTCGGCATCCGCGCCGGGCTCGGTGACGCCACGACGCCAGTACGAGGTGTGCTCACGCGCGAGAGTACGCACGTAGGCACGCAGGGCGTCGATCGATACCGGCTCGCCGACCCGCCCGGACAGATACTCCGCTATCAGAAGTGTGACGTGGCCGTCGGTGCGTTGCTCCGGCATGCGCACGTCGGTCAGGTCGTCGTCCGGATCGACCATCGCAATGCCCTCCGCGCGCATCTCGGCCACCAGTCCGGTTGCCTCCTCGATACGGCGGGTGATGGCGACGCGCTGGTTGATCAGATAGGCGCGCTCGTCCGCGCTCAGCTCGTCGTAATAGAGGACCGGATCGTCCAGCAGCCGCCGGGTCAGCTGATGGCGAAGCGTGCGGCGCCGCAAATCTTCCGTGTCTGGCACCGACTCGGCCGATAGCGCCGCCAGCCGCTCCTCGAACCCGATCTCCGCGATGGTCGACGGGCCACGCCCCGTGGTGAGCAGCGCTGCCAGCACCCGGCGGCGGACGTCGTACAGCACGTCACCAGTGTCGCTGAGATAGGAGTCCTCCTCGCCGGCAACCCGTTCCAGCGCACCCCATGCCAGCAGTAGTCGCACCACGGCCACCAGGTCGGCCCGCTCATCGCGGCGGCCGAGCGTGAACTCCACCCCGGCCGCGGCCAATTCCGGTTCACCGGCGGCTACCAGCACACCCTCTGCCAGGCGGCCCAGGGTGATCTGAGCATCGGCACGCTCGAGCACGGCGAGCGCCAAGCACAGCAGCACATAACGGCGACGGCCGAATGGTGCCTTGCCCTTTCCCTCCTGCGCCGGGTGAGTCGCGTCGTCGGTGGCGGCGGAGACCTTGAACAGCCGCGCCGACTCGGCGTCCACCATCAGCCGCCAGCCTGTCTCGGTGCCGAACCAGTCCCGCAGGTGCGTGGCGTGCCGCCGGACCAGCCGTAGCGCGTCCTCGTCCGCACGAACTGTCAGCAGCGGTTTGGTCAGTAGTGCGCGCATCGCCCGGCGGCGCTGCGCGGCCTCCTCCTGCGGATCCATCATGCGGGCGCCCCCACCAGCGCGGCGCCCACGAGATCGATTATCTCGATGACGTGTTCCGGCCCGTGTAGCACCCCATCCTCGGTGGGAATCTCGACAACCGGCGCGTCGGCAACCGTGGTCAGCCGGATCAGCAGTGTGCCGTCACTGGTCGTTGTCTCCACCTCGGCGGCGCCGGGCCGCCGCGCCGACAGCGCATCGCCCAGAAGTCCGAGGAACAATCGGAACACACGAGTGTCCAGGACATCGACTTGCGACAGCAGGACCGCGCCGCCGGTGGAGAGCTGGGCGCGGGCGGCAGCGACCTCACGCTGTTCGCGAGTGGCATGCTCCTCGAGCATTCGGCGGGCTTCGGCGCGGTCTGCGACCCGGGCCGGTTGGCCGCGCCGCTCATAGGTGCCGGTGCGACGCAGCTGTGGGCTGATCTCCACGCCCGGCGCATCGGCCCACGGGGTGCTGGGCGGCGGCACCATCTGCTCCCACCGTTGCACCGTCTCCGCCGTCACGGTCAGATGCCGGGCGGGAGTCAGACCGAAGGCGGCACGCCACAGCCGGTGCGCCGCAGCGTCGTCGGGCGCCTCGGCAAACCACCGGGCCAGCGCCCGGAAATCGGCGGACCGGTCGGAGCGACCGGATCGCCGCTCGTTCAGCGTGGCCACCGTGTCGATCAGTTGGGTGATGGCGGTGACCGCTGCCGAACGCAGCAGCCGGGCCTGGGACGGGTGGCGCGGGTCGGTCGAGACGAACCATTCGCGCAGGCCGCGCCACCGGTTGTGCCACATGGTCAGTGCGTCGAAGACTGCCGCTTCGTAGACCGCCCAGCCCTGGTCCGCTGTGTCGGGAAGTTCCGGCATCGCATCGCGGGCCTCGCGTTCCACCACCAGTCGGAGCAGACGCTCCACCTCATCGACGCCCAGGCCCTCCAGCAGCGCCGCGATTTCCGCGCCCCGGTTGGCGAGGTCGGCGATGAACCGGTTGATGTAGTCGATCAACCGCTGCTTGTAGGCCACGAACGCCTCGACGTCACCGTCTGAGAAGTCGATCACCCGGCGCAGCGACGCCATGAAGGCCTGGGCATTGTCTGCCAGCCCCGAAAACCGCTCCACCATACCGAGCAGCAGCAGATGCACCTTGGCCGGGTCGACAGCGGCCACCTCGACGTGGGCCAGCGTGACCAACGCGCGCAACTGATTCGCGATGTCCTCCAGCGCCACCGACTGCAGCGCACCGCGACGGCCCAGAGCCGCGTCGTAGACGGCAAGCGCCTCCTCGGCCGCCTGTCCTGCGACAGTCAACTGGTAAAGGTATCGGGCCCGATGAAAGTCAGCCACCGTCGTAACCCGGCCGGTATCCGGATCCGATCGCAGATTGCCCCAGACGACCAGCTGCTCCAACGCTGCCGCCACTGTCTCTGGCGCGCCCGAACGCCCCAGCTCAGCTGCCACATCCTCCGGACGCATGTGCACGATGAACCGATCCCGCGCCCGCACGAAGGCGACCAGCACATCCCGATAGAACTCGGCATTCGGAGCGCTCAGATGGGCGAATGGCTGAACAGTCGGCTGGTTGGCATACACGGGAACTATTGTGCCGAACCGCACCGACAGCGCCGATGTGATCGGCGCGTATCAACCTGGTGAACGGCCTTCGGTGTTGACTCGAAGGGGAAGCAGCTACTCCCGTCGCCTCGCGACTTGGATGCTAACTCCGCCCTGATTTCTGTGTCGGTCAACGATCAACCGGCAATGATCTTGTTCGACTTGGTGCGGTTGCACCGCCAGCACAAGGTCTGAAGGTTGTCGGGCGCGGTCAGCCCGCCCCTCGACACCGGCACTATGTGGTCAACCTCGAGCAGTAGGTGAGGTTCAGCTACGAGCGAGATAGAGCAGTATCTGCAGGTGTAGTTGTCACGTTCCTTGATCATCGTCCGCAGTTGCGAGGTCATCAGCGCCCGCTGACCTGCCACGCTCTTACGGAACTTGATCTTCTCCGACATCGTCCAGATCATCGCGTCGATCGTCTCTCGATCGAGCGTGACAGTCGTGCGCTGCGAGCTGTTCCCGCCGGCGCTGACGTACTCGAACATGTACACCGGGTATGGCACCATGATCGGCGATAACACGACCCCGACATGCTTCATGAACTCGTCTGCGTAGTGCTTCACGATGAACTTGGGCGGGTTGAACGACTGGGTGATGCTGGCCTCGCGCTGCCAGAGGTTGGTGATGGCATCTTCGAGGCGAACGATGCCGTCGCCCAGGTCCTCGACGTTCGCCAGATCGGTCTCGGTGGCTTTGATGTTGAAATACTTCATGACGTACTTGATGGGGTCGGTGCTCGCATTGCGGACAACCTGCAATGAGCAGTTGTGCACGAACGGCGTCTGATAGCTGGCGATGTTGCGGTCGCGCCGGTACTTGTGACGGCTGGTGTTCTGGAAAGCCGCTAGATGTGCCTGCGCTCCACTGACCGACCAGCCGAGCGCGAACGTGCCTCGACCGCGTATCTCATCGACATACCGGGCGAGCTCGTTGTGCTCAGCGACGAACGAGGCGATCGCGGTCTTGTGGGCTAGAAACTCGTCGCTCGCGAAGTACCGCATCATGCGTATGTGCCGGATCAGCAACGCCAGGCCCCACGTCCCGAGCCCGACGGCGATGACCGCTGCGATCGGTATCCAGTTCGCGGCTACCCAAGAGACGGCCACCAGGATCAGCGCGACGACTATCAGGACCGCGAATATTTGCACCATATCGCCCTCCCCAGTACGCGCTCGCTGTGAGCGTAGTAGTGACGGTAGCAGGGGTGTCCGACAGAGAAGTGGGAAGTGTTGAGCGGCGGTGTTATTCGCCTGCCGGCCATCCCTACTGAGAGAGATTTTTCGTCGTGGTCACTGCCAGCGGACGGCCTTGCACCACAGGGATTTCCAGACCCAGCGTTGTCTGTCCGGCATGCAGTCGTTCGTCGACCAGCAGCAACGCCAGGTCCTCGTCGGTGTGATGCCTAGTCGCCCGCGCCGAGTGCCATCATGCCGTGGTCGCTGCCCGTGATCTTGCCGAGGTTGCGGAGCATTTCGGTCAGTGGTGCTCGAAGCCCGATCAGTGCTTTGCGTAGTTCGTCAGCCTGGATCCATTCCCGCTCGTATGCATACGGGTCGCGGTCGATCGGCCGCGCGAACTCGTAGTTCAGCAGCTCCGGATGCCATCGCGTCAGGATCGGCCGAAGATGCCCGGTGATCAGCGCGATTCCAATCTCCTGTACAGGACGAGTGTGTTGCTCCGGCCCGCCATCGATCAGGACGCTGCGGACGAATTCCACCAGCGAGTACAACGGCGCGAGCGTCTCACGAAGCCCAATCTCGGGTCGCCGGAGAACCGAAACTCGGTGTGCCAGTTCGACTTGCAGAGCCCAGGCGGCACGCCGCAGTCGGGCACTGTCGGGGGTGCGGCGCCGTCGGCGTGCGGGCGTTGTCGGCAGCAGTTTGAGCGTTGCGGAGCGGATCTCGGCCTGGCGGATGGCGTCCGAGTCCAGAGTTCGAGTCAGGTGGCCGATCAAGGGCGAGAGCTGGATTCTGTTGTTGGTGATCGGCTCGATCACTGACACGGTGATCAGAAGATGTACCACCGCCGCGACGGTGCGACGGGCGGTGGAGGTGGTGAGACCGTGAAGTTCCCCGATAACGGCCGCCAAGTGATCAAGGTCGGCCGGCGTCGGCTCGAGGACCGCCGCAGCCCGAAGCACATCGTGGACGATCCTGAGGTCGACCTCCGCACTGCGGTCGACAGCATCGACTATGCGCTGGGCGAGGTGCATGAGGCCGGGATTGCCGGCATGTAGTTCGCCAAGTGCGGCCGCGGCGCTGTCGGCGTTCGCCAGGATGTTGAGGACCTCGGGGTGGCCGCTGGCCGTGTCGATGACCCGATCCACGACGCCTGGGTTTGCATGGTGCCATGGGATGGGCAGCAGGACTCCGGCGTCCGCAGGCGAAAGCGGCCCGACGGTTACCGCACCGCCCAGTGCGATGTAGCGACGATCGGTGCTGGTGACCACGGTGTATCCGATGTTGTCCAGGCTGAACAACTCACGCAGGTCTTCGATGCCAAGCCCTGGGGGAATGTTATCGAACACCCAGAGATAGGGGTGCCTTGCCACACCTGTATCGAGTCGAGTAGTGCCCAGTCGCATCGTTCTGGCCATGCGGTCGCGCTTGCTACGAAGGCGCGGCAGCGGATCGTCCTGATCGGCGTTCAGCCATCCGATGCCGCCTGGGAATGCAGACTGAAAAAGGTGAACGTACTCGAGAACGAGACGGGACTTACCGATACCGGTGAGACCGTGGACCACAGCCACGCGTCCACCTTGGCGGCTGGTGAGCCGCGCGCGATGGCGATGCAGTGCCGAATGTAATTGCCAGAGTTGCGGAAACCGCCCGGCGAAGCTGGTCGCCGAAGGTTGTGCGGGAACCGATAGCCAGTGGGCTGGTTCCGGCGCGGTGATCTCGGCGATGGTCTCGGTGATCGTGGAAACATGTTCGGCCACACTGGCAGCCAGTCTGCGGTAGTCGATGTCACGGGTCGGCGCGGACACATGCCGTGCGTCGCGGAGCTCGACCGGCCGGATATGCTCCACGGTAGATTCTGGATTCACGACCAGTACACGCCGACGAGGGTCGCCCTCGCGCTGACCAGCCAGAAATCCCAACGTCAGCTCGTGCTGACATGCGTAGCGCGCAGGGTAGTCGGCAGAGTAGTAGGCCAGCACAACCTTCGCGTCGCCGAGGGCCGCGAGAATGGTGTCGGAGATCGACTGGAACGGCTGCACGCCTGCTGTATCCCAGAAGACCCGCAAGCCCGCAGCACCGAGTGCGTGGCCGATACGCAGTGCAGAGTCGGCATCCGAGCGCGAATAACTCAGAAATACGTCCCATACCCCGGTCATCGTCATCGGAGCCTACCCGACCGATATCATTCGTCTGTGACACGGGCGATCTCAGGTACTACCAGTCTGGTCGATGACCAACATGCAGCGTGGGAGCTGCACGTCGAGCTGGCCACCCGTATCTCGGTGGCGCCGCTACCCGAGGGGCAGGGGCTCCTGACCGAGGCGCTCGCCAGCCTTGACGTCGTCGTGACACGGACCAGGCAGGTCATGCGAGAGCACGGGCCACATGACGCCAGTGCTGGCGCCTGCACATTCCAACCGGCCGCATTCGTGATCGAAGAAACGATCGGTCTGTTTCTGGCTCGCTGGCGAGGACGGCTAGCGGCGGCCTTGGCCAATGAAAGTCTTGGTAGTGGACCGGTCGAGCGCGAACGTAATTGGCCCGAGGCCCGGGCCTTGCGTGCTGATCTGGAGCAAGTTCGGCAACGGCTGACCGCGGTGGCCGATCAACTGGCGGAGTCGGCAGGTGCTCGGTCGCTGATCGAACAGGGCGGGTTCTGATGCGATTTCGTCGCCGGACACGGTCACTCCAGCCTAAACAGGTCAGTGTGAAGGTTCGTATGCCGTTCCTCGGCGAGATCGCTGGCACGTGGGAGCCTGTTCATGCCGAGCGGCGTGCTGCGTGGGAACTGTACGTTGAGCTGATCACCCGCGTGACCGTGGTCGAATTGCAGCCGGACGAGGGCCTCATCCGGGAGGCACTCACCAGCATGTACAGCCTGTTTGCCAGTACACGTGAGATCCTCCGAAAGTACGGTCCTGAGGTCGCCCCGCTCGGGCGTGCCGATGCGGTTACTTTCGGCGGCCTCGCGGTGGGTGTACTCAACGGTGCGCTCCGGCCGTTACTGGCGAAGTGGCATCCCGCTCTCGCGGCATGGGAAGCGAAACGCCCCGACGCCGTCGACCCGGTGCAACACGAGCGTGACTGGGACCGGCTGCCTGAACTGCGGGCTTCACTGGCGGAGGCACGGACTACTTTGGCGCAGTTGGCCAAGGTATTGGCCGACGTCGCCGGAGCTGCCTACTTGTTGCCGCCGGACACACCGGACCCCGAAAAACAAGGGGGGGGGGTCTCCTGAGCAGCAGGGTTGAGATATTGGGACGGCGCTCTTCGACGCCCTCATGGGATCGGGCACGACATGTAGTGCCTCCCGATCGCGAGATGCGGGCGGCTTGACACCACCGGCACCAGCGGGGCATATTCGAAGCATTCGAACATGTAAGCGTGGCACGGATGCCGTGAGAAGGGGCGCAAGTCCCCCTTCGCCCACAAGAACGATGATCATGACCACATGGCGCTCGGGCAACCCAGATCCAGGAGTGTGACGCGTTCCGCGCGAGTGGCGGCGGCGCGAAGCTTCAGGGTTATCTCGCACAGCCGCACCGGGCCGGTGAAGTGCTCGAGCAGTACGCCGTCGTAGTCGTGCATCTCGTATCGGTGCCGGCACCAGCCGTTCGGATACGGATCGAGTTCGCGATCGATGCGGACGGCGAGTTCGCGCAGTGCGGCGGCCACTTGCGCCGGGGATCCCATATTGCCGATACGCCACCAGGGCGCATAAAAGTCGCCCGCGCGGGAAACCTCGACGGTATACGTTATCTGCTCCTGCGATCCGATCACGGGCTCAGCATGCCAGAAAAGTCCGGGTCGCCGTCGTTTCAATGCGTATCGGAATGGGTGTGTCGGCGTGGTGGACGGCCTTTTTACGGTAATCCCCGACCGAATGCCGTGTCGTTGCGCACCGGCGAGAAAATTCGGTGTTAAAAGCTTGAGTATGAAAAGGGGTGTAATTACAGGCGCTCTCGAATCGCGCCATATACGGTCCGTAGCCATGCTCACGGCCGCCGCCATATTCGGTTGTACGGCCTTCGCCGGAACGGTCGCCACAGCCGGTCCGATCCCCTCGAGGATCGCCACCGATGCCGTGTCCGAAGACGGGTCACGGATCGAGGGAGTCGAGAAGATCGATGACCGGAATATCCGTATCAACGTGTACTCCGCGGCGATGAACCATGTCTATCCCGTGGAGGTCGAACGGCCGGCGGATACCTCCGATCCGCGTCCGAGTCTGTATCTGCTCAACGGCGCCGGCGGCGGTCAGGACGGAGCCTCCTGGGACGAGCAGAGCGACGCGCGGAAGTTCATGGCGGACAAGGACGTCAACCTCATCACCCCGATCGGTGGCAAATTCAGCTACTACACGGACTGGAACAGGGACGATCCGGTACTCGGCCGGAACAGGTGGCGGACCTACCTGACCGAGGAATTGCCGCCGCTGATGAACAGGGCGCTGCGCACGAACGGTGTCAATGCCATCGCCGGCATCTCCACCTCCGCGACCACCGTGCTGGACCTGCCGATCGCCAAGCCCGGTCTGTACCGGGCGGCGGCCGCCTACAGCGGCTGTGCGCAGACCAGCGATCCGATCGGGTCCAGGTTCGTGAAGGTCGCGGTGGCATGGGGTGGCGGCAACGCCGACAACATGTGGGGCCCGGCCGACTCGCCCGAATGGGCGGCAAACGATCCGTACCTGCACGCCGACAAGCTGCGGGGGCTCGGCCTCTATCTGTCTTCGGGCAACGGCCTGCCGGGTAGATACGACACGCTGAACGGGTCGCATGCGCTGCCCGGTGTGAGTGGTCTCGCCGATCAGGTATTCATCGGTGGCCTCATCGAATCGGCCACCAACTACTGCACCCGGAACCTGGTGGCCAAACTCGGCCGCCTGGGTATTCCGGTGACCTATCATCCGGCGGCGGGCACGCATTCCTGGGGCTATTGGCAGGACGAGTTGAAACGTTCGTGGCCGGTGCTCGCGCACGGCTTGGGCCTGACATAAAAATACGGGCCGGACGCTTCGCTCAGCGTCCGGCCCGTATTTCGTCCGCAGCGACTAGAGCACTGCGATGATGATGCCAGCGATCGTCGCCGTGGCTATGACGGCCAGGCCGATTGCACTTCCAACGCCGGGGAGCAGCATTCATCCTCCTGATAGTGTTTTTTTCGAGCATGAAGCTGAAATACGGGCCGGGCTCTCGCACGAAGAGAACCCGGCCCGCATTCGTTATTGCATCGTCAGATCACGGCGATGATGATGCCCGCGATCACACCGAGAGCGGCGACGGCCAGACCAGCGGCACTGCCAACAACTGGCAGAAGCATTGTTCCTCCTGTGATGTTCTGAGTGTTTGACTAGCAGCAGCGATCATGCCAAGCAACATGGTGTTGCAGATGATCCGTCGCGGCGTGTCGGAAAATTTCTGGCAATCCTCTCGATTCTGGACAATTGCCCGAAATAAGAATGCGCTGTCAGGAGGTCGATCCGTAGTTGTGGCAGGTGTCGACAACCTTGCGCAGCTCGGTGTCGGCCTTCGGATTCACGGCTCCGGCGCCTTGCTGATCGCCGGTTGCCGCGCCCAGGCGCAGACGCTTCTCGGCGAGTGGGCCGAACATCGCCTGACGCTTGTCCGCCGGCTGGTTGAACGTGAACCGCAGCACCGACTTCTGCAGGGGAGAGGCGTCGAGCCGGGCGGCCGCGTCGGGCGCCGCGTCGTGCAGGGCGGCGTCGATCTGAGAGAAAGAGCAGGTGGATACCAGTAGTGGCAGCACATCATCCATCACATCGGCGGAGGCGGATCCCGCCCCGATCAATACGGTGCCCGCAGCGAACCCGCCGATCGCGACTGCGGCGATCGCGGACCGGGCATTGACCAACCTCATGAATCCATCCTTCTAATAGTTCGACAGATTGCTTCGGGCTCAGACCGCGAAGATGGTAGTCGAGGTGGTCGGAAGAACCCGGTAACCAGCCGGTGGAGAATCGGTGGCCGTGATCGTTCGGTCGTATGCCCGCGGCGAAATCTATTGCGGTATCACGAGATGATGAAGATCTTGGGCATCCGATCAGCAAACCTAATATTCAGCTTATCGAGGAGAGCGCCGGTCGACGCGGCGGTTCGTCTCGGACGGGTGTGGAGCAGGCCGTTTTTCCGGAATGAGCTGCTGTATATGGGGTCCATTTCTGTCGACGGAACTCGGTGTGTTGTCCACCGACTCGGCAGATGACTCTGGCAAGGTCGTGTTTCGCTTGGCTGAACTGTCTTCGGCTTCCCGATCCGGCCGCAGATGTGGATCGTTCGCTGAGGAGGCGATTCGATGGAGTTCGGAATCAGCGCGCGGCGAGTGACTCTCGGCTGCTGTGCGGTACTGGTGGTGGCCGGGACGGTAGCCGATCCGGCCGCGGCGGCCCCGCAGTCCGGCGGGCCCGCGTTACCGCCGGGGTTGGTGGAGGCGGTGCAGCGCGACCTGGGTATCGACGCCGACGACTATCTCGCGCGCTCGACGACCGCACAGCGGCTGGCCGAGTTCGGCGACGTGGCCCGTCGTGCCTACCCGGCGATCTTCGCGGGCGTGCGGATGGACGGTATCCGGCCGGTCGTCTCCCTCGTCGACGGCGAGGACGCCGACGACGCGCGTGCGGCCGCGGATCAGGCCGGATTCACGGTGGAGACCGTGACCGAGAGCGAGGCCGCGCTCGATGGCCGGCGCGCCGCGTTCGAGCACTGGCTGGCCGGTCAGAACGCCTCGGTGACCGACTCGATCGTCGGTTATGGCATCGATGAGGCTCATGACAGCCTCGAGGTGACCGTGGCGAAGGATATTCGGGTGCCCGCCGATGTGGGGCCGGTCCGGTCGGTGTCGGCGGTCATGCCCGAGGCCCGGCCCGACGGCAACCCCGCCACCGCACAGGTGATCGCGGACGTCGGTCCCGACGATGACGATGTCGTCGGCGGCGAGCCGTTCGCCATCGAACTCGCGGGTCGGACGCACAAGTGCTCGTTCGGGTTCAACGGGACGGACGCGGACGGCCACACGGTCAACATCACCGCCGGGCATTGCGATCCCAACAATCTCGTCGAACCCGCCGCCAAGACCAAGCAGGCCCCGCGGGTCTACGAGGGCGCCGGTGGGCGGCGCGGTCGGGAACTCGGTCGTTTCGAGTTCTCCGAGCTGGGGCCGCACGACTATTCGATCGTGCGCGTAGATGACTCGGTCGCTTCCCGATTCCAGAACAACCTCGTGTCGACCCGGCGGTTGGCGTCACCGGCGCCCGCGGCCGGCAGTAGCGGCATACGGCCGCCCGCGGGCAGCAGTGGTACACGGCCGCTGGCGGGCAGTAGTGGTTTACGATCGTCCTCCGCCGCCACGACGTCGAGCGCTCCCGCTGTCGATACCACCGGCAAGGATGCCGACCAGGACCTGTTGCGGATCGATGGGGTCGCGAAACCGGTTGTCGGACAGCCGGTCTGCAAATCCGGGTTCAGGTCCGGCTACTCCTGCGGGACCGTCCTGACCGTGGGCCAGAAGGGCTTCCTGCGCGGAGTGCCGGGCCATGGCACAGACGTCGTCACGGTCCAGGACATGTTCTACACCGATGTGTGCGCCCAGCGGGGAGACAGCGGGGGGCCGATCTTCGCGGGCACCAAGGCGCTCGGCGTCAACAGCGCGATCATCAACTACTCCACCCCGCTCGACCAGGGGTGTGGCCACCTACCGGTGCTGCTGGGACAACCGCTCAGCAGCGTGCTCGACGACCATCCGGGTCTGATCATCCGCACCGAATGAGCGGCGCCCGATCACACATCCACGGTCGAATGGCTGAGGTCCTCGGCCAGTCGTAGCTTGTCCGCGACCGCGATCAACAGCGTCTGAGAGCCGTCCGAGAGCCCCACCGCCGTGCGAACGAGCCTGCGCAGCCTCGGATCCGACACCCGGCCGACCAATCCGCAGTCATCGATCCCGCCGTCCATACCGTGCAGGAAATACGGATCCACCTCGAACTCCAGGGCCAACGCGTTGATGACCGCGGTGGACGGATTCGTGCGGCGTCCCGATCGCAGCTGAGACAGGTATGGCGGAGAGATACGGCACCCGGTGGCGACCATTCGCTCCGTGACTTCGTCGTAGCTCAGCGGGCGGCCGTGTTTTCGCTCCCACCCCTGGACCTCTCGGGATACGGCTCAGTTCGTCGGCTGCAGTTCGAATTCGTTGTAACCGGCCACGGGTGTGCGCAGTTGGGCAACGACATCGCCGTACATCTGGTGTTTGATGTCCGCCAGGGCCTGCCCCCGGGTATGTGCGATCTGTGCGACGACGTCCACGGCCGCGCCGAGTATGTCGTGCTCGGACGCGAGTTCGTCGACCAGCCCCCGGGTCAGCGCCTCCGAACCCCGGTATCGCCGACCGGTGACCAGAGCCTCGTGAGCGGCGCGCGAGGGCAGTCGTGAGGTTGCCAAGGCCACCGTGCCGGGGGCGTAGGCCGCGCCGAGCGTGATGCCCGGTAAGCAGAAGTATCCGCGGTCCTCGCGCATGATGATCCGGTCGTGCGCGATCGCCAGGAAGGCGCCCGCGCCGAATGCGTGCCCCTGGACGGCGGCGACGGTCGGCACCGGGGATGTCAGTATCCGGGCGAACAACCGCTGGATCTGGCTGAGATAGGTGTCGGCTTCGCGCGGATGCCGGGTGACCCAGCTCAAATCGGCGCCGGTCGAATAGAACTTGCCCGCGCCGACGGTCACCAGGGCGCGCGGACCGCACCCGGCCTCGACCTCGTCGAGCAACCCGTGCAAGCGGGTCATCCACTCGGGATGGAATCGATGTTCGGGATCGCTGTCGGCGGTGAGCAGGGCATCACCCAGATGAAGGATCGCGACGTCGCCCTCGTAGTCCAAGTGTGGCACGGTGTGAACGCTACAGGGTTGCTGTCACCACGGTCCTGTCTTGCCGGAAGCGCGGGTTCGTGTCACCTCTCACCCTTGCTCGGCCTGTGGCGCGGAGAGCTGTACAACGTCAGTGCCTCACGTCCGCTTCGTCCGTAATCGGAGCTTCTGTAGTCTGAGCGGATAACTAACAGTTTGCTGAATAAGCAGGAGCTCGTACGGGACAGGGGCTATCGATGCCACGCATGCTCGCGGTCGTGCTCGCGGCCTCCGCTGTATGGATATGCGCCGGTCCGGCTATCGCCGAGGACCTGATGGACGACGGTATCGTCACACCGGCCGGCCTGGCCATGTCGGCCGTCCGGGACGGCGCCAGACTCGCGGCGCTCACGATCGTGCCGCTGCCGCAGTTTCCGTCGTTCGACAAGATCGTCACGCGCGAGAGCGGCTGGAATATCTTCGCCACCAACCCGGTCAGCGGGGCTTACGGTATCGGCCAGGCGCTTCCGCCGGAAAAGATGGCCACGCACGGGCCGGACTGGCGGTTCAACCCGATGACCCAGATCCGGTGGACCTACGACTATATGAACGAGCGCTACGGCAGCCCCGATCGGGCGTGGCAGTTCTGGCAGGCGCATCACTGGTACTGAGGTCGGGTAGTCTGCGTCGGGCTACGGCACGATCACGGCCGGACAGCCGAGCGCCGGCGAGGTGGAGTCGTGAGTAGAACGGGCAGGTACACCGCATGATTCGACGTTCCTTCGGGCGCCTGCGCGGCACGATGCGGACGGTCGCGATGTGCGCCTCCGGTGTGCTCGTGGTGGCGTCTCCCGCGAGCGCGACCACGGCCTGGGGGCCGTTCGCCGCCCCGAATCCCGCGCTGGGGCCGCGGGGTTCCGCGACGATGCACTCCGACGCAGCCTCCTCCGACGCCACCCCGCTCGCGGGGCCGGGTGCGCGAGCGGTCGGCGCGACGGTCTATCCGCTGGCGGCCGCCTGCCCCACGCTGTTGCAGGGATCGGACGGGCTGGTGGTCGCCCTGTGCACCGCGATCGCCGACCGGGCGCCGACGGTCGAGCTCATCGATCCGCACGCGACCGGGCGGGCGGGGTTCGGAATCACCGCCGCCACACTGAAGTTGACCAAGGGCGGTCTGCTCGGCGGCGTATACGCCTTCCTGGACAACGACAATCGGCTCGTGGTCGTCGACGGCAATCGACATCTGCTGCGGATCGCGCACACTCACGATTCGGCGGGCCGATGGACGCTCGGCGTGTCGTCCTCGGTGGACCTCTCCGGCGTCGTGCCCGCGGGTGACAGTGTGGTCGGCCTGGTCCCGGATTCGACCGGCGCGGTGTGGTTCGCGACCGAGCACGCGCTCGTCGGGCGGGTCGCGAACCACACCGCGCCGGGGCGGGTCTCGGCGATCACGCTCGGGGCCGGGGAGATGGTGGAGAACAGCATCTCCTCGACCCCGGACGGCCGCGTCGCGGTCGCGACCACCCACGCGCTCTACGAATTGCGCACAGGCGGTTCGGGCCGGCCCGAGGTCGCCTGGCGCCATGCCTACGATCGCGGACCCGGTCGCAAGCCCGGCCAGCTCAGCTGGGGCACCGGATCGACGCCGGTGTATTTCGGCCCGGATACCGGCGCGGACTACGTCGCCATCGTCGACAATGCGGCCGGTGCCGCACATCTGCTGGTATTCCGTTCCGGCAGTGGGCAACCGGTCTGCTCGCAGCCGGTCCTCACCCGGGGCGGGCCCGGCAGCGAGAACGCGCCGATCGGCCTGGGACACACGGTGGTCGTGGCGAGCACCTACGGCTATCCGTATCCGACGCTGCCGCAGGGGGCGGGTCCGGCCGTCCCGCCCACGGCCCCGTTCACCGGCGGTATGACGCGGGTGGATGTGAACGCGGGCGCGAACGGCTGCCGCACGATATGGGACAGCCCGGTGCGCAGTTCGGCGGTGCCGATCCTGTCGGCCGCCGACGGCCTCATCTATACGGTGGGGCGGGTCGGGCACGAGAACACCACGCCACTGGACGGTTTCGAATTCACCGCCATCGACGCCGAGACCGGCGCCATCGTCTCGCGCAGTCCGCTGCCCGGGACGATCGCCGAGGATCCATTGCAGACCGCGCCGTTGATCACGCGAGATCACCGGGTCCTGCAGGGAACGCTCAGCGGAATCCTGCGCATCGGCTGACACGGCCGGGCCGCCTCGTTGCGCGGGGCCGTTCACAGGGGCCCGTGCATGTCCGAGTCCAGGGTGTGATCTTCGCCGCACTCCGATCGATGCGTAGGGGGTTGTCGAGGTCGGCGCGGAGGGTTGCGGGCGTGTACGAAACGATCACGAATCGACGACTACGGGCGGGTAATAGGGTGAACACGTACCGTTTAGCACCTATTGCCGTACGTCGATCAAGCATTAACCGGATATAACAGACTTCAGGTTTGTTTACCGAGCGGCAACCGCGCGGACATTCGATGTCTCCTTGGTAAACAGCGAGGTAGACATCAACTTTTGTGTTTACCTAATCGGCGGATGCCGCGTTTGGGCAAACCTCCCGTCGAGACCTTCCGGGCGAATGCGGCAAACCTGGATCCGGCCTGCCGGAATGGACCGGACATCGCCGGTCGAACTCCTCCCGGCCGCACACAGACCGGACGCTATGTATTTGCCATCGGGTGCGGGGCGCCGCGGTAGATCAACGTTTTCGAGCTGTGACACAGCCCGCTGAGCTGCGCAGAGGAGGTTGCATCGCGATAACGATTGTGTAGAGTTGACGGTAACGCTGGCCGCAGCTGAGCTGGACTCGCTGCGGCCAGTGGCTCTCAAATTCTCCGGCTCGATCCTCGGGCACTCTGGCCCGCACCGCAAGTCAATTTCTCGCTGTTAACCGGCTGTGCGCCCAGTGGTAACTGTCGATCCCCGCGCCCCGCGCCGGCCAACACCGAAGACGTACGCCAGGAAGCCCAACTCGGCAAGCAGACCGATGCCGATCCGGACCGGCGCGGGCCAGCCGCTCGGCGTGACGAAGCCCTCGATCGTCCCGGAGACCGCGAGCACGGCCACCAGGCCCAGTGCCACCGTCGCCGAGGCACGGCCCTGCCGGGCCAGGGCCCGGCCGCGGGGCAGGCGGCCCGGATCGATGAGCGTCCAGCCTAGCTTCAGGCCCGCGCCCCCCGCCACGAATACCGCGGTCAGCTCCAGCATTCCGTGCGGGAGCAGGAATCCGAAGAAGGCGTCCAACCGCCCGGCATGGGCCATCAGGCCCCCCGAGATGCCCACGTTGAGCGCGTTCATGAACAGCGCGTACACCGCAGGGAGGATGAGCAGCCCGGTGAACAGCGCGATCGCGGAGACCCAGGCGTTGTTCGTCCACACCTGCGCGGCGAAGGCGTCGTGCGGATGCTCGGAATAGTAGGTCTCGAACCGCCCACCCGGAGCGGTAAGGCTGCTGACATCCCCCGACATGCCCATCATCCTGCGTGCCGAAGCGAACTTATCGATCCACACGCCCAGTCCTGTCGCGACGCCCAGAAACACCGCCGCCACGCCGGCCCACCACGGCCACGCCCGATAGACCGCCACGGGGAAGGAATGCGTGAAGAACCGCCCGACCGCCCGCCAGGTATCGACCCGCGTCCCCAGCACCCGCCCGCGTGCCCGGGCCAGCAGCGCCGACAGCCCCCCGATCAGCTCCGCATCCGGCGAATGCGACTGCAATCGCGACAACTGCTGTGAGGTGCGCCGATACAACGCCACCAGTTCATCGGCCTCCACACCGGACAGCCGCCGCTTGCGGGCCAGCTGATCCAGCCGCTCCCAGGCCGGCCGATGCGTATACGCGTATGCGTCGACATCCATGAGGCTAAATTACTGCCCCATCCGAGTGTTCTGGGCGGACAAGTACTTTAGAACCGTGGCTGTATTCACCACTGGCGAGGGAGTGGCCCTCGACCTGCCCATCGCGCGGATCCCGACGCGGGCCGCCGCGATGTTCATCGATCTGCTCCTGCAGGCGGCGGTCGGATGGACGCTGGTGGCGGCGATCGCCGGTGCGCTGGTGCAGATCCAGCCGGATGTCGCGTGGCTCACCACGGTGTCGCTGGTCGGATTCGTCGCGGTGGTCGCCGGATATCCGATCACCTGCGAAACCCTGTTCCGCGGGCGGACCGTCGGCAAGATCGTGCTCGGCCTGCGGGTGGTGCGCGAGGACGGCGGGCCCATCGACTTCCGGCACGCGCTCACCCGTGGCCTGTGCTGGGTGATCGTGGACTTCTGGAGCCTGGGCGGGTTCGGCGCGGTCGCGGTGCTCACCTCGCTGTGCTCGCCGCGGGCGCGCAGGGTGGGCGATGTGCTCGCCGGGACGGTCGTGGTCCACGATCGCGCCCGAATTCCGCTGCCCTCCTTGGCCGTCGCGCCGCCCTGGTTGCAGGGCTGGGCGCAGCAGCTGGACCTGTCCGGGCTGACCGAGGATCTGGCGCTGCCGATGCGGCAATATCTGACCCGATACCCGGGCCTGACCCCCGAGGTCCAGCATCACCTGGGCGGTGCCCTGGTCGCCGCTGTGTGCACTCAGTTGCGGATCGAGGCTCCCCCAGGCTATCCGCCGTTGCAGATCCTGGGTGTGCTCATCTCCGAGCGGCAGCGACGCACGCTCACCACGCGGCGATCCCAGTGGCCCGCACCGGCTCTCGTAGCGAGCGCGCCGCTGGCCCCGACACCGTTCGTGCCGCCGGTCGACGCGGGCTGGCAGCGTCCCGCGTAACGCCGTCTCACATGGAGCCGGAGCGCTTCAACTCCAGGTACTCGTTGGCCAGGGCCTCGGGCAACTGGTCCGGCGCGGCGGTGACCACATCGATACCCTTGCGGCGCAGCGACTCCTGGACGAGGGACCGCTCGGCGAGCAGGGTTTCGGCGGCCGCCGCGGCGTAGATGTCGGCGGGTGAGTCGCGCCGGGCGGCGGCCGCGGCGATATCCGGATCGGTCACCGAGACCAGCAGGACCCGGTGCCGCCCCGCCAGCACCGGCAGCACGGGCAGCAGGTTCTCCTCGACCATCGCGCCGTCCAGTCCGGTGAACCACACCACCAGGCTGCGTCGGCGGGTGCGCTGGATCCCGGCACGCACCAGGCCCGCGGTGTCGGTGTCGACCAGCGCGGGGACGATACCGGACAGGGCGTGCATGAGCCGGGGCTGCAATGCCCGGCCGCCGGTGGTGCTCACCTCCGCACGCACCCGCCGGTCGTAGGCGAGTAGTGCGACCGTATCCCCGGCCGCCGCGGCCAACCCGCCCAGCAGCAGCGCCGCCTCGATACCGGCGTCCAGGCGCGTATCGTCGCCGACCAGTCCGGCGCTGAATCGTCCGGTATCGAGCAGCATCAGCACATGCCGGTTGCGTTCGGGCCGCCACGTGCGCACCAGCACGTCGGTCGCGCGTGCGGTGGCCCGCCAGTCGATCGCGCGCACGTCGTCGCCCGCGACATATTCACGGAAGGAATCGAATTCGGCGCCCTGACCGCGGAGGTTCATCACATTGCGGCCCTCGAGCTGCCGCAATTGCCTGACCTTCGAGGCCAGTACGCGCTCGCTGCGGAACGCGGGGAGCGCGCGCACCCGGGCCGGCACGTCGCGGCGGACCTGGCGTCCGGCCAGGCCCAGCGGTCCCAGCAGCCGCAGCGTCACCGGCCCGGCCACCCGGTCGCCGCGCTGGTCCGGGGTGAGTTCGGTGGTGAGGCGGGTCTTCGTGTTCGGGCCCAGCCGCAGCCGGCGCATCCGGTGCTCGGCGTGGGCGCTGTCGGGCCAGTCGTCCCACAGGTATCCGCGAATCGTCCGGGCGCCCCGGTTCACCACAGTGAGTTCGACCGCGGCGCTCTGCCCGACCCGCACCGCGGTGAGCGGTGGACGGGACAGCTCGAGGCCCGCCGCACCGCCCGCGGCCGCGGCATCGGCACAGAGCAGCACGAGCAGTGCGGCACTGACCGCGAGGACGCCGTACCACGAGGGCAGCGCGACCATGACGAGCACCGCGGCCAAGGCCGCGGCCAGGGCCAGCCGGCCGGTGACAACCATTGCGCTACACCGGAACCGGGACCGACAGCAGCAGCGAGGACAGCACGCCCTCGGCCGTCACCCCGTCCAGCTCCGCCTCCGGACGCAGCTGCAGCCGATGCCGAAGGACCACCACCGCAACGATCTTCACGTCGTCCGGGGTGACGTAGCCGCGGCCGTTCAGCCAGGCGAACGCCCGCGCGGCCGCCAGCAGCGCGGTGGCGCCGCGGGTGGATGCCCCGTGCTGTACCGCCGGTGAGCTGCGGGTGGCCCGGCACAGATCGACGATGTAGGCGAGCACCTCCGCGGCGACGACGACCTCGGCGACCGCGGCCCGGGCGGCCGCGAGATGGGCAGCGCCGGCCACCGGCCGCAGTCCGGCGGCGGCCAGATCGCGCGGATCGAATCCGGCGGCATGGCGCTGCAGGACACGGAATTCGTCCTCGCGTTCGGGCAGGCGAATATCCACCTTGAACAGGAACCGGTCCAGCTGCGCCTCCGGCAGTGGGTAGGTGCCCTCCTGCTCGATCGGGTTCTGGGTCGCGATCACCACGAACGGATCCGGCAGCGGGCGCGGCTTCCCGTCGACCGAGACCTGGCGCTCCTCCATCGATTCCAGCAGTGCCGACTGGGTTTTCGGCGGTGTGCGGTTGATCTCGTCGGCCAGCAGGAGATTGGTGAACACCGGACCCCTGCGGAAGGTGAACTCGGTCGAATGCGGATCGTAGATCTGCGACCCGGTCACATCGCCGGGCATCAGGTCCGGGGTGAACTGGACGCGGGCGTGCTCCAGTTCCAGCGCCATCGCCAGCGCCCGCACCAGGAGCGTCTTCGCCACTCCGGGCACGCCTTCCAGTAATACGTGCCCGCGGCACAGCAGGGCCAGCACCAGGAACATCACGGCCTGGTCGTTGCCCACGACGGCCTTGCCGATCTCGGCGCGCAGCGCACCCAGGGCCTGCAGGGCGTCGTGGGCGGTGGGGGTGTGGTCGGTATCCGCCCGTGTCATGCGATCTCCGTCATCCGATCTCTCGCTCGATCCGATCCAATTCCGCGGCATACATTTCCAGGGCGCCGTCGTCGGCCGCGGGTCCGAACAGTGTCGCGCCCAGTCGATGCGGGTCCGCACCAGCGGCGGTGCCGCCAAATCCACTACCGGCGGCGGTGCCAATTCCACTGCCGATGCGCGCGGCGATCGCCGCGATCACCCGGTCGGGGGGCGCGTCGGCGGTCAGGTTCAGCGCCGGCCGGATCCGGCGCAGCGTAGCCGTGCGCAACTTGCCGACGACGTGGTTGTAATCCTTGGATTTTCGGTACAGCGCGGCCTGGCCCGCGAGCACCTCGTTCGCCGCGACCTGCACCGGTCGCGGCTCGCCGACCAGTGCGCCCCGGCGGCGGGCGCGCCACCACACCACGATCGCCGCGCAGACGAGCCATTGCAGACCACCGAAGGCCAGCCAGTGCGGCAGGCGCCCGAAGATCGAGTCGCTGCCGGTGATCGTCGGCGGCGGCAGCGGCGGCGGTTCGCCGGGGTTGGGGGGAAGGCGCTGCGGCAGGGGAGGCGCCTTGGGCGCGCCCGACAGATGCAGCAGCAGGTAGACGATCAGTGCGATCAGCAGGGCGCCGAGGACCACGGCCCAGAACCGGCGATCGCGCAGCAGATCCGGCAGCGGCGGCACGCGCCAACTCGGCGCACGGCGTTCGACGGTGGGGGTCTCGACGGGTTCGTCGGGTGGCGGCGGCGCGAGTGAATAGCGGTCGGCCTGTTCCAGGAGCCGATATTCGGCCTCGCCGGCGGGCCGTCCGCCGTAGACGACCTCGTCGAAACTCCGTGCCGCATCCGGTAGTTCGGTGGCCCGCACGGTGGTCGCGGCGAGGTCGGCGGTTTCCCGCGCCGTGCGTGACCGGCGCACCTCGAGCAGGCCGCCCTGCTCCATACCGCGGACCACCGCGCGAAAACGTTCCCGCAGCGCGGTGGTGAAGTCGTGGTGCAGGGCCGCGGACTCCGCTACCGCGCGATGGGCCTGCGCCGGGCCCAGCGTGGGTATCGGGGGGACCGGACCCGGATCGGGGAGATCGTCGTCGGTCACCGCGCGGCCCGCGCGATTCGATTCGTCGGAACCGGAATTCGCACATCCCACCCCTCGCGGCGGCAGCGCCGATCCACGTAGCCGATCACGCTCGCGGCCGCGTCCATCACCGCGGCGAACGCCGCGATCAGCAGCGCGCCGGTGGTCGCCAGGACGACGACCGCCCAGCGGTGGGTACCGGAGAAGTTCGCGACGAACAGCACCGCGCCCACCAGCGGCACGACCAGCATCAGCAGCAGCGCACGCAGTGCCAGCCACAGCCACGCGAGCCGCCATTCCGCCCCGACGGCAAGGATTTTCGCCCGCCCCACGGCATCACGGTACGGCACCGACTCGGCGAACAGTACGGGCGCCACCGTCAGCCGCCTGGCTCGCAGCCACCCCAGCAGCGGTGTCGCGCCCAGCAGTCCGATGACAAGCACGACTGTGCCCACGGCCGGGATCGCGATGCCGAAAACGGTGTACACCAGCTGATCTGCCAACAGGGCGCCGAATCGGCGGTGACATTGCGCCAGCGCCGCCCGCCACGACATCGCCCGGCCGCCGATCCGGGCCAGCCCGATCGACACGGTCATCCCGCGCAGGAACAGGCGCAGCAGCCAGGCCATGAGCAGCGTGGAGGCGATCGCCGACACCGCGGAGGCCGCGGCCGTGCCGTCCGTCAGCGCGGAATCGGCCACGTTGATCACCACGACCAGCCCCTCGGCCACCAGGAGACCGGCGATCGCGCAGGCGGCCAGCGTCCGGATATCCGCCTGGATCACCGCGAACGGCAGATCCAATAGCTCGCGAAAGGCCAGTGGCCGAATCGGCACCGTCTCGGGGGCCTCGAGCCCGGCATCCGGCGCGGTCGACTCGGCCTGCCGGGAAGGGGGTCCGGCCTGATCGGCGGCGGCGGGAAGCACGAGCCCGAGTCTATCCACGAACTGTCCGATACTTCTGGTTGCTGCGCGCTGATCTGATGGTCACTCCGCCGCGCTCCACTCACGCGCGATCGAGATGCGCGATATCGCGGACGCGGCCGCCGATGTCGATCATTCCGTTCGGCCGCGGCGCGGTCAGGATCTGCGAGCCGCGCCCCTGTGTGATGGTCAGCCGTTTGTTCAGCGCCGCGGTGAGTGCGATGGCCGCGGCGCCGGTCGCCTCGTCCTCATCGATCCCGTCACCGCGGCCGGGGAAGGCGCGGGCGCGGACCTGTCCGGACGATTCGTCCTGCCAGGCCCACGCGTAGATCCATTCGCCCGGCGGCGGGACGCGCAGCTCGTCGACCTCGGCGGCCGAATCGTATCGGCGTAGGGTGCGCGGCGGCACCCAGTCGGGATGTGCGGTGATCCAGGTGAGTTCGTCGTCGTGGCGCACGCTCACCCGGCCGGCGCGGGTGGTGAGCTCCGCCGCGGCGAGCAGCCAGCCCACTCCTACGCAGGGGTGCCCGGCGAACGGCAGCCGCAGCGACGGCGTCCAGATGTCGATGACACCGTCGATCGGATCATCGACGAATACCGTTTCGCTGAACCCCAATTCCTTGGCGACCGCCAGCCGTTCGGCGTCGGCGGCGACCACCGTGCCGTCGCGCACGACGCCGAGTTCGTTGCCGAACCGCCAGTCGTCCCCGCAGAAGACCCGCACTACCTCGTAGTCGACCATCACACCAGTCAACCGCATCGAATCACGCTCGCCCGCAGGAACGAGCGGCATTCGCGGGTACGCCACGCCCGGGCGAGCCGGGCGCGCGGATCATTCGTTCCCAGGTGGAAGCTGGCGTGTGCCACGGTGTTTCAGTTCGGGCGAGCCGGAGCGGTCCGCCAGAGCGCCGCGCTCACCGGTGGCAGGCAGATCGTATGCCGGTGCGTCCGTTCCCCGGCCGAGCGCGGAATGGCCCGGGGCGTCGAATTTCTCGGCATCGATCACGGCATGTGCGGACCGGTCGGGGCCGCCCGGCGCGGTGGTGTCGATGGTGATCTTGCGGGTGCGTCGCAGGGTGAAGGTGATCTCCTCGGTTTCCTCGAGGACGTGGCGCACCGTGCGCAGGGGGTGGGTGGCGGTATCGATCGCATCGGTGACGAACGAGGGCACCAGGGGGCGGATCCAGCGGGCGGCGGTGTCGGTGAACGGAACCGTGCCGATGAGCGGAAGTTCCAGGCCGCCGGGTTGTTCGGTCCGTGGGGCGGGTTCGAGGGCGCGCGAACTCGCCGGGGTGAGCGCGGTCGAGGGCTGCGATGCCGGCGGGTTCACGTATTCCTCCTGGGATCGCGTGGCGGGATCGGCCGGAAGTTCGGCCAGGGCCTCGAATTCGGCGATGGCGCGGCGCTGCGGCGCGGAGACGCCGATCTGTACCGCGCCGATCGAGGCGACGATCCGGTGGCGTTGACGTTCGCGGTCGATCACCGTGTCGGCGTGCGCGGCCAGGTGCGCGGCCGCCAGATCCCCGTCCGCCCGCAGTATTTCGGACTCCGCGCGGACCTCGGCGCGTTTGATGGCGATGGCCGTGTCCGCGGCGTTCTCCGCGCGATCGGCGGCGGCCCGGGTGGACATGCCGCGATCGAATGCGGTCTCGCCGCGCCACCGGCGCAACAGCAGCGGCAGCAGGGCCAGCGCCACGACAATCACGATGCTCGCCAGCCGCAGCAGCAGGGCGCCGGGATGAGTCCAGGAGTAATCGTTCATGGCCAGCCACCGTGCGCCCGGGCCGCGATCGCCGGTCCGCACCGCGGTGGCGCGCGCGGAATCCAGTGCCTGCTGATCGCGGGTGACCCGGTCCTCCAGGGATTGCACCCGGGCCTGCGCGGCCGCCAGGCGGGTGCGCGCGTCGTCGAGCATGCTGTTGTCCGTACGGGTCTCCGGACCGACGCCGGGCACGCCGGTGATCTCGTTCTGCGGGCACTGCGGGCCCGGGTGGTACTCGCACCGGGCCACGATCAGGGCCTGCCCGATATCGGACCGCGCCTGCGCGATGGCGTGGTCCAGGGCGCCGCGATCGGCCCGTGCCTGATCGAGCGTGGTGCGGGCGGCGACCACCGGCGTCGCGGATTCGGCGTCGAGTCGGGCCGAGTCGTCGAGCCGACGATCGACCGCGCCGCCCAGCAGCACCGTGGTCGCGAGTTCGGCCACGACCACACCGGCCAGCCCGGCCATCGCGATCCGGGCGATAGGCGCATCGCCGAACCGCGGCCGCCGGCCGGACGGCAGCGGCGCCGTCGCCAGCGTCCGTGCCAGGGCGCCGGCCAGCGCCAGCGCGATGATCAGCGCGAGCACCACGGCGAACCACGGCCAGTGCCCTTGCACGGCGGCGGCCGCGACGACCGCGCCGCAGATCGCGGCGAACACCAGCACCACCGCGCCGGTGGTCGCGTAGGCCGCGCGCTCGTGGCGGTCGATGATCCCCGAGCCGGCGCCGCCGAGCCAGGTCAGCGGGTTCGAGGGAAAATGAGGGGCGGTCATGGGATCTCACATCCTCGTTCATTGTCGCCCGCGCGGGTCCCCGGCCACGCGCATGCGAATACAGTGACAGGCCGACGCCGATTCCACCGAGCGTGTTGCAGTGGATGTGGTCAGGTTCACAGCAGGTGGCGCACCGGTCCGGCGGTGTCGTGTGAACGCCGTTGGGCTGTGAGATACTGCACAGTAGATGTTAGCCAATGATTTGCCAAGGCGACGTCAACTGAACAAGGCCGTACGGTCTGAACGCTGCCCTTCCTCGCTTTTTCCATGTCCGGAAGATCTCGATCGTATGTCCGGAAAGTTAGCCGTCCTCGAACCGGTTTGTCCGACCACCGATCCGGGAAATATGTATCAATGCAGGTTAGAGGGCATCTGGCGGCTTACCTCCAAGCCGCACGCGCACGCAGTGGCAATACCGGGCGTGAGTGGGATACGGCGCTGAGCGATAGCCGATCTCTGCTTTACACTGGAGAACGCGCAGGTAATGGAGGACCATTGGAGAAGCCCAGGTAGAAGCTGTTCTTAGGGCAGCCTGAGTTGGTTGGGCACAGGTCCTGACTTATCGTTTGCTCTTACGCCGGGTACGAAATGCCCGGCTATAACGCCCGATTCGGTCACGAGCCGATGGTCACGTCAGGCTCTCGGTCGGAGACTTCTCAGCCTGACGGGCAGCACGGCGTGGTGAGTAGGGAGACGCGAGAACTCCGCTACCACCGAGCACCCGACGACGACGATCCGGCGCGGGTGGACAACTGGAGAGTTGACTGCACAGGACGACCATCAGCGCCGCTGGTCCGACGAAATCCTCCGGGCGCAGTCTAGACGGAGGCGTTCGACGAAGGCCCTATTTCATCGAAGGCCTGATTTTGAAGGCAGAGGCATGACGCAACTTCCTGGCCATAGGTCACCCGGACAGACCGGGCTCTACGACCCGGCGAACGAACACGACGCCTGCGGCGTCGCGTTCGTCGTCGACATGCACGGCCGCCGCAGCCGCGACATCGTCGACAAGGCAATTACGGCATTGCTGAACCTGGAACACCGAGGCGCCGCCGGCGCCGAGGTGAACAGCGGTGACGGCGCGGGCATTCTCATCCAGCTGCCCGACGCGTTCTTCCGGGCCGTGCTGGCGGACGAGGGCGCCACGTTCGAGTTGCCGCCCGAGGGTTCGTACGCCACCGGCATCGCCTTCCTGCCGCAGGCCCGCCGCGAGGCCGCCCGCGCCTGCTACGGCGTGGAGAAGATCGTCAGGGAAGAGGGCCTGGTCGTACTCGGCTGGCGCGAGGTCCCGGTCGACGAGTCCTCGCTCGGCGCGCTGGCCCGCGACGCCATGCCGACGTTCCGCCAGATCTTCATTGCCTCGCCCAGCAGTGCCGATGGCCGCTCCGCAAGCTCCGCGGGTACCGACGAGCAGCTGACCGGCATGGACCTGGACCGCCGTGCCTACGTCGTGCGCAAGCGGATCGAGCACGAACTCGGTCAAGCCGGTCCCGGGGAAGGCGCGGTCGGCCGCGAGACCGTGTACTTCCCTAGTCTGTCGGCGCAGACCTTCGTCTACAAGGGCATGTTCACCACCCCGCAGCTGCGGGCGTTCTACCTGGACCTGCAGGACGAGCGCGTGGAGTCCGCACTGGGCATCGTGCACTCGCGCTTCTCCACCAACACCTTCCCGTCCTGGCCGCTGGCCCACCCGTACCGTCGCGTGGCGCACAACGGCGAGATCAACACCGTCACCGGCAACGAGAACTGGATGCGCGCCCGCGAGGCGCTGCTGAAGTCCGAGGTCTTCGGCATCGACGAGCAGGGCCGCAACCGGCTGGAGAAGATCTTCCCGGTCTGCACCCCCGGCGCGTCGGACACCGCGCGCTTCGACGAGGTGCTCGAGCTGCTGCATCTGGGCGGGCGCAGCCTGCCGCACGCCGTGCTGATGATGATCCCGGAGGCGTGGGAGCGGCAGGAGGCGATGGATCCGGCGCGGCGCGCCTTCTATCGCTACCACTCGTTCATGATGGAGCCGTGGGACGGCCCCGCCTCGGTGTGCTTCACCGACGGCACGGTGGTCGGCGCGGTGCTCGACCGCAACGGCCTGCGTCCCTCACGCGTATGGGTCACCGACGACGGCCTGGTCATCATGGCCTCGGAGGTCGGCGTGCTCGACATCGAGCCGTCCAAGATCGTCCGTAAGACCCGGCTGCAGCCCGGCCGCATGTTCCTGGTCGACACCTCCAAGGGCCGCATCATCGGTGACGAGGAGATCAAGACCCAACTCGCCGGCGAGCACCCGTACCAGGAATGGCTGGACGACGGCCCGACCAAGCTGTCCGACCTGCCCGACCGCGCGCACGAGCATATGGTGCACGACCGGGTGAAGATCCGGCAGCAGATCTTCGGATACTCCATCGAGGATCTGAACCTGCTGTTGTCGCCGATGGCGACCACCGGCGGTGAGGCCCTGGGCTCGATGGGCACCGACACCCCGATCGCGGTGCTGTCCGCGCGTCCGCGACTGCTGTTCGACTACTTCTCGCAGCTGTTCGCGCAGGTGACCAACCCGCCGCTGGACGCCATCCGTGAGGAGGTCGTCACCAGCCTGCGCAGCATGATCGGACCCGAGGACGATCTGCTGCATCCCAGCCCGGACTCCTGTCGTCAGATCACGCTGACCCAGCCGATTCTGGACAACGACGAGCTGTCCAAGCTCGTGCACATCAACGACGACGGCACACGCCCCAACCTGCGCTCGGTCGTCGTGCGCGGCCTGTACCCGGTGAAAAAGGGCGGCAAGGGCCTGCGCAGGGCCTTGCAGGCGATCAACGAGCAGGTCTCCTCGGCCATCGATGGCGGGGCCACCGTCATCGTGCTGTCCGACCGTGAGTCCAACGAGAAGCTCGCGCCGATCCCGTCGCTGCTGGTCACCGCGTCGGTGCACCATCACCTGGTGCGCGAGCGCACCCGTACCAAGGTCGGCCTTGTGGTCGAGGCCGGTGACGCCCGCGAGGTGCATCACATGGCCCTGCTGATCGGCTTCGGCGCCGCCGCGATCAACCCGTACATGGCCTTCGAGTCGCTCGAAGACATGCTCGAGCGCGGCGCGCTGCATATGCCGAACCCCTCCGGGCAGCTGTGCGACGACTACGACCTGGCGGTCAAGAACTACATCAAGGGCGCCGGTAAGGGCGTGCTGAAGGTGATGTCCAAGATGGGCATCTCCACCATCGCCTCCTACCGCGGCGCGCAGTTGTTCCAGGTCGTCGGCCTGTCTCAGGAGCTGTGCGACAGGTACTTCACCGGCCTGCGCTCGCCGCTGGACGGCATCGGGCTCGAGGAGATCGCCGGCGAGGTCGCCGCGCGGCACCGGATCGCCTTCCTGGAGAACACGAACGAGCGCGCGCATCGCGAGCTCGAGATCAGCGGCGAATACCAGTGGCGGCGCGAGGGCGAGTACCACCTGTTCAACCCGGACACGGTGTTCAAGCTGCAGCACGCCACCCGCAGCGGTCAGTACAAGATCTTCAAGGAATACACCAAGCTGGTCGACGATCAGTCCGAGCGGCTGGCCTCGCTGCGCGGTCTGTTCAAGTTCCGCGGCGGCGAGCGCAACCCGATTCCGATCGATCTGGTCGAGCCCGCCGCGAACATCGTGAAGCGGTTCTCCACCGGCGCGATGAGCTACGGCTCGATCTCCGCCGAGGCGCACGAGACCCTGGCGATCGCCATGAACCGCCTCGGCGGCCGGTCGAACTCCGGCGAGGGCGGCGAGTCGGTGACCCGCTTCGAGCCGGAGGAGAACGGCGACTGGCGGCGCAGTGCGATCAAGCAGGTGGCCTCGGGCCGCTTCGGCGTGACCGCGCACTACCTCACCAACTGCACCGATATCCAGATCAAGATGGCTCAGGGCGCCAAGCCGGGCGAGGGCGGTCAGCTGCCCGCGCACAAGGTGTACCCGTGGGTCGCCGAGGTACGGCATTCGACGCCGGGCGTCGGGCTGATCTCGCCGCCGCCGCATCACGACATCTACTCGATCGAGGATCTCGCTCAGCTGATCCACGATCTGAAGAACGCGAATCCACAGGCTCGGATTCACGTGAAACTTGTTGCCGAGCCGGGGGTAGGGACGGTCGCGGCTGGAGTCTCCAAGGCCCATGCCGATGTCGTGCTGATCTCCGGCCACGACGGCGGCACCGGCGCCTCGCCGCTGACCTCGCTCAAGCACGCGGGCGGCCCCTGGGAGCTCGGCCTGGCCGAGACTCAGCAGACGCTGCTGCTGAACGGTCTGCGTGACCGGATCGTCGTGCAGGTCGACGGCCAGATGAAGACCGGCCGTGATGTCATGATCGCCGCGCTGCTCGGCGCCGAGGAGTTCGGCTTCGCGACCGCGCCGCTGGTGGTGTCCGGCTGCATCATGATGCGGGTGTGCCACCTGGACACCTGTCCGGTGGGTGTAGCCACGCAGAACCCGGTGCTGCGCGAGCGGTTCACGGGTAAGCCGGAATTCGTCGAGAACTTCATGCTGTTCATCGCCGAGGAGGTGCGCGAATACCTGGCCTCGCTGGGCTTCCGCACCCTCGACGAGGCCATCGGCCGGGTCGACATGCTCGACACCACCCGGGCCAAGGAGGAATGGAAGGCGGCCAAGCTCGACCTGTCGCCGATCCTGGACGACGTCGAGACGGCGTTCATGTACCAGGACCGCCGCAACACCAAGGGCCAGGACCACGGCCTGGACAAGGCGCTGGACAACGAGCTCATCGCCCAGTCCGCCGACGCCCTCGAGCGGGGTAAGCAGGTCAAGTTCGAGACCAAGATCACGAACGTGAACCGGACCGTCGGTACCATGCTCGGCCACGAGGTGACCAAGCTGTACGGCGGCGCGGGCCTGCCCGACGACACCATCGACATCACCTTCACCGGTTCGGCGGGCAACAGCTTCGGCGCGTTCGTCCCGGCCGGCATCACGCTGCGGGTGTTCGGCGATGCGAACGACTACGTCGGCAAGGGCCTGTCCGGCGGCCACCTGGTGGTGCGCCCGTCGCTCAACGCCCCGGCCGAATTCGTGGCCGAGCAGAACATCATCGCGGGCAACGTGATCCTGTTCGGCGCCACCAGCGGTGAGGCATTCATCCGCGGTGTGGTCGGCGAGCGGTTCGCGGTGCGCAACTCCGGGGCGACCGCGGTGGTCGAGGGCGTGGGCGATCACGGCTGCGAGTACATGACCGGCGGCAAGGTCGTCATCCTCGGTGATACCGGGCGCAACTTCGGCGCCGGCATGTCCGGCGGTGTCGCGTACATCTACGACCCGGACGGCACCTTCGACAAGCGGGTGTCGCCCGAACAGGCCGATGCGGTCGAAGAGCTGTCGGGTGACGATTTCACCTGGCTGCACGAGACCGTCGCACGCCACCGCGAGCAGACGGGTTCGGTGGTGGCCGAGCGCATTCTGAGCGATTGGTCACAGCAGGTGACACATTTCGTGAAGGTCATGCCGCGGGACTACAAGAAGGTTCTGCTGGCCATCTCGGAGGCCGAGAAGGCCGGGCGTGACGTGGGCGAGGCCATCATGGAGGCCGCGCGTGGGTAACCGAGTCGAGTCGCCCGTGGCGGACCATCACATGTATTTCGATCGTGCGCGGACACTGCTGACTGACGCGCGACGCACCGGAACCAGAGGGTGCGCCGAGCTGGCGCGGAAGTCGGGAGTCGAGAATGGGTGACGCACAGGGATTTCTGAAGCACACCAAGCGTGAGCTGCCCACGCGGCGGCCGGTGCCGCTGCGGCTGATGGACTGGAAAGAGGTCTACGAGGAGAATTTCTCGCAGGACACCTTGCGTGCGCAGGCCAGCCGCTGCATGGACTGCGGTATTCCGTTCTGTCACAACGGCTGTCCGCTGGGTAACCTGATTCCCGAGTGGAACGACCTGGTCTACAAGGGTCGCTGGCGCGAGGGCATCGACCGGCTGCACGCGACCAACAACTTCCCTGAGTTCACCGGGCGGCTGTGCCCCGCGCCGTGCGAATCGTCCTGCGTGCTGGGCATCAACCAGGACGCGGTGACCATCAAGCAGGTCGAGGTCGAGCTCATCGAGAACGCCTTCGACGCCGGCTGGGTGACCCCGGTCTATCCGACCCGCCTGACCGGCAAGAAGGTCGCCGTTGTCGGCTCGGGTCCGGCTGGTCTGGCCGCGGCGCAGCAGCTGACCCGCGCCGGTCACACCGTGACGGTGTTCGAGCGCGCGGACCGCATCGGCGGCCTGCTGCGCTACGGCATTCCGGAATTCAAGATGGAGAAGCGCTTCATCGACCGTCGCGTCGCGCAGATGCAGGCCGAGGGCACCATCTTCAAGGCCGGCGTGAACGTGGGCGAGGACATCACGGCCGCGCAGCTGCGCGAGCGGTTCGACGCGGTGGTGCTGGCCGGTGGCTCGACCATCGCGCGCGATCTGCCGGTGCCCGGCCGCGACCTGGACGGCATCCATCAGGCGATGGAGTTCCTGCCGCTGTCCAACCGTGTGCAGCTGGGCGACCCGATCACCGACGCGGACGGCCTGCCGCCGATTCACGCCAGGGACAAGAAGGTCGTCATCATCGGCGGCGGCGACACCGGCGCGGACTGCCTGGGCACCTCGCACCGCCAGGGCGCGGCCAGCGTGCACCAGTTCGAGATCATGCCGCGTCCACCGGAGCAGCGCGCCGACTCCACCCCGTGGCCGACCTACCCGCTGATGTACCGGGTGTCCTCGGCACACGAGGAGGGCGGCGAGCGCGTGTACTCGGTCAACACCGAGCGCTTCGTCGGCGAGGACGGCAAGGTGACCGGACTGCAGGCGCACGAGGTGCAGATGGTGAACGGCCGCTTCGAGAAGATCGAGGGCACCGACTTCACCCTCGAGGCCGATCTGGTGCTGCTGGCCATGGGCTTCACCGGCCCGCAGAAGCCCGGACTGCTCGAGGATCTGGGTGTCGGCTACGACCAGCGCGGCAACGTCAAGCGCGACAAGGACTTCCAGACCACCGTCCCGGGCGTGTTCGTGGCCGGTGATATGGGTCGCGGTCAGTCGCTGATCGTGTGGGCCATCGCCGAGGGGCGCTCGGCCGCCGCGGCCGCGGACAGGTTCCTCGAGGGCGAGTCGGCGTTGCCGTCGCCGATCGTGCCCACGACGGTCGCCCAGCGGTAGGAAGGCCGGAACTCCGACGATGCCCGCGCGTGATACGCGCGGGCATCGTCTGTTATCTGTCCGAATTTCATTCGTGATTCGTCCGGTTTCGGGCGTCGGATCGAGGGAATCCTGAGTATTCCGACCTCCGAATGGCTTCCGCGCGCCGGTACATTTACTCTTGATCACGGTGTGGTGTCGAGGCAGGCGTACGGCTGTTACCAGGTGCACAGGAGTTCGGGAAGATTGTTCGTCTCTGGTTCACCAGGCTGCAAGCAGGTGCCTACACCATCGTGAAGTCGTCGGGATGTGCCCACCTGGGCGGGCTGGAACTGGAGCACTGGAACAGTATGCGGTTGAAAAGGATTGCCGCGGCTGCGGCAGCAGTAGCACTGTCGGGTTTGTCCGGCGTGGTGTTGAGCAGCGGGTCTGCCGCCGCGGACCCGGGCTGCCCGAACCTATACGTGGTCGCGATCCCGGGTACCTGGGAGACCGGTCAGGACAAGCATGAGCACATGACCGGCCCCGGCATGCTCGCCGGTGTCACGCATGGCCTACCCAGCGGTACACGCGTCGACTACGTGGACTACCCCGCCACGGCCTTCCCGTGGGAGGGCGACATCTACGGCAAGTCGAAGCAGATCGCCGTCAACCATGCCAACGGCATGATCCACGCGATGGGCACGCAGTGCCCGGCGACGAAGATCGCCATCGTCGGTTACAGCCAGGGCGCCGATGCGGCCGGAGACGTCGCCGCCAATATCGGCACGGGCCTGGGCGCCGTCACGCCGAACCGGATCTCCGGCGTCGGCCTGATTTCCGATCCGCGGCGTTCGCCCACCGATGTGCAGGTCGGCCCGCCGGCCGGTGGCGCGGGTGCCAGCGGTCCGCGGCCAGGTGGGTTCGGATTCCTGAGCGACCGGGTGCGCACCATCTGCGATCCCAAGGATCTGTACTGCTCCACCAAGTCCGATGATTTCATCACGCGATTCGCCGGCTTCCTCACCGAGACCTCGGATCCGAACCCGGCCAACATGTGGCGGTATCAGCTCGAGGCCGGCTCGATCATCGGAGATCTGATGTCCAGGGGCGGGATCGGGACATTGCAGTCCCAGCTCACCCAGGGCGCGAACAAGGAGCGGGTGCAGCAGCTGGAGAAGTTCTACGGGTCCGGGGCGCACACCTCGTACGGCTACTACGACGTGGGCGGCGGTCAGTCCGCGACCTCGTGGATGCACCACTGGCTCGCGGGCATGGCTTAATCAGCTACAACGTCACGAAAGGGGCCACTCCCGGCTGGGAGTGGCCCCTTCGCGTTCTAACGGGACAAGCGATCCGTCGGGATTAGGCCGAACCGGTGGGCATCCACGGCGCCGGGCCGGGGCCCTGCGGTCCCGGACCACCGTGCCACGGGCCCTGCGGTCCCGGGCCGCCGTGCCACGGGCCGTGGTCTCCCGGGCCACCGGGCCCACCGGGGCCGGGATGACCCGGGCCTCCCGGGAAACCGGGGCCGCCGGGGTGACCCGGGCCGCCGGGGCCACCGGGTCCACCCGGACCCGGGTTGCAGGGGCCGGGGCCGCCGCAGCCGCCGGGGCCGGAGTTGTGCCAGTCGACCGAGGAGGCGCTAGGGGTCGCGGCGAAGGCCGGGACCGCGATGGCGGCCACTGGCACCGCGGCCAGGGCTCCGACCAGGGCAACCCGGCCGACGAGGCGGCGGGTGCGAGTTGACTTTGCGTTGGACAGCAACGTCTTACCTTTCAGGGGAGGTACCGCGCCGCCTTCTTCGGCGGCTGGTAAATATCATTCAAATCACACTTGCTAGGTGCGCCGTGAGTCCAAGCTGGCAATGAGCTGGGACCGGGGTATGCGCCCGCTGTAGTGATCCTGTTCAGGAAATATGTTCTGGCACATCAAATCTCGATAGGACGACCCTCCGCATATGGACAAGGCCGCTCCCGATGACGGGAGCGGCCACCCGGTCGATCGGTGACCGTGTCGTCGTCGGTCACCGATCACAGCGGGTTCCTATCCAGCGGATCCGGTCTCGAAGGGGGGTGCCCACTGGCCGCCGCCCCAGCCGCCGCCGCCGTGGTGCCAGTCGCCGCCGTGGTGCCAGTCACCGTGATTCCCGCCCCCGTGGTCCCAGCCACCGCCGCCCGGCCAGCCGCCGTGGTCGTCGTGATGACGCCAGTCGATCTGGGTGGCGGACGGTGCGGTGGCGACGGTATCGGCCAGGGCCGGGCCGGCCACTGCCGCCAGCGGGACGACGGCCAGGGCGCCGGCGATGGCGACCCGGGCGGCGATGCGCCGCGAACGGGTTGAGTTCCTTGTGGTGAGCAACGAGCTGCCTTTCTCTGGAGAACATGAGTCCGGACTGAGCGACTCACGGCACCTCATCCAACGATCGAACTCTAAGACCGTGATCCGCTCACTCTGTTAAACCGCTCAGAATTCAGCGTTCGTTACGCCCCCGAGAGATTGCGTGGCAGCAAATCCCACACATGCCCGTTCTCGTTGACGGTGGCTACGGTGCGATGACCTGTGCGGGAGTAGAGAATTCGTGTGATCGAACAATAATCGATCGGGAAAGTGAGCGGGCGCTCGAGACCCAGCACATGCTGCAACATTATGTTGATCACCCCGCCGTGTGCGAAGGCGACAACGGTATCCGAATGCTCCGCGTCGGCCACGATCTCGACGATGGCGGACGAAACCCGCTGAAAAAATGCGGAACCGTCGACCTGATCGGGCAGGTACCCGGCCTTGATCCGCCGATACACCATGGCGGTAGCGTCCTGCGCGGCGTCGGCTGCGGGATCGTTACCGTGCGCTTGCGCCGAGTCTGCTCGCGCCGCCGCTCGCCGTGCGTCCTCGATCGGCACATAGGTCAGCAGATCCCGGTCGTACTCGGCCAGGCCGTCCAGCACATCCACGGGCAGGCCCAGTGTCGCGGCCGTCGGCGCGGCGGTCTCCCGGGCACGCCGCTGCGGACTGCTCACCACGCGCACGACGCGATGATCGGCGACCCCGAGCCGCGCGATGGCCTCCGGAACGCGGCCGGCCTGCTGCACCCCGACCTCGGTCAGACCGGGGTCCGCGGGACCCGAGGTGGTGAGGATTCGCTCCGGCTGGGCATGACGCACGAGAACAAGCTGCACCTGTCCACTGTGCCGTATCGGCTCGTCGCGGCCGACACCCGCCTCTCGCGGACGGGCGGGGCCGGTGAACTCAGGTGCGCGGCTTGACCAGTGGGAAGGGCAGGGTTTCCCGGATGCTGCGGCCGGTGATCAACATCACCACCCGGTCGACGCCGACGCCCAGACCGCCGGTCGGGGGCATGGCGTGCTCGAGGGACTGCAGGAAGTCCTCGTCCAGTTCCATCGCCTCCGGATCGCCGCCGGCGGCCAGCAGCGACTGCTCGGTGAGCCGCCGGCGCTGCTCGATCGGGTTGGTCAGCTCGCTGTACGCGGTGCCCAGTTCCACGCCCCACGCCACCAGATCCCAGCGCTCGGCCACGCCCTCGATGCTGCGATGCTGGCGGGTCAGCGGCGAGACCGAGGTGGGGAAGTCGGTGTAGAACGTGGGCGCCTGGGTGTGCTCCTCGACCAGATGCTCGTACATCTCCAGCACGATCTGGCCGCAGTCCCAGCCGAACTGGTAGGGCACCCCGGCTTTGTCGCACAGCGCACGCAGCTGTTCGGCGTCGGTCTCGGGTGTGATCGTCTCGCCGAGGGCCTCGGAGATCGCGCTGTGCACGGTCTTGACCGGCCACTCACCCGAGATGTCCACCTCCTCCAGCGAACCGTCCGGATTCGGCCGCAGCGCGACCATCTTCCCGTTCGCCACCAGCGCCGCATCCTGGATGAGCTGGCGGCAGGCGTGCATCATGCGCAGGTAGTCGCTGTGCGCCTCATAGGCTTCCAGAATGGTGAATTCCGGATTGTGGCTGTAGTCCACGCCCTCGTTGCGGAATACCCGGCCGAGTTCGAACACCTTCTCCATACCGCCCACGCACAGCCGCTTCAGATACAGCTCCGGGGCGATGCGCAGGTACAGGTCCAGGTCGTAGGCGTTGATATGGGTCTGGAACGGTGTGGCGTTCGCGCCGCCGTGCACCTGCTGCAGCACCGGTGTCTCGACCTCGAGGAAACCCCAGCCGTTCAACGTGTCCCGCAGCGAGCGCACCACCGCACTGCGCTTGGCCAGCACCTCGCGGGTGTCGGTGTTGATCGCCATGTCGACGTACCGCTGGCGCACCCGGGCTTCGGGATCCGACAGCCCGCGCCACTTGTCCGGCAGCGGGTGCAGGCATTTGCCGATCATCCGCCAGTCCTGGGCCAGCAGCGACAGCTCACCGCGACGGCTCTGCCCGATCTGTCCGCTGACCTCGATCAGGTCGCCGAGGTCGAAGAATTCGTCGAACTCGTCCGAGCGCTGCGCGCCGACCCGGCCGCGGTCGATGAGCAGTTGGATATCGCCGGACCAGTCGCGCAGTACCGCGAAGGTCACCCCGCCGTAATCGCGAATGCGCAGCAGCCGCCCGGCCACGCGGACGGTGGTGCCCTTCGGCGAGCGCCGCGCGCGGTCCACGGTGTGGGTGGGCGGATAGGCGACCGGGTAGGCGTCCAGCCCGGCGGCCTCGAGCCGCTGCACCTTGTCCATGCGCACCCGGACCTGCTCGGGACGCCGCGGACCGGCGTGCTCGAGATCCTCCGGCGGCAGCTCCGGCTCGCTGCCGTCGGAGTGCAGGCCGGTCATGGTCGGCGGCACCGCGGAGCGAATGCCGGTGTGCACCGCCGGATCCGGCTGTTTGCCGAAACGCGGCAGGAACCCCTCGGCCAGGGCGCTGGCAATCGCCACGCGCACCAGATTGCGGCGCTCCTCGAACAACGAGAACCGCGGCACCCACTGCGGCTGATACTTCACATTCGATCGGTACAGCGCCTCGAGCTGCCACCAGCGTGAGAAGAACATCAGCACGCCGCGCCACAGCCGCAGGATCGGACCGGCGCCGATGCGCCCGCCCTCCTCGAACACCGCGCGGAACACCGCGAAGTTCAGCGATACCCGGGTGATGCCGTACTGCTCGGAGGTCAGCGCCAGCTGGGAGATCATGAGCTCCATGACGCCGTTGGGGCCCTTGGGATCCCGGCGCATCAGTTCCAGCGAGACACCGGTGCGTCCCCACGGCACCAGCGAGAGCATGCCGAGCACCCGCTCGTTCGCCTCGCCCATGTGCGACACCGCCTCGACCAGCAGGCAGCAGCCGTCCAGCGGATCGCCCAGGCGGCCGAGGGCCATGGAGAAACCGCGTTCGGTCTCGGTGTCGCGCCACGCGTCCGCGCGCGCGATCACCTGGGCGAAATCCTCGGCCGGGATCTCGTTGTGGCGGCGGATGCGCACGGTGATGCCCTGTTTACGCAGCCGGTTGGTGGCCTGGCGGACCTGCTTCATCTCCGGGCCGGCCAGGGAGAACGTGCGGGTCTCCAGGATCGCCTCGTCACCGAGCCGCAGCGCCGACAGGCCGGCCCGGCGATACGCCTGGGCCCCGAGTTCGCTGGCGCCCATCACCGCAGGTGCCCAACCGTACTGGTCGGCCAGGCGCAGCCAGGCGTCGATCGCCTGCCCCCACGCCTCCTTCATGCCGATCGGGTCGCCCGAGGCCAGGCAGACACCCAGCTCGACCCGGTAGGTGACGGCCGCCTTACCGCTGGGCGCGAAGACCACCGCCTTGTCGCGCCGGGTGGCGAAGTAGCCCAGCGAATCCTCGACATCCGAGCGCTCCAGCAGCCCGCGGATCGCCGATTCGTCCAGACCGGTCAGCGCGTTGGAGGCGCGTTGCGAGCTGAACAGCACCAGGGCGGCCACCAGCACCGCGAGGAAACCGAAGAAGCCCAGCAGCAGATTCACGAAATGCCGTGGCTGACCGTCGAATTGGTCGGTGCTGACCAGGATCGCCGCGGTCACCTTGGACACCGCCCAGCCCGGGCGCTCCCAGCCGCGCGGCAGGGTTCCCGGGAACAGCTCGACCAGACCCCAGCCGAGCAGACATCCGATGGTCAGCCCGCCGGCCAGCACGCCCAGCGCCTTCCACAGCGCACCGCGGCGCACCTGGGTGTAGAACTCGGGCCACGCGACGATCAGCAGCCCGATCACCGCGACATGCACGACCAGCGCGATCAGTGAACTGACGCTGTGCTCGTCGGCGAACTCGAGCGAGTTGGCCACCGCGAACGAGGTCATATAGGCGACCAGCAGCCACCACGCGATCCGCTTGCGGCTCGCGGTCGCGCCGGCGAGCAGGCCGATCATCAGCGCCCAGACCAGCGAGGTCTCCGGCGAGTCGAAGTAGTAGTCGTCGACGTAGTGTCGCGGCACCTGGGTGATGAACCGCAGGCCGGGGGAGATGCTCCACAGCATGCACAGGACCGCGTAGATACCCAGGACCAGGCCCGCCAGGTGCGGGACTTCGCTCAACCGGCCGTGCGCGCGGTGCGGCACCTCGGGCGAGCGCGACGTGTGCTCGGGATCCCGGGGCGGCTGGTCAGCGTTGGAGCGCCGGCGCTTGGACCTCACAGCAGTCGCTGCGCCGGATGTCGATGTCACCGAACCAGTGTGAATGTTGACCTCGCTCGAATGCAGAACGTTGGCAGGCATGTCCGTCCCGACCGGGGGCCCAGGCGGGCCGCCCCGGGGGGCGGATGCGCCGTCGCGGGCGCGGGAAGTAAAGATGTAACCCATGTCGGATCCAGTCGATGTGCCGATCGAAGACGAGGTCATTCGACTCGGGCAGTTCCTGAAGCTGGCCAACCTCATCGAAAGCGGTTCGGAGGCCAAGACAGTTATCGCCGCCGGGCTGGTTCGCGTAAACGATGAGGTCGAGTTGCGCAGAGGTCGTCAGCTACAGCCCGGTGACGTGGTCACCCTCGCCGGACACCGGGCCCGGGTGAGTTCGTAGCTGTTCGGGCCGGGGCGCTCATTCGGCACGCACGACGATTCCGTCGTGGTCGCTGTAGAGCATCTCCCCGGGCACGAACGTCACACCCCCGAATTCGACCGGCACATCGCGCTCGCCCGAACCGGTCTGGGTGCTCTTGCGCGGGTTGGTGCCCAGGGCCTTCAGGCCGATGTCGAGGGTGCGCAGGATCGCCGAATCGCGAACCCCGCCGTTGACCACCACTCCGGACCAGCCGTTGTCGACGCCGCGACCGGCGATGACATCGCCGACCAGTGCGGTATGCACGCTCGCACCGCCGTCGACCACCAGCACCCGGCCCTCGCCCGGCTCACCCAGCGTCTGTTTGACCAGCAGGTTGTCCTGGAAACAGCGGATCGTGACGATCCGGCCGCTGAAGGATTCGAGACCACCGAACTGCGTGAATTGGGTATCGCAGCTGCGAATCTCTGGACCGATCTCGTCGGCGAGGTCCGCGGTAGCGACTATTTTTGCTGATTCGGTCACGGCAGCAAGCTTGCCATGGCGGCCGTCAGTGTTCCCTGAGACCTTTCTGCGAGCTTCCATCGGAAGTGGGCCGAACAGTCGGTTTCGCTGAGGTCGGGATGTTATTGCGGTGTGTCGCGATCACGCCGTTACGGACAACGCCGCGGCCAGGCCGAACACCACCGCGATCACGATCACCTCGCACACCGCGCGCCGCAGCGAGGACTCGGCGGACATCCGATGGTCGGCGGCGACCGGAACCCAGGTGCGCCGCCACCACCAGCCCAGCACGATCAGTCCCGCCAGCAGCACGGCCTTGGCGAGCAGGATGCGCCCATAGCCGGTATCCACCAGGGGCGCCAGCCCACCGAGCTTGACCAGAGCGTTGATCACGCCGCTGACCGTGACCGCGACCACCGCGGGCAGCGCCCAGGAGGAGTACCTGGGCAGTACCTCGGCCCATTCACCCCGGGTGCGCAGCACCAGCGCCAGGGCCAGCAGCACCCCGAACCAGACGGCCGCGGCCAGCACGTGCATGGCCCCGAAGACGGCGCCCAGCATCTGCTGGGACATATGGCCCGTGATCGGCCGCAGCTCGAGCGCGACGGCCGCGAACATCAGCACCAGCTCGATCGCGGCCCGGTCGGGCCGCCGGTAGGCCAGCCCGCTGTATCCGGCGACCACGGCGGCGCCGATCAGGATCGCCACGCCTATCTGGCCGCTGCTGGAATGGGCGATGTAGGCGCCGAATTCCGCTGGGCTGAGCCGGGTTACCCGCACATCGACGACCGCGGCCGCCTCACAGGCCAGCAGCGCGAATTCCAGTGCGGTCCAGATCCCGGCGACCACGGTCAGCTGTTTCCACGGCGGGGCCAGCCGCCGATGCAGCCGAGGAAGCGCCGCCAGGCCGATGACGGTCGCCCCGGCACAGTCGGCCAGGGCCCGCAGCGGCGCTTCACCCTCCATCGGGTCGGGGGCGGCCAACGCCCAGGCCAATCCGGCGCCCAGCAGTGCGGCCGGGACGACCAGCAGCAGTATCGAACGCAGGGCGGTCGAACTGCCGCCGGACGCCTGGCCCACCACGTACTCCTTTACCTCACACTAGGTGCGGGGCTTGCGTTTCCCGCCCAGCAGCGCGATCGCGAGCCCACCGCCGAACAGCACGACCGCGACGACGATGAACACCCACACCGGGATGCCGCCGGAACCGCCGCCGCCGTGTGATTCGGCCGCGGCGCTCGCCTTCGGTCCCGGCGTGCCGTGGCCGGGCACGGTGAGGGTGAAGGTGCGCGTTCCGCTGACCGGATGTCCGTCCGCGGAGGTCACCCGGTAGGCCATCGTGTACTTGCCCGCGGGTCCGAGCGGGCGGACCGCGATGCCGGCGTGCGGGCCGTCGACCACCGGATCGCCCTCGGACCACAGGTTGCCGTCGGGGCCGACCAGGGTCACCGACGGGAAGCTGGGTTGCAGATTCTCGTTGAAGGTGAACGTGACCCGCGCGGGGCCGGTGCTCAGCTGTGCGCCGTCCGGTGGATCCACCGCGATGAGCACCGAATGCGCGCTCGCCGGTCCGGCCGCCAGCACGGCGAAGCCGCCGACCAGCAGCGCGGTGGCGATCGCCGAGAAGAACCGGCGAATCATGCCCGCCGCCCCCGCACGATCGCGCCGAGCCCGAAGGCCGCGCCGAGGGCGCCCAGTACCAGACCGACGCCGCCGAGCCAGCGAGCCGTGTTGTCGGTCTCGGAGGCGGACTTGGTGTTCGACGTCATACCGGCCATGTCGTCATCGGAATCGGCCGCGGCCAGGGTCAGCGACGGCGTCGGATTCTCCGGTTCCTTGCCGTCCGGTCCGGGCTGCTGGTTCCAGGTGACGATCTTGCCGTCGCTGTAGGTCTGCACGGCGGGGAAGGTGGCCCTGTCCTGTTTGGGCAGGGGTGCGACGAGCACGGGGAACAGTTGGAACTGTCCCGGGGAGATGCCCGCGTTCCCCGGATCCGCGGTCCAGGTGACCGTTGTGTACTGGTTCTTGTCGTTCTTGGTCAGGGTTGGGGTCCAGCCCGCCAAGGGCTGGGTGTACGCCTCGTCGACATTCGGCAGGGTGATGCTGAGCTTGGTGGTCGACGCGGTTTCCGATTCGTCCGGGACACGGAAGGTCAGCACCGCGTCGTCGCCCTGGTGCGCGCCCGGCGAGGTGACCTCGACGTGGGCGGCGGCGGTTCCGGCGGCAAGCAGGGCCAGTCCGGCGGCGGCGCCCGTGGCGATGAGGGCGCGCGAAATCACAGTAGGCATAGGTGTATTGCTTTCTCTGTCGGTGAGTTGGTGTCGGCTGATCAGGCCGGCGCCGGCGGCGCGCGCGAGCCGAGGCCCGCTGTGCGGAGAAAGCGGTAGGGACGTCGAGGGGAGCCGGACCATCGGGCCGGACCGGGCGGCACGAGCGGCCGCGGATGTGCCGTGAGTGTCCGGACGGTCTGTGAGGCAAGGGTGTACAGGCGTTCGGTGGCCGTGATCAGCACCGCGCACAACAGGGTCGCGGCGGTGTGCGCGAGGACCATCGGCCCGGACGAGAGCCCCAGCATCGCCGGGAAGTGGCCGAATATGTGGGCGCCGCTGGACGACTCGTGCATCATCGACATCGAGCCGGGCGCGTTCGCGACCGTCATCGCCAGGTGCCCGGTCATCTGCCCGGCGGCCAGGGTGCCCAGCAGGGCCGCCCGCCCGGACATCCCGGCGGGGACCGGTAGCAGGCTCGCGATCGCGCCCACGCCGGCGGCGGTGAGCAGCAGCAGGGTCAGCGCCGCCGATCCCGGATAGCCGCCCCCGGCCAGTCCGTGTGCGGCCGCGGCCAGGGTCGCCACCGTCACGCCGACCACGACACCTCTCAGCGGCCCGGTGCCGCTCGTATTGCCGTGGTCGTACATGGCCTGTCTCGTGAGTTCTTGCTCAGCGCACCCCGAGGCGGGCGAGCACGTCGGCCTCGACGCCGGACAGTTCGTGGGAGATCGAGGTGTGCACCGCGCGGCGGCGCGTCGCGGGCATCTGCTCGGCGGTGCGGATCGCGGCGTTCAGGCTGTCGAGACGGCCGCGCGAGGCGGTGACGAACTTCTGCGTCTCGGCGTCTTTACCGGCCTTGTTCGAGATCTCGGAGAGGGCGGACTCGGCCCCGCTGATGCGGGCCTGGAGCCGAGCGCCGTGACCGGCGAAGTCGCCCAGCTGGTCCACGCCGACGCCGAGCTGATGGGCCCGTCGGGAGTCGATCTGCCCGCGGATGAATGTCGCGGCGCGGTAGGCCAGTGGCGCCAGCACCGGAATCAGTACGCGGGCCACACCGAGATATTTCTTGACCTGCCCGGCGCTGAACAGGTCGCGCTCGGCCTTCTCTGCCACCTTCAGTGCGGCCTTCTCCTCGGCCTTGAGCGTGGTGATCCGCTGCTTGGCCACATCGCGCTCGGTCCGGGCGGCCGCGCGGTCGCGCTTACGTTCGTTGCGCGCGCCGAGCTTGGCCTCCATCTTGGCCTTGTGCACCAGTGCCTTGGCCTCGGCCTTGCGGTCCGCGCGCCGCTTGCGCTTGGTGAACAACCCCACCAACCCCATTGCACCCTCCGTGCTTGTCGTGTTGCGCCGTGCGGCGTCGCGGACCTGACGGACTTGCCGCCCGATTCAAGAAATGTATACCCGAAGCATGTGACAAGCAGCGCGCTGTGTTCGGCGCAGGGCCGTGTTCGTTCCGTGCGGTGCGGTTCACGAGGTTGTCAGGGGGGAGGACCATACTGCTAAGTGTGTATTCGGGCAGTGACGACCGGAATGGTCACGAGGGTAACGGTGATGCGGCACAGCGGCAGGGGGCCGCGGTGCACGAAAAGCTGTCCGAGCGTTCCGATTCCGTTGCCCCTCGCGGGGCTTTCCTCGACGCGCGGTCGCTGATCGGCTGTCGTCACCGGCTGCACCTGACCGCGACCCATCCCGAGATACTGTTCGGTGTGGCAGAGGACACCGGCGTGACACAGCGGCGCGAGGCGGCCGTGGCGCACCGGGAGCATGTGCGCGACACGCTGGTGGCGGCCGATCCGGCGCAGTGGGTGATCATCGATCCGGCGCAGCCGGCCGCGGCGCGGGCCGAGGCGACCATGCGCGCGGCCGCCGAGGCGGTCCCGCGCATCTGGGGTGCGGTGCTGCCGCAGGAGCCGGACACCGGCCGGCGCGGCGGTGCGGAGATCCTGCTGCGCGATCCCGATCGCGGCGGCTACATCCCGGTGATCGTGGTCAATCACAAGGTGACCGATCCCCGGCAGCCCGATCCGGCCGATTTCCATCCCCTGACCTCGGATCTGTACCGCTGGGATCCGCAGCTGGACAGGCATGTGCGCACCCGCCCGCAGCCGCGTGACCAGCAGCGCCTGGCCCATCTCTACCGCATGCTGCAGCGGCACGGCCTGGCCGGCCCCGCCCTGGTCGGTGGCGTGATCGGCCTGGTCGCCGACCGCATCCTCGTGCACGATCTGGGCGCGGTGCTCGACGATTACGACCGCCGCTACGCCGACCGGATCGCGGTGGTGCGCGGCGAGCTGCCGACGGTGCCGTCCAAGGTGCCCGAATGCCGGCAGTGCCCGTGGTGGTCCCGCTCGGGCGCATCCGACACCCCGAGTTGCGAGCGCTGGCTCACCGACCATCGCGATGTGAGCCTGGTGGCGCCGGGCTCGCGCGCGGAACTGCTGCGCCGGCACGATGTGGAGACCGTCGAGGATCTGGCCGGGTGGAGCGGTGAGGATCCCGACGATTGGCAATACGAGCCGTTCATCGAGACCGTCGTCACCGCGCGGGCCTGGATTTCCGGCGCGCCCGTGGTCCGCCGGTTCGAGCAGTTGCGGGTGCGCCGCGCCGACGTCGAGGTGGACGTGGATCTGGAGAGTTACCAGGAGTACGGCGCATATCTGTGGGGCACCCTGCTGGACGGGGTGTACCGGCCGTTCGTCACCTGGGATCCGTTGCCCACCCGCGACGAGGCCCGCTCCTTCGCCGAATTCTGGATCTGGTTGATGAGCGTGCGTGCCGACGCCGCCGCGTCCGGGAAAACCTTTGCCGCCTATTGCTATTCGCGCACAGCCGAGGACAAGTGGCTCTACGAGTCCGCGCGCCGGTTCGCGGGCGAACCGGGCGTGCCGACCGAACAGCAGGTGCGGGATTTCGTGGACAGTCCGGAATGGGTGGACATGTTCCAGGCGGTGTCCGAACAGTTCATCTGCCCGGGCGGCAAGGGCCTGAAGAAGATCGCCCCGGTCGCCGGATTCTCCTGGCGCGATCCCGAGGCGGGCGGCGAGGCGTCGATGAGCTGGTATCGCCTCGCGGTCGGCTACGACGGTGGCGAGGTCGACCTGTCCCAGCGCACCCGGCTGCTGGAATACAACGAGGACGACGTCCGCGCGACGAAGGCCCTGCGCGAATGGATGGTCCCGACCACGCCCGGCGGGCGAAGCGCCGCCGCCGAGGTGCCCAGCGTGGCCGACTTCGGCGGTACGGAGGGCCGGCGGAGCCACCGGGGTGGGTGAGCTCTGCGACCCCGAATATCCCCGACGTATTATCGGCGCGTGACTGAGCACGTCGAACAGCTGGAGTTTCAGGCCGAGACCCATCAGCTTCTTGAACTGATGATCCACTCGGTCTATTCGAACAAAGACACCTTTCTTCGCGAGTTGATCTCCAACGCCTCCGATGCGTTGGACAAGCTGAAGATGGCGTCCTACCAGGACAAAGATCTGGAGGTCGACACCTCCGACCTGCACGTCGAGCTGGAGGTCGACGCCGAGAAGCGGATCCTCACCGTACGCGACAACGGCATCGGCATGAGCAAGGCCGAGGTGGTGGATCTGATCGGCACCCTGGCCAAGTCGGGCACGGCCCAGCTGCGCAAGCAGCTGCTCGAGGCCAAGCCGGATCAGGCGGCCGAGGAGCTGATCGGTCAGTTCGGCATCGGCTTCTACTCGACCTTCATGGTGGCCGACAAGGTCGCGCTGACCACGCGCAAGGCGGGCGAATCCGAGGCCACGCGCTGGGAGTCCGCGGCCGGATCCTCCACTTACACCATCGAGACGCTGGATTCCGCACCGCAGGGCACCGCGGTGTCGCTGCATCTGAAGACGGTCGACGAGGACGATCACCTCTTCGACTACACCAAGGAGTGGAAGCTCCGCGAGATCGTCAAGAAGTACTCCGATTTCATCGCCTGGCCGATTCGCATGCAGGTGGAGCGGACGATTTCCGAGGGCGAGGGGGAGGAGAAGGAAGAGAAGACGGTCCTCGAGGACCAGATTCTCAACTCGCAGAAGGCGCTGTGGACGCGGCCGCGCAGCGAGGTCTCCGACGAGGAGTACAAGGAGTTCTACAAGCACGTCTCGCACGCCTGGGACGATCCGCTGGAGATCATCCCGTTCAAGGCCGAGGGCACGTTCGAATATCAGGCGCTGCTGTTCATCCCCTCGACCGCGCCCTTCGACCTGTTCATGCGCGAGCATCAGCGCGGCGTGCAGCTGTACGTGCGCCGGGTGTTCATCATGGACAACTGCGAGGAGCTGATGCCTGAGTATCTGCGCTTCGTCAAGGGCGTGGTGGACGCGCAGGACCTGTCGCTCAACGTCTCTCGCGAGATCCTGCAGCAGGACCGGCAGATTCAGGCGATCCGCAAGCGTCTGGTGCGCAAGGTGCTCTCCACGGTCAAGGATCTTCAGGGCGCCGAGGACAAGACCAGCTACCAGACATTCTGGAAAGAGTTCGGCCGAGTCCTCAAGGAGGGCCTGCTGAACGACTTCGACAACCGCGAAACCCTGTTGCAGGTCTCGTCTTTCGCCTCGACGCATTCGGACGACCAGCCGACCACGCTGACCGAGTACGTCGAGCGCATGGCCGAGGGCCAAGACAAGATCTTCTACATGACCGGCGAGTCCCGGCACCAGATCGAGGCCTCGCCGCATATGGAGGCCTTCAAGGCCAAGGGGCTCGAGGTGCTGGTACTCACCGACCCGGTCGACGAGATGTGGGTCGGTTCGGTCACCGAATTCGACGGCAAGCAGTTCCAGTCCATTGCCAAGGGCGAGGTGGACCTGGAGTCCGAGGATGAGAAGAAGGAGTCCGAGGCCCTGCGCGAACAGCAGGACAAGGACTTCGGCGACGTGCTGACCTGGCTGCAGAAGGCCCTGGACGACAGCGTCAAACAGGTCCGGCTCAGCTCCAGGCTCACCACCTCCCCGGCCTGCCTGGTCGGTGACGTCTTCGACTTCACCCCGCAGTTGGAGCGGATGTATCGCGCATCCGGACAGGCGCTCCCGGAGACCAAGCGGATCCTGGAACTGAACCCGACCCACCCCCTGGTGACGGGCCTGCGCGACGCGTACTTCCAGAACAAGGACGCCGTCGACTCCGGCAATGCCCCCGAACTCGGCGAGACCGCGGAACTGCTCTACGGCACGGCGGTCCTGGCCGAGGGCGGCGAGCTGAAGGACCCGTCCCACTTCGCCCACATCCTCACCGAGCGGCTCACCCGCACGGTCTGATCACGGCGTTCGGACAGCAAGGCCCGCATCGCACTGTGCGATGCGGGCCCTGTCCGTACTTCAGGGTGTCTACCGCGGCGCCATGCGCAGGGCGCCGTCCATGCGGATGGTCTCGCCGTTGAGGTAGTCGTGCTCGGCGATGTACTGCGCCAGCTGCGCGTATTCGTCCGGGCGGCCCAGGCGGGACGGGAACGGCACACCGGCCTCGAGGCCCTTGCGGTACTCCTCGGTGACTCCGGCCAGCATCGGGGTGTCGATGATGCCGGGGGCGATGGTGTTGACCCGGATGCCGAACTGCGCCAGGTCGCGCGCGGCCGGGATGGTCATGCCCGCGACGCCGCCCTTGGACGCGGAGTAGGCGATCTGGCCGATCTGGCCCTCGAACGCGGCCACCGACGCGGTGTTGACCACGACGCCGCGCTGGCCGAACTCGTCGACCGGATCGGTCTTCGAGATGGCGTCGGCGGCCAGCCGCATGACGTTGAAGGTGCCGAGCAGGTTGACGGTGATCACCGTGCGGAACAGCTCCAGATCGTGCGGGCCGTTCTTGGACAGGATCCGCCCGGCCCAGCCCACTCCGGCGCAGTTGACCACGATGCGCAGCGGCGTACCGGATTCCACGACGGTGGTGACCGCCGCCGCGACCTCGTCGCCGTTGGTCACATCGCTCGGGAGCAGCGTGATACCCGCGGGAACCTTGTCGCCCGCTCGCTCGATCGACTGCGGCAGGTCCAGCCCGAAGACGGTGGCGCCGGCGTCGGCGAAGCGCTTGGCGGTCGCGGCGCCCAGGCCGGACGCGGCCCCGGTGATGATTGCGGCAGAGCCGGAAATCTCCACGGTGATGTGGTCCTCTCATTCGGTGACGGCCCCTCGCCAGGCCATCCCTCACCTGGCACACTAACCGGCCCTCGTGGCTTCGCGGTTCGGGGGATTGCGATTGCGCCACAATGGTGCGAACCGAACATTGGAGACGGAGCAGCCCATGTCCGACCCGGCCGCCACCAACCGCCAGCTACCCCGGGGCCGCCACGGCCTGCCCCGGGAGACGGTGATCGCCTCCCAGCGCGACCGCATCCTCGGTGCGATGGCACAGGTGATGACCGAACATGGTTATGTGGGAACGTCGGTCGCGACGATCATCAAACGGGCCGGCGTCTCGCGGGAGACCTTCTACGAGCAATTCCGTTCCAAGGAGCACTGTTTCGAGGGCGCCTACGAACGCGCGGTGCAGATGCTCATCGCGCGGATCGCGGATACGGCCAGGGCACAATCGGATTCGCCGGTCACCCGTGAAGAGCGGATCGGTGCGATGCTGAGCGCCTACCTCGAGGGGCTGGCCGCCGAACCGGCCGAGGCGCGCCTGTTCCTGATCGAGGTGTATGCGGTCGGCCCGGCGGCGATCGCCCGGCGGGCGCGGTTGCAGGATTCGTTCGTGCGGATGGTCGCCGACATTCTCGACGCGCATACCGAGGAGCAGTTGTTCGCCTGTCAGACGCTGGTCGCCGCGCTCAGCGCCATGGTCACCGCCAAGGTCGCCGCCGACGATCTGGACGGTCTGCAGGCCCTGCGGGAACCGTTGCTCGGTCTGTTGCGGCGCAGTGGGGACCTGTTCGGCACGATGTCGGCGATCGCGCCGAGCTGATCCGGCCACGCCGAGCCGGGCGATCAGCGATAGCTGTCCAGCGGGCGGGGATCCTCTTCGCCACAGGCCGGCGTCTCCGCTCGCGCGGCGGTGCGGGACCTGCCGAGCAGCCAGAGCACGACTCCCGCCGCCGCGGGCACGAGCAGCGAGATCGCCAGCTCCGGCAGACGTCCCAGCTGGGGCGCCACGCCCGAGAGCAGCGTGGCCGCGCCGATGTAGAGGAACAGCAGACCCGAGCCGATCGCGATCGCCCGCTCGGGCACGTGCTTGCCGACCGCGATGCCCAGGGCGATCGCCAGTCCACCGGCGGCCACCATGCCCGCGACCGACCCGATCCAGACGGCCACCCAGTTGTGACTCGAGGACAGGGCGATGATCGCGAACATGGTGCGGTCGCCGAGTTCGGCGAGCAGGAATGCCGACAACACCATGAAGAACACTCGGAGGGGTGAGCGGGCCGGAGAATCGTCCGCGGCGGGCGCGGCCTCGTCCTTCTTCGATCCACCGTGCGCATCGCGCAGGGTCCACAGGCCGACCGCGAGCAGAACGACCGCGGTGATGATCGCGATCACATCGGTGGGCAGGGACGCACCGAGGAAATGTCCGACCCCGACGGCGATCAGATTGACCGCGATGCTCGCCGCGGTGATACCCGACAGGACGACCCACCACCGATAGCGCAGCGCGAACGTCAACGCCATCAGCTGTGATTTATCCCCCAGTTCGGCGAGGAACAGCGCGCCGAAACTCAGCAATATCGTGGCGATCATCGGTGGCTCCCAGCTCTTCGGCCTGCCGGCCTCGAGGCGGGATGCCCGTCGGCCGACAACGCATCCGAGAATTCGGTTGGTCTGTCGGCCGAAGGTCTCGCCCACCGGAGCCTGCGATGCCATGATCGCCGCGGTGCCGGTTCGCGTGGCCGGACCCCGGGGGGTCAGCGTGTCGACCACGCGATTGGGGGCTACTCCCCTTCGCTATGGCTATCCTATCTTCCGATTTGTCGCATCGCAACCTGCCGCGATCGAAACATCAATGCGCGCAATAAGTTTGGCGGTCCCACCCGGAGTTTTCGGGTACCCGTCACGCCGCGATCAGCATGGCCAGAACCGCCGTGTCGGGATCGCTGATCGGATCGACGCCGACCCGGCTGACCATGGAGGTGACGGTGCCGTCCAGCTCGGCCTCCACCCAGGCGGCCCGATGCTGCAGGCCCAGATGCGGCACGCCCGGCAGCAGGACGCAGCCCGATGCCGCGCCGCTGCATTCGGGCAGTGACGGCCGCGTTTCCGAGGGCGGATGCAGCATCATCAGGGCGGACGGCACATGGTGGGCGAATCGTCCGGGCTCCAGCGCCCGCTCGCCCAGGATCGGTCCCTCGGCCAGGACGAGCCCGACCGTGCCGGGCTGGGGATCGTCCGGCAGGTCCTCGCGCGCGCCGAAGACCGTGGTGGTGGCGAGCAGGCCGGGCAGGCTGGCCACCCGCACCGCCAGGGCGAGCAGTTGCGCCCACTCCTTGGTGCTGTCCGGCCAGCGACCCCCTATCAGGAATCCTCGCAGTGACCCTTGTGCCTGGAACGGTGTTACCCGAACCGGATCGTTGGTTTGCATCGTGGCCTCCCGCGTCGATCCCGGGGTGGCTGCTGCGATCAGCGAGCCGTCCTTGAAGTTGTGAGTACCCGAGAATGACCCGAACAATGTCTGGCACACAAGTACCAGAGAGTGCCAAGTCGCAGGTAACAGGCCTGAAACACAAAACGGGCCCCCGAACCGGTTGGTTCGGGGGCCCGCTCGAGTGCGCGCGGTCGGTCTATCAGCCGAAGACCAGGCCCTTGGCCTGCGAGGTCGCCCGTGCGAAGCGTTCCTGCACGTCGGCCCAGTTGACGACGTTCCAGAACGCCTTCACGTAGTCGGCCTTGACGTTCTTGTACTGCAGGTAGAAGGCGTGCTCCCACATGTCCACCTGCAACAGCGGGATGATGCCCAGCGGCACGTTGGCCTGCTGGTCGTACAGCTGGAAGGTCAGCAGCTTCTGACCCAGCTGGTCGTAGCCCAGCACCGCCCAGCCCGAGCCCTGCAGGCCGTTGGCCGCGGCGGTGAACTGCGCGCGGAACTTGTCGAACGAGCCGAACTGGTCGTCGATGGCGGCGGCCAGCTCACCGGTCGGCTTGTCGCCGCCGTTCGGGGAGAGGTTCTTCCACCAGATGGAGTGGTTCACATGACCACCGAGGTGGAAGGCGAGGTTCTTCTCGTTCAGGAAGATCGCGCCGTGGTCACCGGACTCACGGGCCGCCTCGAGCTTCTCGATCGCGGAATTGGCCCCGGCGACGTAGGCGGCGTGGTGCTTGGAATGGTGGAGTTCGTTGATCTGCCCGGAGATGTGCGGCTCCAGGGCGCTGTAGTCGTAATCCAGATCTGGCAGCGTGTACTCAGCCACGATGTCCCTTCCTGTAGTCAGGCCGTCTGCACCCAGTATGTCGAGCGCACCCAACCCTTATTCGTACACCCGCCCGTGTGCAACCGCCCTTCGTGCCCCCGGAATTCCTGATGAAAAGGTGAGGTGTCACGAATCGGACATGGTTGGTCCGGTTTGTTCGCCGATATGCGGCAGTAGCATTGGACCCATGCCCTGGTACGACGAACTTGTCGGGCGTCTGCGCTTTCCGGAGCCGACCATGATCACCGCCGAACAGGCCCTGCCCGGTCGCACCGAGCCGATCCGGGTGCTGGACCGGCACTATGTCAACGGCCATCGGCTGTACCCGCCCTTCTCCGATCACCCGACCGACCCGCCGCTGCAGCTGGCGGTGGTGGCGATGGGGTGCTTCTGGGGTGCGGAGAAGGCATTCTGGGAATTGAACGGCGTGTACACCACCGCTGTGGGCTACATGGGCGGCTACACGCCGAATCCCAGCTACGAGGAAGTGTGTTCGGGTCGGACCGGGCACTCCGAGGCGGTACTGGTGGTCTTCGACCCGGCGGTGGTCGACTACGCCGCCGTACTGCGGCACTTCTGGGAGGATCACGACCCCACCCAGGGGATGCGCCAGGGCAATGACCGCGGCACCCAATACCGTTCGGCCGTCTTCGCCCTGGACGAGCGCCAACTCCAGATCGCCCGCACCACGGCCGCGGCCTACCAGGAGCGCTTGAGCGCGGCGGGCTACGGCGAGATCACCACGGAGATCACCGAGGTCCCCGCGTCGGTGCACCCGTATCCGGACGTGACTGCACCCGGATTCTTCTACGCCGAGGACTACCACCAGCAGTACCTGGCCAAGAACCCGGGCGGCTACTGCCCGGTGCACGCGACGGGCGTGAGCTGCCCGGTCGGGCTGGGAGCCTGAGAACTCACCCACCCCGTCGGCTTACCGTCTCCCGGGGCTCTACATCGGAGGTGCGACGTCGGGCAGCATCGTGCGCGGATCGCAGGCGTCGTGCGCCTTCCACCAGCGTGCACCGCCGGCGATGAACTCCGCGGTGGGAACCAGTGCGCCCTGGGAGGTTTCGACGGTGATGCCCTCGAACCAGATGCGTACATCGAGTTCGCGGGGATCGATACCCTCCTGCTGCGAGAACTCCAGCAGATGGGTGCCGGGACCCTCTCCTATGGTGGTGTCGAAGCTCAGCAGCTCGCGCCACAGCGACCAACCGCTGTCGTCCGCGTCGACGAACTCCCAGCCGTGCAGTGCGCCACCGCCGAAGCTGGCGATCGACTCGCCGAGGGTATCCAGGGCGAGCGGGAAGACGTGCGGCTCGGCGTCGTCCCAGCGTTGCATGCGTAGCGAGGCGGCGATCCGGCTGACTCCGGTGAGGGTCAGAAATACCCGGCGATCGTCGGGCGGCGGCCCATCGACGGGGAGAGCGGGGAGAGTCAGCACCTCGAGTTCGAGTCGTATCCGCGCGGCGGCGGCGTCGGGTACGAGACCGAGGCAGGTGCCCTCGGCGAGTGCTGTGTTGAGTCCTGCCGTATCCAAACCGTCGAGTAACCCGCGGGTCGCGTCCATGGAAACAGGCTACCGATCCCCACGGCCAAGTCGGGGATTTCGCTTTCCGACCAGTGTTGTCAGGTTTTTTCGCCGGGGATGGAACCGAACGGTCCCGCGCGTCGTCCAAGTACTTGTCGGGATCTCGCCGCAGTCTCGGATACGTGAAACAGCCCGCGGCGAGGTCCCGCGTACGACGGCGGTCGGCCGCTCCGGAATGAGGAGGGGAGTTTCGGATCGGTCGCCCGCCCGGTCGTTCGCCGGGCCCGGCGCTTCCCCGACCCTCGACCTCGACCTGTGGATGAGGTTGTGGATTATGTGGATAACTCGTGGATTCACGGCCGCGGCGGATGCCTTCACCGAGGGGAAGGTCTCCGTCTGTCGGACGGCCGTGGCAGGATCGAAGGCGTGACGAGCCCCGAAGTTCCCTCGGTGCCGATCGGTGCCGTACCAGCCGAATTCGATGCGGATGCGGCAGCATCGGCCATACTGCTCGACGTCCGCGAGGACGACGAGTGGCAACTGGGCCGCGCCCCGGGCGCGGTGCACATCCCGATGGCCGACATTCCGGCCCGCATCGAGGAGCTGGACTACGACCGGGAGATCTACGTCGTCTGCCGTCAGGGCGGGCGCTCGCTGCAGGTCGTGCGGTACCTGACACATGTCGGGTTCGAGGCGGTCAACGTCGCCGGCGGAATGGTGGCCTGGCAGAAGGCCGGTCGCCCGCTCACCGCCGATCCGGGGCACGAGGCGAAGATCTACTGATGAGAAGGGGACGTGCACGGTGAGTACGGTCGTACAACCCTGTGCCCGCTGCGGTTCGCGCTGGGCGGTGCAGGGCAAGCCCATGCACTGGTGCCCGCGATGCCGCGGTGTGCTGCTGTCCCCGGCTCCGGTCGATGCCCCCGCGCGGCAGCGCAACTATCGCTGGGTCGCCCGGCCGCCCGGCCGTCGGCCGCGCGACCGCATGCGCGCGGCGAACGCTTCCGCGCCCGCCCCCGCGGCGCCGCGCTACACCGAGATTCCGCGGTGGGGCCTGCGCGACGCCCCGTCGCAACCCGCACCGCTCCCGCGCCGCCGGCTGGCCGTGCTGACAGATCGGGCCGCCCGGCTGGTGACGGCTGCGGCGGTGCTGTTCCTGCTGTCCGCGGCCGCGGAATTCGGTCGCTACCTGATCCTCATGCAGAACCGCAGCCGGTTGATCGAACCCGTCGTGGCCTATCTGTCCGACTGGTCGGTGTGGTTCTTCTCCGGGCTTGCCCTGGTCTTCGCGCTGCTGGGTGCGATCGGGCTGGTGGGCTGGCTGCTCGACGCGCGTCGCGCGGCCTACGCGCGTACCGGTCGCCGCGATCCGCGCGGGTTGTGGTCGCTCCTGCTCGGCTGCGTCGTTCCGGTGGTCAATCTGGTGTGGCCGGGCATATTCCTGATCGAGCTGGCGCGCGAGCGCGAGGATCCGCGGCTGCTGCAGGCCGTGCGGATCTGGTGGGCCGCCTGGGTGGTCAACGCGGTGATGGCCGTCGCCGCGCTGCTCTGGCATCTCGCGACGACGCTGCAGGCGCAGGCCAACGGCGTGATCTTCACCGTGTACACCGATCTGGTGGCAGCCGCCGTCGCGGTGCTGTCGCTCTGGGTGATGCGGCTGTGCGAGGGGCGTGACCTGCGTGGACGCCCGCGGGTGCCCAAACGCTGGATCGCCACCGCGGGCCCGGCCGTCCCGCTGATCGAGCCGGTCCATCCGGTCGCCGCCGCCTCGGCCCGAACCGACGAGCCGGCCGCGCAGGAGCCCGGGGAAGCGGCTCGGCGCGCGCCGGATCCGGCCGTCGGGCAGGATGACCGCACGCAGGACGCGCCGATCGCGGAGTCCGATCAGGAGGAGGTCATGGCGAAGTGAACCAGGGCAGTCGAGCACCGTTCGTGGTCGCGCATCGGGGCGCCTCGGCGGCACGCCCGGAGCACACCCTCGCCGCCTATGAACTGGCTCTGCAGGAGGGCGCCGACGGCGTCGAGTGCGACGTCCGGCTGACCCGCGACGGTCACCTGGTCTGCGTGCACGACCGCACGGTGGACCGCACCTCGTCGGGTACGGGCCTGGTCAGCGAGATGAGCCTGGACGAGCTGCGCGAGTTGGACTTCGGCGCCGACGGTGCACCGTCGACGGTCCTCACCCTCAGCGAGTTGATCTCCCTGGTGCTGGATTGGCGTAGTCGTCCCACCAAACTGTTCATCGAGACCAAACATCCGGTGCGCTACGGCGCATTGGTCGAGAACAAGGTGCTGGCCGAGCTGCAGCGCTTCGGTATCGCCACCCCTGCCTCGGCCGACCATTCGCGCGCGGTAGTGATGTCGTTCGCCGCGACGGCCGTCTGGCGGATTCGCCGCGCCGCGCCGCTGCTGCCGACAGTTCTGCTCGGTGAGTCGTCCCGCTACCTCGGCGGCAGCGCCGCGACCACGGTCGGCGCGACCGCGGTCGGTCCCTCGGTGCGGACCCTGCGTGAACATCCCGACCTGGTCGACAAGGCGGCCGCGGCGGGCCGTGCCGCGTACTGCTGGACCGTCGACGACCCCGATGACGTGAAACTCTGCGCGGAACTGGGCGTGAGCTGGATCGCCACGAACCACCCCGGCCGCACGAAAGCGCTGCTCACCGCGGCTTGAACGGTCGCGGTGAGCAGCGGTCGGGGCGATTGCCTCAGTGCGCCGCGACTCCTGGCTGGTCGAGGTGCAGTACCAGCAGGTTGGCGATCACGATGACCGGGAAAGCTACGGCCAGCAGGCGGTGGTCGAGCTGCCAGAGGGCCAGGCTTGCCGCGCCGAAGACCACGATCTTGGTGGCCACTGCCAGGGCCGTTACCTGATATGTGGCGGTCGGCGCCGCGAACAGCGCCCACAGCACTGCCGCGGCGGCGGGAATCGCGATCGCCAGGAGAATTTTCACCGGCAGGGGGCCACCCGTGCGCGCACCCCACCACCCGAGTGCCCCGAGCGCGACGAGTTCCATCGCGAAGGCCAGGGCGAGGTTCGCTGTCCGCCAGATCGAGGTGTCCATGTCATTCTCCTGAGATCGCTGCTCTCTGTTGAGATAAGTGTTCTCCCTGCGGTGAGCAAAGTCAAGAGCACTGCTCTCTTTTGCGTCGCATGCGATGGCGCGCTGAAAGGTGGGGAGACGGCGGTGTTGTGGCGCACACACTGTAGGTTCTGCGTTCGTGGGTAAGTCGAAGCGCAACAGTCCCAAGCCCGACAGCAATCGGGCACAGCGTCTCGCCGAGCGCCGGGCGGCGCACGAGCAGACGAATCAGGTTGTGACGCGCCCCTTCGCGGGGCTGGCCGCCGAATGCGATCTGGTCGCGCTGCGCGAGTTCGTGCCGTCCGCGACAGCGACGCTGAAGCTGGCGCCCGAGCTGTCCGCACAGCGCCCGGTGACCCTGGCGACGGTGCTGCCCGGTGCGGTGGCCGCACTGGTCCGGGCCGCGGCCGAGCCGGTCGGATTCGTCGGCGCCCAGGTGCAGTTCCAGTCCGGTAATCCGGCTGCCGACCTGGCCGTCGCCGTGGCATGGACGCAGACGGGGGAGCCGGGCGAATCGCTGAACAGCGCGCAGGAGGCCGAGCTGTCGGTGAAGCCGCTGGCCGAGGTGCTGGATCCGGGTGCGGCCCTGGAGCTGACCGTGCATCAGGACTTCAACTGGTGGGTTCCCGAGGGCGTGCAGCCCGACCCGCAGGTGTCCTCGACCATCGAGCAGGCCAACCAGGCGATCCTGCCGTCGGACCGCCTGGCGCTGGGCGCCGATTTCATCGGCGCGGCCTGGTGGGTCGACGCCGGTGACAAGGCGCATCTGCGCTGGGTCCGGCCGGAGGATGAGGACTCGCTGATGCTGGCCCTGGCGCGGTTGCACGCCACCGGCGGCCTGCACCTGGGCGAGGGCTCGCGCTTCGCCGGATCGTTCCGCACGCACGGACTGCTGGTCCCCGTCTTCGACCTGGACCGTGAGCGGCATGCGACCGAATGGGTGAAGCCGACCGAGGAATTCGGCGCTCGCCTGGCTCAGGCGCTGGCCTCGGACGCCCCGCTGACCTCGGACGAGCGTCGCTCGCGGGACGGGCTGCGGTCACGCCAGGTCACCCTGCGCTGATATCCGCCGACCCGCGCCGGCTATTGCTCACTGGGTGAGCAGATCGGAGGGGATCGGCCTGTCCGCTGCCAGATCGGCGAAGAACCGACTGGCCCGGTCGTGATCCCATACCAGGACGTCGCCGCTGTCCTGCACGGTCTCGAATCCGCCGATCGGCACGGTGGTCGTGACGGTATGCACGTGCAGGGCCATACCCAGCCGGGCCAGATCCCAGATGTGCGTGCCGTCGTCCACCTGCAGGCCGCTGGTCATACCCGTCGCCACCGGCCAGAGCCGGAACGGATCGGCCAGGGTCGACGGGCTGGTGACCTTGTTCAGCAGTGTGGACAGGAACTGGCGCTGATCCTGCATCCGATCCAGGTCCGCGCGCGGGGTGGCGCGGCTGCGGACGTACCCCAGCGCCTGCGGGCCGGTCAGGTGCTGGCAGCCCGCGGCCAGATTGATGCCGGCCTTCGGATCGTCCATCGGGTGTGAGAGGCACATGTCGATGCCGCCGAGCGCGCCCACGACATTCGAGAAGCCGCCGAAGCCGATCTTGGCGAAATGGTCGATATGCAGACCCGTGGCGGTTTCCACGGTCTGCGTGAGCAGTTTCGGGCCGCCCGCCGCGAAGGCGGCATTGAGCTTGTCCCGGCCCTGGCCCGGAATCGGCACGTAGGAGTCGCGCGGCAGGCTGACCACGGTGGTCGGTCCGGTCTGCGGGATGTGCACGAGGATGATCGTGTCGCTGCGCTCGCCACCGGCGTCCGAGGTGTCGCCGGTGGACAGCTGCTGCTCCTGCGCCGCGGTCAGCCCCTCGCGACTGTCGGAACCGGCCAGCAGCCAATTGGTTCCGGCGGTCTGGGCCGGACGGCCGGAATAGCCGCCGAGGGCGTCGATGCGATGCAGCGATTGATCCAGGTAGATCGCGGCCGCGAACGGACTGATGATCAGCACGAGCAGTAGCGCGAGAAGCCATCGGCCCCAATGGCGTCGGCGGCGTGGACGCGGTGGGCGTGGCGGGCGCCCTCGACGCCGCGACGGTGGCAGAGGCGGGGGAGGCGGCGGGCCGCCGCGATACGGGACCGGCTGCTGTGTCGGGGCATACCCGGCGTTCGCCGCCTGCCCGGGTGGCGGATTGCGGGGTGGGCCATACGGTTCGGGCACGGACCTGCTGCCGGGCCCGTTCAGTGGCGCCAGGCGCGACCTGGTGTAGTGCGAGGATTCGTCGCCGTACATCCCCCGCGATCGTACCGACGGGAACAAGGGCGGGCTCGTCACGATTCGCGTACGGCGCGAATTCATAGGCGAATTCGGGTGGTTGTGTGCAGAATCACCTGTGTTTGTCACCGGGGCTTGACCGTGTCAGGGCAGCCAGGACACGTGACCGTGCAGCACGGTGTATCCGATATAGGCGACGGAGTCGATCGTGGCGTGCGCCAGGATCAACGGCCACAGCCGGGCGGTGCTCCGCTGCCAGAACTTGCCGAACACCAGGCCCATCACCAGGTTGCCCAGGCCGCCGCCGAGGCCCTGGTACAGGTGATAGCTGGCTCGCAGCACGGCCGAGGCCAGCAGCGACCGGTTGTCCGACCAGTTCAGCGCGCGCAGCCGGGTGATCAGATACGCGACCACCAGGATCTCCTCGGCCACCGCGTTGGCCACCGCGGACAGGATCAGTACCGGCAGCCGCCACCAGTGATCGTTCAGGGAACTCGGCACGATGGTCACGCTGATCCCGAGCGCATGCGCGATCAGGTACAGCCCCAGCCCCGGCAGGCCGATCACCGCCGCGAGCGCCAGTCCGGGAATCACGTCGCGCCGCAACCGGATTCGCGCCAGACCGAGCGCGCGCGGCCCGATTCCGCTGCGCCACAGCAGGTACAGTCCGAGCGCTCCCCAGCCCACCAGTCGCAGCACGCTCAGCAGCTGGAACAGCAGATCGATGGTCGACTGCGTGGCCCGCGACGGATTCAGCGCCACCGACTGGCCACCGATCCCGCCGGGCGCCAGCGCGCTCTGCACGAGCGACAGTGCCGCACTGGCTCCGCTCAGCCCGAATGTGACGACCAACACGACCAGAATCTCGAACCGGATCGCCCGGCGCTCCGACTCGGACGCGGGCCACACACGCGCGGAATCAGCAGCCGAAACCATGCCCGCCATGGTGCCATGCGCCCGGCCACCACCTCACCGCCGTCCGCCAACGCAACTGACCACGGCACACGAGTCTGGCCTTAGGCGCGGAGAGGCGGATGAGCGAGGCGGATTAGCTAGCGCATGCCGTGCAGGAAGGGGCATCCGGCCAGGATGCGCAGCTCACGGCTCAGCGCTCGCGCATCGTCGGCGGGGTTGTTGAACGGCAGGCGCACATCGTGGTCGCCGTCGGGGGTCTCGATCCGCAGGCTGACTCCGTAACGGTCGATCGCCAGCGGGTGTATCGCGCCGCCGCGCAACTGGGTCGGCAGGTGGCGGGCCAGCTGGTTGACGATATCGGCGTGGTCGGCGTCCATATGCTCCAGCCAGGCCGCCTCGAGCTCCCAGAACGGATCGGGTCGCGCGATGCGCAGGTCCTCGTGGCAGGTCGACTCCGCACCGGTCGAATCCGCCAGCACCCCGGAATTGATGATCAGGCGCAGCAGGGTCGTGGTGTGCCCGACATCCAGCAGCGCCGGATGGGGATGTTCGGCGGCGACCGCGGACGCCAGCGCGCGCTGCGTAGGGGCCGGCACCGCGCGGACCCGGCCGCGCAGCCAGACCAGTGCGCGCACCGGCTCGCGCAGCGGCAGTGGCGTGCGGTCGGTGAGCTCCAGGACGGCCTGCACGCCGACGTCGCCACCCCGTGCGACCGCCGCGACCGCGGGCGAGTCCAGCGGCACCGCGACCACCGCGTCGCCGCAGTGCCGCAGATGGTGGACCGTGACGGTGGACGGATTGCCGCCGGGTAGCGCCAGCATCGCCTGGTCGGCATGCGCGCAGGCCGTGCGGATCCGTTCGGCGGTGCTCGGCGCGAGTGTCGGATTCGGGCGGCGCATGCGTTACCTCCAGTGCGGATGCCGGTGTGCCGTAATTAGTTAGGCAAACCTAAGCTAAGTGACGTCGGCCGGTTGCGCAAGCCTTCGGCTCGCTACGGTTGAAATGTGCCGCACGATTCCTCCACCCCGGGCCCCTCCGAACCGGTGCTGGTGTCGCTGACCGTTCCCGTCGCGACGCGCAACAGCCTGGTAGGCGAGCTGGTCCGTCCCCTGTCCGCACCCGCCGCGCCGGTACTCGACGCCGACACCCCCGACGTCGAGGTCGCCGAATTCCTGGTCCGCGCCGTGCATTCCGAGGGCGGCTTCGTGGCGCGCACCGGATCCGGAGAGCGGGCCCTCGGCGTGATCGCCGCGACGGTCGCCGCCCTGTGCGGCGAGGACATTCGGCGCGCCCTGACCCAGCCCGACCTGGAGTTCCTGCGTGGCCTGCGGCCCGAGGCCGTCGCCGCGGCGCGCGCCGTACTGCTCGCGATCGAATCCGAAGCCCCGCAGGCGGTCGAAGCCGCGCTGGAGGTGCTGCGAACCCGCGCGTGACCGGGTCGGGGCCGCAGGTTGGGCATAATCGGACCAGCTCTGCCCGGACCGGTCGGTAGTGTCGTATCCGTGCCGCGTATCGCCTATTTCGGCCCCTCGGGAACCTTCACCGAGATGGCCCTTGCCCAGCTGGAGTCCGCAGGTTCCTTCGACGCGCCGGTAGTGCGCGTCGCCGCACCCAGCCAGGGGGCGGCGCTGGAGATGGTCCGCGACGGCGCGGTCGAGGGTGCGGTGGTGCCCATCGAGAGTTCGGTGGAGGGTTCGATCTCGCCGACGCTGGACGCCTTGGCGGTCGGCTCGCGGCTGCAGATCGTCGCGGAGACCGAGCTGGATGTGACGTTCACGATCCTGGCCAGGCCCGGCACCGAGCTGTCGCAGGTGCGCACGATCGCCGCCTATCCGGTGGCGGCCGCGCAGGTCCGGGCGTGGATGGCCCGGGAGTTGCCCGACGCGCAGCTGTACACCTCGGCCTCCAACGCCGCCGCGGCCGAGGACGTTGTCGCCGGCCATGCCGACGCCGCGGTCTCCACCACGCTGGCCGGACAGCGCCTGCGCCTGGCCGCACTGGCCTCCGGGGTGGCCGATCACGAGCGGGCGGTCACCCGCTTCGTGCTGGTCACCCGCCCTCGGACCGCGCCGCCGCGGACCGGGGTCGACCGCACCTCGCTGGTAGTGCTGGAACTGTCCAAGGAACCCGGCTCGCTGATGCGTGTGCTGGCCGAATTCGCCGCCCGCGGAGTCGATCTGACCCGAATCGAATCTCGCCCGACCCGAACGGGTATGGGCACGTACATCTTCTATCTCGACTGCGTCGGCCATATCGATGACGCCGCCGTCGCCGAGTCGCTCAAGGCGCTGCACCGCACCGCGGGCCGAATTCGATTCCTCGGATCGTGGCCGGCCAGCATGCCCAAGGGCACCACACCTCCACCCGATGAGCCCGCCGCGGCGTGGCTGGAGGACCTGAAGAAAGGGGTGGCCGATCTATGACCGGCAGATTGATTCTCGTGCGACACGGTGAGACCGAGGGGAATGTCGCGAAGATACTCGATACCCGGGTGCCCGGGTTACCGCTCACCGAACGTGGTGTGGCACAGGCGAAGGCGTTCGCGACGAACCTGGCCGCACCGCCGCGCGCGCTGTTCAGTTCCCGGGCCCTGCGGGCTCGGCAGACCGCCCAGCACATCGAGTCGGTGACGGGCGTGGCCGCCGAGGCGCTGGACGGGTTGTTCGAGGTGCAGGTGGGTGAGTTGGAGGGCCGGGGTTCCGAAGAGGCGCACGAGCTGTTCCAGCGGATCTACCGCTCCTGGCATCTGGGTGAGCTGGACGAACGGTTACCCGGCGGCGAGAGCGGGCGCGATGTGCTCGACCGGTATCTGCCGGTCCTGGACGAGCTTCGGGTGACGTACCTGGGAGCGGATGCCGCGGGCTCCGGCGGCATCACCGGCGATGTCCTGGTGGTCAGTCACGGTGCGGCGATGCGGTTGGCAGGCTGGTCGCTGGGCGGGATCACCCCGCCCTTCACGACGAACAATCACCTGGACAACACAGAGACGATCGAGTTGCTACCGCGATACGCCGGAACGGAATTCCTCGGCTGGGAGTGCACTCGGTGGGGTCGCTACACGCCGCCGTTCGGCACCGACGATGTCGAACCGACCGCTGACGACCCGATGGGCTGAGATCTGGGCGATGCGATCTAGATGATGCCCTGAGCGGGATTGAAACTCGGATTGAATTCCGCACGCAGCGGGAGCTTCTGGATCAGATCTCGAATCGCGGTGCGCAGGCGGGAATTCGTGCCGGTGGCCAGCGACGTCCACTGCGTGTCGTCGTCGGATCGGGTGGTGGTGGCGATGAACCGGCCGTTGCGGGTGTTGAAGACCGCGATCATGCCGTCCGCGATCTCGCGGGTGCCGTCGCCGTAGACCACGCCCACGATCGAGGCGTGGGAATGCACCTCGACCAGTGCTGCGGCCAGGGTCACCGCATCGCGCGGCGGCCGCCCGACCCGGGTGAGGCGCTGCGCGGTGGAGGTGCTGTCGCCGGCGTCGTTGAGTATTGGCTTGAGCTCGTCTGCCAGCACGTTCATGCCGTCCAGTTCGAGCGGCGCCGACGGGCCCAGCGCGGCGATCACCGTGCCGGGCAGATCGTGCGAGGCCTCGTCGATGACGTAGGAGTCGGGTCCGCGCAGGGCGGTGACCTCCATGGCGTCACCCTTGGCGATGCACAGCCGGTGCACGTCGCCGTTGAGGTACCACCGCACGGCCAGCGCCCAGTGCGGGCGGTCCAGCGCCCGCAGCCTGTCCTCCAGATCCGCGTGCACGGTCTCGCCGTTCAACAGACCCCGGGCCGAGAGGGACTGCGTGACAGCGGAATACGCATGCATGCGGGCGACATCGGTGTCGTGGCGAGGGACCGCGTCCAGCACGATCGGGACCTGACTGATCTGCAACTTCTCCAGGAGAAACTGCATCTCGTCCAACGACAACACCACAGCATCGAGCATCGCCGCTCCCCTCCCCTCGCCCAACACCGTCAACCTAGCGCGCTTCCGCGTTCGGATCCCCGCCGATGACCCCGCTCGCGATGATCCGACCGTCGGCGAAGTACTCGCCGTTCAGCAGATCGCTGCTGTCGTGGTAGTCCTCGTCCTCTTCCTGAGCCTGGTTGCCCATCAGTGGATTGCCGGTGTTCACCGTCGGCCGGGTCTGCGCGGGCTCGGCGTTCAGGCCCGCCGGGGTGGTCGGCGCCATCGGCTCGGCCGGCGCGCCACCGACGCTGGGCAGCGCATTGCCGAGGCCGCCGCCCCAGCCCTCGGGAATCTGCAGACTGCCCGCGCCGCCGCCGATGCCGACCGAGCCGGGCGAGAAGGACATGGATCCGGTCAGCGCGGTGCCGCCCATGGCCGCGCCGCCGAACATGCCGCCCATCGTGGGGGACATCGTCGTCGTGCCGCCGGTGGCCGCGGTGATCGTACTGCCCGCGAGATCGCCCGCGGCGGGCACGGCGCTCGAGACCACGGAACCGCCGACACCGGCGACCTGGGTGGCGGCCTGGGCTGTCGCCGGGTTGGCCACGGCGGCCTGTGCCGACGAAACTGCCTGGGCGACCGGGTTGATATCGCCCTGGGCGGCCTCGGCGATATCCATCGCGCCGCTGACCAGACCCGCGCCCACGGAGATCGGCGGCGGCATCATGAATGCGGCGGGCGTGGCGACCATGAGCGAGGTGGCGGCCTCGTAGGTCTCCATCACCAGGGCGGCGCGCGCCTGCATTTCGGCGTACGTGGCCTCGGCGGCCTCACCGTCGCCGGTCAGATCGCCGCCGGTGGCGTGCGCGGCGACCCGGGCGGCGTCGACGGCCGCGATCTCGGGAGCACTCGGCATGACGAGCGAGGCCACCGTGTAGGCCGTCGCGTTGGCGGCGGCCTTGACCGCCATTCCAGCGGCCATGGCTGTCTGCTCTCCGGCCCAGCCGGTGAAGGCGGTGAGCTGGGCCGCCGCGGCGATGCCGTTGGCGCCGAGCATGCCGATACCGAGTTCGGCCATGACACGCGTCAGCGTCGCGGTGGCATCGGTCCACGCGCCGGCCAGTCCGGTCCACGAGGCCTCGGCGGCGGCGATCGGGATCGCGTGCGCACCCACGTCGAGCTGCGTCGACATCATCTCGACCGGGCGGACCTCCCAGAGCACGCCGGTGATTCCTGCAACCATTGTCGTAACTCCCCTAAATGAAAAGGTATGTGCGGGTGCGGCGTCAGATCGCCTCGGTGACCGCCTGGACGGCGGCGATGCCGACGGCGCGGACGCCGTCCTGGGCCATGTACTCGGCCATCTGCGCGCGCAGCGTCTGGGCTGCGGCACGCAGTTCGACGATGCCCTGCGCGATCGAGGCGTCGTGAGTCATCGCACCCTCGTTGAAGTGGTTGGAGGCGAGGAAGGAGACCTCCTCGGCGCCGGAGGGGACGACATGGGTTCCCGGGCTGCCGGCGGACTGGGCCGCGGCGAGGCGGTCGGCGAGCAGTTCCAGCTCGGTCGCGGCACCGGTGATGACTTCGTAATCGAGATGAACGAGATCAACCATGACTCGAACTCCTTCTAGTGGCGGCTAACGCTACTGTTGGGCCGATACAGATCGGCCCTTCGGTGGAACCACAAGAATTCCCCCTACGAGTACTTGGACGCGGCGGGATGAGATCCGGTTCCCTACGAGTCCAAAGTTTCTCCGGGCTTGACCGCTGTCGCGAATAAGCCTAGCCCCATCCCAACTCATGAAGGCGCTCTTCGTCAATCCCGAAATAGTGCGCAATCTCATGAATCACTGTGATCGCTACCTCCTGCACGACTTCATCCCGAGTCGTGCACAGTCGGTTCGGGGCTCTCTACCAGTGGAAATCTGATCACGGGCCGTTTGGTGGGGGTCGGCCCCGGTGAGTGTCCGAACGCGCTGCTGGCCACTCGGGGAGACCCTTTGGGGGAATCTGGGGGAACTCGGGGACTGTGACGGCAGGGCTTTAGGCAGGCGTTGTGCAGCGAGCCCGGCTGTGGCCGTCCATCGGCAAACTTGTGGTGATCGGTCGCGTAATTCGGTTCGATACTTCGGCGTGTCGGCTCAAACCTCGCTCGGCGTGTCGCGGATCGGGTGGAGGGAGCGCGCCGTCTGATGAGGGCGGCCGGGTGGGCGATCACGTCGAAGCTGTTGCAGTGGAAGATTTCCGGTGGTTATGCTGACGCTCGCAGATTCTGTACTGATGGTGGTTCTCACCGCAGTTGCGTCGAGGGTCTAGATCGGCGCGGTTCCCGGCACACGGTGCCGCTTTCCTTTCGACCCTCACCGCGCTCAGGGCGCGTAACGCCAGGTGGTCTGCATGACATCCCTTTCCGAACTTCCGGTTCACATCCACACGGCACACTCGGCCGCGGCTCTTCGCGACCGTCGTTCTCGATGGGGCGCGTGATGGGGTACGCGAACAAGCGGGTCGGCTACTTCGAGGCACGGTACAAGGCCGATAACGGCAAGTATCTGACCCTCCTCGGTGCGGACGCGAAGCCGATTCGATACCCGACCCAGGAGGCCGCGAAGGCCGCAGCGGATCGCGCGGAACTGGAGCAGCAGATACGCGCCCAGATGGGTTTCCCTGGAGCCCAACCGACTCCGCCAGCAGTTCCAACTCCCGCTGATTCGATTGTTACCGACATGGACGGACTGCGGTTACGGCCTGGCGGTGATGTCACGTTCGAGGTGTACGTCAACGGTTGGATCGAGGAACAGGACCTTGCCGAGACCACACTCGACAACTACGAATCCCACATCCAGTGTCATCTGCTGCCGGCGTTCGGGTCTCTGCGGTTGTGCGACATCACGAAGGGAAAGGTGACGACGTGGGACAAGGAACTCAGGGCTGCGGGCTACGCGGTCCAGAGCATCCGAACCTACCGAGCGCTGCTGCACGTGATCTTCGAGGACGCCGTCGAGGAAGGTCGAATCACCCTGAACCCGGCTAAGCGGAAGCGCAATCGCGGTCAACGCACCGGAGTCGATCAAGGCCAGATCTCCCCCAAGATCATCACCGACGCCCTCGGCGCGCTGCTGATCGCCGAGCGCATGGCCCTGTTGTCCGGACGCGACGACGAGTTCGTGTTCGAGATCGTCAAGTGGTACACCGGCATGCGCTTCAGCGAACTGCGCGGCCTGGAAACCCAGTTCGTGAAGGACCATCGCATCGATGTCCAATGGCAACTCAGGGAGGCCCGGGGAAAGCTCAAGCGCAGTCGCCCGAAATTCGGTCGGACACGTGAGATACACCTCCCGGACTTCCTGTGGCGGATCACGAGCGAGTTCATCACGCGGACAGATCGGCAACCGTGCGCATGCCACGGCCGAACCTACATGTTCAACGGGCACGGTAAGAAGCAGCGCACCGGCGGTGCCACACTGACAACGATTGCCCGTCACCTGGGCGTTTCGCAGAGCGCGGTGTCTCGTGCGATGCAACCACACGGACAGGTATCCGACGCTCTGCGGCAGCGAGTACGGCAAGCGGCCATCGGACTCGGGTACGTCGCGCCGGCGGACCGTGAGAACGCCGAGCACTACTACCGCGCCGGCTTCCGCAAATCGCTGTTCACCCCTGCCGTTTCCGGCGTCTACCCGAAGCATGGCACGGTGCCGGCGCACCCCGTACCGGTGTCGGCTGCTCCTTTCCCCGGCATCCCCGTACGCGGCCGCGATGCGAGCAAACGCGCTGACGGCACCTGGGACTCAGTCGCGGTAGGCATGACGCCCCACGGGAACCGGCGTTCGCACAGGACCAACCTCGTCGAGCTGGGCACGCCGAAGAAGCTCATCGATGCTCGGATCGGCCACAGCGATCCGTCGGTACAGGCGATCTACACCGAGGTCACACAGGTCATGATCGACAAGCTGATGGCCGACCTCACCGCCGTGTGGATCGATTCGCTGGACAAGCGATTGGCGCTGTGCGGTGCATCGCAAGTCTCGATATTGAACGACCTACTTCAGGCACGCGCCGAGGAGCTGGACATGCGCGAACTCTCGATCGTTGCCTAATCATCCGGCGCGCCATAGGGCGCATTAGAGGTGGCATGGCCGATCGGCGGCACAACGCACCGTGCCACCCAGTGAGATCACGAACGTCGATGTCAATGCTCGGTGCCGTGCGGTTTCTGTGGCGAAATACCGCGGCGAGCTCTTACCCAACCTCTACGACGACGAAGTGCTGAGCAGCCTTACGCGTGTCAAGGATGCGGAATCCGGTTATCTCCTCCAGAACCGGGGAAGGCTGGTCGCTGTCGTCGACACTGCGACACCGCCTGCTGGCCGCGTGCATACCGCGATCGTGTGCGGCAGCTGCGAAGTGATGGCTAGCCACTAAAGCTGAGCTGGTCGGACTTCGCTTGCCTTGCGGTACTTTCCGTGTCGTCCTTCGCCGAGCAGCCATGTCACCGGCATGCCTGGTGTGATGTGTTGTTCGTCGCCTTGGTACTGCCAGAGCGAGAACCATACGTCACCGGTGCGGCTGGCGATCAGGCCGTCATAGCTGTGGGGAAGCCACCATCGGATCACGCCGTCGATGTCTGGATCAGGATCTCTGGCTGCCCCGATCTGACCGTACGGTATCGAGCCGCCCGGGCCGCGCCATCCGTCGAGGGTGGGGAGCAATGGCTGGTCCCCACCGTCGGGGTCGGCGGGCCAGATTTTTCCGCTGCGGGCCAGAACGTCGTCGTGGATCTGACGGGCCAGTTCGCACGCGACACCGCCGGGGGTGTGTTCGCCGGGGGTGGTGCCGATGAGGACGTTCCACGCCGGGATGGTGAATTCGATCCACCATCCCGGTGGGGACGGTTGCCGGCGTAGGCGTTCGGGGATCGTGTCGTCGATGTGGACCTCGACGCCGAGAGCGGATTCGATATCGGCGGCCAGCAGTTCGGCGCCGCGCCGCGATGTCTCCTGGTCCATGCGGCTATCCTGCCGGGTGCGGGACGGCACACCGATTGATGGGGGTCACGTAGAGGTTTTTGCCAGCAGGGTGCGAGGCGATCACCTGGATTTCATCGCCTGGCTCGTACACGAAGTGTCCCTGTTGGTAGCGGGGGATCGTGATGTGCAGGTTGTCGTCCTTGTAGACGGTATTCGTGTACATGGGCTTGCCGTTGACCAGGATCTGGTAGTCGTACCGGCCGGGGACGTCGGTGAGGTTGGTGATGAACATGGCCCATGCGATGGCGCCGATGTAATCGTTTCCCACCGGCCGTGTATCGACTTCGACTCTGCCCCATCGGGTCACGACTCGGTAGTTGATGCACTGCTGGTACTGGGCTTGCGCGGTGCCGGTGGCCAGTACGCTCGCAATCATCAGAATTGTCGCTGCCACCATGAACAGGCGTGAACGACCGGATCCGGAGCGGGCGAGAAGGGGCGACTGCGCGGCCGGATTGACCGTACGGAAAAGGATCATGACGTGCTCCCCGTGTTCTGAATTGTGAACAGCTGCAATACAGCTCCGGCCCCTCCCAGACCGAAACCTGTTCTGTCGTAGGCTTAGACGGCAGCTGCCAGCGATCGGTTCCCGGCTCCAGAAGATCTCTTCGAGCAAAGGCCCGAGGGATGTAGGTCGACTGTCGATAGAGAGCCGGTTCCGCTCGGCCCGCCCCTGCGGCCTCGAACCCATCGTCAGCGACTTCGATCAGCCGGACTGGTCGCCGTCGTCGCCCTGCTCGGGGTGTTCCACACCAGCCCCGTCGCTGTCGTCACCGCCGGCAGATTCGTCACTGTCGTGGTCGGCGCCTGGCAGCGTCTGCGCGCAGGCTAACCGATTACGTCGAGCGGGTGGTCGGATGCGAACAGTCCGGCCCGACCGGGGTGGGTACACCGTCTCACCACCCGCGGCACAGTGCAGCTGGTGGTCGCCGCGGTCTCACCCCAGCCAGCTGCTCGGTAGATCCGCAGCCCCTGGCGCTGTGCGACATTCGTGCGACACACCGTGCGAACCTGGCCGCATGACGCACGATGACCTCGCCCCCCGCGAGCTGACCAGCGCGCACCGCCTACACCGCCTTGAGTGGCCTGGACGCCGCGGCGTGGGCCCGCACGATGCGGTGGCTCTTCGATGTCGGTGTCCGCGTCCAGATCCCGGCATAGGAGCGCCGTGTAGCGGGATCGGGCGGCATGAGCACCGATCACCGGATCGCGGGATTGATGTGCGCCCACTACATCGAGTTCAGTGGCCGATCCCCCGCCAGGATGTTAAGGGCAGGCTCCGCCAGTACATGCAGATCGGCCACCGAAAACCAGCGGGGTAGCGACTCAGTCGATGAGCTTGAGCGATTCGAGGGGATGCTCGTTGATCTTCCCTGTAGTCAGCTCGAGGAGTCGCGCAGTTGCTTCCTTCACCTCGATGATCTCACCGACCAGCGGGATCAGATCGCCACCCCAGGAGTTCTTCGGCCGGGGGGAGACTGAGCAGAGAGTCGCGCCGTACACGACCCGGTCACCGACCTTCAAGACGCTCATGCGGGTCCTCTTTCAGCGTAAGAAGAGCATTTCTGATCACCGTACTCGAACACATGTGCGCAAGCCTGGAGGCGCGCGGCGTCAAATAGTGCGACTCCACGCCAACGTGGATACATCCGTGCCTGAAACGAAAAACATCCTCGGCAACGTCTGGAATATCAGGGATATCACGGGATGGACTGCGGGCATGGACACGAACAAGCGGGTGGTCCCGGATGAGGCGACCACGGACGACGTGATGAACATCTTCGGCTGGTCGCGCTCTGAGGTCTCCCGCCGCCGGCGTTCGGGGGAGCTGCCCGAGCCGGATCCCTGGCGGGGCTCGGAGCGTAAGCCTCGCTGGGGGCGGGCGGCGATCCTGGAGACTCTGGCCCGGCTGGGCCGCCTGGACGGGGTGACGCCGGCGGTATCGGCTCGCCCGCCAGCGGATCCGACAACGGAGTTCCCGGACTCGAACCCCGATCCCGCTGATCCAGGCTCAGCAGGATCGCCTCGGGGGTACTGGAAAATATGCCAGAAAATATACCGGTGTCCTGAGCAGCGGGAAGTCCGGTTCCGAGCACCTGAATGAGCGGTGTCCCGGTTCGTGTCGGTACCCGGGCGCACCCTGAAGGGCATGGGAACGCACGACTCCGAGAACGCCGCCAACGCCGCTGCCGCCCAGGCGGCGGGCTGGCCCGAGCTGGACGGCAGCGAGAAGCAGATCCCGTGGGGGATCACCGCCCGCGCGAACAAGGTACGCGAGATGGAAGCCACCGCCATGGACGACACCCAGAAGAACCGGTGGCGTGAGGCCCTACTGCGCGAGACCCGCGCCGGGGCGTGGATCGACTACCGCGAGCATCCCTGGCAGGCCGCGGCGCTGGCGAACCTCAACGCCGAGGAACTCGACGCCCTGCGCGGGTGACGCTGGGATTCACCGATATCGGTGGCGCGCCTACTGACCGAAGACACAAGTTCTTGTGCTGCGCAAGGTTGTCGGCCCCCAGTAGTAGTGTCTGACATAGCCAAGACGTTCATAGAACGAGCCCCCCACGGGGCAACCGGCGGAGGGGCTCGTTGGAAGGTGCACTTTTCTCAGGGGTGCCCAGCCAACGTACCGCAGAGTGGTCTGTCCATCCGAAGATGGGCAGGCTGTCGGTCTCTTGGCTAGGCAGAAAGGGGCAACACATGCCCCAGCAAAATGCGGTGACGGTCGGCACGATCTGGAAGCGGGTCGACGGCAAGTGGACCGGCCTCATGAACCAGGTCTCCGGTGCTTCCTACGTCGAGCAGTTCCCGGGTGCGACCGACTGGGAGAAGCGGCTGGCGGAGGCGCGGCAGCCCGGCGGCATCTGGATCTTCGACGGCAATGTCAGCGACGATCCCGGTGCGGGATTCGCGATCGAGCGGTTCTACCCTCCGAGTGTGGAGGGGGACGCGATCATCGTGCAGTCCTCCACCAAGCCGCCGTTCGGCCAGTGGGCCGAGCTCGACGAGTGGCCCCACTAAGATCGGTCGAATCTACAGCCCCCGGAGAGAATCTCTCCGGGGCTGTCGTCTGCTAGTCGGTGGTCCGCGTGGTGGCGAAGAACGATGTCGACCCGGTGACGGAGCGGGCGCGGTTGTCGTACCGGCGGGCGGCCGAGCTGTTCGAGACCTACACCGGCCAGTACGCCGGCGGCCCCTACACGCTGCACAGCTGCGTCATTCCCGGCTCACCCACGCCGCGGAGGAGGGCGCGTCGACCCGGTGCTGATGAAGTTGTCCGGGCGTACCTCGGTGCGCAGCCTGGCGAAGTACGCGCGAGTGTCCGACGAGGGGGGTCGGCCGTCGATATCGGTGCGCCGATTGCGTTCGGGGGTTCCTAATTCAGGCGGTGAGGAACTCGGCGGCTCGCATGCGGCTACCTGGTGGGGGTTCTCCGATGCAGGTAGCCCCGGCGACAGCACTGATTTGCGGAAGTAGTTGACCGCCGACAACGTTCACCTCGCTATCTCATCCGGGTCCGGTGGCTCCGGAGGGAGTGGTGTCATTGGGGCGGCCCGTGGTGACCAGCCGGGCAGCTGTCTGTCCCGGTCGGCGATCTTGTAGAAGCGCTGGGAGTCTTTGCGGCGCTTCTCATCCGGGTGGACGTTCGCGTAGATCCCCGTGACCAGGAGAACCAGCGAGCGAGCGATCGCTGGCGCGGCGACCCTGAGAACGGCCAAGGCCCCGAGCGCGCCGCCGGCGGGAAGAATCCACTCGCTCATTGCCGCGAGCCCCTGCGGCGGTGAATGTTCAACAGAGAAACGACGCCCATGCCGATAGCGGCATGAGCGCTGATGAAGACAGCGCTCACGGATGTTTCCTACTTTGGTAGAAATATCCAGGGCGTGAGGAACCTTACCGCACTGCGGCTTTTACGCTCAAATCGCCAGTGAGGTTGGCCAGCTCGATCCTGGGAAAGTTTGTGCGCCTGGGGCCGAGGCAAGTGCCGCGCCGCGGCATCGATGTCGTCGAGGCGACGATAGGTTGCCGACGCGACGACCACATCGGCGATTACTGCTCGAAGACGGTTTCCATGACCGCGGCCTGTTCGGCGGTCCCGGCGCGGAAGTAGCGGGCGGTGGTGGAGATCGAGGCGTGGTGCAGCAGGGCCTGGACCTGGGCGACGTCGGCTCCGCCCTGGCGTAGCCGGGTGCCGTAGGTGTGCCGCAGGACGTGCGGGCGCAGCCCCGCCAGGCCGGCCTCGGCGCCGACCGCGAGGACGACCTGGGTGATGCCCGAGATGGACAACCGTCCGCGCTGCCCGGTCCACAGCGGGCCCGGATCGGTACCGCGGACCGCGATCCAGTCGCTCAGGCGCTGGCGCGCGACCGCCGGCAGGAGGACCTCGTCGCCCTTGCCGCGCAGGGTGATCGCACCGGTACGCGCGGTGATCGCGACGTCCTCGAGATCCAGCCGGGCGGCTTCCTCCACTCGCGCGCCGGGTGTAGAGCAGCACGGCGATGATCGCCGCGTCCCGGGGACCGCGGCGCTGCGAGGCGCGTTCGACCCGGCCCTGGGCGGCCGGATCCAAGGAGTCGGGCTCGCCGGGGGCGGGCACGCGTACGCGCTTGACCGCGATCCGCAGTCCCGCGCCGTGCTCGTACAGCAGATCCACCGCCGCGAGGGCCTGGTTGATCGTTGCCGGGCGCGCCTTCTTGGTCCGCAGCAGATACCGGCGCCACGCGGTGACCGCGGCCTCCGCGCCGACCACATCGGCGAAGGCGTCCGGATACGCGCCGGCGTGCTCGCCGAGCCAGCCGACGCACGCGGCGGCCTGGCGGCGGTACGCCCGCACCGAGTTCGCGGCGAGCTTGCAGCGGTCCAGGTACCGGCCGGTGGTCTCGAGGGCTTGGGCGGCGGCCGCGGTGACGTCGCCGGCCGGCCCGTGCAGCGGAGTGGCCGGCGCGCTCATACCGTCCCCGCTCCTTCTTATCCACTGAGTTCCGGCCCGGGGATTCGACCACCCCCGGAAGCATGTTATCCACTGAGTTGACACGGCGGCGTCCGGCGATCCGGCGCGCCGACAGGGTGAGCATCTCCCGCGATGAGAGGGGGCGGCGCATTTTGCGAACAACTGGAGAACGGCGGCGCTATTGACATCGCGGTCGCGGGCGTATTGCATGAATTCGACCCGACCCGACCTCCCAACGGTCCTGCCTCTCAAAGGAGAGGTCTACCGATATCGAGGAGGTATTCCATGGTCGAGATCGCCCTGCTGGGTGCGACGTGCTTCATCTGCTATCTCGTCCTGTGCGCTGTCGTCGTGCTGCGCACAGGACATACGCGCGGCCTGGCCCACGTCGCCGCGGCCGTCGAGACACTCGTACGCATCGTTCGCCCCTGAGTAGGGCGCGCTCCGGGAAGCACTGTCCCGCAGGGCTTCCCGGAGCGCAGACCGGCGGAACCAACCTCATGAGGTAGAACAACCAGCGGACCAAGTAATCCGCCGGGACGTTGCCTGAAGCGGAACATGCCGGTGGCTGGATCGTGGATCCTGACGCGCGTCAGGACGGCGAATTCCGACGGCGCCGTCCTGTGGCCTCCGTCTGTTCATGCCCGGTGCTGCCGGAATTCGCCGACCCGGACCGTGTGGGCCGATCCTCAACAACTTCCGCCGCCGATGCGGCGGACTATCTCCTTCCGGCACTTCGCGTGCACTGTCCAGTTGCACGTTTCAAACCAGCGGACCCCCGGGCGCACATCGGCAAGACATTGGTGCGGCACTGATCCGTGTGGAAAACCCTCCACGCAGGTCGCCGTGACCATTCAGGCCGTACCTAGGAGCGCACGCATGACGGCTCAGCCGCCCGACAACACTCCCGACGACGCCTCCCGCTCCGCCGGCGGGTGGGTACTTGCCGGTGACCTGTTCGTGTTGACACTCGCACTAGCCGCCGCGGTCGCGCTCGTCCTGACCCACAATGCGTCGGCGGGCCTGCTCACCGCGGTCGGCGCGTTCGTCGTCACCATCCTCACGGCATGGCATCACCGACGAGAGAGGTGACGGCTTGACCCGCCGCGGCGCCGCAATCGCCTCTGACCGCCGATACGGCCTGCTCGGTGTCGACGGACTCCGCGCCGGCCCGGCCCGTCGCCGGGTTGGTCACCGTGATCCACATCCGCTCGGACCGGGAACGCCGTGCCGACGCCCGGAAAGTACTGCGCTGCACCGAGCGTTCCCGTCCGCGGTTTTCACCACGATTCTCCGACAGGGTGTCGACAGGTACGACCAGGAGATCTGGTTCCCGCCACTGACTGTCGAAGAAAGGATCAATTCTCAATACTCATCTCGCTGGCAGTAAAGCTTAGCTATTCGGTGGTGGAACGCCTTTGCTGTCCGCAAAGATGTCCGACATGGCATCCGAGGCGACCACGGCACCGAGCGGCCAGGGCTCTGACGACGAAAACGATCGCAACCCCGATGGACTTCCCTACACCGGCGACCCGTCCGGCCCATGCCCACGGTGCGGCCGTGTCAGCAACTTCACGGCGGGCGAGCCGGTCAAGATCCGGAACCAGATACGCATCTCAGTCGAGGGCGGTGGATCCCGGTATCTATCACCACAGCAAGTCGTGGTGCTGACCTGCCACGGATGCAAGCAGGGCACCGTGGTCATCGAAGAAACGACCACCGTCAAGCTGTCGGCGACGACGAGCACGGTGAAGCAGATGCCGCTGTACTGGTGGCCCACCCCTGGTAGCAGTACCGAGATGGCCGACGTTCCTGACGACATCGCCGCCGCCTTTCAGGAAGGGCTGCGTTGCCTCAGCGTGATCGCCCCGAACGCGGCCGTCGCAATGTTCCGCAATGCGCTGGCCCACATCGTCAAGGAAAAGGGCAGCGACGCTGCGAAAAGAGCACTCAGCGGCAGCCTCGCTTCCGGGATCGCACAGATGGTCACCGACGGTGATCTTCTCTCGACCTTCAACGACTGGGCGACGCACATCCGGGTCGTGGGCAACGCCGGTGCGCATCAGGAGGCATACGAGGCGGTCTCGGCTGAGGAGGCCCAGGATCTACAGAACCTCGTGCTGGGGCTGATCCGGTACCTCTACATCGAGCCTGCCAATCTCGCCCGCCTGCAGAAGCCGAAAAAGCGCTTCTGACCAACGATATCGTTCACTTACCGGCAGTGAGAAAACAGGGCATTTCGGACGTGTGTGTAGCGGTCCGGCCGTGTTGTTCGGTGCCTGAATCGCGCTGAACGCGCCGGCTGCGAACTTCTATGACGATGCTGCGTCGCGCATTCGTGCAGGGATGCGGGGACGGAGCCGTCGGGACTGTGTCGTGTCCTCTACGGACCGTCGTGACGGTTGACGCCGCTGGGATTGCTGAGGAATTGTCTCCCCGGGCAACTGGAGTTTGGCGGCTTCTTCGATCTTGTGGACCTCGATAGCCCGCTCGACCTGTTCGAGGGTGAAGCGCAATCGCCGGCCTAGCCGAGTGTGCTCGATTCGCTGGTTGCGCGCCGCTTCTACGAGCCAGTTGGGCGAGGGGAGATCGAAAGCCTCTGCGACAGTTTCGGGGGAGAATAGCCGTGGTAGGCCAAGCCTATTCTCGGCGATGCTGTCTTGGACACTCACTTCAGCGTTATGTAGGCGTCGCTGCCCCGACACACCCGTCATGCGTTCGCCCGACCGTGTAGGTGGACTGCGATGTCCTCGGGGGTGACGGTGATTTTGTGGCGACGTCGGAAGTTCCTGTCGGCCAGGACGATACTTATCCTGCCGTCGTCGGCTATCCGAGGTCTCCCTGTCCATCTCTGGTTGATTGTCCCGGCTCGTCTCTCCAGGTCTGTACGGATGATCAATGCAGCCGTGGCGAAGACATGGCGGCTGCGCCCATGGACGGCAGGCACGCTCACACGGGTGAGGTGTGGGGTGATCGTCAGCCTGGGGTAACCGTGGACCAGTTCCAACGGCGGATTGACATCGGTGGGCATCGTTTCCTCGTTCATCGTGTGGCCACGTATAAGGGCCGCTCGTCAGCGTCGAATTTCCGCGAGGGTTGACCGTCGCCTGCTAGCAGGTCGCACCGGGGTAGGTCGGCTGCTGATTGCAGCGGCGAGGCTGTCCTGTTCGTAATGGTCGGTGCCGTACACGGTGTCATCGACTGCACCACAAGGAATCTCGGTCTCATCGAGCCATGCATGGCTAGGGTTTGTCGCATGCATGCGCATAGCAACTGCCGTGTCCTCCACGGCGCTACGGTAACGTATGGTACGTAGAATTACTACAGATAGTACGTAAATAGTCTTTATGATCACTGGCGGTAATCCTGAGCTTGTAGGCGACCGGTGCCGAACGGGACTATTTGGCGGTGACCGGGGTCGGGCGGGGCTGGGTTGACATGCTGGCGGCGTTCCCAGCGCCGGATTCATGTCTCGGTGCTGATGCCAGTCCTGCAGTCGGCGGGATGGCCCAACTTTTAGGACTGTGTGGTGCGGTCGGCGCTCCGAAGCAGATGGACTAGCCAAGGACTATTTGGAGAGGTTTTGGTAGGAGTGCCACAGTCCGGAGGTGATGGCGTGCATGCGCAACCTCGGAACTGCCTCGGTCATGAGGCTCCGATTACCAGTCTGTTCGCGGTAGCATCCGCACTATGCACGAGGGTGGCGTGAGCCAGGAGTACTTGACGAATTTCGGGCGACGCGTGCACGCCGCGCGGAAATTCGTTCGTGACCTTTCACTGGATGCGGCCTATGCAGCCGGTGGGCCGTCGCGCGACCGCTTGAACCGCATTGAGAAGGGACGTGGGCCGGTACCGAACGACGAGGTGTTGGCGAAACTCGAAAACGTGCTCGGTCTGCAGCCGGGTACGGCCCGTCCCGCGCTGCTGAACGACACCGAGCTGGTCTTCGCCGCCAAGTCCGACGAACCCACATATACCGAAGCGGAAGTGCGGCGGCGCGACGCGATACTGGCAGTACTCCGCGATGACCTCGGAATCTCCGGTGCGGCCATCCGCAAGGAACAGGGCGGAGACGGATTCGTCATCGCCCAGGACGTCATTGACCAGATCGTCGACAGAGTCAAGGCGCGCTTCGGATCCCAGGGCTGAGGCAGTCGCCAGCGACAGGCCCCAGTCGGGCCCGCGCATCCGCAATCTCCCGCATGCCGAGGCGCTCCCCAGCGCCCCTTACTACTGGTGAGCATCGCAATGCGGCACGCGGCTGGGATCAGTACCGTGTCGGCACGAACTCGAACCGTCTCGACCGTTGGCCGATCGATCGAGCATCAGCTCGGCCAGCACGTCGGCCTCGACTTCGGCACTGTGAAAAGCCGCGCTGGCCAGTAACACCCGCATTTCGGCCGTAGTGCCGCGTGCTAGTCCCGTGGCAAGCGCAATAGCCGTCATGGCCGGCTCGACCTCGATCGCCGCGCTGTGACCCAGCAGCACGTGAGCGGCAGCATGCGCGATCACACGCCGATGCAAGGGCCGCGTCGCTGGCTGGTGGAACACCAATCGCTGGTGTCCGCGGACGAATTCCATCCCGCACAGATCAGTTGGGACGCCGTGAGGTAGCGGCTCCCACAGCATGCTGTGACCACATTCGCGCGCCATTGCCGCGGTGAGATCCGGGACCGTCCAGTTTCGCGGCAACGCCAGCCGCTCGATTAGCGGGCCATGCTGATTTCCCGTCAGCGGCAGACTTCTGCTGCGCCGTACTCGGTTCACCTGGGCTTTCTCCTCCCTGTTCACGCTGGTATGGGACCTGACATATGGGGACGCACCCCCTGCGGTGACGCCAAGGCGAACGCAGATACGCGGGATCGCTCTCATTCTCAGGGGCGGATGGCAGCGCCAATGCGGCACTGAACAGCACAGAACGCCACGGTTCGACGTGGGAGGAGACACGGAAATTCCTTTGCGGCTATGCCGGATCCCCAGCGTGACATCGATGCACTCGCTGGGATCGGTCGTCTATTCGTTATGTGTGAATATCGGAACAGGACGGTGTATTACGTGGCGGTGTCAGGATTTTTGCGTGCTTCTCCCTGATATGACGGTCTTGCCGTGAACGACACGACTGTCGCACGGACACCAGAAAATGGAAATAAGAGGCCACCCACAACACACCCAAAAACCCTCCCACCCATCTGGCGCGCATCCGACCTCGCAGCCCCTCTACCTGGTGTTTCGAACCTTCATCGAATGTGCGGAAGTTTCGGAAATCGGCCAACGTGCCGCAGTCGATTCCCGGTGCGGGAAGATGGCGATGAGGGATATGGGTGGGAGGCATAGCTCCCGTTGGGGCCCCGTTCAGGCCGGTTCCCCGCAACGTGTGCTGGCCGTTAGCGCGGCTACCGCTTCACCTGGCGCTGTGAGCCAGTTTCTCGTGCTATCTGCTGCCGGATCAGGGCACTGATCTGAGGTTTGACCGGATTGGGGATGTATCGTCCGACCTGTTCTCGGGACGGGATTTCCAGTTTGCCGAGTATCGAGCTCACGTGACGGTCGATCGTCTTGTGCGAGCGTCCGAAGATCCGCCCGATTGCAGGATTCGAGAAACCCGCCGCGACGTGAATAGCGACTCGCTGCTCTGTCGGACTCAACCACTCCCAGGGGTCCTGAGAGACCGGATCGAGGCGCCGCTGTCCCAGTGCCAGTTCATACACCTCGTTGGTATCGGGGTTCAGTTGACGACCCTGGGCGAATTCAGCGGTGAAGGCGGCATCGCCGAGTGTCCGGCGCGCTTTCTCGAGGGCTTTGCCGGTCTCGTCGGCGAAAGTGCCCATCGTGTCGATGTTCACTCCGAGCGTGCCTCGCAGAGTTTGGGCACCGCCGGCGAGGTGCGCTATCTCGGTGGCGATGTGCCTGTCGCGATCGGTGTCGTCGCCATCACCGGTGATGAGTCGCGCCAGCGCCCACGTTCGCAGGAGAATCGACCAGTGCGCTCCCCATTGGTCACCCACCGACATCTGGTACGTGAGCGTGCTGACCAGTATGTCGGCGCCCTCGCTGGGGTCGCCGTGCTTGATACAGGTGACTGCTACCGCCAGCTGCGCCCAGGACTTCGCCCACTCCGCGCCCGAGGTACCGACGAGTTCTACGGCATCGAGGGAAATACTGTCGGCTTCTTCGAACGAACCGAGCAAGGCAGCCGCCAAACCGGCGAACATCGCGGCGAACACTTCGCCGCCGTCATCGCCTTGATCGTGGTATTTCTCGCGTGCTCGGAGCAGGACGCCGATCGCTCGCGGATCACGCTGCGACATGAACATTTCGGTACCCGCCGCCATGTCCACCATGGCCGGCTGGCCGAAGTCGATCTCTGGGTGATCTCGCCACGCGGTGATGTCCGGACCGGGCATGTAGGCTGCCATAGAGTCGTCGATCGGTCCCTTCGCGTCGAGGCCCTGGCGCACGGCGAGCCATGCCAGCGTTGCCCTGACCGACATTTGCAGCTCGGTGGGCTCCGGAGTCAGGGCACGACTGGCCTCGAGGCAGCGCTCGGCGCGCTCTCGGATCTCGCGTATCGATCCCCGGACGAACGGCACCCGTAGCTTGATCACTCCGGCGACAATTTCCAGCCCCGCAGTGGCCTGGCCCGGCAGGGAACTGCTGCTCTCGATCGCGGTCAGGATGTTGCACCATGCGCCCAGTGCCCACGTCAGATGCACGCGTTCGGAAGAACCGAACCACTGGGCCGCAGCGCGATTGACCTCCTGCCGGTAGAACTGCAGGTGCCGCAGGACCAATCGCGTCGCCTCATCGGGCCCGCGCTCTGCGAGCCGGGCCCACGCGAATATTCTCAGACTTTCCAGCAAGCTATACCGCACGGACGTGGTGGTTATGTGGACCACGACCAGTGACCGGCCCGCCAGCAGTTCCAGGATGCCTTCGATCTCGGACCCGGACAGTGCCGGCCGGTCCGCCCCCTCGAGTTCCTGCTCGTCGTCAGCGCAGATGGCTTCGATCGCGTCGAGTTCAGCACCCACATCCGTGTTGGCGTCGTCGGGGTTGCTGCCACCAGCGGCCGCGAGCACCGCGAGGCGTTCGAACAGCAGCTGTTCCTCGTCGGTGCACATGTCGTAGGCCCATGCGATGACGTCGGTGACCTTGCGGTGCCGCTCTTCGGCTCCTGCGAGCGGGCCGCGTGACCATTGCATCCGTTTGTCGTCGTCCGCGCGGCCGGTGAGCTCAGCGTGGATCCGCGCGAGCGGCCGGTGCCGCAGTTGGGCGGCCGCCAGTTGGATGAAAAGGGGGAAATGGTGGATGTGCCAGCAGATGTCGGCCGCGATGTCATTCTCGGCCTCGCCGGTCGAGACGCGGCCGACGAGTTCAGCGCGCTGCCAGAACAGGGTCAGCGCCTCGGACTTTTTCAATGGCAGCACATTCACCATGTGCTCGTTGACCCAGCCGATCTGGCTCAGGCTCGTTGCCACGACCGTCAGGTTCGTGATCGCCTCGAGCAGCTCCCCGATCAGCGATCGGACGCCATCGATCACGTGTTCGCAGTTGTCGAACACGAGCACCACGCGCTGACCATTGCCGTCCGAGTCGCGTTGGTCCAAAGTGTCGACCAGCGCGTCCCAGGCCGAACGCTCGGAGAAATCGGCAGGGATCACCGCCGCCGCGGTCTCGCGTTCAATCGCCGCGTAGTCCGATTCCGCGCTCAACCGTGCCAAACGGACCCAGTGCACTCGCACGCCGCCGCGCATTTCGTCACGGACTCGGCGGACAACTTCGGCCGCCAGCCGCGTCTTCCCGATCCCCGGTGGTCCTACCAGGGTGATCATGCGGCGGGAGCCGCTGATCAGCAGGGCGCTGATCTGCTCTAATTCGTCGTGCCGACCGACGAACTCGTCGTCGGACGACGCAAGTCCGGTACCGCGCGCGCTGACTCTTCTCTCTCCGGGATCACTCACCCCGGCGACCCTCTCTATCGAACAAGACGTACGGTCTTGTCAGAAGACTGTCCGCTGACCTCATGGAAGTCGACGGCGCGCCAAACTTGGCTCTGGCTCCCCTGTGGGAATCAACTGGCTTCATCGGCTGAAAGTCATTGTCGTCTCGCATATTTCGCTCGCTCCGGCGGTACTGCACCGTGTCGGATTCGAACGTGACGGGTTGTTGTCGTTTGCCGGCCGACTGCGCGTTGCTCCTCCACGTGAAGGTGCTGGGGCCGCCGGTGAGACGTCGGCCAGCATCTACGAACTTCGAGCGATTCTTGTTCAGGTAGCCGAGCCAGGTCTCTCGTCCCTCGTCGGTGTCGCAGTTCCGCGCCGAGTCCGATTGCGACACATGCTCGGGACTCACTACGGCACTCCTTTCACCCTAATCAAGACACATCAACAAACCGGATGGTCTCAACATACCAATGGTGTCATCATCCCGCATGACGTATTTGCCCCGGTCCAATGCGTATTACGCAGCGGTGCACACTACGCGCAAACCGTGAGCCTGGGCCGATATGAAGCGGCCCGCCACATGGGGCGAGGAATGCTGGTGCTCAACAAGGCATCTCAACTTGTCGGGCGATCCGCACCGGTGTTGATCTGGGGGAGTCGGCGGGGATGGCTCCGGCGCCCACGACCTCCCTGCGGCACTCCGGCTACGACACCGTTGCCACCCCCCGGTACCCGACGGTAGAAGTCCATCGGCCCCTGCCCCGACCTCGGGGTATTTCTCCAGTTCGCAGTCTGGTCAGCGGTCCCTCCTATGGGATGTACCCATGGCCCGCTCCCGCGGACCCTTCCCTTAAGACTACAAATCCACCTCGATTAGTCCATTGACAGTACGCATTTAGTCCACTTAGGGTGAGGTGTCGGACCGATAGCGGTCCGCATCCGGCACCGACACTCGAAGGGAGGGAACCGTGGATCCCGCGACCATCGTCTGGATCGGGGAACAGGTAGTGAACGCGCTGATCAGTGTTGGCGAAGTCGTCCTGTCGTACATTCCGATTCCGTAACCCCCTGCGGAACAACGACAGGTTCGGAGAGCGGCCCTCGTGGAACTCACCCACACCCACGCACCCACGGGGGCCGCGTCCCAACTGCGCAGGAACCGACCCTGCCTACCCCTTCCCGAGCGTGTGCATCACCACGTTTGATCCTCTGAAAATCCCTGGTGCCCAGCAATTTTGCCGATCAGGCACCGCTGGCGCGGCCGGATTCATTAGCCGCAGCAAGCGGGCATCACCTGGGCACGTTTATCCAGTGAGGACATGCGTTGCCACGCGCCACCATCATCGACGAACTGTCTCAACGCTCCGGCCCGGCCATCGACGACCCCATCGGACAGGCACCCGTACATTCGCCGCACACCGGTGACAGGGACCTGCTGAGAGACAAAACACCTGTTCGTCATCGTCACCCTGCTGTTCTTGTCACCGAATCGCCTGGGCGCCTGGACCGTTATTCGGCGTGCCTGGATCCGCAGGCAATCGCTGCTGCTCGCCGCCGTCGACGAAGGTCTCTTCGTGCGGCATGGGGCGTCGCGGCTTGTACCGCTGCGGTTATGGCAGCGACAGGAGCCGCGGCTGCCGATGACGGTGCTGTCCCCCTCCCGCCCGGCAAGTGTCCGGGCCTTTTCGTACTCGGTGTGGCGGGAACAACCGAATCGAGCACTACGGCAGATCCTTTCGCGAATACCGGAATGCTCGGCCGGGTATTCGGGCCACTGACTCGAGGTGTGGATGTCGATCACCTCACCATCCCGTATGCCGCGGCGTTCGGCGGAGCGCCGGGAACGGGTCCCAACGGCGAAACCTTCGCCCAGTCGGCAACCGATGCCCAGAACCGCCTGAGTGCGACCGCGGCCGAGATCGCGGCGCGATGCCCGAGTACTGAGATCGGAGTCGTCGGATTCTCCCAGGGCGCAGGAGTGGCCTCGGCGTGGGCGCGGCAGGTTGGCGCCGGGCACGGACCCGTAGACCCGAATCGAATCGCGGGGGTCGCGACTCTATCGGACTGGACGAGACCACCTGGAGCGCAAACCTTTCCGGGGCGGACCGGCCAGATGACTCCCGATCCAGCACCAGGCACCGACGGCGCGGCAGTCTCTGCCATTCGGCTGGCTCCGGTACCGGACAGCGGCGGAATCGATCCGGATGCAACAGGGTTCGGTCAACTTGCTGGCCGAGTCGGCGAATTCTGCTCGCCAGGTGACCTCAGTTGCGACGCACCAGAACACGCTGCGGCACTACGAACGGCCGCCGAGCTGGCCGCTCAATCGAATCTGAGCAATCCGATCACCGCTGTGCAGTCTCTCGGAGCGGCATGGGCAACCACTGCGGCGAAGGCGAGTACTCAGGTTGTGCTCGACGACGTTCAGATCGACAACGGGCAGGTCAATTACCACCCCGGGCAAACAGTCTCCGAACGTGTTGCCGAGGCAGCAGACCCACGCACTCCCGCGCCGACCGCGCAGCAGACGCGGCTGGCATCCGGCAAGCTCGACCGTGCGGCGGCCGCGATCGCTGGCGACCCACTGCGCCAGATTCCGGCGCTTGCCGCTCAGGTCGGCGCGGCGATCGGCGCGAACGTGGCTGCTAACTCCGACATCGTCAATCCCGCCGTGCTGGCTCGCTACGCCGGTGTGGTGACCGACCACACCGGATACGGCACCGACGGCGCCGCACAACAAGCCGGAAACTGGTTCGCCGCGATCTCCCATGACCTCGCCTCGGGTCCACGCCGGTGAGCGCCGTCCGCCCGGCAGCGCCCCGATGCGCCATCACCGACACGCCGCAGGTCGTATGGGCAGCAGTCGATCAAGCGCTGCACCGGTTTTCGAAGACCGAGCGAGACCTGATCGGAGATCTGCGATGACCCCAGCGAACATCCCGTCAGCAGCTTGTTCGCAGCCCGAGTCGGCGCGCGCCGGGGTGACGGTGGTGAACGTCATCCGTGGTCCGGCTCCGCTCGAGACGTGGATCCGAGACTCGTTCCGCGCGGCGCTCAGCACACTGGATGGAGTCGCCGGGCTACAAGAATTCCAGCTCGTGCGCGTGGCAGGGTCGGAGGCTGCGGTGTTCGCCTCCATCACCGTGTGGGAGGCGATCGATGACTTTCGCGCATGGCGCGCCAGTCCCGCCTTCCAGCAAGCACATCCCAATCGGACTGCCTACCAGAAGGAGTTCGATCAACTCCATGCGATGCAAGAGGAGTTTCCGACCAACTCGCACACCGCCGATCTCGGCGCCGAAACCATGCGCCGATTGTCGGCCGGGCACCCGGAACTGATCCCCGCCGACGGGCAATTGATATACGAAGCGCTCTGGTCGTCTGGCTCGAACCGGACCCCGCCGCTACGGCCAGCCTGGACTCTGGTGATCGCCTGCACCGCAACATTTCTGGGATTTCTGGACACGGCGATCGTGAATATGACCTACGGGTCGATGGCTGCTCAGTTTCCCACAGCGGGTGCGCAACTGACATGGGTCGTCAGCGGCTACGCAGTGGCCTTCGCTGCTTTGCTCGCCGCCGCGGGCCGTTGGGCCGATACCCTCGGACACCGGCGGGTGCTGCTGTGGGGAGTGATCGGATTCGCCGTCACCTCGATGGTGTGCGCGCTCGCACCGACTGCTGCCGTGCTGATTACGGGGCGGATCGGACAGGGCGCGGCGGCGGCGTTGGTCCTGCCCGCAGCGTTGGGGGCGCTGCTGGCGAGCGTTCCCGCGAAGCGCGCGGCGAACGCGATCGGCGCGTGGGCGGCCACGGGCGCCTTGGCAGCCGCGGTAGGCCCGGCGGTCGGCGCGGCGCTGGTCTCACTGTGGGGATGGCGAGCGATTTTCCTGGTCAACGTGCCGGTGAGCGTGATTCTGCTCGTGCTCGGCGCGGTGGTCCTGCCGCCCGCTCATGGTCGGCGGCGTGAGCCACCTGACCTGATCGGTGTTGCGGCATTGAGCGGTGGCATCGCCGCATTGGTGGCGGCGCTGACCCAAGGACACGAGTGGGGAGGAATGGCCAGCCCGCTCGTCATCGTGTTGCTCGCGGTCGGGATGGTGGGCTGCGGAATAGCGTGCCGGCGCGGCCATACCCATGCTCGGCCGGCGCTGCCGGTGCGGCTGTGGAGATCGGTGCCGTACGCGCTGTCGACGGTGGTCAACACCGGACTGGGATTCGTGATGGGCGTCTTCCTGCTCGCGATTCCTGTTTTCTTGCAGCAGATTTGGTGGTTGACCCTCCTGCAAGCCGCAGGCTGCATCGGCGTGATCGGGCTGGTGGCGATGGTGTCCGCGACGATATGCGGGCGTGGCGCGCTCGCGCGCCGGGCCGGATCGCTGTGTGCGGTCGGGATGGGATTTGTCGCCGCGGTTTGCGCTGTCTGTGCGAGCCAAACCTTCGGTGTAACAAGGGATCTGCCGCTGTGGTGGCCGCTGGCAGTGGTATTGGGAGTCGGAGTCGGCGCCACAGTGACCGGGCTGTCGATCATCACGGCGGCGACCGTGCCCACCTCCGAGGTCAGTGCGGGCCTGGGCATGGGCCTGTCCAGCCGTCAGACCGGCACGGCGCTGGGCGTCGCAGTCCTTGCCGCCATGCTCACCTCCGGCCCCCGTGGTCTCGAGTACATCGAGTCGATTCACCGGCTGTTCGCAGTGACCGCCGTGGTGGTGCTTGTCGCGGCACTCCTTGCCGTCGCAATCCGGCTCCCGGCGTCTTCGCCAGTCGAGCCGCGAGCACCACAGGATCCACCACCCGGCAGTCCGCACTCCGCCGCACAGCATGCGCCCGCCAGATCGGAGGACTGACAATGCCGCCGTACATACCTGTTCCGACGGCCGATTTCGTGGCAATGCTCGATGTCCTGGACCTCGAGGCGGCCGGTGCCGACACCTTCGTCGGCAGTCATCCGCACAAGGTGTGGCAGCGCACCTTCGGCGGTCAATTGCTCGCGCAGGCCGCCGTCGCGGCCGGGCGCACCGTCACCTCCTATCGCACGCGGCCGCTGCATGCGCTCCACATCCAGTTCATTCGGCCCGGGGATGTCCACATGCCGATCAACTACGCCGTCGAGCGGTTGCGGGACGAGCGCACTCTTGCCGATCGGCTCGTCACCGCACGCCAGGGCGAGGACGTCCTGGCGGTGATACTCGCCGGATTCCAGTCCGCCCGCCGAGGGCTCGAACACTCGGTGGTGATGCCGCCCGTGCCGCCTCCAGAAGACCTCAGACGGGTAACCGAATCATTTGCCGGGCTCGAAGACCGACTGTCGATGTTCGTCAAGAGCCTGCACCCGATCGACATTCGCTATACCGACGCAACGCCCTGGGAACTGCAGCAGCAAGGCCGCAGGGCCGGCGTGTGCCGGGCGTGGATGCGTGCCGACGGCCCGCTGCCGGACGACCCTCTCATCCACGCTGCCGTGCTGGCGTGGGCCAGTGACATGACACCGCTGGATCCGATCATCACCAGACATGGGCTGGCGTGGGGCGTGGACCGCATCGTGCCGGCAACTCTGAACCACTCGCTGTGGCTCCACCGGCCGCCACGACTGGACGACTGGACTCTCTACACGACGACATCGCCGACCGCAGAGGGCAGCCGTGCGCTGGTCACCGGCTGGTTTCATTCACGCAGCGGGGAACAGATCGCCAGCATCAGCCAGGAAGACGTGGTACTGGCCTACCCCCAACACGACAGCGCCGTGCGCGCTCACCCCGGTGCCGCAACTACAGAACAGAGCCCCCGAAAAGCTGACACCTGGGGTGTCGCGAGTTTGCGCAGGCACCTGGACAACCTACCGAGCGCGATGCCCGCAGACCGTGGTGAGGACGAGCCGGGCCACACCGTCGTAAGCGAGACACTGTGAGCCACAACATCTTTGCCGCAATCATCGCCGGGCTGTACGCGCTGATTGTGATAGCCGTGATCGGTCTCGGGATCTACCACTCACCTCGCCGGTCATTGCCGCGCGAGCCCAGCGCACATGCAGGCGATGACAATCCCGGTCAGAGTGCAGGACAAAGCATCCCGTCTGTTATTGGACCTCTCCGCCCATCGTGTACAGCAGAGCGGGAGCAGCAGGAATGATCCGGCTACGCACGACAGCGGTATACGTGCTGGCCGCGGCGCTGCCGGTGACAGCGGTTCTCGAAAGTGGTTCGGCCTCCGCGACCGACCAGCCGGGAGTGACCGAGCCTGCCCAGCAGCCCGGGGTGACTCCAGTTCCAGCTGAGCAGCCGGGAGTGTCGTCCCCGGCTCCGACACCCCCACCACGGCCACCGGATCACAGCCTGGTGGGTGATCTCGTCCCTGATCCGCCGACCTACGCGCCGACGGACTACCGCAACCCACCCACACCCTCGACCGAACCGAATACCACGCTGGGACAAGACCTCGGCCGGCTACATGCGCCCGCGCCGGTACCGCCCACGAAGGTGATCGTGCCGCCGCCAGCGGACTACATCGGCGTCGGTGACGTGAAATTCCCGAGGCCACAATGGGTTCCGGCAGACCTGGCATGGAAGATCAACTCTTATGTGGCCGGATGGCAACGCGATACCGACAGCTTTTTCGATTCAGTCGGATTCGACCCGTCGAGATCGGACCGCATGGCGACGGCGGGAGTGCTGTGCGCCGGCGTCGGATTCGGAGCGGGCGCGCTGGTGACGGGCATCCCGGCCGCAGTCGCCGGGGCTTTGATCGGCAGCACGATCGGCGGCATCGTCGGCGCCGGAGTTGGCACCCTCATACCGGTGCCGGTGTTCGGGACGGTGACCTCCGGGATTGCCGGGACGGCGATCGGCGCAGTAGCCGGCGCGGTCGCGACCGGAATCCCGGTAGCGATCATCGGCGGCACCGCGACCGCCCTCGTTGGCGGTGCCGCAGCGGTGATTGCTACAGCGGGTGACGGCTCGGATGCCCCACCGCCCCCGAAAAGGCGCCCCGTCCCGGCACCCAGACCACCCGCCGCTCCGATACCGGATGTACACGCCCAGGTGAAGCAGGTCACCGGTGCCGGTGTGCACGCCGCGGAGCAGACCGTGCACTGGGTGCAGGCACAACCTGGCGGTGAGCAGGCACTCGATGCCGTCGCGAATGCGGGCGCGGCAGCTGGAGCCGCGCTCGGATCCTTGCCCGGTGCCGCGCAGGTCAGCGGAGCGGTGGGCGCAGCAGTGCACGATGTGGTGGTCGCGGCGAAGGCCGCACCTGCCACCGCAGCGGTAGCCAACGCGGTCGCGGATGTGGTCGGCCATCACCCGCCATTCACCGCCCAGGAACTGGGTCCGCTGGCTGGCGCGGCCAACAACGCACTGGCCGCCGTGCAGGCGGTAGTGCGGTGAACATCGCTGACTCGCATAGTGACTGCCCCCGGCCGGTCGGACCGCGCGTGTTCAATCCGGCCGTCGCAGCGCGTTCGTGTCCGTACCTACCGAGACAGTCGGGGCAGGACTCCGATGCTGAAAGACCCTGCGGTAGCGACTATTTCGACGAGTCAACCGGAAAGTCTTCGAGGTTTCCTGGGCGGGGACATCAGTTGTTCGACACGAAAGAAGGACGGTGTGCAATCGATGAGAGAGAGTTCGAACCACGGCCGTTCGCCGTGCTGTGCCGCGACATCGCTGATCGGACGTAGGCGGGGGACGGTGGGCTCGCGGTGCGGATATGGACGGTCGGCTTGGTCGTGGTCCTGGCCGTCATGGTGGTTCCGGTGCTGGTCCTGATGTTCATGCTCGCCGGCGACACGGGCCGAGGAGCGTCCCAGCAACGCACGTTGGCGCCCGGCACTGTGCCGCAGCAGTACGAGCGATGGGTCCAACAGGCCGCGACGGTATGCCCGGAAGTCTCCGCGCCGCTGATCGCCGCCCAGATCGAGCAGGAATCCAACTGGGACCCCAACGCGGTGTCGAAAGCCGGGGCGCAGGGGCTCAGTCAGTTCATGCCGGGGACCTGGCCGTCGGTCGCGGTCGATGCCGATGGCAGCGGTACAGCCTCGCCGTTCGACGGCGCCGACGCGATCATGGCCCAGGCGACCTACGACTGCCGGATCGCCGCCCGCGCCGAGCAGGACTTGGCCTCCGGTCGCATCCACGGCGACATCACCGACATCATTCTGGCGGCCTACAACTGCGGCTACGGCTGCGTACTGGCCGCGGGCGGCTCGGATGTCGGCAATGGCGAGACCGACGACTACGTGCCCAGCGTGAAAGCGCGCATGCTCAAGTACACCAGCCTGTCCGCACCGGCCGACGTGGGTGACTGGGGCACAGGAGGTTTCGGGTCGACGGTTGTCGCCGCGGCCTCGGCGTGGCAGGGCGCACCTTATGCCTGGGGCGGCGGCGGTCCGTCCGGCCCGACTCAAGGACAGCACGACGGCGGCGTCGCCGATTCCTACGGCGACTACAACAAGGTCGGGTTCGACTGTTCTGGGCTCGTCGTCTACGCGGTCGCCGCAGCATCCGGCGGCCGGATCGTACTGCCGCACTACACCGTCGACCAGCTCAATGACCCACGCGGACACGTGGTTCCGGTAGATCAGGCACAGCCGGGAGACATCGTGTTCCCCGCCGGCGGACATCCCGACCACGAAGCGATCTACATCGGAGGCGGGCAGATCCTACAGGCACCCGAGTCAGGCGGCGTTGTCTCGCGCGCCTCGCTCGCATCGTTGGGCCCAGTCGACGTGCGGAGGTACGGATGAATTCGTCCTCCGCAAGATACCTTTTCTCACCGAAGATTTCGGGTTCTCAGGTCGCCGCCACGAGGCGAGTAACCGTTGTTGTGTCGCTGGTTGCGGTCGTGATCGGGGTTGCCACAGCATGTGCATCGCGCGTCCCGTCGGCGACAGGCGTCACAGCGTCGTTCACCATCCCTGCGGAAAACAGGGGCGCTGAATTCCCGTCCACCCCGCCGTCAGCCTCGGGCACTCTGCCACTGGACCTGGCCGGGCTCAACCGCTCCGACGCCTCGGCCGTAGCCGCGGCCGTGGTCCGCATCTGGTTCACCACAGACACCCGGATCGACTCGTCGCCGCACGCCGCGCGACTTCGCGCGTGCCCGCTGCTGGCCGCCCCCTACTGCCTGGCTATCCGGGACTTCCCGCCGAAGACCGGCCCCGGCGCCGACTGGCTGTCATTGACCGCCCAACAGGCAGCGATCACCGTGGGCGCCAACGATATACGCCCGGCCGACGAGAGCGGCCCGCCCGACAGCGCAACTCGGGCCGATCGGCTGCTCGAAGTCACCGAACACCTGGTCACACCGAAAGGTCCGCTGCCGGACCGGCGAACCGTGGTGGCGCTGAGCCTGATTCGCGACGGCGTCCAATGGCAGGTCACGGAGGTGAGTGTGCGATGAGCAACAGAGTTCGATCCTCTTTGACACTTTCGGCCGCATGGGCCCGATTCGCGGACGGCGTGGCGTGAGCGCGCCGGATGCTCAGTGGCGCACACCCGAGGTCGGCGGGATCAGCGGTGGCGCGGGTACGACGACGGTGGCCTATCTGATCGGCGGTTGCGACGTCGGAGTGGTCGCAGCCGATGGGGCGCAGCAGGTGGATGTGTTGGTAACCCGCACGACGGCGGTGTCGGTCGGGTGGGCGATCGGCACTGCGGGTCAAATGGTCGACGCGCCGGTGATGGCTGTGGTGGCCGATAGCGGGGATCGGTGGCCTGCCGTGGTGCGTCAGCGGCTGGCGATGGCGCGGGACAACCTCGGCGTGCCGGTGCTGGAGCTGGGATGGTGCGCTCCGCTGGCGGCCAGCGACAACCCCTGGGAGCTGCTGGCTACCAGTGTCGTGGCCGGCGAGAAGTGGGCTTTGCCAGCGCGGAGGTTCCGTCAGGACTTGATCGCGGCGCTCATCGAGGCGATGTCGGCGCGACGAGGGGCCTCGCAACCTACGACACCACCGAGCTCGATCAGGAGGACGGCGTCGTGACTGGATCGATAATGAAAAAGGTGCGCCCATGCTGATGCTCTGGCATTTGGTGGACACTCTGGCCCAACAGGTATCGGTGCCCGACCCGCCGCCCAAGCCGCTGCCCGGCCAGCTCGGAGACAGGCTCAACGATGTGATCAGTTGGGCCAAGACCCTGGCCTTGGGGTTGGCGGTGCTGGGCACCTTGGCCGTGGCCGGAATGCTGTTCATAGGCTTGCGTGGCCGCTCGGACACCGCCAAGAACGCGCTCGGGCACCTGCCGTTCGTCGTGCTCGGAGTCGTGCTCACCGGCGGCGCGGCAGCTCTGATCCAGGCCTTCCAGTGACCACGCGCTCGGTGGCCGTCACCATTGTGGTGACGGGCCTGACTGTGATTGCGGCAGTCGGCGCAGCGCAAGCGCAGCCGATACCGCCTGCACTGCCGGGGATTACGCCGCCCGGAATGACGGCGCCGACCTCGCACCCGCCGCAGCCTCCGACACAGGTGCCGAGCGGCGGCACTGGCGGTGGCGAGAGCGAAGTGCCGATCGAGCCGGCGAAAACCGGTGCACCGGACTGGAATCGGTTCGGCGGAGATCCGGCCGGCGCACCGCGCGACATGAACTCGTTCGTCACGGATGTGCTCGGATGGATGCGCACGGCGGCCGTCATCGCGGGAGTCTTGGGCCTGCTGACGATCGCGGCCATGCTCGTGATCGGGTCGCGCTGGCGCAGTGAACAATCCCGTCGCGCGTTGGATTCGCTGCCAGCTGTGTTGCTGGCGACCGTCATCTCCGGCAGCGCCGCCACCATCTTATCGATGGTGCTGTGAGGCGGGTAGGGTCATGGCAAGAGGCGGGAATTCGACTGCACGAGAGTACTTTTCGTTAGCCAAGGCGTGGTGGAGCGGGGACCGGCGGCCACAGCCGGCCACTGTGCATGACCGGTTCGAGATGCGAATCGATAGCGGCGTCACCGGATCGGGATGCCGTAGTATCGAGGGAGGGGAGAAACACGATGTTCACAACTCGCGAGTTCCGGCAGCGGCGACCGCGACGGTGGAAATGGCTGGCGGTCGTGATTGTGGCCGCGGTGATCGTGATCGGACTGATCGCGTGGTCGGTGTCGTCCAGGTCGATCGCCGGCTCCTCGGCCGCCAGCGGCGCGCGGTCTTCGTCGATTCCGGTGATCTCGATGCCACGCCCGACACAGCAGGCTTCGATGGGGCTGGAGTGGAGACTGGTCAACGGGGTTCGGTTGCCGTTCAGCGCATCCGATGGCCCGACCGGGATGGACGGCCCGCAGCCGATCGGGTTCAGCGATACTCCGCAGGGAGCGGTGCTGGCGGCCTGGCAACTGTCGACCCGGTTGCTGACCGATCCCGATACCGAGGGCCTGCTCTCGCGGGTACACGCCCCACTCGATGTGCAACAGGAAATCCGCGTGGACATCGCCCAGGTGCGCCAGTTCACCGCCGACCAGCTCGTCGCGGCGTTCGCCCCGCCTGTGGCCTACCGATTCGACTCCTGGTCACCAACATTCGCGGCGCTCTACTTCGCGATCCCCTCGAGACAGGGTGGCTACGACTTCCAGGCTCGCGCGGTGGTCTGGACGCAGGACGGCTGGCAGTACCAGCCGCAGTCGGGATTGGACGCGTTGCCGAACTCGACGAGCCTGGCCGGGTTCACCTCTTTGCAGTAGCGTCCCGTTGCGCCGCGCGCACCCTGCTGGCTGCGATGGCGCTGATGGTCCTCGCCGCGGGCGTGGGCGGGCCAGCGTTCGCCGATCCGCCGGGACCACCGCCCACGCCCCCGAAACCTGCGCCGACACGACTGTCGGATTTGACGCCCGAACAGCGCTCGTGGCGCGACAACGACGGCGTCATCTCCTGCTCCGCCCATCCCACATTCCCCACCTGCGCGACGACCCCCGGCTCCGTAGGCATCAACTACCCCGACGACAACACACCATTCCTGGTGCAGATGCAGGGCAAGACCTATACCGACCACAATCCATTGCACGCGGTGAGTAACGCGGTCGGCGACTCGGTCACCACGGCGTTCGCGGAAGCAGCCGAGTCGATCGGCACGTTCGCCGGTGACCTGCTGGTCCAGTCGATGACCTGGTGGATAAGCCAGGACTCCATCTCGTTGTCCTACGCGCAGTCCATGGCCGGCAAGGCACCGGTGCAGCAGGTGGTCGGGCTGATCATGATGGCCGGAATCCTGGGCTCCTCGATCGCGATGATGATCTCGCGTCGCACCCAGCCGGCCGCCGAGATGGTGATGTACGGGGTGCGGTACCTGCTGATCTCCTCGCTCGCTCTGGTGGTGCTCACCGGCGCGGTCCACGCCGGCGACGACTTCGCCCGCCAGATGGTCACCGGTGGCGCCCAGCAGTTCGGGCAGCGAATGCAGTCGATGCTCGGGGTGGGCACGGTCGGCAACCCCGGCGGTGTGCTGATGATCGGGTTGATCGCGGTGGTTCTCGGGTTCATCCAGTGGGTTATGGGATTCCTGCGTCAAGCCGGGTTGGTCGTGCTCTACGCCATGATTCTGATCGCCGCGGCCGGGCAGCTCAGCAGTTGGGGACGGCAGTGGTTCCCGCGAGTGGCCAGCATGTGCATCGCCTTGGTGCTTTACAAGCCGCTGGCGGCATTCATCTATTCGCTGGGCTTCACCCTCATCGGACAAGACCAGTCGCTGACCTCGCTGATCATCGGGCTGATGGTGGTCGCGATGGCAGTCATCGCCCTGCCGACATTGATGAAATTCTTCAGCTTCCTGGGCTTCCAGGTCACCGGTGGCACGGGCGCACTGGGTGCGGCCGCCAGCATGGTCGGTGGCGGCGCGCTGCTGGCGTCATCGCTGGGTGGCGGGGGCGGCGGCGGTGCTGACCCGGCGACCCCGGCCAGCTTCGCTCCGGTCAACAGCTCTGGCGGACAAGCAGAAAGCGACCCGTCACCGGGCAATACCCCCCAACTGACCGGAGGCGATGGGGCGCCGTTGAATCCGCCGCCGCAGAAAGAACTCGGTGGCGGCGAACCTGCCGCTTTGGGGAAGGGATCTTCGCCGCCGGACGGTCCATCGTCGGCGGGCAGTGAAGCGGCCGGCACGGAGATGGCCGCGGGTGCGGCGACGGGAGGCGCCGGGTTGGCGGCGATAGGGACCCAGAAAGCGATAGCGGCGGCCCCGGAGGCTGCCGAGTCGATAGGTGACGTGATGACCGGAGACGACACCGGCCCGGAAATGCCATGAGCGACAGGAGGTTCCAGTGAGCAGTCAGGTACCCGCCTATGGTGGGTTTCGCGAGGTGCGCGGCTACGGGCTGGGCAGGCTGGGCCCGTGGGAAACCGGCACCGTGGCCGTGGTCGTCGGTGGGCTGGCGTTCTCGACGGCGATCTCCCTGTGGGCAGCGCTCTACGGACTGGTGATCGCGGTGCCGATCGTGGCGATATCCGTGGTGCCGGTCGGAGCGTCGCGGCGCACTGTGACCCGGCACGCCGGCTGGTGGATACGTGCCTGGTGGGGCAGGCGCTCGGGTACCGACGCCTGGGCGGCCGACGTGCTCGAGGAGGTTCCCCGCGGCGAGAACCTGCCGGGAGTGCTGGCCCCGCTGATGCCGCTGGATGTGGAAGACGGCCGCGGCGGAACGCAATGCCTGATCTGGAACCGTCGCACCGGTGTGCTGTCGGCGATCCTGCTGGTGTCCCCGACCGGAATCACGCTGTCCGATCAGGACGACGCGAACTCGTGGGTGGCCGCCTACGGTGACTGGCTGGCCGATCTGGGTTTCTCCCCGGTGATCAGTTCGGTCGCATTCACCACCGAATCCTCGCCGAGCGGCGGCGTCGACCAACGCTCCTACGTCACGGGGCGGATCGCACCGACCGCGCCGCCGGTCGCGCGGTCGATCATGGAGTCCATCGTCGCCCGGACACGTTCGACGACAGCCGATGTCGCGTGCCGGGTCACTATCAATTTCGACCTGGCCCACGCCGCACCGGTGCCCAAGTCGCTGGCCGAGGGCTGTACCGAGGTCGTGCGATGGATGCCCCGATGCGAATCCGCGCTGGCGGCCGCCGGTATCACGGTGACCGCCCGTGCCTCGACCGCGCAAGTGATCCGGCTGCTACGGCGCGCGTTCGACCCGGCGATCATCGCGTGGAGCGGCCACGACGACGCGGCGGCGGAGACGCTGACCTGGCGGGATGCGGGACCGCTCCGCACCGAACCCAACTTCGATGTCTACCGCCACGACAGCGGATTCAGCGTGACATGGGCCTTCGCCGAGCTACCCGCCGGAGAGATACGCCAGCACATCCTGTTGCCACTGGTCTCGCCAGGCCGTTACATGCGCAGGTTCTCCCTGGTGTACCGGCCCTACCGTGCCGCCGAAGCCGGACGGATCGTCGAACGCGAGATCCAGGCCGGCACACTGCGCCGGGCCTGGAACCAGAAAACGAAAAAGGATGAGACACAACGCGAATACGACGACCGAGTCCGGGCCCGCCGCGCAGCGCAAGAGGAATCGCAGGGGGCAGGCCTGGGCCGAATCACGATGTACGTCACCACGACCACCCGCAACGAGTCCACACTCGCGGCCGCCTGCGCGGATGTGGAACAACGCTACGGCGCGGCCAAGTTACGGTTCCGGCGTGCCCGCGGCGCGCAGGCTTCGGCGTTCGCCGCCGGTCTCGGCGTGGGCATCGAACCGACCTCCGGGCTGTCCAAACGCGCCACCGAGCGGTGGCTGGGATGAGCGATGACCAGAGCCTGCGCAGCGCCGCGGCCGACGCCGGGTTGGCCGAGCGCTGGTTGAGCAAGCTCGGCCTGACCCCTGCCTACCGCCGCTCCCAGACCTCTGACGAGCAACCGTCCGACCCGTTCGCCATGGTGCCGGACCTGCCTCCGATGCCGCCGGCGCGCGGCGAACGCCGACGGTGGGGAGGACACACAGCCAACATCGAGACCGGGCGGCTGTGGGCCGCGACAACCGCACAAACCCAAGGGCTGTATCCATTTCCGGCACCGGCCGGGACCATGGTGCGGGGTGTCCCGTTCGGTCGGCACATATTCACCAACGAACCGATCGGACTCGATCCGGCGCAGTGGCTGCGCGATGGACTGGTCACCAACACCGGCCTCTGGGTACAGGGCCAACCCGGCGTCGGAAAGTCCAGCGCCGCCAAAAGACTCCTAGTCGGGCTGGTGGCCTACGGGTTCGTCGGCGTGATCCCCGGTGACCTGAAAGACGAGTACACGCCCGTGGTGAACGCCCTAGGGGGACAGGTGTTCCGGGTCGGCCGTGGCCTGCACGCGCTCAATCCGCTGGACCTGGGCCCGCTGCGGTCGGCCATCGCGGCCGCGGTGGGCACCGACCGTGACCAACTCGTCGCGGCATCACGCGGGCGCCGCCTGGACTTGGTGGAATCGTTGATCACGATCGTCGGTGGACAGGCATCGACCGCGACCGAGCGGTTGGTCCTGGCCAAGGCGCTGGACATCGCCGAGGCCGCCCATACCCGACACCGACTGGGCGACCCCACCATTCCCGAACTCGTGGCTGTGATCGAGCAAGGCGGCGACGAGCTGCGCAAGGTGCTGGCCGTAGACAACGACCACGAGTACGCCTATGCGATCCATGAATTCCGCAACACGTTGGTACTCATGGTCGAAGGCCCGATCCGGGGAATGTTCGACAGGCCATCGAGCTTCAGTGTGGACGCCGACACCCCGGCGGTGTCGCTGTCCCTGCGGGCCATCCGCGACGACGGCGACGACGTGGTCGCGGCATCGATGATGTGCGCCTGGGCATGGTCGGCCGCCCTGATCGAGGCCGCACATGTCAGCGGCGTGCGCCGCAACGTTTTCCAAATCCAAGACGAACTCTGGCGCGCATTGCGAGTGGCTCCCGGCTTGGTGGAGAAATCGGACCGGATCACGCGGTTGAACCGCGACGAGGGGACCGTGAGCCTTCAATCCACACACTCCCTCACCGACCTGGAGGCGTTGCCGACCGAGGCGGACCGCGCGAAGGCCCGGGGCATGGCCGCGCGCAACGCAATACAGCTGTTCGGCGGTCTCGACAATGCCGAACTCGAACGGCTGCACCGGATCTTCCCGTTCAGCAGTCGTGAACGCGAACTGCTGTCGCGGTGGTCCGCCCCGCCGACATGGGTTCGAGGCCAACGGCATCCCGGACGCGGCCGCTATCTGGTCAAAAGCGGAGGGCGGATGGGACTACCAGTCGCGGTCGACCTCATCCCCGAGGAACTGGCCCTCTACGACACCGACACGGCCTTCGCCGACATCACCCCGAAAGGGCAGAAGTAGTGAAAAGCGTTGCTGGAAAATATGTTTCGAACACCATCGCGCAGATTACATGCATCACATTAGACGATGATTGCGGGGGTTCGACGCTGGTGTGGAATCCCGACGCGCAACCTGGTGAGTCCGGTGCTGTCGGATGGGATGTGCTGGGCGGAGCCGACACGGTCATTGCCGCCGATCGCATCGGCGAGGGCCTGCTGTCGATCATCGACGACCCGCCCAGCCTCCTACACCGCCCCGAAGCCGAACTACTATGCGCCGATCTGCTCGCCGCCGCCCGGCAAGGCCGACACCAGTTCCAGACGGTGCTCGAATGGGCCGGCGCGCAGAATCTGGCACCCGCGCACCGGCTGCTCGCCAGCGCTGGAGACGAGCACCCGGCCGACGATATCGACTGGTTTCACCAGATCCCGGCCGACGAGCAACGGGCCGTGTGGCAAATCCTGGCGCGGGCGCTCGAACCGCTGCGTGCCCCACAGTTGCTGATGTGCCTGCAACCTCCGCCGCAGGGAACACATCTGCCAGGCGTGCTGCGCACCTTGTTCACCCACAGCGGGGAATCGATCGAGCGACCCCGGCAGTTGCTGGTCGTGGCCGGCCCGCACACCCGCGGGGTTGCCGCGGCACTCGTGGACCGGCTGCTGTGGGCCGGCTACGAACACGGCGTGCGGGTAGATGCCAGGCCGGTGCGGGAGCACGACGATGCTCGGTGATGCAGGCGAGGCCGCAGTGTGGGCTGGCGTGCTTGTCGCGGCACTGGTCGGGCTGGGCGTGTGGCGGCTGCATGCGTACGGCATCCCGTGGTGGGCTATCGCCACGGTGACCGTGTTGGTGTTGGGTACGTTGGCGGGCCTGGCATGGACGCTGCGGGCGGTCTGGCCAGGTAATCAAGCACGCCGAACGATGCGTTCCACCACCGAGATCCGCGACATGATCGACAAGGACGCCGCGCGCCGCGGTGCAGGCCTGCGCCCATCGGTTGCCTCGTACAAAGGAACCGACATGCGACAGCTCGCGATGCAGATCGGGCGCATCGGACGCCAGAAGGTCTACAAGAGCTTCGAGGACTTCACCCTCGTGTTCATGGGACCCCGGTCGAACAAAACCAGCGCGGTCGCGGTCCCACGCATCCTGTCCGCCCCCGGCGCGGTCATAGCTACCAGCAATAAGCCCGACCTATGGATATTGACGGCGTGGTTGCGCGCCAAGGTCGGCCCCGTGTATGTGTTCGACCCCTCCCGCATCGCCTACCAACCGCAGACCTGGTGGTGGAACATCCTGGCCGACATCCGCACCGTCGCCGACGCACGCCGGGTAGCCGGCCACTTCGTCGATGCGGCCCGCGCCGAGGGCACAAGCACCGACCGCGAAGACCCTTTCTTCGCACCCACCGGGAAGAACGTGTTGTCGATGTCGCTGCTCGCCGCGGCGCTGGGCGGGTACACGATGCGCGACGTACTGCACTGGATCGACACCTACAGCAACGCCGCCGTCGGCATTCTGGAGATGCACGGCAACCAGCGCGCCGCCGACGCGCTCTCGGCGCTGTTGGACCTGCCGGGCGAGACCCGAGGCGGGGTATGGGGCGAGGCACAGACCGCGCTGGCCACGATCCAGGACGAGTCCACCCTCACCTGGGTCACTCCACCGCACACCTGGGAAACACAGCCCCACACCGCGATTCGCGAACTGAACCTGTGGGAACTGTTCGCCTACGTGCCGGACAATGCGCCAACGCTGTACCTGATGACCCAGGAAGGCGAAGGATCGGCCGGCCCGGTCATCGCCGCGCTGGTCTCACGGATCTTCGAGGTCGGCGACCTGGTCGCCTCCGCGCAAGGCGGGCGGGTCGACCCACCGATGACCGTCGTCCTGGACGAGTGCGCCAACATCTGCAAGATCGACCGATTGCCGCAGCTGGCCAGTCACCTGGGCAGCAAGTCGATATGCGTCGACGCCATCTTCCAGAGCGAAGCCCAAACCGTAGCGGTGTGGGGGCCGGACCGTGCGCGGGCGTTGTGGGGAGCGGCGACCGTGCGCATCCTCGGTGCGGGGCTGCAGGAATACGACTTCCTGACCAAGATCAGTGGTTTGATCGGCACACACAAGATCCGGGAACGCAGCTACAGCTGGTCCTCCCAGGGCAACACCACCAGCGTGCAATCCGTACGCGAGCCGATCATGCCAGCCGAGGACATCGGGCGATTGAAGAAGACCAATGCCCTGCTGATCCGCCAGGAAGCCCGGCCGGTGCTCATCGACCTGGTGCCGTGGTACACCGAGCCCGACAGCGGCGACATCACCGAATGCCGCGACCGCGCCACCCGCGAGGTACAGAATGCTGCGGTCGCCAATCTGGGGTCCGACAACCCCGTCGCGAAAGCGCTGCGCCGTGGCGCCGCAGAGTCGACGTGAGCGAATCGACCGCCGATCCGCTCCGCGCCGAGTTGACGGCGCTGCGGGCCGAAGTCGAACGACTCAGCATCCGCCTGTCCAACACCGAGCACGCCACACAACACCTCGCCGAATCCCTGGACGGCATCGAAACTCAACTCCTGCTGGCCCTCGAAAACACCGCGGTGAGCGCCGAAGAAACCACACTGCAACCCGCCGAGCAGGCGGCGCCCGTCCCGCCCGATCGAATGGATATCGACGTGCTCTCAGAATGGGTCGATGCCAATATCGGGCGGTGGGCGCAGCGGAAACTCGCACGCCATCCTGGCCAAGCCGGGTTCGTGTGGTGCGCGCACTGGCGCGAACATCCCGAGGCCATCACGCTGCTGTGGGCACTGCGCCGCACCTGGCTCGACCGGGTCAACCAGCCAGGCCCGGCGATGCTCGAGTATTTCCTGCACTACTTCTACCCAGCCCTGAGCGCACTCACCGATCCCCTCGGCCCCTTCCACGCCTGCGCCGCGAACCAGCACACCGACTCACCGACGTTGCTGCCCAGAAAATCTCGGCATCCCGGTGCAAGCGCTCCGGCTGCAGAACGGCCGCAATCGCTGCAGCCCGAGGTTGGACGCTGAGAGGACGGCTAACGTGTCGGTCGTGGGCCCCAGCCGGGATGTATGGCGGGCAGGTCGGTCAGTTGTGGGTCCGGCGGCATCGGCGTCTGGGTGTCGTCGTCGTCCCACCGCCGACCGTACTGGTCCGGGACCGTGCCCCAACCCCAATACGGGCACGGCAGGTCGGGCTCGATGCCGATCGCCTCAATCGGATCGATGCGGCTGTCGGCAACGGTGCACAAGTGGGTCCAGCAGTCGCCGAGATCGAAGACATATACGAACTGTTGGCCAGATGCGAGCCTGCCCAGCCGGGTCTTGGCGATATCGAGTACGGCGTCGAGCTCGTCGAAGTCCGGGTCCGGGTCACTGACACGAAGTCCGTTGTCCAACTCGAACTGCTGCAGATGGTTGCGATCCCAGCGGGCGAATGCATCGTCGATCGCAGTAGCCAGCTCTGCGAACGTGTGTCGGCGTGCAGCGGCGAATATCCGCCCCGGCCGCGGCCACAAGTCGCCACCGCCACCGCTGACGAGATCGATGCGGATGGACAGCCACGTGCGACTCATGGAGTTCATCCTTCCATCCAGATTCGCTCCGGCGGGCGTACCCAAGGATGCTGGTCGTTGACCCTCGAAAGCTACCTACGGCCATATGACTCCGCGTCAAGTGGCCGCCAGTGGGGAGTAACGATCGGCGAAATCGTTTGCACCGAAGGTTATTTTGGCATTCTCTACGGCGGCGGCGCCGGCTGGGTGGTCAGGGGCTACGCTTCTTCATTGCAGCTGCCACCGTGGTGCATCGATCGGATCGCGCGAGTACCAGTAGCCCGTCCATTCCTCGCCATCGCGAAGGGCATAGAACGCGTCATCATCGGGCAGTTCCGGGGTGTTGGCGGTGAAGATGCCCGTTTCGCCGCGCAGGTGGGCCCTGAAGGCGCCGCGCGCAGCGCATTCGGCTTTCAAAGCGCGATTTCGGATCCAGGAATCCTTGCCTGCGCTGCCCCATACACCGTCTTCGGTAGTGAAGCCGCGGTCGAGAGGGTAATGGCACTGGTAGATGAAGCGCGCGGTCGCCTCGCCTGCCGTGTCGAGCATCCAAGCGATCCACGCCGGCACCTTCGGCTGTGCGGCGACGGCGCGGTCCGCGAACCCGGTGCGTGCAGTCGGCGAGCCGGGCCGTTCCCGCGCAGTGGTGGTCACCCGCTCAACCGCAGCGGCATCCATCTGACTGCGCATGCGACGCTTACGATTCCGAGAATTCATAGCGATCGACTCTAGAGGTTCCTGTGGTGGAGATGCCGGTTATCGCGCGGCATGTTCCCAGCCGGTTACGCTGGTGATCCTGGGATCTCGTACGGATCGAGGTGGGGGTGATGACCGCAGCAATAGTGGCGGCGGTAGCTGCAACACTAGGCATCATCCTCGGGCGGTTCTGGGACATGCGCTCGGAGACCACGCGGTGGAGACGAGATCAGATGGTTGCTAGCCATCAACATCTTGCACAGGTATTCCGCCGGACGGTCGAGGGAATTCGCGCGGTGGCCCTGGCGGATCCAGCGGACCCGATGTTCCCGGAACTCGTTGCACGCGTTCGTGAGGACAGCAGCTGGGACGACGCCCACGCGGCGGTGTTGCTGCATGGTGCACCGGAGGTCGTTCAGGCCGCCGTGGCTATGGACCTCGCGATAACAGAGCTGTTCTATGACGCGCAGGATCGTTTCCATCGCGTCGAGGACTGGTACCGGATAAGGATTCCTGCGGGGCAAGCGTTCGAGAGATTTATCGACGCCGCACGTGACGAGCTCGATCTGAAGCCCGTGCGGGTGAAATTTCTCGCGCCTGCCCGCCAGGTTCCTGCGCCAGCCCCAGCACAGTTGCCGTCGGAGATGCCGTGATCAGTGTTCTCGTTGCGGCAGTGGGCGTTTTGGGGACCGCCCTTGGCGCAGGACTTACGGCGATCATCGGGGCAAGGGCCGAGAATCGTCGTCAAGCTGCTCTCGAGCGCGAACAGGTACGAAAGGATCTGGCGCAGAAGGACAATCAGATTCTCGAGCTAAGGGTGGAGCACTTCCGTTGGCGACGCGAACGCCGCCAGGCCGCCTATCTCGACTTCCTACAGGCATTGGCCGCCGCTGACCGCGCGAATCAGCAAGAGTATCGTTCCCTCAAAGCCGCAACGCCACCGGAACCTTTTTCCCTGGAACGGTTTTCCGAGATCCGTAGACTGTTCAAGCATGCGGAGCAGGTGGCCGATTCGGTACTGCTCGAGGGGCCTGATCCGGTCGCATCCGCTACTCAAGAGCTGGTTTCGCAGTTCGGCACGCTAATACAGGAGGTCCGCGATTTTGCTGAGGCGCATGCGCGTTCCGCTGATGATCTGCACGGCCGTCAGCAGCGGATCGAAGAGATCGGCGAGCGCTTCCTTGACAGTCGCCTCGAACTCCTGAGCGCCGCTCGCGCAGCACTCGACGACATCATCGATGTCCGCTGACCAACTGGGCCTCGGAACTGAGCGAGCCTTCGCAGGTTCTTGCGCACTTGTCGCTCCATCCATCCCGGCTGTAGACCGTCCGCAGAGCCTCTGAAATTCCTCCCTTGAACGTCCGTCAGAATCGGGCCGCTCGACAGCGTGGACGTCGCCGTTGCGAACCACACCGGGCACGCGGTGGCCGCCGCCGAAGTCGCGGTTGAGCTAACGCTAGCCCTGCGTGCGCCGGTTCGCGTTCGCGCCAGCCGGTCCGCTTCGCGTTTCGCGCATGTGGAGTGGAAATCCGCGCGTGTCTTGCTGCGAACAGTCTTGCCGCAGTGGATGCACGTGCGTGTGGTGTAGGCGGTGTCCACAGGATCGGCCTCCTGGCCGGCGCCGATGCCGTCCCGCTATTGCTCCCTTTCTGGCGTGCTCGTGACGTACCTCAAGCAGCGGGGGCTCCGGCCCCACACACTGGAGCCGCCGCGCTACCCGACCGATGTCCGGAGGGTTCAGACAGACACCAGCCTCAGCTCCCGAATCCTGTCACCATCCACCGCCAACACACCATCGCTGCTGTTCAAACCATATCCGTTGTTTTTGCGCCGAAACAAACTTCTATTTGCCGGGGAGCTTCAGAGCGGCCACACGCTTGGCGTGCGAGGGCAAGACTGCCACGGTCTTACTTATAGTGCAAGCTCGACATTCGTCGTATTCTTCCGGGCTATAAAGTCGAACAGCAGCGCCCTTTGGAGTGATTATCCGCAATCGATGCGAATATGTTAAAGAAGATCCTCGGAAGTGAGCGTGGGCGCTCGATACGGATAATGAGCGAGACCCAGCATCGCTTTTTAGTCCTCTCGCTTCATGGTTTGAGCCTATTCGTACACTAACGCCGCTGTCAGTAACGTGGCGATAAATGGCCAATTGATCCGTTCGGACCGCTCTTCGCTCTCAGCGGAGTGAATGAAATCATCTGCATCGTTAACCCATGCAGCAGCGGCTTCAAGAAAGTCTCCGGATCGAATATTTTCGTAGTCTCCAGGACTGTGGCTGACCGCTTCGGCAAGGCGGTGAACGTATACGACAAATTCCGATCGATCATGCACTTCGGCTGGCTCTAACTCGGCCACGTCGTGCCTCCTGCTCCTCTGATTCGAATACTCTGGCCGTCGGTCTTAGATGTCATCTTGAATGCGTCGCGAGCAATTTCTTGTGGCGTAGCCATCGTATAAGGGACGTGCACGTCAGCCATCTGAAAAGCCAGCAGCCGACGATTGTCCAGAGTATATAAGTCTCCATTCTTTTCGAATACACGGATCGGGGGAATCTCGCTTGGCGCGACATCTCCTGACCTCAGGGCATCCGCAAGATCGAATACTGAGCCCTGGTTTCGGAACTGTGAGCTGACCGAATCCTGGGTGAATCGAACCGCTCGCGGATCTGTGCTCCCACATGCCTCTGGCATCAAACCCAGGGGGTCTGCCCAGGAGACGGGGTTGTGAGGATATGCAAACGGATTCGGCGCTGGAGAGAGTCCGAGTGGGTCCTGGGTCAGGAATCGTCCGGAGGCGGGGTCGTACGTACGGTGCAGGTTGTAGTGGAGCCCGCTTTCTTGGTCGTGGTATTGACCGGCGAACCGGATTGGGGTGCTGACCTGGTCGGCATTCCAAACGGCCTGCCCCCACAGCGAGGTTGTGGCACTGCTGGTTTCAGCAGTATTCGGGTCGATGAGGTCGGTGGGTGCACCGGCGAGATCGGTGATGATCGCATAGAACTCACGATCGGCAGATTCGCGGTTGGTGGATTGGGTGATGGGTCGGTAGCTGTCGGGGTGGTAGTGCCACCGGGTGGTGGTTTTGCCGACGGTTTGTTCGATGAGGCGGGTGCCGTCCCAGGTGAAGTCGAGGCGTTCCAGGATGGTGCCGTCGCTGGCGAGGTGTTGTTTGCTGGTGCGGCGTCCGAGGGCGTCATAGGTGTATCGCCACCATTGTCGTTCGGGGGTGAAGATGTCGGTGAGCTGGTCGAATGCGTTGTACCGGTAGTGCCAGACGTCGGGTTCGCGTGAGGGCCGGGTGGTGACTTTCCGGATCAGGCGTCCGGCCGGGTCGTAGTAGTAGTGAGTGCGGCCAGAGCGGATGAGGAGGTTGTTGTGATATTCGCGGTAGTCCTCGCCTTGACCGTCGCTGTCGGGTTCGGTTCCTTGGGGACTGGGAGCGGCGTGGGCCGATGTGGCGGGTAGGGCGTTGGTGATGTTGCCGAGGGGGTCGTAGGCGTATGCCTCGCTCAGTGCGCCGTCGCGCAGGATGCTGGTGACTCGTCCGATGGGATCCAGGTCGTAGTCCTGGCGAGTCGGTGTGCTGTGGGGGCGGGCCACGGTGTGAGTGGCGAGGTAGCCGTCGGGGCGGTATTGGTATTCGTCGTGCCGGATCGTTCGTGGCGCGGGTCGACTGGACGGGCCCAGGTTCAGCGATAGGGATGTGCCGGGGAAGGCGGTGATGTCCTGGGTGTGGACTTGGCCGGTGCCGGTCAGGTGGGTGCGGATGTCAATTTCGCCGACCCGCCAGCCAGTGGCGCGGCCGAGTGGATCGTAAGTGAAGGACAGGTGCTGGCCCTCGGTCTGTAGGCCGAGCACGCGGTCGGCGGTGTCGTAATGCCAGCTCGTATTCCCGCCGGTCGGTGTGGTGCGCGCGATGCGGTGGCCGCGGGGGTCGTAGGTGTGGCGGGTGGGTGGTTGGTCGTCGAGTTGCTGGGATGCCAGCTGGCCGGCGGGGGTGTAGGTGAAGGCCAGGGTGTGAGTGGTCTCCTCGCCGATGCCCGAGAGTGCGGTCAGAACCCGTCCGGTCATATCATGGGTGAATCGAACGAATTCGCCGGTGTCGGTGTTCGTTTCGGTGAGTCGCCCCAGGAGGTCGTATCGGTGACGGCGGCTGATGCCGGTTGCTGGAGTGAGCGTGGCGACGCGGCCGGTCGGGTCGTGGGTGTAGCGGGTGGTCGCGCCGGTGTAGTCGGTCTCGGCGATAACTCGTCCGGCGGGGTCGTATTCGTAGCTCCACCGCTGTCCGAGCGGATTGACCACACCGGACAAGCGCCGCTGCGCGTCCCACAGGTAATGGGTTGTGGAACTGTCTGGTTCGGTGCGCGAGGCCATCAGATCGAAGGCGCCATAGGTGAAGCGGGTGACGCCCCCTGCTCGGTTGACGTGGGTCAGGAGGTTGCCCTCGCCGTCGTATTCCCACGACTCCGCGTGACCGTCGGGATCGGTGCGCCGCATCAGCTTCCCGGTCGCCGCCCAGTCGAAACGAGTCACCTGCCCTAGCGGATCCGTCACCACAACCGGGCGGCCGAGCCCATCGCGTTCGATCCGGGTCACCGCACCCAACGGATCGGTCAACACGATCGGCAGCCCGGCAGCGTCGACCTCGATACTTGTGCGGGCGCCACCCAGGGTGAGCGTGTGCGCCACAGCGCCATTCGGGTGGTAACCGTATTCGGTGCGTGCCCCACCAGCATCGACCACTGCGACCAGGTCGCCGTTCTTGTTCCATTCCTGCCGGCGCACGCTGCCGTCCGGATCGGTGATAGTGGTGGGGCGGTTGCGGAACAAGTATTCGATCGAGGTCGAGTTGCCGTCCGGGCGAATGATTTTCGCGATATCGCCTGTACCGGTGTACTGGTATCGGGTGATTGCGCCGTCAGGTGTGGTGACTTGCAGGGGGCGGCGGTCGGCGTTGTAGTCGATGTGGGTGTGGGCGCCGACGGGGTCGATCAGGTCACGTTGGCGCAGGTCGCGGTCGAAGCCGTGGCGGGTGGTCGCGCCGGAGGTGTCGGTGACGGTGGTGAGACTGCCAGTGCCGTCGGGGAATTCGAAATAGTCGAAGTCGGTGTCCAGGACTCCGTTGGTGCCGCGCTGGAACACCACACGCCCAGCGGGGTCGTAGGTGTTGACCATCTGGTTGCCGTTGGAATCGGTCCACGACACCATCCGGCCCTCGGTATAGGTGTAGACGGTGGTGGCACCGACGCCGTTGGCGACCGACGTCAATTCGCCTGCCTGGTAACCGAATTGCTTGACCGGCACTGCGGTGCCCCGGTCGATGACCGAGAGGCCGGTGACGCGTCCGGCGCGGGTGTCGATCAGGACGCGGTAGCCGCCGGAGTGTGTGACCTCAAGTGGTGCGCCGTCGGGGGTGTAGGTGAATCGGATGCGGTTGCGGTGGCGGTCGGTGATCGCGGAGATCGCGTAGTTCCCGAGGCGGGATTCGATACCGCCCAGGACGGGTTCGGGGGCGAAGTGCCAGATCAGTTCGCGTTGCTGGTCCCAGATTTGGTAGCTGCCTGTTTCGGTGCGGGTCAATGTCCAGCGTTGACCGCCGGTGACCGGCTCTACCCCGACACCGACCGGGGCGTGGGGGTAGGCGAGCATGAGCCCGTCTTCGCCCAGGAAGGTAACGCCCTCGTGTTCGGCGACCAGGCGCATATCCAGGGTGGCGGACCAGGATGGCCCGAACCAGCGGCCCCGCTGGTAGTTCGAGCGGTGTGTGCGCCGCAACACCAAGCCCAGGACGCCGGGCAGGTCGATGTCGGTTTCCGGGAGCAGGAATTCTCCGGTCGCGATATCGACCGGGTCGTCCGAGCACACTTTCTGGTGTTCGGTGCGGTCGTGTTCCGGGCCGGCGTCGGTGGCGTCGTGGTGGGTGCCGTGGTCGGCGTCGGCGCGTTCGTCGGGGGAGGGGTGGTGGTCCGGGGTGTGGTCGAGGTCGTGGTGATCCTGCCCGGGATGTGTGCTGTCCGGGCTGTGGTCGGCCGGTCCCGCGGAGGTCGCATCCGGATGCGGCGAATGGTCGTGCGGGGCTGCCGAATCGGGGTGGGTATCCGGGTGCGCGCCGAGATCCGGGTGCGGGCCCGGCGGGGGGTCGGCTGGGTGTGGTTGCGGCCCTGAGGGATCCGGGTGTGCGGTGTCGCCAGGATGAGCAGGACCGGGATCAGCGGGCTGCACCGGATGCGGGCCAGCGTTTGTATCCGGGTGCGGTCCAGTGGGTTCAGTGTGCGAACCTGGGCCTGTGGTGGGCGCATCCGGGCCGTGGGATTGTGTGCCCGAGTCCACGGTGTGGCTGCCTGGTGCCGCAGGATCGGGCGAGTGAGTGGGTCCGGTATCGGCCGATGATGGCGTGTGCTCACTGCTGGGTGTGGTCGAATGTTGTTGTGGTGCAGTGCTGTCGGACGGATGCGGGCTGCCGGCATCGGACCCGGGCGAGGATGGGGCGGGTCCTGGCTCGTGGGGTGCGGGAGCGGTGTCGGCAGGGTGTGGAAGGTCGAGTTTCGGGGTGGTGTGCGGGAGCTCGGTGGCGGCCTTGGATGCGTCTTCGGCGACGTCGGCGAGTTTGGTGGCCTGGGAGATCTCGCTGACGTCCTTGACCGCCGACAACGCTGGTTTCGCCGCACCCGCCCCGCCGGTGGCCAGGGTGGTGACCAGGTTCCCGGTCAACGCCCCCGCGAATTCCGCCGGGTTCTTGCGCGCGCCGGACAGGACCGCATGCACCGTCGCTCCAGGGTCCGCGTCCGCGACCACCAACCCGGTCCCCAGATCCGCCATCCCCTTCAGGTAAGCGGCCGGATGGGTTTGGTTGTAAGGGTCGGTCGGTGACACCTGCCGCACGAACTGCACCATCGAGGTGACACTGCCGACCAGGCCCTTGGTGAAACTCCCCTTCGCCTGCTCCAACGCGGAATTGGCATCGGTGACATCCGCGACCATCCGCGCGGCAAACGACGGCTCGGCCGGCGCGGACTCGGTCGCCGCGCTCAGCCCCGACGCTGCGGTCGCCGCGGCGTTGTCGCGTTGCGAACGCGCTCCTCGCAGGATGTCCTGTGCTGCCTCGCCCATCGAAGTCCATGTATCGACCAGCGGGGTTCGGCGTTTCTGCTGCTCGGACAACGCATTCCACGCGGTCTTCTTGTTACGCTCCTCCGCCTCGGCCTGTTTCCACTTCGCGATCGCGTCCGCCGCCTTGGCCTGCGCGGCGGTGACCTCGTGATACCAGGCATCCAGCACCCCGGACGCGGCGTTCATGGCGTCCGCGCCCTGCCACCACAGTTTCGGTTGCTTGCCGAATTGATCGTGGAACGCGTCCGCGGTCGCACCGGTCCACTGCGCGACATCGATCTTCTTGAGCGCGTCACCGGTCTTCTCGATCGAGGCACCCATCTTCTTGATCTCATCGCCGGTGTGCGCGATCTTCCCGGTATCCCCGTAGATCAACTCTTTCGGGTCGTCGGTCTGCCCAAGTTCCTTCTCGGCCACCTGCCCACCGGTGGCATCGACGACCTTGTCCCCGAAGTTCTCGATATCGGTAGCGACCCCGTTCGCGCCGAGATCCCGTGCCACCGCGCTCGCGGCTTTCGCCCCGTCATCGACCAGCGCACCGGCTTTCTCGGTGACCGAGTCCGCCGCATGCTCGACCGCGTTCGCGGCATCGTCCAGCCAGCCCATCGAGATCAGTTCCCCCCGTTCTCATTCATGATCTGCGCGGCACGCTGCGCCGCGCCGGTATTCCACCGCAGCGGCTGCCCGATGGTCGCCGGAGCGATCGCCGCGATCGCCTGCCCGTCCTTCTTGACATGATCCAAGGCGCCCTGCAGCGAAGACTGGCTGTAATCTGGATGCCGCATATCGTTGAACCCGTTGTCCGCCAGCGTGTCTCCCCACGAGCGGGCATCGATCTGATCATTCGACAGATGCGGGTTCCCGACCAGATCCGCGTACCCCTCCTTGAGCATGTTCGAGAACGTCTCATCCATCTCGTGATAGCGGCCCGCCGCCAAATGCAACGATTCGGCCATCTCGTTGCCGGCCTGCACCAACGCCCGCACACCCCACGACCACCGATCCAAAAACGTCGACAACGCCTTGTGCACCGACGCCTTCCCCGCCTGCATTCCCGACAACCTCAGCAACGACAACCCCCGCCCCACCGCGCCGGTCTCACCCGTTCCCAGCCCCGACAGCTCCCCGATGATCCCGTTGATCCCATCGGCGGCCTGGGTCAACACCGCCGGATCGACATTCAGATTCTCCGCCACCGCTACACCACCCCCACGGTCGCGGTGCCCTTCTGGTCCTCCTGGATTGCTGGCGGGAAGGCCATCGGTGTCGTACCGACCGCGTCCACCATCACCCCGGTCGGCTTCGCTCGCCCGGCCGCGTACTCGGCCAACCGGTCACCCCGCAGCGTGTGATACCTGTACTCCCGCGGCGGGGTCACCGCACCACGACGCTGCCAGTACGCGGCCAGCTCTTCCACACTGGTGAACGCGCATATCCAGTGCACTCCGCCGACCTCGCTGGTGAATATACGATCGTCGCCGGTCAACGGCACGAACAACACCGCATCCCGGAACGCGGACACCAGCAACTCGGACTGCCCGAAACCGGCGTAAAACGCCGCGACCTCCGACCGGAACCGCGCCACCCCATCCTCGTCGCCCAATCCCAGCCCCCTGCCCGGTCGACATCCATCACCAGATCGAACCCGAACCGAGCATACCCACCAACTCCGCAAATGGAGTCCGGCCGGACGGCCGGAGGCAGGCCGGTGACACCTGTTCGGTCCCGCACCGTTCTGGCAGCCGCAATGGAGTCCGGCCGGACGGCCGAAGGCAGCACAGCCCGAACACGTTGCGCCGCAAACCACCTGCTCGCCGCAATGGAGTCCAGCCGGAACGGCCGGAGGCAGACGGTTTGGGCGGTAGCGACCCAGTTCCCGGCGGCGTCGCCGCAATGGAGTCCGGCCGGAACGGCCGGAGGCAGTCGAAATACTCGATGACCGGCGCCATGGTTTCGATGTAGCCGCAATGGAGTCCGGCCGGAACGGCCGGAGACAGAGGCCGACACGGTCCGGCGCGCAGTGAACGAGACACCCCGCCGCAATGGAGTCCGGCCGGAACGGCCGGAGGC